>JAHDLC010000013.1 GCA_018436595.1 Synergistaceae bacterium | reverse complement strand
TCACCCCCACGGGCGTGGGGACAACTCCCGGTACAGGGGTTCAGGTTTGTCCCTGCTCGGTTCACCCCCACGGGCGTGGGGACAACGCATGCTGTGTGCTGATGCGGTATTCTCCTTCCGGTTCACCCCCACGGGCGTGGGGACAACGTAGATGCTTCCCCCATCGCCGTAGCCCTTGACGGTTCACCCCCACGGGCGTGGGGACAACTCTCCTGCATGTAGAAAAACTCTGGTTTAATCCGGTTCACCCCCACGGGCGTGGGGACAACCGGGCACTGGCGGGGACTCCCTGCGATTTCACCGGTTCACCCCCACGGGCGTGGGGACAACGGTTCAATCTCATCGGTGATAATCAGCACTTTCGGTTCACCCCCACGGGCGTGGGGACAACTCGCGGAGGGAGATCCCCATTTGGCTGAACGCCGGTTCACCCCCACGGGCGTGGGGACAACGGATATACACGCATATATTAAATTGGTTAATCCGGTTCACCCCCACGGGCGTGGGGACAACACTGAAAGAATGCAGTGTTTATGGGACCCTTACCAAAAAAAGCCCCTCGAAGTCTTCAATCGATCGTGAGGTTTCGCCCCAACTCCGGATTTTATACCCTTGTTCCGTATTGCTTGAATGGATCATCAAGCACCCCCCGTCCTTAGCCTGGCTGCACGCTTTTTCCCAAAGCCTGTCACGGACTGAAGCCGGCGTCCTCCCCACAAATACCCCTGCCTTGGGTTCAAGGAACCATCGGGTCAGTTCGCCTCTTAACGACGGGGATACCCGTTCAAGAATCAAAACTATCATTGACTGCCTCCGGGCCGGTTTCCTCTACGGAATGAAGGCGTCCTCCACCGACCGTTCCGCTGACGGGATCCCACAGCTCTCCAGGAGCAGCAGCATCCTGATCATAGATATTTTTGTCAAGGCCCGCTTCTGTGGGTGCCATCAATGCTGACTGGATGTCAGGAATTATCTTTTCCAGCAGCCTGCATTCAACAAAACTATCCCTGCACCCTATGCGCACCAGGCGCTCAAGGCCCTTATCCTTTCCTTCCGCCGCCGCCTTGAAGGCTATGGGTATGGTCACTTCCGTTTTGTAGAGATCCGCCACATCATACACGAACGAAAGCATTTTCCCGGTGTGAATGAAGCCAAGGGCCGGCGAGAATCCGGCTGATACTATGGCCGCATGGCAAATTCCATAGAGGCACGAATTAGCAGTGGACAGGGCCCTGTTTACAGGATCGGCATTTTCCCAGCTGTCCCTTTTGTAGTTCCTCCCTGTCCAGGGGACGCCGGTTTCCCGGGAAGCTTTGGCATAGGCTTCCCGGACCCGGATCCCCTCCATGCCCCGAATTTGCTGGAGTGTCAAATCCGGGGCAAGTTTTTCCGAAAACCGCATCTGGTACATATTCCGTATTACGTTCATACGACAGCTGTCATCAGCCCATATGCGCGCGTGGTGCAATAAATTGGCCGCGCTGCGGGTCTCACCCATTCCGAGGGCGTAAAACCTCACCCCCTGTTCACCGCACCAGGCCACAAGGCATCCATGATCCGCCAGCACCGATACCGCAGCATGGGTGATGGAAACGCCGGGACCGAGCATCAGGAGAGCCAGGTTCGCACAGGGGACAGGCACTTTTCCGGCAGCATCGTGAACCGCAATGGCCCTGGCATCCTGGTCGACTTTGCAGTGTTCGAGGTAAAGGTAGCTCCAGCCGTCCCGGAATTTCGGGAGCACATGAAGGTCCTGAACCCTCAAGAGGATTACTCCTTTCTCAAGACACTTGCCGGGGCCAGGGAGAGGAGACCGAAGCCGAAAGCCTTGGCTGAGCCTATGCCCCGGACAACAGTCTGAAGGAAAGCCCTTTCGTCCGTCACCTCCAGCAAGCCTTCAAAGAGGACAGAGAGATGAGTGGTCATGCTTTTTCCTTCCCCCTTGCCCCTGCGGCCGGTCATTTTGCCCTCGGGACGGACTTTCACCGGGCAGCATGGACCGTCATTTCCTTTTTCCATTAAGAGGGCAAATCCTCCGGGCAAACCCTTTTCCCGTTCGTTCGACTTCCTCAGAAGCCATTGAATCTGCTCTTCTTCCCGGAACAGCTCCACCCGTTTCCCCTTCATGGGGTCTTCCCTGTTTCCGATTCTCTTTGTCGGGTTGGCCCTCAGCCGGAAGGCAAAGCGGTTTCCTTTCCGTATTTTGTCGAGAACCGGCATCACATCCTTGTATTCATACGAAACTCCCGCACGACTGTCGAGGTAGCCGTCAATGCGGTCGAGGAAAGACCAGTCCGGCTCGGTCAAGGATTGAACGTAAATTTTGACAGTACCGTCCGCTTTCGCTGAGGTTTCCGTACGAAAGAGAACACCGAATTCTTCCCTGGCATCGCCTGGATTTTTGTTTCCAGTGTCGGGGAAGGCACGCATCAGCGTCCGGTGCATTTCATAGGGATGAAGCAGTTCGCTCATGGCCCTCCGCGAACGGGGATTCAACAGAATGCGCGAAAGGTACAGATTCATGAAATCCTCCTTTCAAGGATCTTGAGCGGTCCCGTGTCAATTTCGATCCTTCTGCATCTCCTGTAGTCATACAACCTCATCTGGTTGAGCCGAAGGGCGTCCTGCCGTTCATATTCACCCTCCTTGGATTCCACCCAGGCGACAAGCTTTTTCGGAGGGCGCGCGGCGGATTTCGGAGAAAGGGGAGGTACCCATGGCTCCCGGGAAAAGGCGTCTTCGGCATTTTCATATTCTTCGGCTAACCGTTCAAAGGGCGGGCGGGAAGGCACGCAGGACTTGCGCCCCAGGGAAACCGGCCAAAAGGGCGACTGCAGATTCCCAGGCCATGGGCTTTCCCGCACCGTTCCCGCAATCTGCCCGAGGAGTTCTTCGCTCCCGCTCGATAACGCAACCAGAAACGAGGCATCGTGGAGATAATCCCGGGGCGAAATGATTGTGCTCTCACTATGTTCCATGGCTGTAGCAAGGGTTGAAGCCGTCCCTCCACCGTGTTTATACTGGCCGCCCGCCGTCAGATGGTAACCTGTCACGGTGTGGTAGTCGGTGGCCATGATGCCCGGCCGATCAATCCGAACGGAAAACTCGACCTCATGATCCAGCATTTCAAGAGTTTTGTCTTTTCGCTTCAGCCCCAAAGCACAGCCGATAAGACCGATCACCCCTGATTTTGTCGGTTCAGCTGCGCTTTCCCTGACATCCCAGCGGGATCTGGTGCCCCAGGACTGCATGGGACCTTCCAGGCGAAGCAGCAGGATCGGCCTAGTCACAGGCCATCACCGCTTCCTCCACTTCTTTGAGGAGTTGTTCCAGATTTTCTGAAGAAGCAACATCCAATATTCTTATTTCCCTGTCTTTCGAAAGAAACAGCCGCTTGACGGCCTTGAGGGAATACATATTGGTAAGGTCTTCACACTCTTTTTTGAGCCGCTTTGCGGATTCCTTTTCAATTCCGTCTCCCAGCTTAGGGTTAACGGGAACGGAGAAGGCATTTGCATAGCTCACGGGCAAATTGGCGTCCCGTATCTCTATCCAGACAAGGCCCGGCCACTGATGGGCCGCAAAAGTATTCTGTTTTCCGCTGGGGGTGACGGAGCATGCCGCTTCGATCAATGCCTTTACCGCCCGTGCTGCGGTCGCCCTGGCCTCTTTTTCGGCACCCGGCAGGACTTCCCGCCGGAAAGCCCTGCCCGTGAGATTGTCCACAAGCCCCTCGATATGGACGTTGAAATATTTATAGTAGCAGGCGGAATTGAACTCCACGTCGCCGATCATGTCCGCTCCGGCTCCGGCGTCATCATCGGACGACCTCTCCAGATCGTCCATGGCGGTGTAGTAATCGAATTCATGATCCACCTTGTGGGTGCTGATTGCGTGAGCGAACTGGCATGCAGCTTCCACATCGACAAAAGCTTCGCTCGTTACCATGCGGCCGAAAAGAGCGATATCCACCGCCATGGGGCGAAATCCCCTGTCCGCAGCTTTTTCCTGAAGATCTTTCGCCTTCACCTTTTCAAAGTTCTTCGCCGTTTTCGCCTCCATGGCAGCTTCATAAAGAACATCGGCCACCGCATCGATGTCAGCATCATTGAGGAACATGGTCTGAGCGGTTCTGTAATAACCGCTCTTGTTCTCTTTCTGTTCGGTGCCCTCTTTGTTTCCGAAACCGCTGGTTTTTAGGGCTGCCATCTTGGCCATTTCCTCATCCAGGCCCTTTTCCAGCAGCCTGTTCTTCACAAGTTCAGGAAGCATCCGGGTCCTGGTTCCCAAAATTCCGGCCATTTTTTCAGAGAACACATCTGAACGGCGAACGGTGCGCTTGAGGCACTGGCTCGAAATCCTGGCGCGTTTGAAGCCGCCGAAGACAGCTTCTTTGGGGCTTCCCGAATCGTCACGGTTAAGATTGCTCGGCGCATGGTTCTGCAGCATGTGAACTTCTACAAGCATGGCTATCAGTCCTTTTCTTCCTGGATTTTTGTGGTTTCACCGTCATTCTCCGCAGTGAAAAAACTGCCCGCCCATTTTTTCTGAACCCACTTTTCTTTCGAGTTCCAGTTTTTTACATGCCTTAAAAGAAGAGGCCAATCAATGCCTATTCCCTTTCCGGCCGCGTAACGGACCATCTGGCGCAGCCTGTAGGGAAAATCACCTTCCCCGGTATAGGAGTCATATTCGGAGTCAAGAAGAATATGAAACCTTCTTTTCAGCGATTCGCTTGCTGCCCCGGAAGCAACGGCTCTTTTCCATGTCAAACCGAAGTCGCCCTGGCTTCGATGACGCCCTGCCCGAATATCAATGGTTTTATACTGGGCGAGAAGGCCGGCCACCAAAAAGGCGACGGCGTCGGATGAAACGCCATAGGTCAATCCCACCAGCCAGGGGCACCGCCCTTCCACCGGGTCCCGCTCGCCGCACCCCCTTCTCAGTTGGGCAAGTTCGCCGCTCCCAAGCCTTTCGACCCGCTCGATAAAATCATTCTCCGGGTGCATTTCGTTCGTCATCACACAACCTCCCCGATGATTGCCATAATTCTTCCTCTCAACCTGGTTCGTGAATTCACCAGACGAGCAAGAGCATCACTGTCAGCATCCATATCTTTCGCTGCAAGTTCAAACTGTTCAAGGGCGAGTCTTCGAATGGCGCTGCGCCAATCCTTTGCGGCGGAATTGATTGTGTCGGCATCCTCGGCAGAATCCGGCGGAAGAGAAGAGATTCTCTGCATCAGTTCAAAAAAAACGCTTTCCAAACCCTGCCAGAAAGCCTTTTCACTCCGGTCAACAAGAGCGGCGAGAGCATTCTTGTTTCCTTCTCCTCCCCGGGGATACAGGTTTTTAATACATGACCGCAGAAAATATGAGGCCTGGTCAGCCTTGTCGAGTTCGTTCTGTACCAAAGCGCCGAGTCTTGTGGAGATTCCCAGATTTGAAGGAATCACCAAAGACGATTTCACCCATTCGAAGATTTTCATCTTCATGTCCGTTCTCATGCCATAGATATGAACAATGATTTTCTTGTCTTTCCCGGAAAGCAGGAAAGCCTGTTCCACTACATCGGATCTTCTGAAAGAGACCTTGCTATCACCGGAACCACGGGATAATTGGTTCAGGAGAACGAGAGGGCCTGAATCCCTCCAAACAGGACGATTCTCCCTCATCCTGACCGGCGTTATTTTGTCCTTGTCAAATCTGTAGGCGATATTGGGATCGCGCCATTCCATTCTCGTACTGTCACCCTTTTTGAATTTCATCTTTCGGACAACGATCCCGCCCCCGCAGCCATTTTCCGGAATCAGCTGAATCTGGCGGGGGCGCCAGGTCAAGGCCTCAGGGAGTGTAGCCTGGGATCGATCTCCCCCGGGAGAACGATCATTCCGCCACGCTATTTTTCCATCTCCATTTTCCTGACTGCGTGCAGGAATGATATTCATCATAAGGGTTTCGAATATTGTGTTCCCTGAAGGGAGAGTGTAAAGGGCAGGTGCTCCGTTGATCGAGGGACTCAGACCGGCTCCCCCGGAAGTCATGAAGGGGGCAATTGTAGTCAGAAGCCCGGCCGCTTCAGGGGCTGAAACGGAAAAATCCTGTTCATTCCCGTGGTGCCAGATCATCGCATTTGTTCCGCTTGGTACCGCAGGAAACATTCCTGCGAGGGCCTTTTCCGGTTCATCCGCCATTTTCATCTGGAGGAAGGGGCGTTCAGGATGAAAGAGATCGAATACATCACCGCACATTTCCACATACTGTCGGATCATCCCAATATCAAACTTTCCTTCACGAAGAAGCTGTTTTAGATCGGGGGGAATCTCCGGCCTGCGCCCGGCACTTATCAGCATATCCAGAACAAATGCTGTCAGGAGCCTGTACATCCCGAATTCGACGATTGGCGCATTCGCCCTGATTTCTTTCAGTTCATGGGCTCGTTCAAGACAGTCCAGAATTCCCAGTTCCTCCGATTTCCCAGACAGGGTAATCACAGGCAGCCACGGTTCGGTCAGTGTATTAAATGAATATTGATTCATTCCACCCTCCCGGCCAGAAGGCCCAATTGGTTGTTGTATGAAACCTGGAACCTTTTTCCGTTTTCTTCGCCCATCCACATCCCTTCCGGGTTCAAAGGCAGAAGAACAAGTCCGCGCAGTTTTCCTTTTGCCTCTACAGCAGGGAAAAAACCAGTGCACGGTGAAAAATAGGGCAGGTACGGTGGCAGTTTCACCGTATTTTTATAAATCTCCCTTACGCGGGCCATAGATACGGCTCCCTCAGAGAGTTTTGCAATCTGCGATTCGTCCACAAGCAATGCCGTACGGTCATTTGCTCCGAGACGCGTTTTCGCCCGCCATCCGTTTCCGTCATCGCTGTCATCCCCCACCGGGTCGTTTCCAACCGGATAGTAATATCTCCTGTCCGGAGATCTGAGTGCAAATTCAGCTCCCTTTTTTTGGAGACAATGAGTATCCGCTTCCCACTCAAGGTCAGCCTTTTCAATAAGAGCGGAGGAAACTCCGTCCTGCTGTATAGTATCCGTCCCGTAGCAGATCTCGATTACAGTCCTGAAATCGCCTGGAAGGGAGAGTTCTTTTCTGTCCGAAAGAAGCGCCAAGGTCCGCAGCAGCGGTTTTTTCGCGTAAACAAAGCCGGTGCCCCCGAAAAAAGGTTCTTTTCCGTGGCAGACATCGGGGGTAAGAACGAAGAGCACGGGATCTTGGTCTCTTCGACGGTGCCTGTGCTGCCTGCCGCTTCTCTGAAGAAGAAGGTCGATGGGGGCGATTTCGCTGATCATGTGATCGAAATCGACGTCAAGGCTCTGCTCCACAACCTGGGTCGCCACAAGAACGAATTTTTCGGGCCGTTGAGCCGTATCCTTTCCGAAGAGTTTAAGAACCTTTTCAGTAATTTTCTGGCGGTCGGAAGCTGTGAAGCGTGCATGAAAAAGCATCTTCTGTTCCGGAGGAAGGTCAAGTTCACGATATACTGCCTGGGCCTGCCTGACGGTGTTTACAATGACACAGCAGCATCCTCCGCCGCAGACAAGCTTCTGCGCCTTTTCGGCAGTCCCCTCGGCATCTCCCAGAAGACCCGGAAGCAATTCAATCCCGAGTTTTTTTGTCATCGAGGCCGCAGTGGAATAGCAGCGGGCCTCTTTTCCGGATTCCGCCACGGTTACAAGAGGGTAGGGGGCCTCTTTTCCGGGGGATCCGCCGGAAGCTCCGTAGGCTTCAATCATTTCTCCCCGCTGCCGGGACGACAGGGTTGCGGAAAGGAGAATCACAGGTATCTCAAGGCAGGAGCACCACTGGAGGAGGCGGCAGATGATGGCGCTCATGTATGCGTCGTAGGCGTGAACCTCATCGATCACGAGCACTTTGTTTTTGAGACCATAGAGCCGCAGAAAACCGAATTTTGCATTCATTCCTGCAAGCATGGCCTGGTCGATGGTGCCCACACCGTGCTCAGCAAGCATCGCCCTCCTGGTTGGCCTGAACCAGACGTCTGCGAGAGAAGCATCTTCCCGCGACTCGCCAATCTCCAAAAGGCTTTTGGGTTCATGTTCGTCGCGAAGCCAGGCCATTCCGTGAATAAGCTTTACCTTTACCGGTCCTCCGCTGCTCCCGAGGTAGGCATCCCTGTATCTCAGAAAAAGCGAATCGCTCGTCGCCATGGTCGGAAGGGCCATGTACATTCCCGAGCAGTCAGCACCTTTCCATTTTTCAGCGAGAATCCATGCGGCTTCCGTCTTACCCTCGCCCATGGGAGCTTCGATAATCACCAGGGACGCTGGGATATCCTCCCGGAGAAGAAGGACCTGAATCGGCCTGGGAGTTTTCACAACCCGGCTGGGTTCACCGGGATCCGCCGAACGCTCAAGGGAAAGAGTCCGAATCCAGTCTGCGGCCACGGAGCAGGCGGATTCAAAGTAAACTTCAGGGTCATCAGTTGTAATAAGCCGGGCATCGGTAATGAACGCTTCGTTGCTGGCGATCCAGTCTGAGAGGACGATGTGGCCGGAAAGGCATATCCCGAAGGCACTGAGGTTTTCAATTTTTTCACGGGGAACCCCGGGGGAGCCAAGAACCCGGTACAGCATTTCTGCCAGCTCGTTTTGTGCCTCCGTGTACTTTTTACCTACCGGCCGGGCCTGCTGGTCCCAATACCCATGATGGGAAAGAACCGCCCTGGAAACGGACTCTGCGGTATCCTCTTCCGCCTGCCTGTCCTGAAGCCATTCCATAAGGAACCGGGCCGATATCCTTTCGTGCCTGCAACATGGATCTCCAGTCTTCCAACCTTTCTCATCTGAGAATTCCTTGAAGATCTCCGGTGCCCGGCTCTGGAAGTAAAAGTCGGCCTTCCCGAGGTCATGACATCCCGCAAAAAAAGCGAGCAAATCCGGGGTCCAACCATCGTTTCTTGCCGGAAAGGGCAATACCCGGGCAACGGCCGCTACATCAAGCAGGTGCTTCCACAGCGGATGGCGCGGACTGCTCTTGGCCCACAGTTTTTTGCATGGACCGCTTAGCACGTTCGTCGAAGTCATGCGACATGATCACGGCTTTCTTTTTGAAATGAAATGCCATTGCATTGACCGCATGGTCCGGTATTAACAGTCTGTTGATTCAAGCCAGATAAGGTTGTCGAAAGGAAAATGATTCTGTGTATTGGAAACCTTGAGCCATCAAACGGCCCCCGGACCCGAATTTTCTTTTGATGCCAGGACAACAAACTTTTCTGCGATACCTTGGGCAGATCAGTCGTCTCTCTTGAAGGGAAAAACTCCATTGTGCAATCGGTGGCTTCTCGATTCTCGTCCGGAACATAGAATAGCACAAATCATATGAAATATTAAGTCGTTAACTAACCTAATTTTTTGAATAAATTGTTCTCAGCGAACGCCAGGCAAACACATAAAGCTTTCTACACTTCTTTCCGGTTCCCAATCATAAGAAAACTGGAAAAAAAAGGGAACCCCAGATTTACAGAGGTTCCCCTGCGGTTTCTTCATTCGAGCTGTTTTTAGCTCGCTTGGGTTTTCCATCCCCGTTCTCTACAGGGGGCGGAATACTTCATGTCAAGACCTGCATCCATCATTCGTTTGAAAATCGCGGCACGGCCAAAGGAAGACGCTTTGTACGCCGCCCCTAATGGAACGGGATCCCTGGTTCCTTTCTACTGCAGCTTGGAGACGATGACCTTGTGGGTCATGCCCTTTTCCCGTTCCTCCTTGGTGGCCCTGATGATGCCGTAGAGTACGCCCGTTTCGCTTCTGTCCCATGCGATGCCCTGGCCCCGGATGTTCTTCGGCAGTATTTCCACCAGCTCGATGACGGAACCCATTTTGGGAAGCCTGCATTTGTAGACTTCCGCGGGATCGTGGCCCGACAGGTAGAGGAATCCGTCGGCTCCCCAGGAGCCTCCTGAATTGCTCATATCCTCCAGCCGTTCGAGAATCGCCTTGGGGAGGGTCCACGCTTCGAGCCACTGCCAGTTGTCGGCGAACTTGACTATGGTGGTGCATATCTTGTGGCCGTAGGGCGTTTTGTTGGGGCCGTAGGGTCTGTCGTAGTTGGCGAAGGCCACCCACCAGTACCCGTCGTGCCGGTCCACCCAGGTGGCGGATCCCCAGTGTATGCCGAAGCTGTGGTTGGCCACGTGCTCCAGGGTTGCGGCGTCCCACACCTCGATGGAGCTGGTCATGGGCCATTCGCTCCAGTTGGAATGGGCGCAGTAGATTTTTCCGTCGATGACGGCGGCGCTGTCGAGGTGAATGATGGGCCCGTCCTTGGGTCCTTCCCATTTCTTGACGAGCTTTCCGGTGGCTTTGTCGTACTTGGCGACGACCCGGTTGTCTATGGCATAGAAGTGGTGTTCATCCACTCCGATCCCCTGGTTCGCTTCCGGGACGTTGAACTCCGCGGTCTGCTTGAATTCGGCCGCTCCCGCCAGCGAAGCGAACAGCAATACAAGCCCCAAAGAAATCCCAAACAGTTTTTTCATTCGCCGGTCCTCCTTCATACCCGTTCATTTTTCACCGATTCCCTTTTCGTTTGACCGTGCCGCACAACACAAACCCGCACCCTGATGCCGGCTTTTCCGGAGGCAGGCACACCGGAACCGCCTTTCAGCGGTACGCGATTTCGCAGGGGAGGGTTGACAGACGTTCGGCGCTTTTTTCGTTGGATATCCAGCAATCGCAGAAGGAGACTTTGCCCCCTCCGGGGAAAGACGCCGAAGGATGGAGGTTGAACCGCATTCCGGGCACGATGATCCGGTCATTGTCCGAGCTGACGGAGGGGATTTCCCAGAAATCAAGCCCCTGGCCGTGCCCCACGGGAGAGGGGGAACCGTCTCCGGCGGGGGACACAGGGTATCCCCTTTCGATAAGGGTCCGTTCAGCCGCCGCCGCCACATCTCCCACCCTGTTCCCCGGGCGGATCATTCCGGAAGCAGAGCGGATGGCCTCAATCACGGCGGAATGGGCCTCCTCCAGGCTGCTGTCCCTTTTCCCGGTTCTGATGGTCTGTACGACCTCACCGAAGTACCCTCCCGATGCGGAATGTTCTATGACCACGACGGCATAGTCGCCTTTCTGCCGGCATCTCCCGGTCCGCAGTGCCCCGGGAGAGGGGGAAGGAGGTCCGTCCGTTCCTGTCCCCTCCATCCAAAACTGGTCCTCGGCGCCTGCTTCCGCCGCAAAGCAGGATGCCGCGTTCATGGCCTCACATTCAGGCTTTCCGGCCTCCGCATGATCGAGATAGACTTTTAGGGTCGCCTCGTTCAGTTCGATGGTTTTTTTTATCAGCCTGATTTCCTCATCGCTCTTTACCATCCTGCTCTCCGCCGCCCTGTCGGAAAAGTCCGCTGGAAGGACGGAAAGACGTGCGAGAAAGGACCTGAAGAATACGGCCGAAATCCCTGCCGTACCCGCGATTCCCACTTTTTTGAAGCCATGGTTCCGGATGAAATCCGCAGGAAGCCGACCCCGGTCAAAATTCCAGTCTTTCGGCGGAATGACGCGGACGTCGTTCACCAGGAAGCATTGTGCCGCATGGGAGGCGCTTCCCCCGTTGTGGGCAAAAAAAACAGCCGGTCCGTCCAGGGGGATGACCGCATATTCTTCAAAGACCGGGAGGTAGTAATCGAACAGCCATCGCAGCAGTCCCCGCTGGTCGAGCTGGGCCGATGCCCCTGCGACAAGGACATCGATCCCTTCCGATTCCATGGCCTCCCTGAGGAGCCTGTGCCGCCGCTGCAGTTCTCCCCTGCTGACCACCGGGGCGCCTCCTTAGCTGAGCCCGAGAAGGGAGGGCAGGCAGGTGATTATCTGCGGGAAGAAAGTCATTAGGAGCAGACAGACGATTCCCGCAATGAGGAAGGGCCATACCTTCGACACAAGATCCCGCATGGTCACGTCGGCAATATTGCAGGCGACGAACAGATTGGACCCGACGGGGGGCGTGATCTGGCCGATGGCGAAATTGACCGTGGCCAGGACGCCGAAGGCGTACATGGGATAGCCGGTCTTCTTGACTATGGGCAGGATGATGGGAAGGAGGAGGTAAAAACCGGAAGCGGAGTCGACGAAGCATCCTGCGATCATGAAAATCACCATGATGATGAGCATCATTACAGTATTATTGGCCGACACGGAGAGAAGAGCGGCCGAGAGTTTGGCGGCCACGGCGGACGTGGTGAGTATCCACGTGAAGGCCCCGGCACATCCCATGATGAACATGATGATAGCCGACGACACGGAGGCGTCCACAAAAATGCGGAAAAGGGCGGTTACCTTGATTTCCCTGTAGACGAAAATCCCGACGAACAGCCCGTAGACCACTGCAACGCCCGCCGCTTCCGTGGGGGTGAAGATGCCGCCGTATATTCCCCCCAGGATGATGACGGGAGTCAAAAGTCCCCAGAAGGCCTTTCTGAAGGTCGTCCATATTCCCTTCCAGGTGGATTTTTCCCTGCGGATGATATTTTTGTCATTCCGGAGATAGAACAGTGCCGCAATGGCGAAGGTAAGCCCCATGAGCAGTCCCGGTATGATGCCCGCCATGAACATTGTCCCCACAGACTGCTCTGCGAGCATGGCGAATATGATGAAGGGAATCGAGGGGGGGATGACCATTCCTATTCCTCCGGCCGAGGCCACTATGGCGGTGGCGAAGTTTTTCTCGTAGCCGTTCCTTACCATGGCGGGGATGAGAACTCCCCCGATGGCCGCGACGGTCGCGGGGCCCGAACCGGAAATGGCGGCGAAAAAGCACGCCACGACGATGGTGACTACGGCAAGGCCTCCCTTGCGGTCACCGCAGCAGGCGTTGGCAAAATCGATGAGGCGCCGGGAGATGCCGGCGTAATCCATGATGATTCCCGCCAGGATAAAAAACGGGATGGCGAGCAGGGTGTATTTTGCGATGGCGGCATAGAATACGCTCGGGAATACCAGGATGCCGTACCCCTCGTACAGCATGCCCGCAATGGAGGCAAGCCCCATGGAGGCAGCCACAGGAATCCTCATGACGAGCAGCAGGAAAAAGGTGCCGATGAGGATGAAGCCGATCATGCCGCCGCCTCCTTTTTCTCCCCGGCCCGGCTGAAGTGTCCCTTCATTTCCTCAAAGCCGGTTTTCAGGATGCTGATGAACGTCACCGCAGCCCCGAGGGGGATGGCGGCGCTGACGAACGGCATGGGGATTCTCATTCCCGGAAGGACCTGCTCGTATTCCACCTGGTTCATGACCATGCGGTATCCCGTATAGGCGAACAGCAGCATGAGGACGGCCGAGCTGGCTGCGGCAAAAAAGATGACAAAGGGCTGAAAGCGGAAAGGAAGCCTGTCGGTGAAAACATTGAGGATCGTGTGGGACCCCTTGCGGTAGCCGTAGGAAATGCCGAACATGCTGACCCAGATGAACACGAGGATAACCAGCTCCTCGGTATAGGAAAAAGGAGTCTGGGGCAGAAGGTAGCGGCACACGACGTTGAAGAAATTGAAAAACACCATGATCGTCATTCCGATAACCATGATGGATTCTTCGAATATGTTAAGGAAAGACCATAGTCTTTTCATCTTTACCTCCGTGGCGTGTCCGGGGGAAGGATATCCCAGGGACGGGGCATGGTGAACCGAAAAAAAGAGGGAGAGCATGTCTCCATACTCTCCCTGCAGCCTTCCTGCATAGGCTTCTAGAATGTGTATCCGAACTTCGCGAAAAGGTCCTCGCCGAAGGTCTTGCGGTAATCCTCGTAAATGGGGGCCACGGCCTTTTTGAAAGCCGCAACCTGGTCTTCGGTGAGGCTCGTCACGACCTGGACCTTGGGGTATTTGCCGAAATTCTTCATGAGGCTTTCCACGGTCTCCCGGGCGGCCTTCACCTGGTGCTTCATTGCCTCTTCGGCGCACTCCTGGAAAATGACCTTTTCTTCGTCGCTCAGTGAATTCCAGAGCTTATTGCTGACCGAGAGGAAAAGGGGATCGTAGGAGTAATTCCACAATGTCAGGTGGGATACCACTTCCAGGGTGTTCTGGGTAAAGAGAAGGTCAAGGGTGTTTTCACACGCGTCGATGGCACCCTGCTGGAGCGAGGTGTACACCTCGCTCTGGTTCATGGTCAGGGGGTCGGCGCCGATGTACTTCAGCAAGTTCACGTGGACGTTGCTTCCGGGAACCCGTATTTTGAGACCCTTCATGTCTTCGGGCATCTTAATGGGATTCCGGTTGTTGGCTACCTGGCGGTACCCGTTCTCACCTACGGCCAGGCAGACGCACCCGGCGTCGGAAATGATCTGCCTGAGTGCCTTGCCCCCTTCCCCGTTCATGACGTACTTGTCCACCTCGGCATTGGTGGGCAGAAGCCACGGGAAGCAGGGGATAATGCTCTTTTTGGCAATGGAGGACCAGACAAGGGCGTCCTGAAGGTGGATATCCGTGGCCCCTATCTGAAGCAGCTCGATTCCGGCCGCCTGGTTGCCCCCGGACAGTTCGTCCCTGGGATAGATGGTGATGGCGAACTTGCCCTTTGTCCGCTCCGTGACAAGAGCCGCAAACTTCTCGGCACCAGGGTGCCATGAGCTGGTCGTCGGCGCCGCAGTGCTGAATTTCAGCTTGATGGCTTCCTGTCCGGCTGCCGTTCCGGCTGCCGCGAGTGAAAAGATCAATACCGCCGCAATCAACAGGCAAATCAAACGAGTTCTCTTCATATCCCAAATTCCCCCCCTTTTGAATGATTTGAAATAATGGCACGGAATCCAGATAGGCTGATTTATAAATGAGAACCGCCGATAAGTCAACACGAATTCCTGGCTTTTTTGCCCTTCAGAATGTCGTCTTTCAGGTTTTTTCTTTTCTTTCCCGGGATTATTGGCCCAATCTCTCCAAGAAGGAGGTCTGCGCTGCAGCCCCCAACCCCGATGGGGCTCCGGGTGACAAGCCCCACCAGGCACCCCGTCCCGTATGATCAGGTTTTACCCCGCGTGGACCTTGCCCTCCTCCACCACGGTCTTTCCGTCAAGAAGCAGCCTTGGCCTGGTGATGATGCCGTCCACGTGGACGCCTGCCGCCACGGTGCCGCCGAAGGTGTCGTTGCTGCCGAGGGCGATGTGGACGGTGCCGTAGATTTTCTCGTCCTCCAGGATGACGCCGGTGACCCGGGCCCTGTCGTTGGTTCCTATGCCGAGTTCCGCCAGGTTCCGGGCCCCTGGGTTGTTTCCCAGCATTGTTTCCAGCCGTTCGGCGTCCGGCCCTTCCGCCCTGACGAGGAGGCCCTTTTCAAAGACAAGGCGCAGGGGTGCGGTGAGGACACCGATGCCGGCGAAGGATCCGTCCACCAGCACTTCCCCTTCCGCCGTCCCCTCCACGGGGGCGATGTAGGATTCTCCCGTGGGAAGGTTCCCCGACTCTCCCCTGTTCCGGTAGATGCCGGTGCTCGGCACGCCGCTGCGGCCTTCGAGGGACATGCGGAGGACGCAGCCTCCCGAGTGGAGTTCGGCGGTTCTGGCCTCCGAGAGAAGGGCCGTGACCCTGCCGGTGAGTTCGGCCACCTTGCCGTAATCTGCGGTGATGGGGCCGTGAAAGAACATGTCCTCGGTGATTTTGGGCATGGTGGCCACCCTGGCACCGGCGGCGCAGGCCCTTTTCTTCGCCTGGGTGTGGGTCAGGGACGTTCCGGTGGCGGCAATGACCACGTCGGCATGCTCCATGGCGGCGGCTGCCGGGGCAAAGGGTTCTTCGCCGTTTTTGGACAAAAGGGGCATCCTGAGGGCGAGGGCTTTGGCGCCCAGGGTTCCGGCCGCCTCGAAGAGGCTCTCGCCGATGCGGAGGGTGGTGTGGTCGTACAGGACCAGGAAGGTTTCACCGGGCTTCAGCCCCATGTTGTCCTCAAGAATGCGGCGGGCGACTTCCACAAAATCCATGATTCCGCCTCCTCTCCCCTTCAAGCGGGGGTTGTTTTTAGCCTATCAGCTCTTTGACCATGCTCGCGGCGACGCCCCTGGCGAGGAGGGCGGGCCTGTCCGTTATCTCCCGGACCAGGGAGCGGATGGCCAGGGTGTACCCTATGCAGTCCAGGACGGTGATTTCGGCCTTCCATTCCTTCAGTTCCTCCGCCGCTGTCCGGGCGGCCTCCATGCTGTTCACGTACGGCGACGACGGCACCGCGCGCACGAAGGGGCTCAGGCTGCCCCACCGGTTTTCCGACTGATCCACCTGCTCGGGGGAAGGGGTGAGGATGCCGATCCGCATTCCCTTGGCCACGGCCGCCACGGCGTTGAAGAGCACTTTCTGGGGGCGGATGAGGAGGCCGCCGGTTTCAAAATCGGGGAACTCCCCGGTGCAGAGGAGCAGGACGACGGGAATGCCGTCGGTGAAGTGTTCCGCTATTTTTTCGTGGATCCTCGGCGTGATGTGCTGCTCGGCCACCTGGACGGATGTACCGTCCGCGAGCCTCGTCACGAGGACGTAGTCTCCCTCCTGGGGCGCGAAGGAGGCGATTATTTCAGGGGAAAGACCGTCCAGGGCGCCCGCTTCCCGTATTTCGATGTCCGGGCCCAGGATGGAGGCCACGTCGGGAATGACGTCAGTTCTCGGCGATTGTCCTATGGTCACCGTTCCAATCACTTTTTTCATCGGAATCCCTCCCGAATTGAGTGTTCCGCCCGTAGACGCACCCGAGGTGCCACGGACGGCCCGGGCCGCACCGGAGGCATTCTTCCATGGATGACGGTATTCCGCTGGTTACGGCCCCCTTTATGTTCCGCAGCAGCCCGAGGAGGGCCCGGATGGTTTCCTCCGAGCCGTCCTCGACCAAAAAGGTGGAAGCACCCTCGGCCCCGGAAATGCCCCCTCTCCCGACGAGCCACCGTCCGGGCCAGCCCAGCAGCTCAAGGGCGTCCAGTTCGGTCACCACCCTGCCGGGGACGGGCACGAGGCCGACTGCCATGCCCATGGCCCATACGGAGGCTTTCCGCCCCGCGTTCCCGCAGGCCTCCCTCAGGGGGACGGGAGAGAGCTTTTCAAGCCCTGCGGCCACATAACACCGCACGCCCTCGGATTCGAGGGCGGGTATGACGCTGCCGGGTTCTCCGCAGAGGTCCTTCCCGGCCATCATGGCGGCACCTCCCCAGGGATCGATGAGGTTGGCGCCGCAGACGCACACGTCGTCAGGGCCCATTTCCCGGGCGATCTCCGCCAGCCTTCCGTCCGCCTTTTCGGCGACCCCTCTTCTGAGCAGAAGGGAATGGGCGCCCTCCGGCTCCGCCGCCCCAGAGGAAACCGTTCCCCTGGGAGTCACCCTGCCGGAGATCCTCAGGGGCTGCCCGCAGAGTTCTTCGGACAGGGCGGAGACCGTGGTGCCCCCCTTCAGGAGGATCATCCTGTCCGACAGGGCCTTCCGGACCTCGGGCAGGGACGCGATGGCTTTGGCTATGAGCCGCTTCCCCTCGGATACGGTGAGGGTGAACTGGCATTTCATGAGGGTCAGCCCGTGGTCTTGCCCATGGTCTGGAGATGGGCCATGGATCCGTACAGTTCCACCATGCGCCTGAACTCCTCCTCGCTGCAGAAGCTCAGTTTTCCTTCGCCGAACTCCTTGGCGGCCTCGATGGCGAACCGCACCGCCGCCTCGATATCCACCACCTGGGACGATCCCGTGGCGCACCCCGGAACGGCCGTTTCCGCCGTCAGAGCGATCCCCACCACCGGCGCCTTCGTGGCGGTGCAGGGCTGCAGTATGCTGTTCAGGTGGTAGAGGCCGTTGCCGTAGGGCGTAATGTCCTGGGTGGTGATGGGGAACACCACTGGAGCCCGGCCGGTGACGCTTGCCATCAGGGAGAGAAGGTCTTCGCTCACCCTGAGGATATACCCCTCCCTCACCGTAGGGGAGAGGGCGAACCCCCTGCAGTTGATCACCCGGTTTCCCCTGGTGGTGTCGATGGAGAGCACGGCGTCGAGTTCGTCGCTCATTTCCTCGCCGTTGGCGATGGCCATGTTGATGGGCGAGTCCATGAAGGGGACCGGGTCGTGGGGCCGGGTGGGGGCGTTGGGGCAGATGTGGGTGGAGATGAACACGTCGCCGGCCAGGACGTCCCCCAGGCTCGCCATCCGGCCGAGCTTCATGGCCGCCGCCACCGCCGTGACGGCGCCGTCCCCGTCCGAGACGAGGCCTATCCGCTCCGGCCGGGCGCCGATTCCTCCCAGGCGCCCCACGATGCCGAGGGTGGGAGCGGTCCCCCCTCCCCGTTTTCCGATCTTTCCGGAGAACCAGACCTTGATGAAATCCGTGTGGCCTTTCGGTCCCTCCACTTTTTTCACGGTGATTTGGCCGGCGCTGACTCCCGCGGCCAGCAGGGCCTCCCGCACCGATTCCCCCGACGCCGACGGGCTGTCGAGGAGTTCGTAGGCTTCGATGGCATATTTCAGGGACATGAGATCTTCCCCTCCTATCTGATGTATTCGACTATTTTCTTTCCCACCACGGGCTCGATTTCCTCCATGAGTTCCATGCACCGCATGCCCTGGCCCAGGATGAGCCGGTCCGCGGGGACGACGAAAAGAATGACGGTCTGCCCTTCCTGTACTTCCGCCGTGGTGACGGGAAGCCCCGACCCGGCGTCAAGGGTCATGATGAGGCCGGGAAAGGTGGCAAGCCGCTCGCCCCTGCTTTCCAGGGTCATGTATTCGTTCCAGAAGGTGGTTTCGAAGTCCCCCACCGTGACGCAGCCGCTGTCGAACCCTCCCCTGGTGACGATCTCCTTCCGGGCCACCGCCCCGGTGACGATATGTTCCCCGCCGAGGAAATCCAGGATGGAGGCGAGGACTGCGTCCCCGCCCCGGGGCATGGCTTTTTTCATCCGCTCCCCCAGGTCAATGGCCTGGCGGAGGGCGCCGCAGGCGCCATGCACCTTCGCGTATGACGCCGCCACCGGGTTCCGGGCCACGGCAACGAGGCCTCCGGATTTATCCGCCGCCGCCCGGATCATGGAGGACGCGCTTCCGAGCTTCCCCGCCACGTGCAGTTCCAGGTAGAGCCCCTTCTCCCGGTCTCCGCCGGCGGCGGACTGCCTGGAGACGTACCGGGTGTCCCTGTGGAGCCCCATGGAGCCCATGACTCCCGTGGGGTGGGCCCGGCCGTTGCAGAGGGCGTCCACCACCGGCAGGCCCATGAGGGCCGCGGGAACCCATCCGTTGGTGATGGAGCTTCCGCCGCACTCGTTGGGGATAAACCCTCCCGGAGCCGGGCACCCGTTTTCTTTCAGTATTTCCACGACCCGGACATAGTCCCTCGGCTCTACCCGCGCTTCCGCCGCCGCAGGGGCCCCGACGGCCGAGCCGGTGATGAGCACCGTGTCCGGAGGGATGTCGTCGATATCGATCAGGACCACCTCTCCGGCCTCGAGGGCGCCCCTGAGGTTGAGACGCCCCTTCTCCATGCTGCCCCCTCCGCCGCCGCCCAGGACTGCTCCGCCCAGTATGGCGGCTTCTCCCGTTTCTTTCGTTATGGTTCTTTTTGCCACCGGCTGTCTCCTCCTCTCTAGCCCAGGAAGGTCCACGCCGCCGCGGCCTGGGCCCTCACGGGATCGATGACGGGAATGCCGGTTTTTTCCCTGAGGATCCCGGCCGCCTCGATGGAGGACATGCCGGTGCAGGCAAGAACGAGCATCCTCGCTCCCCTTCCGGCAAGAAACTGTCCTGCTGCGACCAAAGCCTGAATACCTTCGGGCTTCATAAGATCCAGCGTGGACTCCACCCCTTCGGGCACCGCGTCCGCCGCGAGGTTCTTTCCCAGGATGCGGCTCATGGCCTCCGGTACATCCTTCGTGATTCCCAGAACACCCACCGGCAGCCCGGTGACCAGGGCGGCCGAGGCGGCCGCCCTTCCTGCGCCGATGACGGGAATCCGGAGGGTCCGGGAGGCCTCCTCCACCGCCGGGTCGCCTGCACAGCTCACGATGACCGCTTCCATCCCTTCCCGCTCCATTTCCTGCGCGAGGGCGAGCACCTTGGGAACGGCGATCCGCTCCGTCTCGGCGTCATGAATTCCCTCGGGCTGGTCCGGGATGCACCGGGAGACCACCTCGAAGCAGGGAAAATACTTCATCACGAGCTCCCCGTGAAGATTGAGGAGCTTTTCATCCGATGTGGTCAGCACGCGGATGAGGCCGATCCGCTGTTTTGTCATTACATGAAGCTCCTTATGAGGGCGTTCACGAACCCGTAAATGCCGTCGCCCGCCACGAGGCCGCCGCCGTAGATTTCAAGTTCCGGCTTGAAGTTCTTTTCAAGGGGAAGCCTGATGAGAAGGGCCACCAGGAGACCGGCGCCGTAAATGGGATTGCGGATGAGCAGTCCCGTGGCGAAGAGGATCCCCAGGGCCTTTTTCGCCCCTCCCGCAAACTGCAGCGCCGCACCGAAGACACTGGCGATGACGAGCTGCCTGAGAATTTCCGGGTTCAGCCCCGCCTTCACCGTGGCGGCAAAGACCTTGCTGACCGGCGGTACCATGTCGAGCTTGAAGTGCATGTTCATCAGGAGGGCCGTCACGCCCACGGCGATGAAGGCGCCGATCAGCTCGGAGATGACCTGCTGGCGCCGCCCGTCCATTTCGTATGCGGGGTCGCTTCCCCTGCCCCGGACGATCCAGCCTGTCTTGAGGTCATAGCCCATATCGGCGAAACAGGGTCCCGTGCTGGCCACATACCCGGTGAGGAGGATCAGGGCATGGGGAGGGAACCCCATGAACACGCCGAGGCTCAGGAAGATGATCGTCACGGCGAATCCGGGGAACCATCCGGAGTGCATGGCGGAAAGTCCCACGAGGATGGGAGCGACGATGGCCGAGAAGGTGCACCACAGTACCCAGATCACGAGTTTCTCCATGGGCATTTCAGTCCAGATTCCGCTCATGACCGCCAGTGCCACCGCGCCCAGGGCGAAGAGGATAATGTGGGCGGACAGGGTCTTTTTCACCGTTTCGGGGGAAACGGTGTACTGTTCGGCTGCCTCTTCCCCTGCCGGTGCGGAGGGCTTCCTGTGCCGGAAGATGATGACCATGGCCTGTACAAGGGAGATGGCCCCGGCGCCGATCATGACCCCGTGAGGGATGTAGGTCTTGCCGAGGTCGGTGACGTTTTCAAAGCCGATGCTTGCAAGGATGGGTCCGGCCCAGGGAGCGATGTGGTGGAAATAGCCCCTGACCAGGAGGCCGATGGCCAGGGCCAACATGGCGTAGACGTTTGCAATGAAGGCTATGCCGACGCCCGCCATGGGAAGGCCCGCAATGCCCAGCGCCGGGAAGGTGAAGAGCTTGCTGCTGCCGAGGGCGCCGAGGAAGACGCCGAGAAGAAGGTGCTTCCCCTTTCTGCCGCCTTCATCCCCCGCGATGAGGGCCTGGGCGGTGGCGATGCCCGGAGGCCAGGTTCCCGTGGCGGGAAACAGCTCCGAGTCGAACAGCCGGTAGACGAGGTGCATGCCGATGAGCGTGGCGAGGCCCGACCCGAGGAGCATGGGTATGAGCAGGCTCAGGTCGCCGTAGGCGTAGAAGATGGCCACGGCGAGGAGGGTGCAGTTCGCCGCCGCGAATCCTGCCCCGGACGTCATGGTCTGGACAAGGTTCTGGCGGTCCAGGGACCGGAACTTGTGCATGGCTTCGAAAGGCATCCTGGCAAGAGACATGGCGATAAGGGCTCCGATGATGGAGGTATTCGGCGTGATCCCTATCCTGGAAATTATCTGCATGCAGATGACCGCCGAGAGCGCAGAAACCAGAAGGCTCAAGAGGAGCGTTTCCTTTTCCAGGGCCTTCACATGCTGCCTTTTTTCCGTGCTTTCCATTACATTCATCTCCTTCCCTCGTGTTGCCTGAAGATCCCCGCTTCCCCACAAACGCATTTTTCAAAAAAACCATGCAATAATTGTACAAGTCCCGGCCGGGTTTTACCAGATGCATTATGCAAACATTCCATACTTTCACAAATTTCACTCCCGGCCTTTCAGGTATTCAAAGGTTCCCCGGCCGGGTATCTCCTCTCCCCTTTCGCCACAAAGAAAATGCGGCTTGTATAAAAGGCGGCAATCTTATATAAACTGTATGAGGGCGGCCTGTCAGCATGCCGCTGAGTTCGGGAGGGGGGAAGGCCGGTTGAAAAGGTCATTGAGGTTTATGTTTGCCGCTGTCATGGCGGTGGTGCTGCTGTCGGTTCCTGCCTGGAGCGGGGAGGTTCCCGGCCCGTGCGAACTTTTTGCGCAGGCGGATGCGGAGGCCCTGTTCAACGAGCCCGTGTCGCCGGGGGTTTCCAGGGAAACGGTTGCCCCGGCGGGGAAGAGCTGCCGGTATTCTTTCAGGAAGGACGGGTCTGTGTACGGAGTGACGGTCAGGGTCTGCACCACGGAGGAGATCGCCGCCGAGGGTATTTTCGGCTCGGCCGGGGATGTGTTCAGCCGCCAGGTCGGTGCGCGGACCAGGCACGAAGAGGCCTCGAAGACATTTCTGGAAGTGGGCGTGCCGGGAGCGGAAGCCTTCTGGGAGGGAACCGCCCTGTGGGTGCTGAAGGGAGAGGTGCTGTTCCTGCTGGAGGTCCATGCGCCCCTGGCGGGATCCTTCAAAACCATGGATGAAATGAACGCCGCCCAGGAGAAGCAGAATCTTGCCCTGGCCCGCAAGGCCGCCGGAATCATCGCGGGAAGGCTGGAGTGAGGGACGAAATCGTGGTTTATCCAGGGGACGGCCGGGTGCCGTCCCCTTTTTTTATTCTTCTTCTGTCTGAATCGGTCCGATGTTCTGACGCTTGCCCAGGTTGAAGAGAGCGAGGCCGGAGAGGATGACCGCCCCGCCGATGAGAGTGGCGCCATCGGGCCGTTCCCCCGCGAGGAGGAAGCCGAGCAGGCTGGAGATGAGAGGCGTCAGGAACATGTAGTTGCTCACCGAGGCTGTGTCCCTGGTTTTCTCGAAAGCCTTCGACCAGGCTACGTAGGCGATGGCACTGGAGAAGACGGAAAGCATGGCGAGGTTGAAGAGCTGGGCCGGCGGCGCCGCCGCCAGCTCCCGGAACGCCCGGGGCGCAAAGACGGCGAGCATGGCCGCCCCCGCCGTGATGCTGAAGGTGGCAGTCTGGAGACCGGAATATCTGCCCGTGAGGCCCTTCTGGACCAGGTTGTAGACGCTGAGCACCAGGGCGGCGAGGAGAAGCCAGAGGATACCCCTGTTCACGGAGAAGGCCCCCTTCATGAGGGACAGGATGAGGATTCCGGCAAACTCGACGGCAATGGCCGCCCACTGGAGCTTTCCCACCCTTTCGCCGAGGAAGAGCACGGCAAGGAGGGCGGTGATGACCGGAGCGGAGGAAATGATGATACTGCTCGTGGCCGAGGTGACGGTGAGGATTCCCTGGTTGAAGGCCCACAGGTAAAGAAAGAAGCCGGAGGCCCCGGCCGCCGCGAAGTACTTGACGTCTTCCCTCCGGGGGAGCTTCATTCCTGTGCGGAAGCCCACCGCACCGAGGATGAAGGAGGCGATGGCGCACCGCAGAAAGCCGAGGGAGAGGGGCGAAAAGTGTCCCAGGGCCAGGCGGGTGAAGACATAGGCCAGAGACCAGCAGAAAATGGCCGTGAAGGCGTAGGGGTGATAGGTCCGGAGAATTTTCAGGACCGGCACCTCCCCGAAGGGAGCACACCCCGCGGAAAGCGGCAAGCCTTCCGCAGGGTGTCGTGTTTTCCGTTCCCGGCTCCGGAGACGGGAAAATCAGACCACATAGGTGCCTGAGACGGTGTTGCCTCCCCGCTCCGTCCAGTTGGTGTGGAAGAACCTGCCCCTTTCGGCGTCCAGCCTCTGGTACATGTGGGCGCCGAAGTAGTCCCGCTGGGCCTGCAGCAGGTTCGCGGGCAGAAATTCGCTGGTGTAGCCGTCGAAGTAGGCCAGGCCGGAGCTCATGGAGGGTATGGGGATGCCGTGTCTGATGGCGGTCGCGGCCACGTCCCGCCAGGAGGGAAGGAGGTCCTTCATGAGATCCTTGAAGTAGGGGTCGAGGATGAGGTTGGTGAGCCCGGGGTTCCGGTCGAAGGCTTCCTTGATCTTCCCGAGGAAGACGCTGCGGATGATGCACCCCGCCCGCCAGATGAGGGCGATGCCGCCGTAGTTGAGCTCCCAGTTGTAGGTCTCCGCGGCCGCCCGGAGGAGGGTATACCCCTGGGCGTAGGAGATGATCTTGGAGGCAAGAAGGGCCTTCCGGATTTTTTCCAGAAATTCGTCCCGGTCGCCGTGGAAGGCGGTCTCTTCCCTGGGAAATTCCGCGGCGGCGGCCACCCGTTCGTCCTTCATGGCGGAGAGGCACCGGGCGAAGACGGCCTCGCTGATGAGGGTGAGGGGAACCCCTTCGTCCAGGGCCGCGACGCTCATCCACTTGCCTGTCCCCTTCTGCCCGGCGGTGTCGAGGATCTTGTCCACCAGGGGAAGACCGTCCACGTCTTTGTAGGCGAGGATGTCCCTGGTGATCTCGATGAGGTAGCTGTCCAGGTCCGTCTCGTTGAATTTCCTGAAAGCTTCGTGCATCTCGCCGGCAGTCATGCCCAGCACGTCCCGCATGAGGTGGTAGGCTTCACAGATGAGCTGCATGTCGCCGTACTCGATGCCGTTGTGGACCATCTTGACGAAGTGGCCTGCCCCGTCGGCGCCCATCCATTCGCAGCAGGGGGTGCCGTCTTCAACCCTGGCGCTGATGGACTGGAAGATGTCTTTGACATGGGGCCAGGCTGCGGCCGACCCGCCGGGCATCATGGAGGGCCCCTTCAGGGCGCCTTCCTCTCCTCCGCTGACTCCGGTGCCGATATAGAGCAGTCCCTTGCTCTCCACGTAGGCCGTCCTGCGGATGGTGTCGGAGAAGTGGCTGTTTCCTCCGTCGATGAGGATGTCTCCCTTTTCCACGAGGGGCAGAAGGTGTTCGATCATTTCGTCCACGGCCTTGCCCGCCTGGACCATCATCATGATCTTCCGGGGGCGTTCGAGGCTCGCTACCAGGTCCTCGAGGAAAAAGGTGCCGAGAATGTTCTTCCCCTTCGCCCTGCCTTCGATAAAATTGGAAACCTTGTCCGCGGTACGGTTGAACACGGAGACGGTGTATCCCCTGGACTCCATGTTCATGACGAGGTTTTCTCCCATGACCGCCAGGCCGATGAGGCCGATGTCAGACTTTTTCATGGCACAGCTCCTTTTCCCTTCCAATTTCCGCCCCACGCTCGAAGCGGTCCCTACCGTTTTACCCGGGCGTTGCCTTCCCAGACGCTCCAGACCTGCTCTTCGCTCGCGGGAACGGCGAAGTCGTAGATCATGGTGGTGGCCATGGCGCCGGTGGCCCAGCCGAACTGAAGTGCCTTCTCGGGCTCCCATCCCTTGTTCAGGCCGTAGAGCAGACCGCCGACGAACCCGTCGCCGCCGCCGATGCGGTCGAGAATGTGGATGGGCCGGGGCGGAGCCTGGAACCAGCCCTCGTCTGAATGGAGGATGGCGCCCCAGAGGTGTTCGTTGGCGTGAACCACCTGGCGCAGGGTGGTGGCGAAGACCGAGGCGTTGGGGAAGGCTTTCCGGGCGTTGTCTATCATGCCCTTGAAGCTGTCCATCTTGCCGGCGATGTCCGCGCCGCCTGCCTCCGGTCCCTGGACGCCGAGGGCGAGCTGGAAATCCTCCTCGTTGCCGATGAGGTAGTCCGTCAGGGAGGCGATTTCGCTGAAGAGGGAGTGAAGCTCCTCTCCCCTGCCCTTCCAGAAGGACTCGCGGTAGTTCAGGTCGAAGCTGATGAGAGTGCCGTGGCTCTTGGCGGCCCGGGCCAGCTCGATGCAGAACTGTCCCGTCTCGGGGGAGAGGGCGGCGATGAGGCCCGAGACATGGAGCACCCGTACTCCCTCCCGGCCGAAAAGCCGTTCAAGGTCGAAATCTTTCACGTTGAGGGTCCGGCCGACTTCCCCGGCCCGGTCGTTGGTCACCCTGGGCCCCCGGACGCCGTAGCCCGTGTCGGCGATGTTGAACTGGTGGCGGTACCCCCACGGGCCTCCCTGGGGAACGTCCTTTCCCTCGAACTCGATGCCCCGCTTGCGGAGGTCGTTCTTGATGAGAAGCGCTATGGGGCTGTCCTTCACGAAGGTGGTAAGGACCTTGACCCTCTCTCCAAGGGCGGCGCTGACGGTGAGGACGTTGCTTTCGGCGCTGGTGGCCTGGAGGAAGAAATGGTCGCTCACGTGCACCGGCTGGTGGTTGAGAGGCGTGATCCGCACCCCCATGCTGGTGGGGCTCACAAGCGAATAAGCACAGTTTTCCCTAACGGTCGGTTTCATCATGTCCTCCTTCTCGGCAGGAATCAGCCTGCGACAGAACTGACTAAAAACATTGTCCGAAGCGGCGGAGGCGGGCTGTGGCTCTCTCCCGCCCGGGGACAAACCTGCAGTCTCCGCACCCTTCACCGGATCGTCCGCACTTTTTCACAATATAGCAGAAAACCGGGCGAATGGCTCCCCCCGAAAACAGAAAAAGGGACTCCCTGACGGGAGCCCCGGTGCCTCAGGCTTTCTGGAAAGCGAATCTCAGGCTTTCGTCTGGAGCGAATGGTACTTGAACTGCTTCCGGGCCTCGTCGAGTCTCATGCCCTGCTCGGTGGCGGAGCGGATCTTTTTCTCGGCGGCCTCGATCTCGAGAGCTGTGGCCAGGACTTTTTCCTCGAACTCCTGCGGAATGACGACGACCCCGTCGGCGTCTCCCACGACGATGTCGCCGGGGCGGACCCTGACGGTGGCGATGTTGACATGGCAGTTGACGCCGTCGACCTGGACCCGGTCCTTGCCCGTCCGCATGTACCGGCCGGAACTGAAGATGGGATAGTCCAGCTCGAGGCTGCGGTTGGTGTCACGGCACACTCCGTCGATTACCGTTCCCGCGATGCCCCTTCGCTTTGCGACGCTGGTGAGGATGTCCCCCCAGACGGTGCAGTCCAGCCGCCCCTGGTTGTCCAGCACGACAACGCCGCCCTCAGGCACGTCGTCGATGAAGTCTCCCACGGTGCCCTTCACAATGTCCACGGGACCGTACTTGAGAGTGAAAGCCCTCCCCGCGATTTTCCACCCCGGGTTGAAGGATTTTATGCCCAGGCATTGTCCCGTGAGCCCGTTTTTGTCCAGGGCATCGGAAATGGTGGATGTGTCGATTGTGTGAAACTGCTCAACGATTTTTTCCATGATCTGTGCGCTCCTTTATCTGGTTTCGGTTCCGTTTTCCAGGTGTGTTCATCCGGCGGCTGCCGGGCGTCATTTCATCATGTTCGGAAGGTAGAGAATGACCTCGGGGAAGAAATTCAGCGCCACGACCACGACGATCATAGCGGCCACCAGCGGTATGACGTCTTTTACCAGCTTCTCCAGCTTGATGTTGCCTATGTCGCAGGCTATGAAGAGGCACATGCCCACAGGAGGGGTATTGTGCCCTATGGCAAGAGAGATGACCATGATGATGCCGAAGAAGAGGGGGTCGATTCCGAGGCTCGTGATGATCGGGTAGAAGATGGGTGCCATGAGCACCATGGCAGCCGTGTTGTTCAGGAAGGTTCCGATGATGAGCAGGATCAGCACCATAATGAGCTGGACGACAATGGCGTTGTTGGAGAAGCCGAGAATGGAACTGGCGATGTTCTGGGGTATCTGCTCGCTTACCAGGATGAAGCTGAGTACCTCGGCGGTGACCATGAGGTACATGACGAGCGCCGTGGACTTGGCGGATCTCAGGATGAGCTTGGGGAGGTCCCTGAAGGAAATCTCGCGGTGAATGAAAAGACCGACGATAAGCCCGTAGACGACGGCTACGGCCGCAGATTCGGTCGGCGTAAAAATGCCCGCGTAAATTCCACCCAGGATGAGGACCGGCATGAAGATGGCAAAGACGGCCTCCCTGCAATACTTCACGATAGTTTTCAAAGAGGCTTTCTCTTCGCCCCGGTATCCCCTTTTCACGGAGATAAAGTATTCAACTATCATCAACGCAATGCACATAATGATGCCGGGGATGATGCCGCCGAGGAACAGGCCCCCTATGGATACTCCCGTGGAGACACCATAGAGCACCATGGTCAGGCTCGGAGGAATGATGAGCCCGATTGTCCCCGATGCGGCGACCACCGCGCCGGCGAAATTCCTGTCGTACCCTTTTTCGACCATGGGCTTTATCATGACGCCGCCGATGGCTGCCGTCGTTGCGGGAGCCGAACCCGAGAGGGCGCCGAAAAAGGTGGACGCCACGGTGGCAACCAGCGCGAGGCCTCCGCTCATCCGGCCGAAGAACGCTCCGGCAAGGTTCACAAGCCTCCGGGACACCCCTCCTTCGCTCATGATGTTTCCCGCCAGGATGAAGAAGGGAACCGCCATGAGGGCAAAAGAGTTGCCGGCGTTGAACATGTTCTGCACCAGGACGCTGATGTCGGCGGCGCCCGTTATGAGCACGGAAACCATGCACGAGAGCCCGAGCGCCACGATGATGGGAACGCCGAGAAGAAGGAACCCTATGAAAGAGGCCGCCAGCAGTATGCTCATTTGTTGACCCCCTTCAGCTGGGCAATGGATTTGAGGATGACTTCAAGGAGCATGAAAAGCGAAAGGAAGCTGGCAACAGGCACTATCATGAAAACATATCCCATCTTCAGCCATTCCATGGAGGGGGAGACAACTTCGAAATCGATGATCTGCAGGGCCATGGGGTAGGAGTACCAGACCACCACCGCCAGGAAGATGAAAGAAAGAACGTGGGCGATGATGACGATGATCTGCCGGAGGAAGAGGTTCTTTATTGAATCGACAAAGAGGGACATATTGATGTGCCTTGATTCACGGTACAGAAGCACCGCTCCGAAAAAGAACACGCCGGAGAAAAGGTAGCCGGACAGCTCCTCCGACCAGGAGAGCGGATGTTCGAGAACGTACCGGAAATAGACCTGCATGACGATAAAAACGACCATTCCCGTCATCAGGAGCGTTATCAGGGCTTCGAGCAGCCGGCTCAACCTGTCGTTGAAGCTGGTTAATATCCTGAGCATGTGGAAAAGCCTCCTGTTTGGACAAGGTTCACAAAAGAATCGGGCGATCCGGACCTTCCCGACGAAGGGAAGGGATTCCCGGATCGCCGAATGTTCATGAGTTTTTTATTTTCTTCCGGTTGCCTTCATTATCTTATCCAGCATGTCGCCGTACTTGTCACTGTACTTCTCGTAGACGGAAGCGACAGCCTGCCTGAAGGGTTCCTTGTCGGGACGGGTGAAGACGACACCCTGGGCTTCGCACTGTTTTACTTCCTCTGCGTCAAGGCTTCTCTGGTTGTCGTAGGAGAACCGGCTGACCTTCTTCGCTTCCTCGATGAAGATCGCCTGGTCTTCGGCGGGGATGGAGCTCCAGAGTTTATTGGACATGATAAGCACACCGGGCATGTACATGTAGCCCACGAGAGCCGCCGTTTTGGTGAGTTCGTAGTATTTCTGGGTGAGCATGTGGGTGAGGGTTCCCTCGCAGCCGTCGATGGTACCGAGCTGCCAGGCGGAATAAACGTCGTTGAAGCCCATGGGGACAGCGCTGGCGCCCATTGCGTTGATGGTATCGATCATCTCGGCGGAGTTGACGACCCTGAGCTTCATTCCCTTGAGATCATCGGGGGTATTCACGGGCTTCGGAGGGAAGAGATGGCGGAATCCGCTTTCAAACCAGCCGATCACGACGAGGTTTCTCTTGGCAAGGCTTTCGGCGAACTCATCCCCGACGGGGCCGTGAAGAACTTTGTAGGCCTCTTCGGAATCGTTGAAAAGGAAGGGCAGGTTGAGGACGCCGATCTTGGGGCTGTAAGACGTGAGAAGCGATCCCGTGGCCATGACCATGTCCCTTGTACCCAGCTGGCAGCCTTCGATAAGCTGGTTCTGCTTGCCGTAGAGGTCGGAATGGTACACCTCGAGCGTGTATCGGTTGTTCGTCGCCTCGGCGATCTGCTTGCCCCACTTTTCAAGATAGAGCTGGTAAGGGAACTGGGCGTTCCCGCTGTGCCCCACCTTGATGACCCTGGGGGCGGCAAAGGCAGACGATGCAGCCAGCAGCACACAGAGCAGAATCACGATTCCGAACAGTCTTTTCCCTTTCACTGAAATAGCCTCCTTCTGTAGATCCGGATGTTTTACACCCTACTCATTTCTGCCGTATGTTTCGGCGGAAATGAAGAAAAACAGGAATGGCTTCCGGGAAAAACCTACTTTTTCATGCCCACACTTTCCGGCACACCGTCCAGCTTGAGCAGGCTGTAGAGGGTTTCCCCTTTTTCTATCCTTTCCCTTATTTCCTTTTCCTTTTTGACCACGGCGCGGCTTTTTTCCAGTATCTCCTCCGCTTTTCCCGAGGGGATGACCACGATGCCGTCGGCGTCTCCTACGACAAGATCACCGGGAAGGACGGGGACATTTCCGCACGATACGGGAACATTGACGGACCCCGGCGAGGCCTTGAAGCCTCCCTGGGGAGAGACCGCCCGGGCAAAAACGGGCAGGGGGGACGCAGCCAGCTCCTGGCAGTCACGGACACCTCCGTCGAGGATAATTCCGCCCAGCTGCTTCTGCCGGGCCATCTGGTTCATAAGACCGCCCCACAGGCCGGTGTCATATATTCCGCCGGCGTCGATGACGAGGACGTCGCCCGGCCTGGCCATTTCCAGGGCGACATGGATGGCAAGGTTGTCGGCCCGGTAGGTCTGCACGGTCAGTGCGGGACCGCAGAGTCTCATGTCGGGGTTCATGGGCTTGATCATCCAGGACATGCACCCGAACCGTCCGCGGGCATCCCCGATGTTGGCCACGGGAATGTTCCGGTAGCTCTCGATTATTTCCTTCGGTATCACGTCGCAGCAGGGATTCACTACAAACACATCGGTTCACCTCGGTCTCGAAAAAAAGAACATTTCGCTTTGATTTCCGAGCGCATGCAGTTCGGCAAAAGAACTATACTGCAAAACAGCAAGTTCGTATAACAAAGATTTTCGTTATATAATATTTAGCAAATAAATATCTTGGGGGGGAAAGAATGCTCTCCACAGGGACGGAAACCTTTCTGGCCATTATAGAAAGCGGAAGCCTGAGCAGGGCCGCGGAACAGCTTCGGATCACCCAGTCCACGGTGAGCCTCAGGCTGAAAAACCTGGAAACCGAGCTGGGGTGCACTCTCATCGACAGACGAAGGGGAGAGCGGAGTATAGAACTGACCCCTGCGGGCAAGGCCTACCTACATTTTGCGGAGCAGATGAGGGATATTGCCCAGGACATGGACACAGAGGAGCTTTCAGGAGGTTCGCTGAAGATCGGCGGGGTGGATAGTGCCCACGTTTTTCTGCTTTCCCCGGTCTTCAGGTCGCTGATAACCCACACTCCCCCGGTCAAAATTATCCTGGAAACCCACCAGAGCTGGCAGATCCAGGATCTTGTGGAAAGGCGGCAGCTGGACGCGGGATTCGCCATTTCGGTGGAGCGTTCGCCGAACATCGTTGTCCAACAGCTTATCCGGGAGGAATATTTCCTTATGCGGCTTCCGAGAGAAGGTGAAAGCAGCGAAAAAAAAGTGGACGCACGGACACTCGATCCTCTCGAGGAACTGCACATCAACTGGGGAAGCAGCTACATGCTGTGGCACGACCAGATCTGGAATCCTCTGAAGACTGTGAACATCCAGCTCGATACCGTCGCGTGCATCACCCGTATGCTTTTTTCACCCAAGCAGTGGGCCATCGTGGCATCCTCGGTGAAGGAGCATTACGGTGACCGGTACCTCTTCCAGCGTCTTGATCCGCCGCCCCCGCCCAGGCCCCTTCATCTTCTTGTCCACCGCCATCCGCCCCTGCGGGCGGTAAGGGGGCTGAAAATACTCCGGGAAATACTCGGCGAAGTATTTCCCGGCATGGTTTCTCTTTCGGCATGAACTGAAGGTTTTTTTCAGAGGTCCGTCCCAATTTCCGCCAGCAAGGTCTCCATCTGGCGGCTGAAGGTGCCGTGAAGTTCCCGGATCTTTTCTCCGTCGGAATCCTCGAGAGCCCGCTGGAGATCCCTTGCGGTTTCGTGAAGGGCCGTCGCACCGATGCTGCCTGAACTGCTTTTCACCTTGTGGACCATCTTTGCGGCGTCATCGTACTGCCCCGCTTCCACCAGGGCGGCGAGATCCCTGACAAGGGTGCCGTTTTCCCGGGCGTATTCGGACAGCACAGTTTTGTAGAGGGCTTCGTTGTTTCCCATGAACCGGAGCCCCATGGCCCTGTCGAGGATGCCTTTTTCCTTCGGTACGTTCAGCGGCCGGGCCCCAACCGTTTCGACAACCTTCCGGACAAAGCCTTCCGGGTCGAAGGGCTTGCTGATGTAGTCGGTTATGCCGTGCTGTTCGCACTTCTCCCTGACCCCGTCCACCACGTCTGCCGTGAGGGCGATGATGGGAACTGCGGGGGCGGTTTCCTTGATCCTGAGTGACGCGTCGTACCCGTTGAGGACGGGCATGTGAAGGTCCATGAGAACAAGGCGTATCTCCCCGAAGTGTTCCCGGAAGGCCGCCACGCCCTTTTCGCCATCATCCGCGAGGATAATTGAGAACCCTTCCTGTTCAAGCAGGGATTTCGCGATGAGCTGGTTTGTTTTGTTGTCCTCCACCACGAGGATGGTTCCGAGAGATGTTTTCATTTCTTCCTCTGCCACCTGTTCTTTCTTGTCCTGGGATTCGCCTCCGACCGAGGAGACGGCCTTCAGCTTGAATATTTCCTGTATGGCATTGAAGAGGACTGATTGTATGACCGGCTTGCCCACGGCCATTTCAATTCCGTGCTCTTCCGTCCTGTCGAAGAGATCTTCCCGCATCATGGGGAGCAGAAGGATGACCGCCGGCATTTTGACGATCCTCGGATTGACCCTCATTTTGTCCACGAAGCTGAAGGCCTTTTCCTCCGGCGTTTCGTAGTCGATGATGAGAAGGTCGAAGGGCTTGGAGAACTTGTCGTTCGCCGTTTCGAGCATGCTCCGGGCGCTGGCCTCCGATGTGGTGATCTCGCACTCCATGCCGAAGGAGCTGAGATAGGAATCGATCAGGTTCATGTTGGCTCCGGTCTTCTCCAGGACGAGGGTCTTGATGTTCCTGAAGTAGGAAGAGGATATCCTTTTCCGGTGCTCTTCCTCGTTTGCGGCGTCGACTTCCAGCTCCACCTGGATGATGAAGGTTGTTCCCCTGCCTTCCGAACTGTAGACCTGGATCTCGCCGCCCATCATGTCCAGCAGGTTCTTCACGATGGCCAGCCCGAGGCCGGTGCCGCCGAAACGCCTGTTGATGCTGGCGTCCCCCTGGGAGAAAGGCTCGAAGAGCCTGTTCGCCTGCTCCTCCGTCATGCCGATGCCCGTGTCCTCGATGGTGAAGAGCAGAAGGCAGGTTGAGGCCTTCCGGGCCTTCATCCGGACATCGAAGGAGATGGTTCCCGATTCGGTGAACTTGGCGGCGTTGTTGATGAGGTTAATGAGGATCTGCTCGATGCGCCTTGAGTCACCGAAAAAGAAGTTCGGCAGCCTGGGGTCCTTGGTGAGGCTGAAGCCGATCCTCTGCTCCTCTATCTTGTAGGAGACGATGTCGATGACGTTCTGGAGCACGTTGTCGATGTTGAAGGCAATATGTTCCAGCTCCACCTTCCCGGCCTCGATCTTCGAGAAGTCGAGGATGTCGTTGATGATGCTCAGCATGGTGTTCGACGACTGAATGATCCGGTCCACGTACATCTTCTGGGTCGGCGCCAGTTCGCTCTTTTTCAGGAGATAGGCCATGCCGTTGATGGCGTTCAGGGGAGTCCTGACCTCGTGGGACATGCGGGCCATGAACCCCGATTTCACGTTGTTCGCCGCCTCGGCTTCCAGCTTTGCCAGCTCCAGGTCTTCCTGGATTTTCACCCTGCGGGCCGCCTCCCGTTTCAATATCCAAACCCAGCAGAGAGACACGAGCAGAATGAGGAAGACAGCAGAGCCTGCAATGAGCAAATTCCTGATGAGAGGGCCGTAGTCCGTTTCAGTCCCCAGGTCGATCCATTTCGCGTTGATGGCCAACCGTTCTTCCTGGGTTATGGAGGCCAGGGTCTTGTCCAGGACGGAGACCAGCTCGGGCCAGTCCTTTCTTACGGCGAAATGGAGGGAGAGCTGCTTTTCCGCCTCGAAGGCCACGAACTTGAGGTTGGTGAGCCCCGTGGATTTAATGAGGAAATGGGTGGTGGCCAGATTTCCTACAAAGGCGGTTTCCGTGCCGTTGGCCACCGAGGTGAGGGCCGTCTCCACCGAATCGTAGAGGCTGAGGTTGATGGCCGGGTGGCCGATGAGGTAGCTGTGGTGGGAACTGTTCCTCTGGACGGCCACGGTCTTCCCGTACAGGTCCTCTATGTCGTTGATGTCCGTCTGGGAGGTTCGCGTGACGATGACTCTCTTGAAGTTGTAGTACGGCCGGGAGAAGAGGAAATAGCGCTCCCGCTCAGGAGTCTGGGATATGGAGGGAAGCACGTCCAGATCCCCTTCCAGGGCCTTCGAGTAGGCCTCCGGCCAGGTGAGTCCTTTCGCCGCCTCGAACCGGACACCGAGCTTCCCTTCCATGATCCTGACATACTCCGCGGCGATTCCCTTGTAGCCGCCGTCTGAATCAATAAACTCGAAAGGGACGAAGGAAGGGTCCACCCCCATACGGATAACTTTGTGCTGCTCCAGGAAAGCTTTTTCTGCTTCCGAAAGAACAAGCTCCTGTGCAAACGCGGCGGACGCAAGAAAGAAACACAGAAGGAAAAGGGCAATCACCGCTGCCCTTGCAGGTCCGGATAGTCTCATGGTCAAACGCCCCTTTCCGGTTGAGGTTCCGCCGGGTTTGTCTCCCCGAGCAGTTCCAGCGCGGCTTCGGGCGAAACGGGCCTGCTGAAGAGATACCCCTGCATCAGGTCACACCGGTGCCTCTGCAGGTAGAACTTCTGCTCTTCCAGCTCCACGCCTTCGGCGACCACGAGGCGGCCGAGCCGGTGTCCCATGGAGATGATGTCGCCGGTTATGGCTGCCTCCGGGGGAAGGTGGACGAGCTTGTCGATGAAGTGCCTGTCGATCTTGAGATAGTTCACATTCAGCTCCCTTGCACGGAACAGGGACGAATAGCCGGTGCCGAAATCGTCCATGGCCACTGATACACCTCGTTTCTGCAGCTCGCCCAGCTTGCGGTTGATCAGGTCGAAGTTGTCCGCCAGGAGTGATTCGGTGACTTCCAGGCAGATCCTGGAGGGAGCGGTTTCCTTCTCTTCGAGAAGACCGAAGAAATCGTCGAGGAACCGGTCCCTCACCAGCTCGATGGCCGACACGTTCACGGAGACATAGACATCGTCATGGCCCGCCCTGCGTATTTCTTCGAGAAAATCGCAGACCAGTCCCGTGATCCTCCGTCCGAGGGGAACGACGAGCTGGAGTTCCTCCGACAGGGGAATGAATTCCAGGGGAGACACGGGACCGAGCCTGGGGCTCCTCATGCGGGCCAGGGCTTCAAATCCCTTGATCCTGCCCGTCCACAGGTCGACGATGGGCTGGAATTCAGCGTAAATGTTCCGGCTCCCCTCGTTTCCAAGGATTTCGAGCAGATCTTCCTTGATGTCCTTTTCCCGCTTCGCCCGTTCCTCCAGATCCTTTTCAAAGGGACAGACCTGGAAGGCTCCCTTCCGGGCGGCATATTCCGCGGCGATGGACGCGTTCCGGAGGATGGCGTCACCATCCCGGCATGTTTCATCCAACCGGAGGATGCCGATGCCGCAGCCTGCGGCGTGGATGAGCTGGATCCCGGAGAGAGCGGAGATTATGGATTCGCAGAGGCGGGCCGCTTCGCCGGCGTCCGTGGAGTTCTTCAGGTAGAAGGCCATCCGTTCCGGCGAAATCTGGAAGAGCTTCCTTTCATCGGTGGCCAGGGTCAGGAGCCGGGTTGCCGCTTCCCTGACGATCTCTTCGCTGAAAGTATACCCGTAGGAGAGGCTCAGGGCGTTGAGGCGGTTCAGGTCCACCAGCACAACGGTCCGGTCCGCCTCCTCCGCGTCCCTGGCCAGGATTTTTTCTAAAAAGGCCCGGTTGTACAGGCCGGTCAGAATATCGTGTTCGCCCATAAACTGCAGCTGCCGTTCATATTCCCTGCGGCTCGAGATGTCGATGATGATCCCTTCAAGAGCCTCCACGTTGCCGTCGTGGTCGTAGACCCCCTGCCCAATCTCCAGCACCCATTTCCGCACCCCCGACGCGGCAGTAATCTCGTATTCTTCGTGGATGGGGCGTTTTTCCGGAAGGAAGCGCTCCCACTTCCGCCAGAGTTCTTCCCTGTATTCGGGGGCGATGAGTTCGTTGAAGGAGAGGTCCCTGTTCCCGACGAGGCTGTCGGGGCCATAGCCCGTAAGTTCGCGGCATCCCTCCGAGACGAACTCCATGGTCCAGTCCCTGTCGTATCTGCACCGGTAGGCCATGCCCGGGAGGTTGGAGAGGAGGACGGACTTGCTCCGCTCGCTTTCCCTCAGGGCTATCTCGGCCGTCTTCCGGGCCGTGATGTCCTGCATCAGGCTGATGTGACCGTTTCCGCCAGCATCACCGAGCCGCAGCCCGGCCACGGTCATATCCACCCAGACCACGGACCCGTCCGGTCTGATGTACCGCTTTTCCATGGAATAGCTCTTGATCTCCCCGGCTTGAAGGGCGGCGTAATACTCCAGGTTTTTTTCCACATCATCCGGATGGGTTATCCGGGCCCATCCGAGGCCGAGGAGGTCCTCCCTGGTCCTGCCCGTTATTTTTTCAAGCGCGGGGTTGATGATAGGGGGAAGGTCTTCCCCGGGACGGAAGGGATCCTTGCTGAAGGAGAGGGAAATACCGATGGGAGACTGTTCGAGGATGGTCTGAAGCAGGGTGGTGCTTTTCTTCAGTCGTTCCTCGACCAGCCGCTGCATTCTGTTCAGTTCGAGATGGGTTTCCACCCTGACCCTGAGGGATTCAAGGTTGACGGGTTTCCGGATGTAATCCTCCGCACCCAGTTTCAGGCCCCGGATTTCCTTGTCGAGCTCGTCGTAATTGGTCAGGATAAGAAAGGGAGTCTTCACGGGGGTTTTTCCGGCTTTCAGCTTCTCGAGGAGCTGGAAGCCGTCCATGTTGGGCATGTGGAGGTCCAGGATGACGAGATCGAGATCGGGGTGCGTTTCGATCACCTGGAGGGCCTCGATGCCGTCGCAGGCGGTGAGGATTTCAAAATCGGCCAGCATGTTCCCGATAACCATGCGGTCTGTGGATGAGTCGTCGACGATCAGAATCTGTGCGCCCATTGATATCTCCCCTTTGTGCGTCTGCCAGGCATATTCATTCATGGGAAGCGACAGCGAAGCCCGTTGTGCGCCGGGGACACCGGTTCAGAAAAAGGCATGTCAAGGGAAACGTTTTCCTTCGTCCGGCCGAAAGCCGGACTGCCCCGGAAGGAAAAGTCCCTCAATGTCAGTCTACTGCAAATCAGCCATCCGGTCCACACGGAAAATCAGGCATCCTCATCCTCTCCGTCATCGTCCTGAAAAAGCTCCATTTCCTCCTCCCGGGCCAGGTAGTCAACTCCGGCGAGAGATTCCACGTGGTGCCGGAGTTCGTGGATCACCGTTTCCTCGATCTCTTCCTCCCACTCGTCCGCGGAAGCCCCCTCCAGCGCCTCGGCAAAACTGCCGTAATAGAGCAGGACCAGGCTGCCGAGATCGGGGTCCTCGACATATTCCCCCAGAATGAGGGCATCCCCGTCCTCCTTCGTTTCCGGTCGGACGAGGATCCCCCCGTTGAGCTGCCGGAACAGTTCCGGCGGAAGAGATTCCAGAACGGCGTCGATCGTTTTCCTGAAGCGGCGGATGTTCATGCTTCCACCTTCCTGTCAGATGGCGGCGAATTCCGCCGCGCGGGCCAGGAAGGCGTCCACCACGACGGGGTCGAAATGGCTTCCCTTTCCTTCGATGATGATCCCGACACTCCGTTCATGGGAAAAAGCCTCCTTGTACGGTCGGTTCGAACGGAGGGCATCATAGACATCTGCCAGGGCCATGATCCGCCCCCCCAGGGGAATGTTCTCCCCGGCGAGGCCCTCGGGATAGCCTGTGCCGTCCCATTTTTCGTGGTGGTACCTCGTGAGGGTGATGCCCATCTTCACCAGGGCATTTCCCGGATACTCCTCCAGGACCCGTTCCAGGGTTCCGGCCCCCAGGGCGGCGTGGGTTTTCATGATTTCATACTCCTCCGGGGTCAGTTTTCCCGGCTTGAGGAGGATTCTGTCCGGTATGCCCACCTTGCCGATGTCATGGAGGGGCGCGGCGTGGAAAATGTTCTCCACGAACTCGTCGGTCACGGTCTCCCGGAACCGGGGATCCTCCCTCAGCGTGAGGGCTATCAGTCTGCAGTATGTCCGTGTCCGCTCGATGTGCTTTCCCGTTGCGTCGTCCCGGGACTCGGCCAGCTTCGAGAGGGCGAGAATGGTGGCAAGCTGGGATTCCGATATCTCCCTGACCTTTTCCCGGACCAGGTCCTCGAGGTAATGGTTGTGCCGTTCCAGCTCCTTCCTCATGCGGACGAGGGTAAGATGGGTCCTTACCCGGGCTGCGAGTTCTTCTTCCTGAAATGGTTTGGTGACGTAATCCACTCCCCCTGCCGCGAAGGCCCGAACCTTGCCTGCAGGGTCGTCCAGGGCGCTGATGAAGAGCACGGGCACTTCCCTGAGCCTTTCGTCCTCCCTGAGCCTCCGGCAGATTTCAAAACCATCCATGTCCGGCATCATGATGTCGAGCAAAACCAGGTCCGGCGCCTCGAGAGCTGCGGCTTTCAGGGCCATGCCTCCCCTGGGGAAGGCCGCGACGCGGTAGCCTCTCCGTCCGAGCAGCTCGACAAGGATGGTGAGGTTGGTGGGCGTGTCGTCCACCACCATGATCGTTTCGTTTCCCGTCCGGTCCGGAGCCGTGCTATCCATGGAACGCATCCTCCTCCATGCCGAGAATCCGGGCAAGCTGCTCGTAATCAAAGGCGGCCACGAGATCCCGGAGCCTCTTCCCGGCTGTTTCGTCACTGGCGGCCGCTTCGGCGGCAAGTTCCCGGAGCCTGAGTATGTCTCCCCGTTCCAGCGCCCGGACCATTCGGGAGCGTATTCCCTCCGGCAGGACCGACGGGAAGTCACCTCCGGGAACCGGAGTCGATTCCGCGGATATCATCTCTCCAGGAAGTTCCCGCGGAACCGCCCCAATTTCTTTCGAGACGAGGGAATCCCGGCCCGGCGTTCCTTCCCGGTCATGATCCGTCAGCACCGGAAGGCAGACACGAAATGTGCTTCCCTGCCCCGGTGCGCTCCGGACGGAAACATCTCCGCCCAGAAGGAGGACAAGGCGCTTCGTTATAGCCAGGCCGAGCCCCGTTCCGCCGGTCTCCTTTCCCGCCGAGGACTGGCTGAATTCCTGGAAGATGGCATCGAGGTCTTCCGGCGGTATTCCGGGGCCCGTGTCCTCCACCTCCATGGAGAGAAGAAGGCTGCTCCCCCCTTCAAGATTTCCTCCCCCCGCCCCTCTTCCGGGAAGGGATTCAGCCTGTGCCCGGAATGTGATATTTCCTTCCTTCGTGAACTTGACGGCGTTTCCGAGGAGATTGAGCAGGATCTGCCTCAGTTTCCTCCAGTCGGAGGAAACAAAGGGGGGAACGGTGCTCCCCCGTTCGTACCGGAAAGCCAGTCCCCTGGCCTCCGCCTGGGGACGGAAGAACGCCGCCACGTCGTCAAGCAGGTCATGGAGATTGAATCCTTCGACGGCGAGCTCCAGTTTTCCCGATTCGATTTTAGAAAAATCGAGGATGTTGTTGACGAGAGAGAGAAGGTGGTTTCCGCTGTGGATTATGGTCCTGACCCGTTCCGCCTGGTCTGCCGTGAGGGCGGGATCCCGCTCCAGCATCCGGGCGAAACCAAGGATCGCGTTGAGAGGCGTGCGGATTTCGTGGCTCATGTGGGCGACGAAGGCGCTCTTGGCCCTGCTGGCCTGCTCCGCCACCTGGAGCCGTATGCGCTCCTGCTCGCTCCGCTTCCTTTCGGTAATGTCCGTGAGGGCACAGATGATTTCCTTTGGATTGTTCTCTTCGTCTGCCAGCACCAGGAGGTCGTCGTGAACCCAGATCGCTTCTCCGTTCTTTCTGAACAGCCGGTATTCCCGGACCCCTTTTCCCGCCCTGATGGCCGTCCGCGCTCCATCCCGTACCGACGGAATGTCTTCCGGATGGACGATGGCCTTCCAGAAGCCTGGCCGCAGGACTTCCTCCGGCGGGTAGCCGAGCAGGGGGGTCACGTTCCGGCTGACCCAGGTGATGGAATGGTCGTCGGGGTTGAGGGTATACACGATGGAAGGGCTCACGGAAAAAAGATGCCGCAGGCGCCGCTCGTTCTGCTCCAGTTTTTCCTGGGCCTGCATGCGGGCGGCGAGGGTGATTTCCCTGGCCCTGCTCTCCGCCAGGAGGAGGGACGTGAGAAGGACCGCCGTCACCGCCACGAAAGCCATGCCCTTGTAGATGGACAGACGGGTCAGGTCTTCAGGGGCAAGGTTCATGTACTCAAGGAGCCGGTCTGAAAAGAAAATCCACAGGCCGGCAAATATGAGATAGGGAAGAACGATTCTCGTGATGGCACGGAAAGTCTGACGTTTCATGGCCTCACCCCGGCACGGCCGCCGGGCGGGAGCCGGAAGAGGTTCTCCCGTAAACCCGGCAGAATTTTGTTCTGAAGATATTATACGATTCTCTCCCATTGTCAATGAAAAAGTCAAACCGGAGGGGGGATAAAAAAGCACCCCTGCCGCATATTCCGGAAGGGGTGCCGGGGAAACGGATTCTTTATGCTCTAGGCCAGCAGTCCGGCCTCCCGCATCTTCTTCTTCATGTGCTCCAGAACGTCGCCGGAGGTGGGGAGGTTCGGAAGGAAGGGGTCGCCCACGTCGAGCCCCATGAGCCTGGCCATGTCCTTGGTGGCCACGGGGAAGCTCGCCCGGTCCATGGAGATCCGTACGGGGTTGAGGACGAACTGGGCCTCCAGGGACCCTCTGAGGTCGCCCGCCCGGTATTTTTCATAGATGGATACCACCAGTTCCGGGAACATGTTCGCCGTGGTGGCGATGGCCCCGTCGGCACCGTGGGCGAGGGCGCCGTAGATCAGGGTGTCCTTGCCGCCGAAGACCTTGAAGTCCTTTTTTCCCGTTTTCGTGAGGCGGACGAACTCGCTCGTGAGGGTCATGTCGCCGCTGGAGTCCTTGATGCCCACGATGTTGTCCACGTCATCGGCAAGACGCGTCACCAGAGATGTGGTCAGGGAATACCCGACCCTGCCGGGGTTGTTGTAGAGCAGCACCGGCGTTCCGGGAACGGCTTCCGCGATGAAGCGGAAATGGCGGTACAGCTCCTCCTCGGTGGGTTTCAGGAACATGGGCTGCAGCACGGAAATCCCGCTTGCCCCGCATTCGGCCGCCATCCGGGCGAGCTCCCTGCATTTCCTGGTCTTGATGGTTCCCATGCCGAAATAGACGGGAACACGGCCCTCCGTCTCGTCGAGAATGATCCGGAGCCCCCGCTTCATCTCGTCCTCCTCCACCATGTAGAACTCGCCGTTGCTGCCGAAGGCAAGTATGCCGTGGACACCTCCATCGATGACGAAATTCACCTGGCGGCGCATTTTCTCTTCGTCGATGCGCTCGTTTTCGTCGATCACCGTAACTATGGGGGGAATGACTCCCCTGATGAAATCAATGTTCATCCTGCTCAATCCTTTCACGTCGTTATGGTTGCCCTGTTCTTCTAGGTTATCGGAGCCGGGTTGAACAGGCAGAGATCGTTGTGAAGCCGGTGTTTTTCTGCCCAGGGCCGTTTCCGCCCGCTCGCGGTATCCACGATTTCCCTGAACAGCAGTTCTCCGACCTCCCGGATGGAGGCTTCGCCCGAAACAATGACACCCGCGTCAACATCGATCAGGTCGCTCCACATGTCTTTCAGATCGGACCGGGAGGACACCTTGATCACCGGGGCCGCGGCCAGACCGTAGGGTGTCCCTCTGCCGGTCATGAAGACCTGCAGGGTCATCCCCGAGGCAAGCTGGCAGGTTCCGCAGACCATGTCGCCGGCCGGTGTGGAGGCATAGATCAGCCCTCTTTTCGACGGCCGCTCCCCGGGGGAAAGCACCTCCACCACGGGCGACCTTCCCGATTTGGCGATGGACCCCATGGCTTTCTCGACGATGTTGGCGAGCCCGCCTTTCTTGTTTCCCGGAGTGGGGTTGGCACTTCTGTCCACGCCGCCCGCCCTGAGATAGTCGTCATACCAGCGCATCTCCTCCGCGAGCCTCCGCCCCACGAAAGCGTCGGCGCACCGGGCGGCAAGCTGCCGGACTCCGTCCCGCACTTCGGTGACTTCGGAGAACATCACCGTGGCTCCTCCGCTGACCAGCAGATCGGAGGCATACCCGGCCGCCGGGTTGGCGGTGATCCCGGAAAAGGCGTCGCTTCCGCCGCACTGCATCCCCACGCACAGGGCGGACAGGGGGAGGGGCTGCCGCCGCCGTTCATTCAGGCGCTTCAGTTTTCTTTCCGCCATTTCGAGAAGGGCGTCCGTCATTGTGACGTATCCCCTGTGGTCCTGGAGCATGATAACGTTTTCGCCGCTGATTTCCCCGGGTTCGAGGAGCCGCTCCACGGTGAGCTTTTCGCATCCCAGGCCCACCACCATCAGCTCCCCGCCGAAGTTGGGATTCCGGAGAAGGTTCCGGAGCGTCCGGATGGGAATTTTCGCGTCCGGTGCGTCGATGGCGACGCCGCACCCGTAGGGATGGTTCAGGGGGACGATATCGTCCACGGCGGGATACAGGGGCAGAAGCTCCTTTCTCATCCGCTCCACCGCCGAATTCAGCACCCCGGCGACGCACTGCACCGTTGTCATGATGCCCAGGATGTTCCTCGTACCACCGTAAGGGGATCCTTCCACCGGATACCCCTCGAACACCGAAACCGGCGGTTCGGGAAGGTCCGTGACAATGTCCGTGCCGAATTCAAGGCCGTCCAGGTCCGGTGACTCCGGCAGCCTGAGCATGGTTTCGCTGATGAGACCGCCCGCCTGCACAGGCTGCATCAGGTGCCCCAGAACCGCTCCGTACCGTACCACGGGGCTTCCTTCCCGGAGGTCGGCCATGGCAATCTTGTGCCCCTGGGGGATGTAGGACCGGGCGAAAAGCCCTCCGCCCATGGGTGTCCCCGGCGCAAGGTCCGCCGTTGGGATGGCGACGTTGTCCCGTTCATCGACCTGAATGATCCGCATGGTCCATTTCCCCCCGCTCAGCCGCAGACTCCGGCAGCCCGTTTTTTCTCCCGGCGGCCGTCATACACGGCCCAGGCGATGGAGGCAAAAATGAGCCCCCATATCACCCACCCCATGGGACGGCTGAAAAACACGGAAAGAGATCCTCCCGCTCCCTTGATGGAGTCCACGAAATATTTTTCCAGGTCATCGCCGAGGATAAAGCCGATGAGGAAAGGGACCACGGGAAGCCTGATCTTCACGAAAACATACCCGAGAATGCCGAAGAGCAGCATGGTCCAGACGTCGAACATGATGCCGTTGTTGGCTGAATAGGCACCCACGACGCACAGAAGAAGGATCACGGGAAATATCCTGTACTTCGGGAGCTTGATGACGGAGGCGATATATTTTATCGGGTAGAACATGATGAAGAACATCAGAAAATTGCAGAGCAGCAGGGCAAAGAGAATGACATGCCAGAGATCGATGTTGTTGGTGATGAAAAGGGGCCCCACCTGGACCCCCTGGAGCATGAAGGCTCCCACGAGGACGGCAGTGGTGCTGTCGCCCGGGATGCCTAGGGAGAGCAGGGGGATGAGAGCCCCTCCCGTGAGGCCATTGTTCGCCGTTTCACTGGCGACCAGCCCGTCGATGCACCCCGTGCCGTACCGTTCCGGGTGCTTCGAGAAATTCTTCGCCTGGGAATAGGAAAGGAGGGATGCCGCGCTGCCCCCCACGCCGGGAAGGATGCCCACGAAGGTGCCTATGAGGGCCGACCGGATGAGGTTGACGGTCTGCCCCTTCAGGTCCGAGAAGCTGAATCTCTTGACCTCTCTTGTGAGGTCGGCGCTGATGTTTTCGTCCCTCATGCCGCCCTCTGCCTCCTGGAGGATCTGGACAAGGGCGAAGAGGCCGATGAGCACCGGCAGAAGCTGGAAACCGCTCCGGAGGTCAACGGAAAGAAAATCGGGAACCATGCGCATTCTGTTGTTGTCGGGAAACTGGCCGATAAGGGCCACGAGCACCCCCAGAAAACCGGCGAAGACGCCGGTGACCATGTTGCCCTTGGAGAGGGCGGCGATGACCGAGAGGGCGAAGAGGATGGTGAGAAATTTTTCCACCGCAGAGAAGTTGAGAGCGACTCTCGCCAGGGGCGGGGTGAAAAGGAAAAGAACGAACAGACTGATGAGCCCCCCGATCAGGGAGGCGGTGATGCCGATGCGAAGCGCCCTGGAGCCTTCTCCCCGCTTCGCCATGGGGTGGCCGTCGAAGACGGTGCAGATGGACGAGGGCGTTCCGGGGATGTTCACCAGGATGGCCGGGATGAGCCCGCCGCTGATGCCTCCCACGTAGAGCCCGATGAGCAGGAAAAGGGAGACATGGAGGTCGTAGGCGTACGTCAGGGGCAGGAAAACGGCGATGGCCATGGTGGCCGTCATGCCCGGCAGGGCGCCGAAGACAATGCCGACGGCCACGCCGGTGACCGCCATGATGAGGTGGATAAGGCCGAAATCGATCATGATCCGTTCCTCCTTACGGCAGGGTTATCTGGAAAACCCGGCCGAAAAGATACCAGACGGCGGTCGAAAAGACCACTGATATGACAAGGGACACGACTGTTGCCCTGAAAGCGGCGTTGGACCAGGGTTTTCCGGACGCAACGGCCGCCGGGATTTGCCGGAGCTTCTCCACGCCGTAATACAGGACACTGTAGAGAAAAACGAACACGATGCTTGCCGCCAGAAAACCGGCCAGCTCCATGGCCTTGATGTACAGGATGAAGAGCGCGACGGAGCCGAAGAACCTGACCTTGTCCCAGCCGGGGTCGAAGAAACGCGCAGTTTTCAGGTTGAAGAAGGGCTCTCCGCTGCGGCTGCACCGGACCGCCCTCTGTATGATCATGACCGCCAGAAGCAGCGCGAGAACGCCCATGATGATGGGCGGAAAGATCCAGTGGGACGCAGACGGCTTGTAACTGACTCTGAACATGGCAAAATCCTCCGAAAATACGTCTCGCGGAAATGCCGGGGAAGGCGGATGGTCCGTCTTCCCCGGCTGCTGCAATACGTTCTGCTACATCACGAGGTCGTCGAGGGAAGGTGCGGAATCGATCAGCCCCTGAAGGGAATCTCTCTTTTTGTAGATGAATTCCTTTGCCGCCGCGGAGTTGAGATAGCCTCCGCGGTAGGACATTTTTGCCATGTCGGCCTTGAACTGGGGATCTTCGGACACGGCTTTCATTGCATCATCGAGGGCCTTGATCATCTCCGCCGGGAAGTTCTTGGGAAGATAGATGAGGAAATCCTTGGAGAACCGGAATTCGCTGCCGTCGGCGAGGGTGATGCCCTGGTCGGCGTAGGAGGGGACATCGATACCTTCCACGTTGTCAAGGAGGCCGACGTACTTCATGGCGATTTTTTTGTCGTCGACCTTTGTGTAGTCGAGGAGGGAGGTATAGTCGGCGAAAATAACGTCAGCATTCCGGTCGATAAGAAGCTGGATCTTGTCGGAGGTTGAGCCGCCCACAATGACGACGATCCTGTCGGCGACGTCTTTGCCGTACTTGCCTTTCACCCACTCCCAGAAAGCGATGAAGCCTATGTGGGAGACGCCGCCCGCTTCGCAGGCCATCCGGACCTTCGCGTCGGGGTTGGCCTTCAGGTACCCGGGGATTTCGGCCATGGTATTGTAGGGAGCATCCTTGTAGGCGGCCCAGGCTGCGCCGGGATTCTGGGCGACCCGGGGCCCGATCTCCATGTTCTCAAGCCTGTAGATATCGTCGTAGGCCTTGAAGGAAACGCCGAGGTAGGTCATGTCATGGAACATCATGATGGTCTTCCCGTCGGGGCGGGCTTTCTGCATGGTGTCGAGGGCAACGGCGGCACCGACGGCATCGACCTTCATGTTCGCGCCGAGGACCTTGCCGAGGTGGCGGGAGACCGTTTCGGCGATGAGGTACGAGTCGCCGGCCGTAGACTTTGACCCGATCACCACCCTGACATTCTGCCCGTCAAAGGGGTTGGCGGACACGGGGGCGGCAAAGGCCGCCATTACCAGGAGCGCGATCAAAACCTTTCTGCTCAGCTTCATTATTCTTCCTCCTTTTGTCTCCGGGGACGCCGTCCCCGGTCTGTATTGCTCCAAACGTCCCTACCGCACGAGGCAGGGGCGTTTCGGATCGAATGTCCAGCCGGGGATGAGGTACTGCATGGCTGCGGCGTCGTCCCTGGCTCCGAGACAATGTTCGAGGTACAGTTCGTGGGCTGCCCCGATGGCGTCCATGTCAGGCTCGATGCCAAGGCCAGGTTTTCCGGGAATCTCGATGAAGCCGTCCTGAATCCGCAGGGGATTCCTTGTAAGGCGCTCGCTCCCCTCCTGCCAGATCCAGTGGGTATCGATGGCGGTGATCCTTCCCGGAACCGCCGCTGCGGTATGGCTGAACATGGCAAGGGAGATGTCGAAATGGTTGTTGGAGTGGGAACCCCATGTGAGACCGAAGGCGTCGCAGAGCTGGCCGACCCTGACCGATCCTCCCATGGTCCAGAAGTGGGGGTCCGCGAGGGGAATGTCCACCGACTGGAGCGCCAGTGAGTGGGCCATCTGCCGCCAGTCAGTGGCGATCATGTTGGTGGCGGTGGGAAGCCCGGTGGCCCGGCGGAATTCCGCCATGATCTCCCGCCCCGAAAAGGTCCCTTCAGCCCCGCAGGGGTCTTCGCAGTACGAGAGGATTCCCCCCAGGCCGCTGCAGAGGCGGACAGCGTCCCTGAGAAGCCAGCCTCCGTTGGGGTCGATGGTAACGCGCCCGTCCGGGAAGGCCTTTTTCAGGGCCTTGACGGCCTCGATCTCTTCTTCGCCGGGAAGAACACCCCCCTTGAGCTTGAAGTCCGAGAAGCCGTAGTGATCCGCCGCAGCCTTCGCCAGGGCAACAATAGACTCCGGGTTCATCGCTTCTTCCCTGCGGAGACGGTACCATTCCACCGGCGATTCCCTTTCCGCAAGATAGGACAGATCAGTTTTCCTTCTGTCGGCCACGAAGAAAAGGTACCCCAGGACGGGAATCCGGTCACGGACCAGGCCTTCGCCGAGGAGCGAGGCAACCGGAACCTCGAGATGCTTCCCGAGAAGGTCGAGAAGGGGGGCCTCCAGGCCGGTGAGTACATGGATGCCTGTCCGAAGGTCGTAGGTCTGCTGCCCCCTGACATCTTCCTCCCTGCCCTCGAAAAGTCTTTTCACGGCAAGAAGGGTATTCCTGTAGTCTCCCACTTTCGACCCGACGACCAGGGGCCTGGCCTGTTCGAGACCGGCGGTGATCTTCTGTCCTCCGGGAACTTCGCCGACGCCTGTGTTGCCTTCGGTGTCGGTGAGGATCACCACGTTCCGGGTGAAATAGGGCCCATGGGCACCGCTGAGGTTCAGGAGCATGCTGTCCCGCCCCGCTACGGGGAAAACCTTCATTTCTGCGACTGCTGGTGAGGAAATTTTTCTCATCTCGCCTTTCCTTTCGGGCCTATTCACATAATTCCGGGTCATTGGCCGCCCCGGATTCCGCTACACCGGGATTTCTGCAGCATGCCCCCCGTTGGCCGGAGCCAATTCCGTCGTGAACATGTACAGCTTCCCGGAGCGGGATTCCCTGGTGAAAAACTCCGGGTAGGCCTCCCGAACTACTTCAACATCCCAGCTCAGGTGCCGGTTGAGGATGTCGAGGGCACGGTCGGCGTCGTGGTCCCGGACGGCGTCGAGAAGCTCTCCGTGCTGGCCGTAATAGAATTCCTGTCCCGGCGCGCCTTTGCTGACCTTGAGCCTGCGGACCCGGAAAAAATGGAGGGAGTTCCTGCTGACAACGGACCAGACCCTGCCCCGACCGCACCCCTCGCAGAGGATGCGGTGAAAATCCTGGTCCAGGTAAAGGAACCGCTTCCGGTCCTGGCTCTCGATGGCGTTCTTCTGCATCTTCAGGTTGGCCTCGAGCCTGATCTCTCCGTCGGAGGAAAAGGATCTGCAGGCCTGGATGATGGTGTCGGCTTCGAGGCACTTGCGGATGTAGCGACCTTCCTCGATGTCGTCCATATTGAGAAGGGAAACGAAGGTGCCTTTCTGGGGGTAAACGTCCACAAACCCCGCTTCTTCGAGGAGCACCAGTGCTTCCCGAACGGGGGTTCTGCTCAGGGAGAGGGATGAGGCAATCTCCTTGTCGGAGAGGGGGGTGCCGGGGAGAAGGTTCAGGTGAACTATGTTTTCGATCAGGACGCGCTTCACCCATTCCCTGGATGATTCGCCGTTTTGGCGCTCAAGAACTTCCATCCCGACTCCTCCTTGTGCCGCTGAACCGCAGTTTGATTCAGGCTTGCCATAACCTTCCTTTGGAAAGAAAAATTTCAGCGTTTTGCATATGCTAGTCATACTAATATATTAGTTTCCCGGTTGTCAATCCCCTTTTCCGAAGGAAGTCCCCGTCAGGTCAGGATTCACTCCCCCAGGACGTCGTTTGCTTTCTTTTTCCGTTTCCTTCAAAAAGTATCTTCACCGGCCCCGGAACCCGAAAAAAAAAAGACGGGCAAAGCCCGTCAAAAAAGAGCTTCCGGAAAAGACCCTTTCTTCTGTCAGCGGGGCCTCCATTCACGGGCAATTTTTTCCGCCCTTGCGAGCTCTTCCGCGGAGAGCTTCAGCGCAACCCTTTCCTTTGCTGATTTTGCCTTCTTCCAGAGTTCTTCGCTCCCCATGCCTTTCGAGGCAAGGTTGTACCAGACATGGGCGGAGATAAGGTCGACGGGAACGCCCTTTCCATGTTCGCATTTATCGCCGAAGTACAACTGGGACCAGCTGTCTCCGGCATCGGCAGCCTTCCGGTACCATTTTTCGGCTTCTTTCATGTTTGCCTTCACGCCCAGGCCTTTTTCGTGGAGATACCCGACGCGGTACATGGCCGCGCTTACCCGGTCCCCTGCAGCGGCGGTGTACCACTCCCGCGCTTTCGCATAATTCCGCCCGACTCCTTTTCCGGTTTCATACAAAAGGCCGATCCGGAATTTTGCCTCGCCATTCCCGCAATCCGCCGCCTTTTTGTAGAATTTCATGGCTTCGGAAGGATTCGCCGCCGTTCCCTGCCCGGCTTCGTACATCTCCCCCAGGGCGAGAGAGGCATCGCCCCGGTGCTCAGTGTTCTTTGAATTTGATGCAGTGCGGTACCACTTTACCGCTTCCTTATAGTCAACAAAGTTTCCGTCGAGATCCCCGTGCCTGTAGCTGTCGCCGAGGGCGACCATGGAACTGGAATTACCCTGCCCCGCAGCCTTTGCCCACCATTTCCTCGATTCGGTGAAATCCTCCCGGTAAGGGGAAGCGGAGAGGTTTATTGCCAGCAGAATCTGGGCATCAAGATGCCCCAGATCTCCCGCTGTCCTGTATTCACGGAATGCAGTTTCGTAGTCCTGGTTCTTCCACGCGATCTGCCCTCTTTGGTAGGCGTCCCCGGCAGTGTCGGCAAAGGCTGCGGGGGGCAGCGCCGCCGCTATGACCGCAATGCACGCGAAGATCCGGAAGAACAGCTTTCTCAACTGAGTTCACCTCCCTGAGATGTCGGTTCAGGTTCAGCTGCCGGGACATTTCCTGTACATGGCTGCATTGTACTCCCCGCGCCGAAAAGGCGCATCCGGTTTTTTCACCGGATGGGCCTGCCTGAATATATCCTTATTTCTCCGGTACCGGCCGGGCGGCACTTCCCCTATACTGAATCCATTATTTTGCCTTTCTGAAAGGGTGATGGCATGCTTCGCAGCAAATGGATCCTTGTCGCCGCAATTCTCCTGACCGTTACGGGAGGTTATTTTCTCTTCCGTCCGTCCGTCAATTCCTGGAAAATAGTGAATAATCCGCCCCGGGCTGAGGGCCCGGTGGTGGCCTTCGGGGACAGCCTGACGGCTGGCTTCGGCTCGGGAGGTCCGGGCAGGGACTACCCTTCCGTTCTTTCCGCCCTTATCGGGCGCGAGGTGATCAACCTGGGCGCCAACGGCGACACCGTTTCCAGAGCCTACGGGCGGATAGAAAAGCTCGAAGCCCTCTCCCCTTCAGTGGTGCTCCTCCTGCTGGGCGGGAATGACCTGCTCCGCAGGGCAAACCTCAACGAGAGCTTTGCCCTGCTCGGGGAGATGATCCGCCGGATCCAGTCCGGCGGCGCGCTGGTGGTTCTCCTGGGAATCAACGGGCTTCCCCTGGCGGCTCCTCTGGGGAATCGGTACCTGGAGACCGCGGAGGCGACGGGAGCGGTGCTGGTTCCGGATATCCTGGGAGATATCCTCGGAAAAGGCTCCCTTATGGCGGACGGCATCCATCCCAACGGGGAAGGGTACCGGATCATGGCGGAGCGGGTGGCGAAGACACTGAAGCCCTATCTCCGCTGAAGAAAGGGCTCAGCCGGGTTCGTTGCCCGGGCGGCCGAAAAAAACCATGCTGCTCTTTTTGAGCTCTTCCCTGCTGAAGAGGATATCGTACCGCTCCACGCCGTTTTCGGCGGCGAAGGCCGACACGAAGGCTGAAATTTCCTCCTCTGTCCTGCCGTGGATCATGGCGTAAAGGGTATAGATCCACTCCCCGCAGGGGACCCGCTCGTAGCAGTGGCTCACCATGGGACTGGCGGCCAGTTTTTCGCCCAGTTCGTCCGTCCTGCCCGGGGGCGGAAGGAAGACCGCCATGGCGTTGGCGGCAAAGCCGGAATTCTGGTGCCTCAGGACGGCACCGACCCTCTTGAGCTTTCCCGACGCTTTCAGCCCCTTCAGCCGGGCCACCACATCGTCCTCGGAAATTCCGAGTCTGCAGGCGAGGGCCTGCCAGGGATTTTCGCCGGGAGGGAGGTTTTCCTGCAGTTCGCCGACAAGCATCCAGTCGAGAGCGTCCACGGCGGTCACTCCTTTTCCATGTCGAAAAAGACCCTGAGCTTGAAGTGCTTTACCTTCGGGAAGGGGTACACGGAGGTAAGGCCGAACCTCTCCCTGAGGGCCGCCAGCAGCCCGTCGATCTCCCCTGGGTCGCCGGAGGCAAAGGTGAACCACATGTTCAGCGGTCCGGAGCGGCGGTAGTTGTGGGTTACACCCCCGAAGGAGTTCACGAAGGCCGCCGCGTCGCGGAATACCTCCCCGGGAACGGCCGCTCCCACGAGAAGGCTCGTATACCCCATGGCAGCGGAATCGAAGACGCCGCCGATCCGCCGGATGACGCCCCCGTCGACGAGGGTGCCGATCCGCTCCGTCACCTCCTCCCGGGATACGCCGAGCTCCCGGGCGAGTATCCCGTAGGGGTCTTTCTCCAGGGGGAGTCCCTCCTGGAGAAGATTGACGAGCTTCCGGCCCACAGGATCCATGGTCATCTCCGGAAGCACCATGGCTCCTCCGCAAGATAGTTTCCGGTGTAATGGTAAGCCCTGGCCCTGCACCCGCCGCAGATCTCCCAGTGTCCGCACTCCCCGCAGCTCCCCCCGTAGGCCGACCTGTCCCGCAGCTTCAGAAACACCTCGCTGTCCCTCCAGATGTCCTCAAAGGGCCTCTCTCTCACGCTGCCCGCCCTGACGGGCAAATATGGGCAGACGTGGACGTCACCGTCGGGGAGGACGCAGCAGTAGGCCGTACCGGCCAGGCATCCCCGGGTGAACCTCTGGGGTATGCCCATCTCCTTCGCCATGGGCATGAACTGGGGGGCGCAGGTGGGCTTGATTTCCAGAGAGGCGGAGCCCTGCTTTTCGAGGACCGTGCGGATCATGGAAAAGTAGGCCCCTGAGGTGAGTTCCTCCTCTGCCATGGAGAGGGCTCTTCCCGTGGGAACGAGAAAGAAGGGATGGACCGCGTGGACACCCATTGTTTCATAGTAGTCCACCATGCGGTCGAACTGGTCCAGGTTCCTGTCGGTGAGGGTGAGGTTGATCTGCACCCGGAGCCCCGCCTCGATGGCGTTCCGGATCCCCTGCTGGGCTCTGTCGAAGGCCCCCGGGGTTCCCCGGAAGGTATCGTGATATTCCCGGTCCAGACTGTCCACGCTCACGGCCACTCCCCGAAGCCCGCTCTCCGCCAGCCGGGCGGCCGTCTCCACGGTGAGGAGGGTACCGTTCGTCCCCATGGCGGGCAGAAGTCCGGCATCCCGTGCGGCTGTGACGAGGTCGAAGATGTCCTCCCGGAGGAGGGGTTCGCCTCCGCTGAAGATGAGGAGGCGGAACCCCGCCCTCCGGATGGAGGCGATGAGTTCCCTGCCTTCCGCCGTGGTCAGCTCCCCGGACCGGTCGTTTTCAGGGCCGGACTCCCGGTAGCAGTGGCGGCAGAACAGGTTGCAGCGGCTTGTGGTATTCCATGAAATGAGCATTCCGCCCCTCCTACAGTCCGATTTCTCCGTCGGTGAGATAACAGGCCGGATCCGGCCCCCAGAAGTCCCCTGCGGCCAGGGCCCTGGCCCTGAGATTTCCGTTGCACTGCTCCTGCCTCCGGCAGGCGCCGCACCGTCCCCCGAGGTGGGCTTTCCTGTCCCGCACCATGGCGAGGAAGGAGTCCCCTTCCCCCCTCCAGATGTCGGAAAATCCTTTCTCGCGGATGTTTCCGAGAATGATGGACCGGGTAAACTGATCGATGGTCACGTTGCCCTCCCAGTCCACGGCCCCGATGGCCATTCCTGAACGGTTGCCTCCGCTCCGGCCGAGGAGCCCGAAAATCCGTTCCGCCCGCTCCGGATCCCTCTCCCGCATCTTCAGGAAGACATAGAGACCGTCACAGTGGTTGTCCACCGTGAGGATTTCCGTGTCCACCCCGCGAGCGCCGAAATCGAGGGTCTTTTCGATGAGGAAGTCCAGGGCGTCCCTGGTTTCTTCGGCGGTGAGATCCTCCCCCTGGAGCTCGCTCCCCCTTCCGGCGGACACCAGGTGGTAAAGGCAGACCCGGGAGATTCCCTCCTCTTCCACGAGACGGAAGATGGCGGGAAGCTCCCGCACCGTGGTCCGGGTGAGGGAGAGCCGGAGCCCCGCCTTCTGCCCGGCGGCCCGGCAGTGCCGGAAGGCCGCAAGGGTTTTTTCGAAGGCGCCCTTCGTGCCCCGAAAAGCGTCGTTTACTGCTTCCAGACCGTCAAGGCTGATGCCGGCGTAGCTCACGCCCGCGGACCGGAGCCTCTGCGCCGTGGCGCTGCCGATGAGGGTGCCGTTGGTGGAGAGGACCATCCTGAGCCCCAGGGAAGCGCCGTATTCCAGGAGATGGAAGACATCCTCCCTCATGAGGGGTTCCCCGCCGGAAAGGAGGACTGCGGGAACCCGGAACGCCGCCAGGGATTCCAGGAATGCCCTGCCTTCTTCCGTGGAAAGTTCGTTTGCCGATTCGCCGGGCGTCGCCGAAGCGTAGCAGTGGCGGCACGCCAGGTTGCAGGCCCTGGTGCAGTTCCACACCACCACCGGTCCCAAGCCGGGGGCGGCCCCTGCGGGGGCCGGAGCGCCTCCGTGGTACCTGAGCCTGTCTCCGAAATGCTCCCGGTCAAGCAGCAGTTTTGTCAGGCTGATCAAGTAAATACCTCCTCCGGGCAAGGGCAGCGGTCAGCGAAGATGCGGGGCCGCGCCCGAAGAGCATGTGAGGCCCCGGCTGAACGGAATGGGGCGGGCTATTTCACTTCGTCGAGGGGAATCCCGAGGACCGCCTGCCGTATGAGTTTGTTCGCTCTACGAACGCCCTGCGCGCTCTTCCCGCAGAAGGGAGAACATCCACTGGTCCTGGTGGCTCCCGCGCGCCAGTTCATACTGACGCAGCGTCCCTTCAAGGGTGAAACCGGTCTTCTCCAGAAAACGGCGCGAGCGCTCGTTCCCGGCCGTCACCAGGGCCTCGATCCGGTTCAGCGCCATCGTGTCGAAGGCATACTCCAGCGCGGCCGAGACGGCCTCGCTCATGTACCCCTGCCGCCACATCCGTGAATCGAGTTCGTACCCAAGCTCGGCACGCCCGTGTTCCTTCTTCCAGTTATGAAAACCGCACGTGCCGACCGGCGTTCCGTCGGAGAGCAGCGTGATCGCCCAGCGGATGCCTTCGCCGGAGGTGTGGAGCTCCTGCAGAAGGGAGATCATCGCCTCTGTCTGGCGAATTTCGGTAAAGGGGTCCAGAACGAGATGTTCCACGACCAGCGGATCGGTCCAGACCGCATGCAACAGCTCAGCATCGGACGATTCGATTTCGCGAAGCATCAGTCTGGACGTACGGAGTGCCGGGAATGCTGCATGCTGCTCTCTCAATTGTGTATCCTCCGAATATGATATTTAGCTCGATTCTATCATTTTCGTGTCGCCGCAGCAGGCGCTGCACTGCATCTCTGCCCCTGAAACCCCTTTCATTCCGCGAAAAAAACGCCGGATACAACCCCGGGGCCGGTGGTGTGGCGTCGCTGGGGGAAAAATGCCTTCCCCGGAACGAACTGCCGGGGAATATGCGGGGCCGCGCCCGAAGAGCAAGCGCGGCCCCGGCGGAACGGAATGGGGCGAGCTATATCACTTCGTCGGGGGAAATCCCGAGGGCGTCGGCCACTCCCCTGCCGTAGGCCGGGTCGGCCTTCAGGCAGTTTCCGATGTGGCGCACCTTGATCTCCTTCGGGGCATCGCCCAAATTCCGGGCGGTGTTCTCGAAGAGAACCTTCTGCTGCTCCGGGCTCATGAGCCGGAAGAGCAATCCCGGCTGGGTATAGTAATCGTCGTCGTCCTCCCGGAAATTCCACTGCCAGGCCGCCCCGGAAAGAGGAAGAGGAGGATCCTTGTACTCGGGCTGCTCCTGCCACTTGCCGCAGCTGTTGGGCTCGTAGCCGATGGTGCTTCCAGCGTTGGCGTCCACCCGCATCTGGCCGTCCCTGTGGTAGCTGTTCACCGGGCACCGGGGTGCGTTCACCGGGATCTGGTGGTGGTTCACGCCGAGGCGGTACCGCTGGGCGTCGCCGTAGGAAAAAAGCCTTCCCTGGAGCATCTTGTCCGGGGAGAAGCTGATCCCCGGTACCACGCTGGCCGGGTTGAAGGCGGACTGCTCCACGTCCCGGAAGTAGTTGTCCGGGTTTTTGTTCAGCTCGAAGTACCCCACTTCGATCAGGGGGTAGTCTTTCTTATACCAGACTTTCGTCAGATCGAAGGGGTTATAGGGCATGTTGTTGGCCTGCTCCTCCGTCATGACCTGGATGAACATGGTCCACTTCGGGAAGTCTCCCCGCTCGATGGCCTCGTACAGGTCCCGCTGGTGGCTCTCCCGGCACTTGCCGACGATGGCTTCCGCCTCCTGATCCGTCAGGTTCTTTATTCCCTGCTGCGTATGGAAGTGGAATTTCACCCAGACCCTCTCGCCTGCGGCGTTGATCATGCTGAAGGTATGGCTGCCGAACCCGTGCATGTGGCGGTACGAAAAAGGGATGCCGCGGTCGCTCATGGTGATGGTCACCTGGTGGAGGGCCTCCGGGAGAGATGACCAGAAATCCCAGTTGTTCTTCGCGCTGCGCAGATTGGTGCGGGGATCCCGCTTCACCGCATGGTTCAGGTCGGGGAACTTCAGGGGGTCCCTCAGGAAGAAGACGGGGGTGTTGTTGCCGACCAAGTCCCAGTTGCCCTCCTCGGTGTAGAACTTCATGGCGAAACCCCGGATGTCCCGTTCGGCATCGGCGGCTCCCCGTTCGCCCGCCACCGTGGAGAAGCGGACGAACATCTCGGTCTTCTTGCCGATCTCTGAAAATATCTTCGCCTTGGTGTATTTCGTAATGTCGTGGGTCACGGTGAACACGCCGAAGGCTCCCGATCCCTTGGCGTGCATCCGTCTCTCGGGGATAACCTCCCGGTCGAAGTGGGCAAGCTTTTCCAGGAACCACACGTCCTGGAGGAGCATGGGGCCCCTCGGCCCCGCCGTCACTGCGTTCTGGTTGTCCGGCACCGGTGCCCCGGTAACGCTGGTGAGTTTTTCCTTCTTTATGTCCTGTTCTCTGTCGCTCATTCTGCAGCCTCCTCCATTGTTTCTGTCTCATGTCTCTTCCGAAGTACACTCCGCGCACACCCTCTTCCCCGGCAAACGGAGGAAAGAAAAAGAGGAAAGAAGGCAGTTCCCGTCTCAAAGCGGCAAGCATGAAAATAGAAAAATCATTTCAACCCTGAAGCGAATAACAATCATTTCAATTTTTCAAATTCTACACATAATATTTTTTCCCGTCAACGCCTCCCCCCCTGTATTACAATAGAGACCTCAGCATCATCATTTTCCGGAGAAAAGAGGGAACGGTCCATGAAAGAACTTCTGGAAACCGTGGTGAAAGACTGCGGATATGCATGGCGGCAGGGGCAGGTGGCAACCTACATTCCTGAGCTTGCCAAGGCCAGGGCGGATGCGACGGGCATCGCCGTGTACGATCTTTCATCGGGGCTTTCCGGCGCAGGGGACACGGATTTCACCTTCACCATGCAGTCCGTATCCAAGGTGGTCTCCCTGGCCCTCGCCCTTTCCGAATGCGGTGAAGAGAAGGTGTTCTCCGCCGTGGGGATGGATCCTCTCGCGGACCCATTCAACTCCATTATGCGCCTGGAGATGGATGCGCCCCACCGCCCCCACAATCCCCTCATCAATTCCGGGGCCATCGTGGTGCTTTCCCTGCTTCCCTGGAAGGAGAGCCGGGAACGCATGACTGCCGTGAGCGACATGGCCGCACGGATGACGGGCAGAAAGGCGGTGGCAGTGAACGAGGCGGTCTACCTGTCGGAGAAGGGAACGAGCGACCGAAACAGGGCGCTGGCATGGTTCCTGAAAAGCGTGGGCAACCTTGAGGGCGACATCGAGGACATCCTTGACGCCTACTTCCGGCAGTGCAGCCTGGAGGTCACCTGCGAGGACCTCGCCGTGCTCGGGGCAACCCTCGCGGCGGACGGAACGAACCCGGTGACGGGAGAACGGGTGGTGAGCCCTGAGGTGGCGCGGGTCGTGAGGACCATCATGGCCACCTGCGGCATGTACGACGGATCCGGAGAGTTCGCCGTCTCGGTGGGCATCCCGGCCAAGAGCGGCGTGGGCGGAGGAATCGCCGCGGCTGTCCCGGGAAGGATGGGCATCGGCACCTGCGGGCCCGCCCTGGACAGGAAAGGGAACTCCGTGGCGGGGCTGGCCATGCTCAGGAGACTGAGCGAAGAGCTGAAGCTGAGGATCTACTGAGCGGAGAGCCTGTCACGGGCTCAATTTGAAGGAAAGGCTGATGGACATGACTATAGTGACGAAAATCGATGGCTTCACCCTCCGGCAGGCTGTGAAAGAGGATGTGCCCGCCCTTCTCTCCCTGATACGGGAGCTTGCGGTGTACGAAAAGCTCGATGACCAGGTGACGGCCACCGAGGAGAGCCTGGAAGTGAGCCTCTTCGGCATCCGCCCGGGGGCAACGGCTCTTCTGGGAGAGTGGCAGGGGGAGCCGGTGGCTTACGCCGTCTACTTCCACAACTTCTCCACGTTTGCAGGACGGCTCGGGCTCTACCTCGAAGACGTGTACGTGAAGCCCGAAATGCGGGGGAGGGGGATGGGCAAGGCCATCCTCTCATACCTGGCGTGCCTGGCGAAAGAACGGGGATGCGCCCGCTTCGAATGGTCGGTCCTGGACTGGAATGAACCGTCCATCAAGTTTTACCGCTCTCTCGGCGCCGAACCCCTGGACGGGTGGACGGTGTTCCGCCTGGCCGGAGAAGCCCTGGACAGGCTCGCCAGAATATAAAAAACGGGGGCCGGAACTTCGGCCCCGTTCAGCCCCTTATCCCGGGAAATCTTCACTGAAAAGGTCTACCGGCTTCATGCGCTCGCTCTGGTAGATGCTGTGGCTTATGGAAAGCTCTCCGGCGATCCCCTGCTCCACGAGAGGCGCAAAGAAATTCGCCCCTCCGTAAATCAGCATGTACCCCCTGTTCCTGTCCTTGTAAGACATCCTGTAGGCCTGAGGGATCTGGGCTTTTAATTCGATTGTGCCAGAAAAAAGGCTTTTTTCAAGGCAATCAAAGATTTTCTGCACCTCGTCGAAGAAAATAGAAGGAAATGTTTTAATAGCCGCAGTGACAAGACCGCTTCCCGTCCTCACTACCTCCGAAACTGAGGTGTATTTTCCCCTGATGAGAAGTTCACCCGGACTCAGCGTCGTCCCGGAATGGGATATTATTTCCGCTATACCCTTCGGCTTATGGTCTTCAACCCTGTACAGGAATGTTGCGCTTGTCTCGGTGGGTATACGGGCCTGCTGAAGAATAATGTCGTAATTTCTGCTCGACACTCCGATAAAGGCATTCTTTCCCTCCGGAACCTCACAGTTCCACATTCTCTGCCCGGGTTTCAGAACCCCAAGCAGGGAGGAGAGAATCACACCGCTCGCTGCCGTCTCCTTCAGAATTTCAATTGCCCTCGATGTTTCCGCCTCTTCCACCAGGAGTGTATTGACCATAATAGTCCCCCGGTTCACTGCAAAAGAATAATCACAGTCAAGGGACAGGCGCTCGGTTTCCATGGCCAGTCCACCGACCCGATCGAATACGAGCAGCATTTTCGCTTCGCCGATTCCTTTTTCGGTAAGCACAACTCCCTTATTTCCGAAACGACGAACCAAGCCGCTCTTTTCAAGGTTCGTCAGGTGATACCGTATCGTCCTGGTTTCTACCGCTATCCCCCGTTTTTCGAGAGAGTTCCGGAGATCTGCGGAGGGCTGAAGCTTCCCTGAAAAGTACAGCGTCCTCATAATCTCTACCACTGTTTCGGGGTATTCTTCGATTTCCGGCATCTTGACCTCCATAAAGAAAAGATTTTATCTGTCTTTTGAAATTACGGAAATGTAATTCCGATTTTATCTCCAGTTCGTGTAACAAAAAAGCCTCTTTCCCGCCTGCATAAAAACTCATAGCCTTTAAAAATACTGGTTGTTTTATATCATTTTTTTCCAAGCTTGACAATCAGCCTTTATTATGGGTATCATTACCCCGCACATTTTCGGCAATCAATTTCCGTTTGCTGATTTTTCCGACTGAGCAAAATATAACAACGGAAGGAGACATATCCATGAGAAAAGTTTCTCTGCTGGTTTCAACGGGCAACCTCGGAGACAACATCATCGAGAAGGGAACCTTCTACGAAGGTGTCAAAAGGGAAATCGACTGCTTTGGGGCCGACGCGGGAACTGCCGATGCCGGCCCCACGTTTTTGGGGGCGGACATGCCCCACAACCCCATCGAATGGGAGCGTCACGACCTCGAGATCACCCTCGTGGAAGCCAGGAAGAAGAAGGTCCCCATGATCGTGGGCTCATGCAGCACCACCGGCACGGACAGGGGGGTCAACCTTTACGGTGACATCATCCGCACCGTGGCGAAGGAACGGAAGATGGAGCCCTTCACCATGGCCCTCATCTACTCCCAGATACCCATGGAGACTCTCCGGGAGCGGGTGGGGAAAGGGGCAACGGAACCCCTGGGGGCGTCCTTCCCCCTGACGGACGACGTCCTTGACAACACCACCAACGTCACGGCCAGCATGGGAGTGGAACAGATCATGCACGCCCTGGAAAAGGGAGCGGACGTGATCATCGCCGGGCGGGCCTGCGACGACGCGGTGCTTGCCGCCTACCCGATTTTCAAAGGCTTCGACAGGGGCGTGAGCCTCCACATGGGGAAGGCCGCCGAATGCGCCTCCCTCGTCTGCTGGCCCCAGAAGGTGAAGGAATCCATCATCGGGACGGTGTACGAGGACCACTTCACCATCGAGCCCATACACCCCGACCAGCAGGCCACCCCCCACAGCGTGGCGGCCCACTCCATGTACGAACGGACCAACCCCTTCATCCAGGCCCTCCCCGGCGGCATCCTCGACATGCACGCCAGCAAATACGAGGCCCAGACGGACCGGATCTGCAAAGTCACGGGCAGCCTTTTCGTCCCCTCCCCCGACGGCAGCTACAAGGTCAAGCTCGAGGGGGCCGGAGAGGCCGGTCATAGAGTATACCATCTCGTGGGCATCCGGGACACGCGGGCCATCGCCCACCTCGACCAGATCCTCGCCGACACGCGGAAGAAGGTCTCCGAGATCATCGGGCCCGCCCGGGACGACCAGTACGAACTCTTCTTCCACCCCTACGGAAAGAATGCCGTCATGAAGGAGAACGAGCCCGTGGAGATCACTCAGTCCCACGAGATCGCCATCGTCATCGAAGTCATCTCGAAGGACCTCGAGCTGGCCACCTCCGTCGCAAAGTGCGCCAAGTTCCGCTTCTTCTACATGAGCTACCCCGGCCAGATGAACTCCTCGGGAGGGTCGGTGGCCCTCATAACGGATGAGCCGCTTTTCCCGAAGAACAAGTGCTACCAGTGGACGGTGGATCACCTGCTCACCCTGAAGGATCCACTGGATCCCGGCATCTTCCGGTATACCTTCGAGACCGTGTCGGGAGCGTAGGCCATGGAAGTCCAGGGGACGAAGACCCTGCTCACGGAACTGGCGGACTTCTACGCCTCCCTCGGTCCCGGGGACATACCCGGAACCGTCCTGGAGAAGGCCCGGAGGGTGCTCATGGATTTCCTCTGCGAGACCGCCGCCGGGTTTCACGAAGGAGAGCTGGCGTCCATCGCCATAGAGTACGCCAGAGAGACCGGCGGCAGGGAGGAAGCCACCATTCTCTGCGACGGAAGCAAAGTTCCGGCGCCCTGGGCGGCCCTGGCCACGGGGATCATGGCCCACTCCATCGAGCTGGACGACGGGCACCGGTGGGGCACGTCCCACCCCGCCGTGGCGGTCATTCCCGCCGTCTTGGCCATGGGGGAGAAGATGAAATCCTCCTTCCCCGACATCCTGAAGGGAATCGCCATCGGGTACGATGCCATGCTCAGGGCGGCACGGTCCATTAATCCATCCCATCTGAAGCGGGGCTTTCACTCCACGGGAACCTGCGGCTCCATCGGGGCCGCCGCCGGGTGCGCCTCCATCCTTGGCCTGGCTGGCGAACAGTTCGCCTACGCCATGTCCATGGGAGGGCTCCAGAGCGCCGGGCTCCAGGAGATGCTCCACGACCACCCGGGGATCAAGCCCCTGCAGCCCGGAAAATCCGCACTGGCAGGAGTGCTTTCGGCGGAGTTCGCCTCCCGGGGCGCAAAGTCACCCCGCACCCTCTTCGAGGGAGAGCACGGATGGTTCAAGGCCATGTGCGCCGGGGAATACTCTGAGGAAGCCCTCACCGGCGACCTCGGGAAGCGGTGGGAGATCCTGCTGACCTATACGAAGCTCTACCCCACCTGCAGGCACTGCCACGCAGCCATCGACCTGGTGAGGGAAGCCAGGAAGGTTCTGGACTGCACGGAACGGGATGTGGAATCCATCCGAGTCAAGACCTACAGGCTCGGCATCGTGGAAGTGGGGCAGATCTTCCTTCCCGCCACCTTCGAGGAAGCCATGTTCAGTCTGCCCTTCTCCCTCGCCGTGGCCCTCAGGAAGGGAAACGTCACCCTCCAGGACTATACGCCCGAACTGCTCGCCGATGAAGAACTGCGGCGTGTCGCCTCGGCCGTGACGATCGAGGAGGACGAGCACATGAACGCCCTGTACCCCGAGGAGCGGGGGGCGTGGCTGCGCCTCGTCCTGAAGGACGGCAGGAGCGTCGAAAACGGTATCCCCGTGGCGAAGGGCGAACCGGAGAACCCCGTCACCGACGGGGACCTTCGGGAAAAGCTGACGGCCATGCTGGCCCCCTACTATCCGGAGGAATTCGTATCGGGCCTCTGGGAGATATGCATAGAGTCCGACCCCGGCGCCGCCGGGTACGGGCAAATACTCGACCATTTCGGGAGGTTTCATACGCCATGAAGACCATGAACATCTGCAGCCTGGCCAGAACGATCAGGAGCAAGAACGCGGGCAGCTTCATGATCACCCTTGAGATCATCTTCGCCGACCGGCAGGTCTACGAAAGGGTGAAACAGTCGGGAGCCGTTACGCAGAAGGCCATAGCCCACGCCTACAGGCTTCCCGAGGACAAGATTCTTGATTTCATGTTCTTCGATCCCGGCATGGGAATCAAGGCCAACATAAAACGCAATATCCCCAGCGGAGGCCCGGGGGAGACGGACGTGTACGGATGCCAGCAGTACGCCCCTCTCTTTTCCCTCGAGGTTCCCTGGGAGGACTGAGACGATCCATGGCCAGCCTCACCGAAAAACTTGCCGCTTTTTCATCCTCCCTTGTCTGTGACCGGCTGCCGGAGGAAGTCGTCTCTCAGGCACGAAGATGCCTTCTCGACACCACGGGAGCCCTTCTTGCGGGAAGCAGGCTGTCCCGGAGCGGACAATCCGGGAGAAAGTTCGCCGAGAGACTCGGAGAAAAGGAAGAAGCTGTCGTGGCCGGGAGTTCACTCCGGAGAGCCCCCATGACCGCCGCATTTGTCAATGGAATGGCGGCCCATGCCCTTGAGCTGGACGACGGATCGAAGTACGCCACCTATCATCCCGGCGCTTCCATTATCCCAGCATGCCTTGCCCTGGGTGAGGCGGAGGGAATATCGGGGAAAAAGCTCCTGGAAGCCATTACGGCGGGCTACGAGGTGTCGCTCCGCATAGGGACCGCCATCAATCCGGGCCATTATCTCAGGGGATTCCACCCGACCGGCACCATCGCGTCATTCGGCACAACGGCCGCGGCGGCGAAAATCCTCGGACTCTCCCCGGACCTGACAGTCCAGGCCCTTGGAATTGCCGGGAGCCTGGCGTCGGGGATCAACCAGTACGAGATCGACGGGTCCATATCAAAGCATGTTCATCCGGGCAACGCCGCCAGGAACGGTATCCTCGCTGCTATGCTCGCCCGTGACGGCATGACGGGGCCTGCCGAAATCCTCGAGGGAAAGCTCGGTTTCTTCCACTGCTTCGCCGACAGCGCAGACACAGCCCTCGTAGACAGGGATCTCGGGAAGGACTGGCACTTCCTGCGCATCTATTTCAAGCCCTACTGCTCCTGCAGGTACGTACACTATGCCATTGAGGCCACGCAGAAAGATCTGGAACAGCACCCCTTCCCCCCGGAGGGTATCGAGTCCATCGTGGTTCGCACCCACCGGAACGCAAAACAGGGCTCGGACATTCCTGACTACCGTTCTCCCCTCCACGCCCGTCTCAGCATCCAGTACGGCATCGCTTCCATCCTGGTCCGGGGAAAAGCCGGAATCCGGGAATACGAGGAGGAGGCGATCGCAGACCCTGAAGTGAGAAGAGTCTCGGACATGGTCCGGATCGAGGTGGACGAAGAGATCCAGAAACTCTACCCCAATCCCCGTTCCATGATCGTGGAGATCCGGGACAAAAAAGGAAATTCGGCCTCCGCGAGGATCGACCACGCGAAGGGGGATGCTGAAAACCCCATGTCCGACGAGGAGCTTTTCGAAAAATTCCGGGACGTCACGGGGGGAGTTATCTCCCCTGAAAAGGCTGAAGAGATCATGGCGGCTGCCATGGCAATCCATACCCGTGGGGAAATCGCTTCCTTCACGGAGATGCTGCACATTTGAGAAGGGGGAACGGACCATGATGGATACCATTAACGAAAGGATTTCCAGATTTTCATCAGAGCTGAGGTACGAGGACATTCCGGCCGAGGTCCTCGATCACCTGAAAAGAGTGATGCTCGACTGTTACGGATGCGGCCTTTTCGGCTCCACTACGCCCTGGATGCAGATTTACCGGGACGTCCTCGAGAACATGAGTGACAGGGAAGAGGCGTCCATATGGGGAACGGGCCGGAAGACGTCCGTCATCAACGCCATGATGCTCAACGGCTCGGCAATAAACTCATTCGAGCTGGATGATACCCATACCGACGGTATCATCCACGTCTCCACCGGGGTACTCGGGTGCATCACCGCCTTCGCCGAAATGCTCGGAAACATGAGCGGCAAAGACTTCCTCACTGCAGCGGCCCTGGCCTACGAAATCTCCTGCCGGGTAGCCGCACCCGTAGGCATGGAAATCGCCCACCAGGGCTGGAACAACACGGGGACCTGCTGTCCCTTCGGTTCCACTGCCGGAGTGGGAAACATGCTCGGCCTGACTCCCGAACAGATGGGGCATGCCATGGGCATCGCGGGGAACTGGTCAGGAGGACTCCAGGCAGTCCAGTTCGCCTCCATGGCCAAGAGGATCGTTCCGTCCAAGTCATCCGAAGGGGCGATCATCGGGGCACTCCTCGCACAGAAAGGATTCACGGGCATCGAGGACGTATTCGAGAACAAGTTCGGAGGATTCTACAACTGCTTCACCGATGACGTGTACGATGTGGAGCGCACCAGCGGAGAGCTCGGGAACCGGTGGGAGCTCATGGGCATCGGCCTCAAGTTCTACTCCACCTGCCGAAGCAAGCACACTACTATAGGTGCACTCCGGAAGTTCCGGGAGGACCACCCCGACATTCAGCCTGACGATATCGCAAAGGTCGTGGCCCACACCACGTCCATCACCCACAAGTACTCCGTGGACGCCGACGCCATAACCAGCGTTGTAGCCGCCCAGCTCAGCCACCCATACGTGTGCGCCGTCACCCTTCTCGAGGGGAACGCTTTCATCGATCAGTTCACCGAGGAAAAAATCCGGAATCCAAGGATTCTCGAGTTCGCGAAGAAAGTGGACGTGGTTCACGACGAAGAGATCGAAAAACTGCCCCGGCACCTCCGCTACACGGTGAAAGTCGACGTCCACCTGAACGACGGCCGGGTCTTCAACCTCCAGGAGACCTTCCCCAAGGGGCATCCGAAGAATCCCTTCTCCTCCGAGGAACTGCTCTGGAAGTTCCGCACGCTTGCCGGAAAAGCAATCGACGACGAGAACCGTGTTGACAGGATCATCGAGGCCGTCCTTCACATGGAAGACCTGGAAAGCTTCAACGAACTGACAGGACTCCTGTCAGCATCAGACTGAAGAACAGGAAAGGAGGACGACGGCTTGGGAAAGACTGCGGCTGAAAAGATCATATCTGCCCATTCGGGGGTGGATGCACGGGCAGGTGACTTCGTCATCGCCGATGTTGATTTGGCCATGATCCATGACACCACCGGTCCCATCGCCATACAGGCATTTGAAGAATATGGAAAAGAGCGGGTCTGGGACCCTTCAAAAATGGTCGTCGTCCTCGACCATGCCACACCCAGTCCCAACGAGCGGATCAGCAACCTTCACGCACTTCTCAGGAACTTTGCATCGGCCCAGGGGATACCACTTTTTGACGTGGGGGACGGAGTCTGTCACCAGATCGTTGTCGAGAGGGGCCTTGTTTCTCCCGGAGGACTTGCAGTGGGGGCCGATTCCCATACATGCACCTACGGCGCCCTCAACGTGTTTGCCTTCGGCATAGGTTCCACCGACATGAGCGGGGTCATGCTGACGGGAAAGCTCTGGCTCCGCGTTCCCGGAACAATGAAGGTCCATATTCGGGGACCGATGGAGGAGGGGACATGCGCCAAGGACCTTATGCTCCATCTCATCGGAAAAATAGGCTCCGACGGCGCCGACTATCTCGCCCTCTCTTTCTGCGGGGATACTGTTCGGGGAATGTCCCTTTCGGAACGGATGACCCTGAGCAACATGGCCATTGAATGCGGCGCGAAAGCCGGACTGATGGAGGCGGATGATACGACGGCAGCCCACCTGAGGGCACTGGGGAAAAGCGAAGGCATCCCCGCATTCGATGACGAGGATTCCCGGTTCGATGGGAAGATTGAAATGTACGCACCCGACGTCCCCCCCCAGGTCAGTCTCCCCCATTCAGTGGACGCCGCCGTACCCGTAACGGAGGCTGCGGGGACGGAAATCAGCCAGGTCTATATCGGCACCTGCACTAATGGAAGGCTCGACGACCTCAGGATAGCGGCACGGATACTTGCCGGGAACCATGTTTCCCCAAACTGCCGGCTCCTTGTCTGCCCTCCTTCGAGAAAAGTACTGGCTGATGGTTTGGCTGAAGGCATTATCCTTCAGCTTGTGGAGGCCGGAGCCACAATCCTTCCACCCGGATGCGGACCCTGCCCGGGCACGCACCTCGGCGTCCCGGGAGACGGCGAAAACGTCCTCTCCACCGCCAACCGAAATTTCAGGGGCAGAATGGGGAACAACAAGTCCAGGGTCTACCTCGCCTCTCCCGCCACGTGCGCCGCCAGCGCCCTCGAGGGGCGGATCACCGATCCGCGGCCGTACCTGTCGCGGAAGCAGTGAGGAGGACAGACATGGAAAACATACTGGCCGGAAGAGCCCATACCTTTGGGGACAATATCAACACCGACTACATCATCGCCGGGAAGTACACGAAAACCCTCGATTTCACGAGCCTTGCGGAACATGTATTCGAGGACATAGCCCCCGGCTTTTCCAAGAGAGTCCGCCCGGGAGACATCGTGGCCGCGGGACGCAACTTCGGATGCGGATCGTCCCGGGAACAGGCCCCCATCGCCATCAAGTACGCCGGGATCTCAGCCATCCTCGCAAAATCCTATTCCCGCATATTTTTCCGCAACGCGATCAACCAGGGTATTCCATGCTTTCTCTGCGACACGGACGGCATCACCCAGGATGATACGGTTACCGTCAATATCGGGCAGAATTTTGTCGAACTGGCAGAAAAGAGAAAAAGGATACCCCTCGAGCCCCTGTCTCCCGTGATGCTCGACATACTAAGGGAAGGCGGGCTTGTTGAATACCTGAAAAAGAACGGGAAATACATCCTTCCCCGGTGACCCCGGAGGAAAAGCGAAAGGAGTGTGGTTCAGGAAGAGTATGTGCGTACCCCTGCGGAGATATTTTCTCAAAGGCGAAAAGAGAAAAACGGACAGGAGGGATATGAAAATGAAAATCAGGAACGGTATTTTTTCAGGATTGATCATTGCAGTTCTGGCGGCAGTCCTTCTATTTGCGGGTACTGCTCAGGCTGAAATCCATCTGAACATGGGGAGCACATCCTCCACTTCGGGCGTGTATGCCTGGTGCGTGGCAGCTGCCAACGTCATCAACAAGGCCGACAACGGCATCCAGGTTACCGTCGTCGAAAGCGGTGCCGGTATGGACAACCTCAGGAAAATAAGTGCGGGAGTGTTCGATTTCGCAATGGCCATTGACCTTCCCGGATCGCTTCAGCTCTACAAGGGGATCGAAGGTTTTGAAGGCAAGCAGTTCAAGGATGTACGGTGGCTCTTCCTGAGAAACATCTTTGCCGACAGGCTGTACGTCCGCAAAGATTCGGGTGTTGCATCCTTTGCCGACCTTAAGGGCAAACGGTTCTGTCCCGGCATTCCCGGTTCGGCATCTGCAGCATACGTCATGCAGTACGACAAGATCCTCGGACACAATATCCAGCTCGTACCATCAGCCCTTGGGGATGCAATAACCGCGCTCAAGGAGAACCGGATTGTCGGCCTCCAGAAATCAAGCGGCCTCAATAGCATGGACGCCTCCCTCATCGAGGTCAATCTCACGACACCGCTCACCGTCGTGGGATATTCCGAGGAAGACGTAAAGAAGATCCAGGAAAAGATCCCCTACATGACCTTCCTCAAGCGTGAAAAGGGAAGCATCAGGGAATTTCCGGACGTAGGCCCCATATGGGAGGAGTGCCCCATCGCCGGAGCTGTCGCCACAGCCTCCCTCCCGGAAGAAGTGGGCTACCAGATCGTAAAGGCCTACGTGGAAGGCTTTGACGAAATCGCCGCGGCCTACGGGCCAATAAAGGGCTTCGACCCGGTGGGAGACTACTTCAAGAACGCAGGAGACGACGTTGTACCAGCCCATGCAGGGCTCATACGGTATGCGAAGGAAAAGGGAATCGACGTTCCGGAGCGGTTCATTCCTCCGGAGTACAAAAAATAGCGCCGTCTGCCCCTTATCTCGGCCGGCTGCGCGTCCTATGCGCAGCCAGGCCCCCTGCGGGAGGGATGAACTGTGAGCTTAACTTCAATCGGCCGGATAAAGACAAAGGTCATTTTCACGCTCGGCTTTTTTCTCGCCGTCTTTCAGCTCCTGGCCCCGATCTATCTGACGAGTCTCCTCGACATCCAGTTCAGGGCAATCCACGTTGCATTCGGCCTCTCCATAGGTTTTCTCTACTTTCCGTTCCGAACCAGGAGAGAAGAAGAGCCCCCGGATGAGGGAATTTCGCTGTACGACCTGCTTCTGATTGCGGTTCTTCTGGCAGCAAACCTGAACGCATTCATCAAGGCACTGGATATCTACATGGGCACCACCGGGCCGTCATTATTCGACCTGATCCTCGGAGGGACCCTCACGCTCCTCGTCCTGGAGGCCGCCCGAAGGTCCGTGGGGCTGGCCATACCGCTTATGGTCGTCCTCCTGATGGGCTACATCTTTGCAGGAGAATCCTTCCCCGGGATGTGGAAATTGAAGGGAATCAATCTCGAGTTTGTGCTCAGCTCACTTTATTACTCCCCTCTCGGAATATTCGGCAGCGTCACGGGCATGTCGGCAACGTTCATCTCCATGTTCATCATCTTCGGCTCTCTGCTGTCAGCTACAGGGGGAGGAAAAACCTTCATCGACATAGCCCTTGCCATTACAGGCAAATATACAGGCGGACCTGCTAAAGCGGCTGTGGTCTCGAGCGCACTTTTCGGCAGCATATCGGGAAGCTCGGTGGCAAATGTCATGGTCACGGGCAGCTATACCATTCCATTGATGAAACGGTTGGGCTACCGGCCGGAATTTGCCGCTGCGGTGGAAGCCATCGCTTCATCCGGCGGCGGGATTACTCCTCCCATTATGAGTATCAGCGCCTTTATGATGGCGGAGTTTCTCAACATATCCTATTTCCACATCATCGGGTATGCCCTTCTTCCCTGTCTGCTGTACTACACCGGGGTGTTCAGCGGAGTCCATTTCCGGACAGTGCGCATGGGCATCGACAAGCTTCCTCCCGAGGAGATTCCAAGGTGGAAAGACATCCTTACCCTGGAAAGAATGGCCGGGCTTATTATCCCCACAGCTGTTCTGCTGTACCTTATCGCCATAGGGCAGCCCCTTCAGCTGGCAGGTTTTTACGCATGCGTCTCGGCCCTGGCGGTCTTTCTGCTGGTGGGGATTCTGAAAAGAAAGATGAAGGAGACCATGAAGCTCATCGTATCCGCCCTCTCCGAAGGAGGAAGGGACGTAGCCCAGATAGTCCCGATCCTTGTATCGGTGAGCATGCTGGTCAACCTCATAGGCCTGACGGGAATCGCGCCAAAAATAAGCGGAGTCATTCTGCAGATAGGCGGCACGAACATTTACTTTTCCCTGCTAATCGCCACAATTGTCCCCTTCCTCCTCGGCACGTCCCTTCCGGTGGTCCCCACATATGTTCTCTCCGTATCCATCCTGGTGCCTCCCCTTCTCAAGCTTGGCATTGATCCTGTGGCAGCACATCTTTTCTTCATCTACTGGGCGATCCTCGGAGGTGTGACGCCTCCCACATGCACCGCGGCCGTCGCAGCGGCAGGAATTGCGAAGGCAAACTGGGTCAAGACAGGCTTTTTCTCGGTACGGCTCGGGATCGTGGCATTCATCCTCCCCTATTTCTTCGCCCTCAATCCTGCCCTCGTGGGCAGGGCCCCATGGACAAGCATCCTCAGCCACGGCATAACAGGATTCATCGGGGCCATCTCCATAGCCTACGGCATGTTCAGCCACAAGGAATGCCTGCTGAACCCCGTTCGGTGCATCTCGTTCGTCATCGGCGGCATGCTTCTTCTTTTCCCGGGAACCACCCATTCGCTCATAGGCCTTGCCGTCGTCGGAACAGCGTTCGTTATCGACAGAAAAATGCTCCCGGACAACGGGACTGCCGGGTCGGAGAAGAACTGAATTCACTCGGGAGAGGGGAAAAAAATGAAAAAAACAACGCTGCTCAGGAACATGATCCTCGAAAGGAAAGCACTCGTCTGCCCCGGGGCTCATGACGCCATTTCCGCAAAACTCATAGAACAGGCCGGCTTCAGGGCCCTCCAGGTGAGCGGATTCGGTCTTTCAGCAACCTACCTGGGGCTTCCGGACATGGCGTTCATAGGCTTCAGCGACGTGGTCCACTTCACGAAAAATATCGTGGATGCGGTTAAAGTTCCCGTCATGGCCGACGCCGATACCGGGTACGGCAACAGCATCAACGCCATGTATGTCACGAGAGAGTTTATCAAGGCAGGGGCCGCGGGAATGAACATCGAGGACCAGGTGTTCCCGAAGCGGTGCGGTCACCTCGAGGGAAAGCAGATCATTCCCATGGAGGAAATGGTGCTGAAAATAAAGGCCTGCAAAGCCGTAAAGGACGAGATCGATCCTGATTTCGTCCTCAACGCCCGTACTGATGCCATCGCTGTCGCGGGGATCGAAGAGGCCATCCGACGGGCCAATGCCTATGCAGAGGCCGGGGCGGACCTGATTTTCGTGGAGGCGCCCCGTTCCGTGGAGCAGATCGAGCTGGCGGTGAAAGAGATCAGGGCTCCTGTAAGCATCAACCTCATGGACGCCGTTTCAGGAGGGAAAACACCCCTGGTCTCAATTGACAGGCTCAGGGAGATCGGTGTGGGAAGGGTCAGCATTCCAGTAGGTCCCCTGTTCGCGGCAGTAAAGGGAATGAAGGACTACCTCGATGCCATAAAGGGCGACAGGATCGCAGAGGGACGGACTGAACTCGTCGCTCCGTTCGCAGACTTCAAGAATCTTGTGGGTTTTGAAATGTTCAGGGAGCTTGAGAAGGAGTACCTTCCCAGGTATGTGGAATAAGAAGCAGCACCATCCCTGGCTTTCAAAAAAGGCTGCAGATCCATTCGGTGCGAAAAGGAGGAATTGAAATGAAGCGTTTGCTTGCGTGGGGATTAGTTGCTCTGTTTCTGATAGGTTCGGCAGGTGCGACCCCCTCTTCTGCCTCGGACATTCTCGTTCTGGAGGGAAGCGCAGCGGAAGTGGGAAAACTCTGGGGAGAGACGAACAGAGAATCGATCTTAAAGGCTTTCAACGCGTTTCTTTCCCGGGCCGACGGCAAGGAAGAACAATTGAGGAGCTTCGCGAAGCTCTCCATTGATCTCTCCCAAAAGATCGGATGCTCCTACTGGATCGATGAGCTGAACGCCATTGCAGATACTGCGGGCATCGACCGGGAACTCTACATCGCCTTCACCTTCGGAAGGTACAGAGATCTTGCTCTCCTGTACAAGGGTGTGGGATGCACGACCTTTGCCGTCACCCCACCGGCAACGAAAAACGGCCGGATCATTTTTCACAAGACCCGAGAGACGGCCCCTGACCTCCAGTCAGGCTACCTCAAACGGATCACCGGAGTCCAGGGAACGGACAGGCAGCCCTACAAGTTTTTCGGTGAGATGGGCACCGCGGACACCGGCATTTCCTTCTTCGTCAACGAAAAGGGCCTTGCCGGAGGCGCCGACGTCCCCTCCCAGTGGCAGAACAGGGAATGCTACGTCGGCTCCTACAAGGGGACCCTTCCCTTCGTCACCCCGCCAAAATATGACGGATTCATGAACCACTATGTTCCCCGCTACATTGCCGAGCACTGCAGGGACGTTGATGAAGCGAAAGAAACCCTACATTCTTTTGCGGAAAAGGGATACCTCGCCAGCGGGAAATGGGGCACGAACTACCTGTTCGTGGATGCAAGGGGAAAAATCCTCCAGATTGCAGACGACTGCTACAAGATCATCGAGGAGCAGATGGACCCGGCTCTGGAGAAGGACGGAAAATCCTGGAAGGGAATTTACTTCACCGTCCACAGGGAGAACGACTACGGTTCACCCGAGGATGCGCTCGTATCAGCTTACGGCAAGATCACTGTCGAGCTCGTCAACTCACTCCGGGCGGCAAAACACCCGGCCATGTGGAATTTCCCGAGGGCGCAGTCCAGCGCCACCATCGTCATCGACCCCGAATTTCCGGAAAAAATGACAACAGTTTTCGTGACCCTTCCGGCCTACAGCTACTCCATCCCCTTCTTCATGGGGGCGAATGCCACACCGAAAGCCCTTGCCGACGGGACGGTATACTCGGTCCAAAAGGACAGCTACAGGTACAGCGAATTCTACGAGGCGGGGATAAACGACCTGTGGAGAGCCTTCGCCTACGACATCAGGGAGAGGGTCAAGAAGGGCGAGGATGTGACGAAGGATCTGAACGGATTTTTCGTCCAGATGGTGGACCAGGTCCTCACAATGAACAAATAGCCCAGATAGGCGCGAAGCGGCTCTCCCTGCCGAAGGGGGAGCCGCTTCAAGGTCTTCCGTGCCCTTCTATTTTACCGTGAACTCGATGGCCCCCAGGGCCCCGGCGTCATAAACGTAGGATCCGGGTTTTCCGGGGAGCATGTTCCCAAGGGCTCCCGTCAGGAGCACATCCCCCTTCTCCAGAGTCCAGCCATGCTCCACCATTGTGTTCACCAGCCAGAGGGCGGCTTCCCACTGGTTCCCCAGGGCGTCCGATCCTTTGCCCCGGTTCACTTCAGCCCCGTCCAGGGACAGGACGGGAATTAGTTCGTTGATGTCGGGCGCCTCGCCGAGGGGAAGCGGTTTTCCCATGATGAACCCCTTGGAGGAGATGGCTGACGCATTGATATCCGCCGCCTTCAGCTGCTTCATGTCGGTGAATGCAAGGTCGGGAAGCTCTATGGCGGCAGCCAGGAACGCAACCTTCCCCTTGAGGGTGTCTACGTCCTTCAAGGGCTCCTTCACAGGCTCCCCGAGAATGAAGCCTATCTCGCACTCCAGCATGAGATTGCCGAAGCCGGCCCGGTTCACTTCCACAGGTCCTGCCGACCCGTCCAGTGCTCCTCCCGGAAAAAGCACGGCGGCGAACGGGGTGTCCGAGCCGAATTTTTTCATGGTGGCCTCGGTGGTCAGGCCGGCCTTGAAGCCCACGGGCCGTTCCGATCCGAGCCGTTTTTTGGAGTAAGCCGTCTGGACCGCATAGGACTCGTCCACCGTCATGCCGGGATACTCCGCCGTCAGGACGGGAAACGGCTTCCCGTCCATGGCTGCGGAATAGACTTTCTCCGCCATGGCCTGAATATCCGCTCCCCAGCCTGCCGCCGCGAGGAGCAGCACCGCCAGAAACGCCGCACCGGTACGCCTTGCTGCCTTCATCGTCCATTCCACCTCCGAACAAAATGTGTTTCTTTTCAGATATTCTACTCTTTTTTCCGGCGGAATGATTCCTCCCCGTTGTTTTCAAAGAGTGTGATTTTGTGTCCCGTAGAGTACAATGGTGCCGTCAGGAAGCTTTGGAATGGAGGAGAGCATCGTGATTGAAGAAAAAATCATGAATACCATCCGGAGCCTCATTACGGGACTTCCCGGCGATTTCCAGTCCGATGAGGGGCTTCATTCGCTCACGTCCGTCGTTGCGGAAAGGAAAGGTTTTTTTTCCCGGAGGAAGCTCACATTCACAGCACGGTTCAGGGTGAACGAGGAAATGCGGGAAGTGGTTTACAACGAGACCCTCGTGGAAAAAAAGAGCGGCCTCGGGGCCGGAACCGGAGAAGGAATATCCGGATTCGGCTTCAGGAAGTGGAAAATAGCTTCGGGACCGGGCGGGCTTGAGGGAGTGCTGGAGGAGCAGTCGGAGATGTTCCGCAGAAGATACGGCTTTACCTTCAGGTTCCAGCAAATCCGGGACGCTGTCCGCACACTGGTTGAAAAAGAGGGCTACACATTTAAGCACCAGATCTGGGGAAAACTGTAGAGGGCCGGCAAATGAATCTGCTATAATGAATTGATTCAATTTACTGATCCTTTTGCAAGGAGGCACCCATGTCCGGCATAGGCGCGGTTACCCCCGTGAACAGCATACAGATAGCCGCCCCCGTCGCCAGCCAAACAAGACGGGAAGGTCTTCGGCGTGCCGAGCAGGAGGTTCTTCGCCAGGAAATGGCCCTGCGGAACTCGGGCGATGTGACGTCCACGGTTTATCATTTTTCCAGGGGCCCGGACGGCAGGCCGTACATTACGGGCGCAACGGTAACGGTCCGGACGACTTCGGAGGAAGAGACGGGCGGCAAAACCGGGGCTTCCGGCAAAGGTCAGGTCCGTACGGGGCTGAAAGATCGCGAAAAAAACACCGCCGCTCAGGAAGAGAAGAAAAACGCCGCCGGAGAAGAGGCGACGGCGGATTCGCGGCTGAAAGCCATCGAGCGTGACGTCATCGCCCACGAGGCGGCCCACATGGCCGCAGGCGGCCGGTATGCCGGCCCCGTTTCCTACAGTTACGCCACCGGTCCGGACGGAAAACGGTATATCGTTGGAGGGGAAGTGTCCATATCTGCCCCCGAGGGAAGAACCCCGGAGGAAACCATTCAGATCATGGAGCAGGTAAAACGGGCCGCTCTTGCCCCCGGATCTCCTTCCCCCCAGGATCTTCGGGTAGCGGCTGCAGCTTCGGCGGCCCAGATGCGGGCCCGGGCGGAAATGGCAAAACAGGACGCCGTCCGTGCCTACTCAGGCGCAGAAACAGGGAATTTCGGCCGGCGGGACACGGAACTGTCGCTGACGGCGTAAATCACGCCCCATATTCGGACATGCAGCGAGGACGCCCCGAAGGACGTCCTCGATTTTGTTTCCTATTCCACGGTGAGGTTTTTTTTCATATTTCCCGCGCGATTGCACACCGCCTCAACCTCGAGCACCGCTCCCTTGGGGAGATCACCCACGTGGAAGCTGGCAGCAGCGGCCTTGCCGTCCACCTGCCAGGCCGGCTCGAGGCGGTACATAAGATCCCCGTTGAGGGAAAGGGTGAAGAGGTTGATATAGTGTCTTTTCCCGTCAGGAACCGAGTGGGGTGCATAAACCTCGAGAACGCCTTCCTCCCTGCTGTAGAGAAGATCAAGGTCCGAGGGGGGATGGGCAGCCGCCCCACCCGCGGAAAAGGCAACAGCCAGTGCAAACAGCAGAAGAACAAACTTTTTCACTGTACTCACTCTCCTTCAGTTCTGGAATATGAAACCTTTCATAGAATAGTGTAGCAGAAAAAACGTTTTTCAATATCCTGTCCCCTTCGCCCCAGGTGAAAGGGCACCGCTGGAGATGATGGAATGAATCTGCCGCTGCTGAAACAATGGTTCAGGGAACTGGAGCCTGTTGGAGCCGATCCCGACGGAGGTGTCACCAGGCTTGCCTATTCGGCCGAGGAGGATGCCATGTTTGAAAAGGTTGCGGGCTTTGCCTCCGGCCTCGGTTTTTCCGTCACAGAGGACTGCATAGGGAATATGTTCATCTCCTTTCCGGGCGAAACGGACCGTCCCTGCCGCGTGGTAGGATCCCACCTCGACTCCGTCCCGCAGGGAGGACGATATGACGGGGTTGTCGGCGTCCTTGCCGGCCTGCTCGTCATGGAAAAAATCCGGAGGCTCGGGCTTTCTCTCCCCGTAAAAACCGCCGTTTTCCGGGCCGAAGAATCAAGCCTGTACGGACTTGCCACGGCAGGCAGCGGAACTGTCGCCGGGAGCATCTGCACCGACCGGCTCAAAGACGCGAAATCCCTTTCCGGCGACAGCCTGTACGACGCCATGATACGAAAAGGGCATTCTCCCGGTACCTGCGGTCTCGACCCCATGATCGACTTTACCGAACTCCACATCGAACAGGGCCGGGTGCTCTGGGAGGCGAAGGAACCTCTCGGTATAGTGACCGCCATTGCCGCCCCTACGCGGCTGAAAGTCACGATCCACGGCCGGCAGGACCATTCAGGAGCCACGCCCATGAACTTGAGGAAAGACGGCCTCTGCGCAGCGGCGGAAATCGTTCTCGGCGTCGAAGAAGCGGGAAAAGCGGAAAGCCTTCACGCAACAGTGGCCACGGTGGGCGTTGCCCATGTCCATCCGAACGCCCTGAACGTGGTTCCGGGCATGGTGGAGCTGAGGATCGACATCCGGGGAATCATAAAAGAAAGCATCTCCCGGGCTGTCGCCTCCGTCAGAAATATCATCCGTGAAACGGAAGGCCGGCGAAGTATCCGGTGCGACGTGGACATCATCTCCGCCATGGATCCCGTTACCCTGGCCCCCTGCGTAACCGATTCACTTGCGGCGGCGGCGGAAGAGTCGGGAATCCCCTTCCGGAGAATGCCCAGCGGAGCAGGACATGACGCCATGAAGATTGCCGCCGTCGCTCCCGCAGGCATGGTTTTTATCCCCTGCAGGGAAGGAATCAGCCACAATCCGGCGGAAGAGGCATCCCTGAAGGACGTTGCCCTTGGAGCAGACATCATACTGGAGAGCATGCGAATCCGAAGCAGACCGTAGGGGAAACATTGAGCACCATCCATTCCCTCAGGAAATAGGTCTGAAAATAGGGAATAGCAAATTGCCTGTTTTTTTCAATCTTGGGTTGAATTGAGCTGCCAATTATGGTAGGTTAATTTCAGTCCAATAGTTTCGATCTTCTTTCTATTCGTTTTTCAGTTCACAGATCTTCGTTTTCCGTTTTTCTTTTCACTTATTGCCGCGCTTTGCAGAGCGAATTCGTCGTGCTCCTGGATGTAAGGAGGTGAAATGGATGAATAACATCACCATGGTTTGGCTTGGGATTATGGCCGTCATCGGCATCGTCATGGTCGTCATGAAAATGAAGAGCAATGCAAAGGACGAAGCCTGACATCGTTTTCTTCCTGCCGCCCCCAGAAGGGGCGGCTTTTTGTTAATGGATTATTCTAAAAACGCCGATAAGAAAAGACAAAGGAGGGAGCGCCATGGAAAAAATGGAATCCACGTGGGTGTCTCCCGTTCTTTCCGTTCTTTCGGCCCAGGGAGGACGAGTCACCGGAAAGGCGGCAAAGGAGCGACCGAAACAGAACAAGAAACGTTTCAGGGAGTACCTGCACCCCGACAGCAGGGAAGGGTCGGATTCGGAGACCGAAGATCGGCTCGATACCCTTGCGTGAGCTCACTGCCATCAATGAAGAGCGGGGCCGCCCCTGAAGGGCGGCCCCGCTTTCCTTCCCCGGTGTCAGACGCCTGCCCTGGCAAAGACCCCGTCCACCATGTCCCGGGCCTCTTCCTGGATCCTCCTGAGGTGGTCTTCGCCGAGGAAGCTCTCGGCGTAAATCTTGTACACGTCCTCGGTGCCGGAGGGCCGGGCGGCAAACCACCCGTTTTCGGAAGTCACCTTCAGGCCGCCGATGGGTGCCCCGTTACCGGGAGCCTCCGTCAGCTTGGCGAGAATGGGTTCGCCGGCCAGGGTGTCTCCCTCCGCAGCCTCGGGGGTAAGCTTCTTGAGCAGCTTTCTCCGCTCAGGCCCGGCGGCGGCATCGATCCTTGCATAGTAGGGAACGCCGAGTCTCGCCGTGATCCCGTCATACCGTATTCCGGGGTGCTCTCCGGTAACCGCCAGGATTTCCGCCGCGAGGAGGGTGAGGATGATTCCGTCCTTGTCGGTGGACCACGCCGTCCCGTCCTTCCTGAGGAAGGACGCCCCGGCGCTTTCCTCGCCCCCGAAGCCCAGGGAGCCGTCGAGCAGTCCTTCCACGAACCATTTGAAGCCGACAGGAACCTCCACGCATTTCCGTCCCACCGACCGGGCGACCCTGTCGATGAGCGAGCTTGATACGAGGGTCTTTCCCACGGCCGCGTCCTTCCTCCAGCCGGGCCTGTGGGTGAAGAGGTAGTCCACCGCCACGGCCAGGTAGCCGTTCGGGGCAAGAAGTCCCCGGTCGGGGACCACGATTCCGTGGCGGTCGAAGTCCGTGTCGTTGCCGAAGGCGATGTCGTACCTGTCCTTCAGGTTGACCAGGCCCGCCATGGCATAGGGGGATGAGCAGTCCATTCGGATCTTGCCGTCCCAGTCCACGGACATGAACGAAAAGGTGGGATCCACCACGGGGTTGACCACGTCCAGTTTCAGCCCGTACCTGGAAGCGATCACGTCCCAGTAGGCCACGCCGGAGCCGCCCATGGGGTCCGCGCCGATGGAGACGCCCGACCGGGCGATGGCCTGGAGGTCCAGGATAGCCCCGAGGTCGTTTACGTAGGGGGCAACGTAGTCCATCGCCCTGACTGTGTCGGATTTCATGGCCGAAGAGAAGGGAATCCTCCGGACACCCTTTCCTCCCGACGCCAGGATTTCGTTGGCCCGGGCCTGGATCCGGTCGGTCATTTCCGGATCGGCGGGCCCCCCCGACGGGGGGTTGTACTTGAAGCCCCCGTCCTCCGGGGGGTTGTGGGACGGGGTGATGACTACACCGTCGGCGAGACCGGATGTCCGGCCCCTGTTCCATCCCAGGATGGCATGGGAAATCACGGGAGTGGGTGTATACCCTCCCCCTTCCTGGACTGCCGTGTCCACGCCGTTGGCGGCGAAAACCTCCACGGCGGTCCGGAAAGCCGGCTCCGAGAGAGCATGGGTATCTTTTCCAACGAACAGGGGACCGTTGATCCCCTTCCCTGTCCTGAACTCGGCGATGGCCTGGGAAACGGCGAGAATGTGGGCCTCGTTGAAGGACCCCTTCAGGGAAGATCCCCTGTGCCCCGACGTGCCGAAGGAGACGAGCTGGAGGGGATTCTCCGGGTCGGGCTGTTCCGTGTAGTAGGCCGACACCAGGCCGGGGATGGAGGCGAGCATGGTATGGGGCGGCCGGTGACCCGCAAGAGGAGAGATCGTCATGAAAAGCCTCCTATTTCTCGAAAAAAACGTCGGGACGGAAGGGATACTCGATGTAGCCCGCCGCCTCGGCGGCGAAATCGCGGTCAAAGAGCAGGGCGAGAATCCACAGGGAAAGGTCGATCCCCGAACTGACGCCGCCGGCGGTGAGAATGCGGCCGTCCTTCACCACCTTTTTCTCCATGACCTTGACGCCGGGATAGGCGTCGAGTTCGTCGAAAAAGCCGTGGTGGGTAGTGGCTGCCCTTCCCTCGAGGAGGCCGGACTCGGCGGCGATGAAGGCGCCGGTGCAGACCGTGCCCAGGAAGCGGACCTGTTCGTACCGCTCCTTTACGAAGCTGATCACCCGCTTGTCCCGAACGGCGATCCGGCGGCCCTGCCCTCCCGGAAGGATGAGCACGTCAAGCTGCGGGCAGAGATCGGGCCCTCCGTCCGGCAGGAAGCGAAGCCCGTTCGCTGCCCTGATGGGTCCGTCCTGGAAGGCGAGTATTTTCACGTCCATGCTGCCCGGCTTCACCACGTTCGCCGCCAACAGCGTCTCGAAGGGGCCGACAAAATCAAGCTCCTCAACGTCGGGAAAAACAAGTATTCCTGCCTGTATCACGACATCCACCCTCTCTCTTCCGAATGTGTACTCCCGGAGTCCGTTTCACTTCCGGATAAACGTTCCATTGTCCAGGTCCCGGAAGGCCTGGTCAAGCTCCTCTTTGGTGTTCATCACTATGGGGCCGCCCCAGGCGACAGGTTCCCCCAACGGCATGCCCTCCAGGTAGAGGAACCGGATTCCCCCCCCGGCAACCTGCACCGAAAACCCCTTCCCCCGGGAGAAAAGAACGGCGTTTTTCTCTTTCACCGCAGTTCCGTTTCCCGGACCGAAGGCACCCTCCCCCTCCACGATGTACACGAACACCGTGGCCTCAGGAGGAGTTTCCACCGTCCATCTCCCGCCCCCACGGACGGAAACGTCGAGATACCGTGGCTGCACGTAGTGGGCCTTCATGGGGCCCTCCAGGCCACCGTACGTTCCGGACAGGACCCGGACCTCCGCTGTCTCCTCCGTTTTCCGGGGAATATTCCCGCTGACAAGATCATTGTACTTCGGCGGACACATTTTGTCCTTCGCCGGAAGGTTGAGCCAGAGCTGGGCGCCGAGAAGCCGTTCCGACGGCTTCGGCATCTCCTGGTGGATGATGCCCGAGCCGGCGGTCATCCACTGGCAGTCGCCGCCGAGGATGGCTCCCCTGTTGCCGAGGCTGTCCCCGTGCTCGATCTCGCCGCTGATAAGGTAGGTGATCGTCTCGATGCCCCTGTGGGGATGCCACGGAAAGCCCTTTACATAGTCGGCGGGGTCTTTCGAGTCAAAGGCGTCGAGCATGAGGAAGGGATCGAAGTCCTTCACGTCATGATACCCGAAGACGCGCACGAGGCTGACTCCTGCTCCATCCGTCGTCCTGCGGCCGGAAACGATTCTGGCCGGAACCCGCATATTCTCCATTTTTAAAGAACACCTCCTCATCTCTTTATTACGTTATACTATTCAAAGGAAGGAGATCGGTCAAGGCCAGGTCAACCCGCAGAAGATCAGCAGAAATACGTACTCCTGAGGGGTATAATCTTCCAATAGTATTCCTGTCCCATGGGTGTTATTCTTTTTCCACTTTTTCGGAGGAGGCGATTGCCGTGTTCACGTGGAAGCGGGTCCGGTATGCGGTCATGTTCGGTTTTCTGGCATTCATCACCTGGGTGGGGTACCGGCACCAGGTGCTGGGAGGAGGCCCCACTGGAGTCCCGACGGTGGATGCCCTCTGCCCCCTGGGCGGGCTGGAGAGCATCTACAGCTACCTGAGCTCCGGGACCTGGCTCCGCCGGGTGGCTCCCAGCGCCCTGGTGCTCTTCGGCGCCGTGGTGGCCATAACACTGCTCTTCGGCCGGGTGTTCTGCGGATGGATCTGCCCCCTGGGGACCATCGGCGAGATCTCGGGAGGGCTGGCCCGGAAACTGGGAATCAAAAGAAAGGAACTTCCCCAGTCCCTTGACGGCGCGCTGAAGATGCTGAAGTACGTCATTCTTGCCGTCATTCTCTACTACACGTGGAGCCTCGGTACCCTCGCCTGGAGAGACTACGATCCCTGGGCTGCCTGGATGCACCTGGCGGCAGGCTGGGACGAGATCGTCGCCACCCCATGGGCCTTCGCCGTCCTCTTCGGCCTGGTCATCGGCGCAGGGCTCTTCATCGAGCGTTTCTGGTGCCGCTATCTCTGCCCCCTCGGCGCCGCCCTGGCCATCTTCCAGAAACTGAGCTTCACGAAGGTGGTCCGGAACAGGGAAACGTGCATTAGCTGCGGAAAGTGCAACCGCGCCTGCCCCATGGGACTCGCCCCTCTGGCTGCCGAAAAGGTCACCGATGCGGACTGCATCGCCTGCGGCCGGTGCACCGAGAGCTGCCCCGTGGAGAAGACCCTGGTCTTTTCCTTCGGCGGCCGGAAAATGCTTTCCGCCCTGGCGGTGGGCGTCATGGGCGTGCTGCTTTTCTTCGGCGCCTACGGCACGGCAAAGCTCACGGGGTACTGGCAGACCTTCGCTTCGACCTCGGTGGAAGCCCTGAAGGATCCGGTGGAGGGAGTCTTCGGATGGATGAACATCGACCAGGTGGCGAAACAGGTGAAACTGTCCCCGGAGAAGGTGCTGGAAATCGCGAAGCTGCCTGCCGAAACTCCCAGGGATGTGTCGATCAAGAAAATCGAGGGCGTGAACGATGAAATCCTGAAGGAAGACCTGACGACCTACTTCGCCGCAAACCCGGCACAGGCTCCTGCCCCGGTCAAAGATGTGCCGGCGAACCCGGACGAACTCAAGGGGAGCTTCACCCTGGACGAGGTGGCCGCAGGGTACGGCCTGGACGGGGCCGAGATTCTGAAGGAGGCGGGCTGGCCCGCCGATACCCCCCGCAGCATCTCTCTCAAGGAGGCGGGAACGCCCCTGGGGAGGGAGCCTTCGGACATCCGGACGGCAGTGAAGGAACTGCTGAAGAGAAAACAGTAGAGTATCGAAGGGGGCTCCCGGAGGAGCCCCCTTTTCGTCCTGTCAGTACCCTCTCTTCTCCAGGTGGTCCAGTAACGCTTCTGCCAGGGCCACCCTGGATGCTGAATATCCGTGGTCATCGTCCAACATGACGTCGCGGACGACGGCTCTGCCGTCTTTCCGGAGGGCCTCCAGCAGGGACGAGTGATGCACATCGGGCGGGGTGATGGCATCCCTCGAGGCGCCGACGAGGAGGACGTTCCGGCCCGCAAAGGCAGCGGCTGAATTGAGAAGGTCGAAGTCCTCCCTTTTGTCTATTATCTCGTTCCACAGGGCATCGGCCTCCGTTCCCGCCAGGGGCGGAGCGCACTCCTCCAAAAGCCCCCGCAGCTTCTGCCCGAGGGACGGGTCGGCGGCGGCCCGTTTTCCGTCAAGCCCCACGTTCCAGCCCGAGAGAAAGAGAATGTCCTTCACGAAAGGACATTCCTCCGCCGCCTTGACTGCGGCGAAGCCCCCCATGCTGTGCCCTGCCGCGATGATGCGGTCCCTGTCCACGGCGAAGGTTTCCCGCGCCTCCGGACTGCGGAGAAAGCGGAGGACGTTCCTGCCGTCCTCGACCACATGGGAGAAGGAGAAGCTCCCCTGGCTGCCCCACGCACCCCGGTAGGAGAAAACAATAGTGTTAAAGCCCGCCCTGCGGAACACCTGGGCGAGATCGCCGTTCTTCTCCGTGCCGGGGAAGCCGTGGAAGAGCACCATGGTGGGGTGGGGGCCTTTCCCCGCCGGGTGGTACATGACGCCGTAGAGGTCGCACCCCTCCGAGCGGAGCGTCAGGGCGCTCCAGGAGGGCGGAAAGTACCGGTCTTCCACCGGGGGATCCGAAAAGATGCAGTTCCTGAACATGGCGGACCTACAGGTCGAACACGGCCACCACGGGCGTGTGGTCCGAGGGCTTCTCCCAGCTCCTGGGCTCCCTGTCGATCCAGCAGTCCAGGGCGAGCTTTTCAAGGGCCGGCGTGACGAGAACGTGATCGATCCTCCAGCCTATGTTTTTCTCCAGGGAGTTCTTTACCCTGTAGTCAAAGAAGGAGAACTCTCCCGGTTCGGGTCTGTATCTGCGGAACAGGTCGGCGAAGCCCCAGCGTTTCACGTCTTCGAAGTGCTCCTGGATGTCCGGGGCAAAGCAGGGATGGTCCCGCTTCTTTTCGGGGCTGGTCACGTCCATGTCCGTGGGAGCCACGTTCATGTCTCCCACCCAGACGATCTTCTCGGACACGAGGTACTCCCTCTCGAAAAGAGATTTCATGCGGTCGAGGAAACGGTGCTTGTACTGGTAATCCGGGTGGTCGATGGCCTTTCCCTGGGGAATGTAGGTGTTCACCATGCAGAAGTCCCCGATCCGGGCCCGCAGAAGGCGGGTTTCCCCCTCAGGCTCCTCGCCGTCTCCAAAACCGACGGCAAATCCGTCAAGGGGTGCCTTCGTGAGGATGGCCACACCGTTGTAGGATTTCTCTCCCCTGTAGAGGCTGCGAAACCCCAGAGCCTTGAAGTCGGCCTCGGGGAAGTCGTTGTCCACCACCTTGGTCTCCTGGAGGCACAGGGCATCCACGGGATGATCGGAAAGCCACTTCTGCAGAACGGGCATCCGGCTGCGGACAGAATTTACGTTGAACGTTGCTATGGTGAAGCGAGCCATGACAGTCTCCCTCTCATTCCATATAGTCTTCGCGGCGGATGAGCCCGCCGAATTTCTCTCCTTTGAAAAAAGCGGCCGCGTTTTCAGCAGCGGCCAGGGCTGCCATTTCCATGTCCCGCTCGCACCGGTTCGAATTGTGGGGCGAACCGGCTACGTTGGGAAGCTCGAGGAAGGGGAAGTCGAGGGCAAAATCTCCCCCTCCCCAGGTGGGTTCCTTCCACCACACGTCCAGGCCTGCCTGGAAGTCGGGGTTCTCCTTCAGGTGGAGGTAGAGATCCTCCTCCACAACCAGGGGAGCCCGGGCCACGTTGAGCAGTATGGCGTTCTTTTTCATGAGGGAGAGCTCCTTCTTCCCTATGACGCCCCTGGTGTGCCTGTTCAGGGGCAGGGAGATAAGCAGCACGTCAGTATCGGGGAGGACCGTTTCAAGGTCCTTCAGGGTTCCCATGAAGTCCACGTCGCCGTCGGTCTTTCCGCTGGTGTTCAGCGCCCTGATTTTCATGCCGAACCCCCGGGCAAGGTCTGCGGTCATGCGCCCGATGCCGCCGTAGCCCGCCACGGTGAGTATTTTTCCCCGAAGGCTCATGGGAGAATAGCCGTTGCGGTTAAAGACACCCTTCATAAGGTCGTTGTGAAGAGGAACGATCCTTCTCGCAAGCGCGAGCAGAAGGGCCATGGTGTGTTCGGCGATCTGGGGGGCCCATCCTCCGGCGTTGCAGGCAAGAACGGGTTTTTCGGGCATCTTGTCGAAGGGAAGGTAGTCGAGGCCCGTGGAAATGGCCTGGAAGAGTTCCAGGTTTTCCAGAAGAGGATATTCTTCCTCCTGTATTTCTTTGTTGAAGAAGAAGGACAGAAGCCCATGGGCGGAGGAAAGGATCTCCGCCCTTTTTTCCGGTGCGGCGTCCTCAAGGTAGAAAATGTCGGCGTTGCCGGCAACCCCCTCCTCCACGGCAGCCCGGACGGCTGCGGGAGCGGAGCAGGTCACCACGAGTGATTTTTTCATGTCGGCAGTTCTCCTTTCGCTGGTATTTCCCTGCATTGTATTGTACCCTATGAAACGTTCCGTACAAACAGGGAATACATTCTCCGGAAGGAGGAGCATCATGGAATCAACCATCTACCTGGTCCGCCACGGGCGGCCGGCGCTGCCGGACTACGAAATGCGCTTTCTCGGAAGGACGGACCTGCCTCTCTCTCCCGAAGGAGAAGAGCAGGCCATGGCCCTGAATCAGGCCTTCGCGGGAATCCACCTCGACAGGGTCTTCCACAGCGGCCTGAAGCGGGCGTCAGAGACAGCCCGAATCGTCGCAGGGGATCGGAATCTGCCCTTCGCCATCGTCCCGGAACTCCAGGAGATCGCCTTCGGCGAGTGGGAGGTCAGGTCCATGAAGGAAATCATGGCGTCGGACCCCGAAGCCTTCGAGGCCAGGGGACAGGATTTCGCCGGTTTCCGCCCGCCGGGAGGAGAAAACTTCCTTGACGTCCAAAAGCGGGTCTGGCCGGCCTTCACCAACCTTTTGGACCGGTGGGAGGGCAATCTCCTCATCACCGCCCACGCAGGGGTCTTCAAAACAATCATCTTCACTCTGCTGGACATTCCCTGGCAGAAGCTCTTTTCCCTGCGGCAGGACTACTGCGGGGTGCACGTCCTCACCCGGTTCGACGGACATCTGACAGTGAGGCAGCTCAACTGGATGCCTCAAATGGGCGGACCAACACCGTAAGAACCGGCTCTTCACACCGAGAGTATCTTATGGCCCGACTGGATTTTTTCTGTCAGGTACTGCCCGGTGTAAAAAACCTTCACGCCGAGGTTCTCGAGCTTCTCCGCCGCACCGAGGTTTTCGGCGCATTTTTTGCATGCAATCACCTCCACCCCCGCTTCCTGAAGAGTGCTGAGGTACGTTTGTATTTCACCGTCTTCGGCAAGGAGCCCTGTCGAGGCTCCCCACACGAGCAGCGTAACCTCGTCCCACCATCCCTTCAGCTTCGAGTTCAGGCAGTAGAGCATGACCATGTTCATCGCAGTTATCTTCTCTCCGCTCGTCCACAGGACAACCAGTTTTTTTCCTGCTGAATGTTCCACGCTGCCCCTCCTTTTTCTCTTTGAGCAACTGGGTTTGTACCCCTAACCCCTGCTTCTGGAGCGGTCGCCGTCAATGAACCATTCCAGGGCGATGGGCAGGTACAGCCTGTCCGGGACGACCGCCGGCCACGGAAGGCCCTCCGGAGAATGCTTCACGCCCATTGAGCAGGAAAAGAAGAATCAAAACAATAATTGTTCTCATTTTCTCCCCCTCCATGGTTACAGCACCGGCTCATTTCCGTAAAACGGGAGACTGTATGTTTTTCCGTCTCTCTCAAGGACTATCGATCCTTTCACCTGTTTTCCCGAGAGACTGGCGCTCCACCTTCCGGCTGCGCTGCCGCCGCCTGTCCAGAAAAAATTCTCCTGCGTTCCCCGGCAGGTTCCCGACAGGCGCGTCCCGTCGAATGCCCCCTCAAGGAAAAGTTCCAGGCCCATGGGTTTCATACCTCCGGGCACCTGAGGTATAAACCTGAGCCTGGCGCTTCCCCGGACATTTCCGTCAAACGGAGAAATAGAGAGAGACAGTTGATTGATCCTGGTTCCTTCGGGATAATTCGCCATGGAGAAATTCATCCTCCCTGCGAAGGTTCTTCCATGATCCATTTCCGGAGAGGCGCCGCCGGTCGTGAAGGAAAGGTTCACATACCCCAAATCGGGAGTCTGCCGGAACAGACCCGCAACCTCAGCAATGCACTGGAAAGAATCACCTGAACGAAAATCCCAGAAAAATTCTCCGGCTCCCTGGGGCGGTACAGGACGGGGGAGCGTAACCGTCTCTCTCACAATCCATCGTCCGTCTTTTCTGTACAACAGCCGCGCCTCGGCACCCGCAAATTCTTCCAGTGGATTCGTATTGCGCACCGTGCAGAAAACCCTGTATCCTCCCCCAGTGAGATCTTCCTGCCGCCAGGATGCCCGGAGGGATGTCATGGAAGCCCTGTAAAGGGTATACACGGCTCGGACGGCATTCTGTATCCCCTGGTCCGGACTGGACAGAATGGCCGGGATGTTTTGCCGGGTTCGTGACGCGCAGTCCGCTGCGTATTCTGCCGCAGCGGCGGCCTGGGCTCTCCAGAAAACGGTTCCCATTTCGGATTTCCGGTTTTTCCACAACGGGTCGTACCCGGGCGCGGGCAGGCTTTTTTTCACGACTTGCTTTACCCTGAACCATTCCCATGCCTGGTACTCCCAGAATCCGTGGCTGCCCGTGGCGATGCCGGGAGCAGTCGCTCCGCCCCATCCGTTGAAATACCACGGATCGAACCAGTCCACTCCCTCGTCGTTCTCAGGCGGGTATTCATTAAAAAACAGCTCCAGGGCTGAAGAAAAGTCTCCTCCTTCTCCCCATCCCGCCGGCGGCGGACTCTTCATCGAATACAGTTCCGCCGGCCCCGTCTCCTTTTCCCCAAGCGGCGTTCCCGCCATGAAGGATTGCCATGCCTCCTCTTCCGGCATTCCCGTCACATGGTACGGAACGAACATGTCGGCGAGGAAATGAGCCGCCCAGGCGGCTTCCCTGGCCTGAGATTCTCCCCTGACCCTTTTGTGCATCATGACGCTGAAAAAATCCGCCACTTTCTTCGGGGCAAGGCCTTTCCCTGTCCTCGGGTTGTAATAATGCCACGAATAGGGTGAGGCCCCGTCCACATCAGGGCCGGGACCGGATTTCCCAAGGGCTGTCACGAGGACATAATCATGGTTTACGAGTTCTTCCGCAGAAGGAAACTTCTGCACAAACGCCGGATCGGAAGCTGCCAGTTTCATCGCTTCCCTGAGAATGTACTGGTGTGTTTCAGCGTACTCTTTAAGGGCACCCCACGGAACGCCTTCCGAAGGGAAGGCGAGGAGAAATACCAATGTCAGAAATAACCTGTATGCTGATCCGGTTCCGCCCTTTGCCATGGGATTATTGCCCTCCTTCGCCGGAGACTGATTCAGACAAAAGCCAATGACTGATTGTTCTGTTTTTTCACAGTATAGATGGTGTGAAAAGGCGGGTCAATTGATTCTTTCCCGGGAAACAACTCTTTCCCGAAAATCGAAAATCTCTCGAGGTTTTTGCTCAAGACACAGGCTACATTATCTCTAGTCTCCAGTTGGGATGGACAGGAGAGACCGTACGTTCCGCATGATAGACAAAACGTATCCTGCTGCCGGGGTGCAATGATTTCTGGCCGAACACGTACCCGCCGAAGGCCGGTATGGAGTCCACAATGTGAAACGATCTGAAAACGGAGACATACTGCTCCGCCCAGGCCTTCCCGCACCGTCGGTGATGTTCCAGGTTGTCAGGATAATTTACAACCTGGAAGTAAAAATCACCCCTGGTTTCTTCTCTCGGGCGGCCCTCTACATTGATGGCGCCGGTAAAAACATTCGCCTGGCTTTCCGGCTCGAACCAGGTCCCGTCGGGGCGGAGGACCCTTCTCTTCTCGAACCCGAACCTGAAGGAATCAGGTTCCGGGGGAACCGTCCCCGGCAAACCTCTAAAGGGGCGCGACGAGATAAGCTGCCCCATGGCGAAAACGCTGTCGCTCTCGCTCGATTCCCAGAACGTCTCGTTTTTCGACGGGCGGCCGCTGCAGGTAGCGTCCCGAAAATACCTGTGAGCGGAGCGCCATGCAGCGCCGCGCACAAAGGCAAACACCGTCCCCTTCAGTTCACCGCCGTATTCAGCGGCGACGCCCGCCTCGGCAGGATAGGCCTTTGCCGCATCGTATTCGACCATCGTTATCCAGGCCCATTCCACGCCATTGGTATCAGGCAGGTCCACAAATGCCTTGATGGTAAAATGCCAGTAGGTTTTTGATTCGGCGGCAGAGGACCCGAAACCGAAAAAGGACAGAATAACGAAAACCGCAATTACCCATCCGGGACGTTTTTTCTTCATTGCCCGTTCCTCCTTTGCCCTCTCTTATTCGCACCCATCAGTTTTCAATGCTTCTTCCACATCCGGATAACATTTGAAAAAGGGAGCATCCGCCGGATACCTGCACAGGCGGATGCTCCCTTTTCTTCAGAAGGCATCGCCCTCTCAGAAAATTATTTCCTCATGTACTGGAAACTCGCGTTCGGCCTGCCCACAAAGCACGACCGTGTGAAACCGTATTTCTTGATGATGGCGAGAGCCTGGCGGGCCTCGTCTTCCTTGCTGCCGAAACTGAACATCCAGTGAGACCCGTCCACGATCTTCCAGTCGTTGCTTATTTTTTTCACCTCGGCGGTATTGGGGTTGAAGGAAACGCAGTCCTCGCCCGCCATGGCCCCGGAGGGGGCCGCTCCCGACCGCAGGAGATACTGGAAGGACGGACCCGGCCGCCCGACGAAACACGACTGGTTCACCCTGTAATGCTTGATCACCCGGAGAGCCTGCTCCGCTTCAGTCTTCTTGTTCCCGAAACTGAACATCCAGTGATTCCCGTCCACGATCTTCCAGTCATTGTTAAGAAACTTAACCTGGGCGGTTGCCGGATTGAAGGCAATGCAGTCTTCTGTCAGAGGATGGGTTGTCCCGGGTATGTCGGCGGTCCTGCAGAGGCTCCGAGGGTCCACGTTGATCGCGCCCGAAAGATTATTGTCCTCCCGGAGTTCATCCACGAGCTTCAGGGGGTCGGCAATGGCCCGGAATGGATGGGGCGCCGCCCCTGTGATATGTCCGGGGTCATTCTTGAGATAGTAGACCGGTATCACTACCGTCTGGTGACCTCCGGGGGGAATGGCGTTGAGGACAACTCCGTTGCCCCAGCCGTTGCCGTGCTGGTCCATGGCCTGGACCATTGCCTTGCCCGGAACGGCCGGTGACGGAGCTGAGCCGATGTTGGCCACCGTCACCTGGAAGGTGAAGATGACGTGGTTCGGCTCGCATTTTCCCCATTCCTTGAGGCCGAATGAACGGATGACAAGATCGGGCTTCCTGGGAGGCTCAGCCTGGCAGGCGACGCTGAAGTTCGCCCTGTTGGACTCCGCCTCCTGGGGATAGAGGATCTTGATGGACTGCCATCCTGAGTAAGAGGGCAGTGAAGGGCCTCCAAGGGTCCATGTGGTGCTCACGTTTTTCGACCCGTTGCCGTCAAAGACGATGGTCGATATGGGCGACAGGGCGCCGTCGCTCCTCAGGAACCTGTACTGGACTCTCAGCGGGGGACGGGTATTGTTCCTGACCATTATCACCCCGTCAAAGCGTATCTTTGCGGGGCATCTTCCGGAAAAATTCTCCGGGACCGCCCGGAGCCTCGCCGTAATCACCGGCTGGGCGAAGGCCGCCTCCAGGCCGGACCACAAGATCAGAACTCCCGCCAAAAAAAGTGCCGCCGCAAGGACTGTCCTGTTCCTCCTCATGGATCTCACAGCCTTTCTGCTCCCGCCGGAGCCCCTGACCAGCCCCGGCACAATGGACACCACTCCACTCTCCCTCTGTCTTCCCGGTAGAAGAATCACATCTGCTCCTCTTCATCACCTTCTTTTTTACGTACTTTGGTCTTCAGGGGAACGGCGAACGGCGAAGAAATCGGGAAGAAAGAACTATGATTCCATTATTTTAATATTTTTTGCAGATTTTACAATCCCACAGACTCCATGTCTTCCGGGCCTATGGGACCATCTTTCCTGTTCCGGGGCGATCTTCGGGGGAAAGTGCGGGAGGCTTCCCCTGGATATTGTTCCGTCGTGAAAGGACGTTACCTGAGGACGGTGAAAAGACAGAGGGAGAGTATTTCCGACAGCTCGCACACCGCCCCGTAGGAATCGCCGGTGAGTCCCCCCAGGAGGGAGGCCAGCCACCGGGAAAAGAGCAGGACAAAGAGGGGGACAAGAGGCAGAAGCATGATGCCGGTCATGCCTCCCGACGCTGCGGCCAGAAGGACTGCGGCCGCTGTTCCGGTGTAGAGGCAGCGGTTCGTGCAGCCTTTCCGGAACAGGTCTCCCATGCCGCCCGGGCGGGCGGAGGGGAAGAAACGCATGGCAAAGAGAATCGCCCACCGGCCCAGAACGGGGGCGAGGAAAAGGGCCTGCAGGGCCGCCGTCCTTTCCGTTCCGGCAAGGAGTGAAACTTTCATCAGAAGGGCTGAGGCCACAGCGATTCCGCCGAAGGTACCGAGCCGGCTGTCTTTCATTATGGCCAGCCGGGATTTCCGGCAGTACCCTCCCCCGATGCCGTCAAAGGTGTCGGCCAGGCCGTCCAGGTGCAGCCCCCGGGTGAGAAACGCCCAGAGAACCGCCGCGAAGGAAGCCGCCGCCAGGGGGGGAAGAAGAAGGGCAAGCCCCGCGTGTGCGGCGGCCAACAGTACCCCCAGCAGGGCCCCGGCGAGGGGGAACCATCCGGAGGACCTTCCGAGGTCCTCCGGGGTGCTCTCATACCGCGGGCAGGGCAGAATCGTCAGAAAGCCAAGAGCCCGGAGAAAATCCACGGTTTTCTACGCTCCCGGCGCGCCCGATCCGGGTTCGACCGGCCCGGAGACACCGGCGCTCTCGAAGGTGGCCATTTCATTGAGCACCTTTGCGGCGCCCTCTGCCAGGGACATGGCCAGGGCGGCTCCGGTCCCCTCCCCGAGACGCATGTCCAGGTCGAGCAGCGGCTCCGCCTCCAGGAAGCGAAGCAGGTGCTCGTGGCCGATCTCCACCGATTTGTGGGAACAGATCATGTAGTCCCGGCAGGCGGGACAGACAAGGACGGCGATCACCGCGGCGGCCGTGGAGATGAAGCCGTCCACTGCCACGGGAATGCCCAGGGACGCCGCACCGATGACCGCGCCGGCGATCCCCCCGATCTCGAACCCGCCCACTTTCGAGAGGATGTCGATACCGTCCCGGGGATCGGGGGAATGGAGGGACAGGGCTCCCTCGATGACGGCGATCTTTCTTTTGAGCCCCTCGTCGGTAAGCCCCGCTCCCCGGCCAGTGGCCATGGGGACGGGGACGCCGGTGACGGCGCAGGCAATGGCCGTGGAGGGCGTGGTGTTGCCGATGCCCATCTCCCCGGTGCCGAGGATGTCCATGCCTTTCACCGCTTCCTCCTCCACGGCGGCGATGCCCTCTTCCAGGGACCGGACCGCCTGCTCCCGGGTCATGGCGGGACCGCGGAACATGTTCGCCGTTCCCCTGGCGATCTTCCGTACCTGGAGGCCTTCCCGGGGCTCGAAGTCATGGGCCACCCCCATGTCCACCAGGACAACCCTGGCTCCCACGTGACGGGCAAGAACGTTCACTCCCCCGCCGCCGCCCAGAAAGTTGAGCACCTGCTGCACCGTGACCTCCCGGGGATAAAGGGCCACTCCCTCGTCCACCACCCCGTGATCCCCCGCCATGGTGAGGATCACCTTGTGCCGGATAGCGGGGCTGGAGGTGCGCTGGATTCCTGCGAGCTGCACGGAAAGATCCTCGAGCTTCCCGAGGCTGCCCCTCGGCTTGGTGAGAGAGTCCTGGCGCCGTCTCGCCTCTTCCATGGAAGGTGCGCAGAGCGGGCGGATCCGGGCGATTGCCTGTTCTAGTGTCGTCATGATGCCTCCTGGTTTTCCCGATGAAGGGTTGGATGAACGGCCGCCGTGGACCGCCTGGAACGTATTCTCTATTTTAGTTTCAGAGGCAGTCCGGCCACCACGAGCCAGGCTTCCCCTGCAGAGCGTGCGGCCGCCTGGTTGGCCAGTCCAAGGAGATCCCGGTAGATCCTTCCGAGCGGGGCGGGGGGAACCACCCCCATGCCTGTTTCGCTGGAGACAGCCACCACGTCGGCGGCGGAGGCGGATGCGGCCCGGCAGAACGCCTCCGCTCTCCTGAGAATCTCCTCCTCTTTCCCTTCCTGCTGTTCCGGCAGGGAGAAGAGAAGGTTCGAGACCCAGAGGCCGAGGCAGTCCACCAGGGCCACGGTACCGCTTTCAAGCCCCAGAAGGGTCTCTTCGAGGGCCAGGGGCTCCTCCTCGGTTCTCCACGATGACGGCCGGCGCTTCCTGTGCCGGTCGATCCGCTCCGCCATCTCCCGGTCTTCGGGCCTGGATTCGCAGGTGGCAATGTAGACCACCTTTTTCCCCGCGCACTCGGCCTCCCGGACCAGATTCTCGGCGAATTCGCTCTTGCCGCTCCTGCTCCCGCCGAGGACAAGGGTCAGCCTGCCCATCAGGATGCCTCCTTCCGGTACGCAGCCAGGCACTCCACAAGCCGCCTGTTCTCGTCCCCGCTCTTCACGCCCACCCGGACATATCCGGGAAGACCGAAGGAGGAGCAGTCCCTCACCAGAATGCGCCGTTTCCAGAGAAACGCCTGGAGCCTTTCGGAATCCCCGGCCCGGAAAAGCAGAAAATTCCCCGCGGACGGAAGAGGAGGGAAACCGGCCTCCGCAAGATCCCGGGCCAGTCCGGAGGCAAGGCTCCGGAGACCGGCCCACTGGGCTTCATAGTATCCCCGGGCCCGCAGGGCCGCAAGACCGGCGGCCTGGGCACAGGCGTTCACGCTCCAGGGAGGCTGCAGGGAGGCGAGGAGACCCACAAGCCGGGGATCTCCCAGGATATAGCCCAGACGAAGCCCCGTCAGGCCGTAGTCCTTGGTCATGGACCGGAGAAGAAGAAGGCCGGGCCTCATAAGCGGCAATGCCGACGATCCCGGGGGGGCGAAGTTCACGTAGGCCTCGTCGAGGGCGAGCAGGGTGCCCGTCCCGTCGCAGGCGGAGAGCAGGCGGAGAAGCTCCTCTTTCGGGGGAAGGGTTCCCGTGGGGTTGTTTGGGGAACACACCCAGGCGAGAGAGGGCCGTACAGTCCTGATCCGGTCTTCCACATCCTCAAGGGGAAAGGCGAAGCCGTCCTCCTCCCGCGCGGGAACATCCAGGACATCCGCCCCGGCGAACTCCGAGGCCGAACGGTATTCCCCGAAGGTCGGGGAAGCGGTGAGAACATTCTTCCCCCGGTCGGCGAAAGCGAAGGCGCAGAGAAAGATGGCCTGGGCAAGTCCGTTGGTCACCAGGACGGATTCCGGGGCTACGGCGTGAAGCTCCGCCAGTGCGGACCGGAGCTCACCGGAGGAGGAATCGGGGTAGCGGGTAAGGGCCGCTCCGGACATGGCTTCGGCCATTTCCGGGCAGGGTGGGAATGGATTGGTGGAGACGCTGAAGTCGAGGACTTCCCCGGGAGAGACCCCCTCCTTCCGAAGCCGGGCGTAGTCGAGCCCCCCATGCCGGGCGGGCCGCCCGGTGAGAATCTCCTGCCTAACGAAACAGTCCATGAAGGCCACCGAGAACCGCAGCGACGACAAGCACGAGTCCCGAGGCAATGCGGACCACCCGGAGGGCCCTCCGGAGGACATCCTCGTCCAGCGGGCCGGTGCCGCCGGGAAGGGAATAGGCGCCCCGCTTCTCCAGGGTTACCCCCAGCAGACCGGCCATGACGGACATGGTCCACCCGGCGTTGGGGCTGGACGTGAGAAGGCGGCCCCGCCTCAGGGCCTCTATCCCGGAGAGGACATTCTCACCGGCGAGAGCTCCGGCGGCCAGAAGCAGAAAGGCGGAGACCCGCGCGGGGATCCAGTTGAGCACGTCGTCGCACCTGGCGGCGAACTTTCCGCCCCATTCCATGTCACCTCCCCTGTAGCCGATCATGGAGTCGCAGGTGTTGCAGAACCGGTAGAAGAAGGCGCCCGGCAGCCCGAAGACGCCGAAGAAGAAGAGAGGGGACGCCAGGCTGTCGGTGAGGTTCTCCGCCAGGGATTCCACGGCCGCACCCGCCACTTCCTCCGTTGAGAGGTCTTCAGTCTCCCTGCTCACCAGGTCCCGGGAGAGCTTTCTCCGGGCTCCCGGGAGGTCGTTCCGTTCAAGGGAGTCGAGGATCCCTTCCCCCGCGCCGAGAAGGCCCGAAAGGGAGAAGGTGGTCTTGAGCAGCGGGACGGCAAGAATGGCGAAGAGAAAGTCGGGGAACATGCCGAGGATCCTTGCCGGCCATGAAAAGAGAAAGCCGCCGGAGAGGACCAGGGCCCCGCCGAAATAGAGCAGGGCCCGCTCCCTTCCCGAGGGACGGTACTTCCAGAAGGCGGTGACGTACTTCCCCATGTAGACCACAGGATGGTATTGTGACGGAGGCTCGCCGATGAGGAGGTCCCACACCGTGGCCCCCAGGAGAATAAAAACAAGCATCATGGCCGTTCCTTCCTTTCTTCCCTTCCCGGCCCCCCGGAAACGACGGAATGCATCCGTCCCTCCCACCCGGGAGAAAGCCTCCGGGCTGCCGTTCCCAGGATTTCATCCTCCCGGTCCGCTGCCCCGGAGGGCAGGAGGATGCCGTAGAGGGTACCGCTGTGGGCCACGCAGACCCCATACCCCTCCAGCAATGAGCAGAGAGCGAAGCACTCGTCGAGGCGGGGCTTTTCCAGGAGCCGGGCTGACGCCCGGGCGCTCAGGGACGCCCCCCTGCCCAGGGCTTCCGGGTCTCCCTGCTCCACCCCCCGGAGGACCAGGGAGAAGGCCTCCCGGTGAAGGGGTGCGAGGGATTCCAGGACAGGACGGCTGTTTCTGCTGTTGAATTCTTCGGTGTCCACGGTGCCCCCCCAGTCGAGGACGAACACAGACAGAGGCGGGGGAGGCCCGAGGAACCTCATGATCCTCCCCTCCCGATGGTCGAGGAGGGCCAGTCCCGGCCAGGCGATGCTGTCGGTGGGCTCCACAGAAAGGGCGATTGCAGACGCTTCTTCCGGCGGCAGGGAAGTCCCCGCCAGGAACGCCGCGCAGGCGAGGGCCGAAAGAATGTCGGCGGTACTGCTTGCGTATCCCTTGCCTTCAGGCAGAGCTTCCATCCGCTCCACCGCAAGGTTCTTCCCCCCAAGGAACCGGCGTCCCAGGAAGGCTTCCAGGGCCCTTCTGGTTTTGCTCATCTCCCCGGGAAGAGAGAGCCCTTCTCCCGGGCGGGCGGTGATACGGATCCGGGCGTACCTGTCGATGGGACACGACACAAGGCAGGGTATGCCTTCAAGGGTGCCCTGGAAAAGCTCCCCGCAGGTTCCCGGGCAGGCAGCGGCAACAGTGGTCATAGGCCGATGATCCGCTCCAGCGCCTTCATGTCGAGGGCAGCCTCCACCTCGTCGGCGAGACGGTCGAAGGCCTGCTCCCGGACCACCCGGAAGGGAAGGTCCTTCCCCGGTTCCCTCCTGCCGAGAAAGCGGAGCCATTCCTCCCGGAACTCCCCGCTGTCGAAGATGCCGTGGAGGTAGGTTCCCCATATCCGCCCCCCGGCGCTCACGGCGCCGTCGGTCCTTCCGCCCCCCAGGGACAGGAGCGGCCTGGCCCCCCGGGGGAGGACCGTCCTGCCCATGTGGATCTCGTACCCTTCCACGGGAACGGACCGGGAGCCCGGGAACCCCTCTCCGGGAACGGTGGCGCCCGTTACCCTGGTAGTCTCCTTGGAGGGTTCGAAAAGGGTCTCGCCGGGGAGGAAGCCGAGCCCGTCCCCGCCGCCTGAGGCTCCCTCCACCCCCAGGGGGTCGGAAATCCGGCGGCCGAGCATCTGGTAGCCCCCGCAGACGCCGGCGAGAGATGCCCCCGACAGGACAAGGGCGGCAAGGAGACCGTCGAAACCCGACCGGCGGAGCCATGCGAGGTCCTCCAGCGTCGTCTTGCTTCCGGGGAGGATGACGGCATGGGGTTTTCCAAGATCTTCGGGCCTGTCCACGAACCGGAGGGAGACACCTTCCTCGAGGGCGAGGGGGTCGAAGTCGTCGTAGTTGGAAATGCGCGGGAACTTGATCACGACGATGTCCACTGCTCCGGGGATACCGGAGGACCGGTTCTCCTCGAGGTAGACCGAATCCTCCTGGGCCACGGCGAGATTTTTCAGCCAGGGGATCACCCCAAGGACAGGGCGCCCCCCCGTCAGGCCGGAGAGCATTTCGAGCCCCGGTTCGAGGAGTTTCACATCCCCCCGGAACTTGTTGATGAGGAAGCCCTTCACAAGGGTCTTTTCCTCGTCGTCCAGGAGGGCCAGGGTCCCCGTGAGGGAGGCGAAAACACCGCCTCTGTCGATGTCACCGGCGAGGAGCACCGGACAGCCGAAGGTCCGGGCCACCCGCATGTTCACGATCTCGCTCTTTTTGAGGTTGATCTCCGCCGGGCTGCCGGCCCCCTCCACGAGAAGGAGGTCGTTCTCCCCGGCGAGCTTTTCGAAGGAAGCGGCCACCGAAGCCCACAGAATCTCCCTGCAGGCGTAATAATCCCCGGCAGAGAGAGTTTTCCACGGCCGTCCCATGAGGATGACCTGGGAGCGTGAATGTCCCTCCGGCTTCAGAAGGACGGGGTTCATCTCCACCTCGGGTTCCCTCCCGGCGGCGGCGGCCTGCACGGCCTGGGCTCTCCCCATCTCCTCCCCCCCGGATGTGACGAAGGAATTCAGGGCCATGTTCTGGGCCTTGAAGGGGGCCACCCGAAGTCCCCTCCGGGCGAAAATGCGGCACAGGGCCGCCGTGAGGACGCTCTTCCCCACGGATGAGGATGTTCCCTGGATCATCAGTGTCCGGGCACGGATAGGCCATTCCCCCGATCATGTCGATTCTGGACGGGTTCCATGCTACCCACGGAGCCCCTTTTTTGCAAGGGGAGAAAAAGAGCCTGAATATCCCGACAGAAGCAGGACGCCCCGCTCTTCCGTCGGGAAGAGTGGGGCGCCTTTCAGCTTTTTTCATAGAGGCACGGGACAGCGGGCACCGGGAGCCCCTCTGCCGCCTTGTGCATCAGAAACGGCCGCTAGTTTTCATACTTGAAGGAGACCTTCACCTTCGCCCGATAGGCCTTGATCATTCCGTTCTCCATGTGCATGTCCAGGGCGACCACTTCCGCAACCCGGAGATCCCTCAGGGATTCGGAAGCCCTCTCCACCGCGGCGGCCGCGGCTTTCTCCCAGGACTCGGTGCTGGTTCCCACGAGCTCGATCACCTTGTAGACGCTTTCCATTCCGTCGCCTCCTTTTCCGGCTTCCCGGGAAAACGGTCCTTCCCGGCCTCTCTACCATCCCCGGAGGTTCGGGGATCCGCCTCCCGCCGGGCAGTGGCCCGGCAAATGTGACAGAATTATTATACATTATAGCAGGATGTGAAAACCGGTGTCCCCGGAGCCCCTGATTGCCCCTATAATGAAGAAAAACCTCAGAGGAGTCTGCCATGGAGTATCAGGGATATGTTCACGTGTACACGGGAAACGGGAAGGGGAAGACCACCGCCGCCCTTGGGCTGCTCCTCAGGGCATCCGGGGCGGACATGAAGGTTTTTCTCGGCCAGTTCCTCAAGCGGGGGGAATACAGCGAGCACGCCGCCCTAGCCCTGCTTCCGGGGGTGACGGTTGAAACCTTCGGCGGGGAGCGCAGGGTGGGGGCGCCGCTGACGGAGGAGGACGCCGTCCATGCCCGCCGGGGACTGGAGCGCCTCCGGGAGGCGGCTTCGTCCGGGAAATGGGGCCTCGTTATCGCCGACGAAATTTTCGTTGCCGTTCATCTCGGCCTCCTCGCCGAAACGGACGTACTGGAGCTCCTTGAGGTGCGCAGTCCCTCCACGGAGCTCGTGCTCACGGGCAGGCACGCCTTTCCGGAGATCCTCCGGAGGGCCGACCTGGTCACCGAGATGAAGGAGCTGCGGCACTATTTTTCCCTGGGTGTTCCCGCCCGGAAGGGGATAGAAAAATGAGCTGCCCGAGGATCGTTCTCGCCGGGACAAACAGCGGCTCCGGAAAGACCACCGTCACCATGGGGATAGCGGCCGCACTCTCCTCACGGGGACTGGCGGTGCAGCCCTTCAAGGCCGGGCCGGACTACATCGACCCCGGATTCCATTCCGCCGCGGCGGGGCGCCCCTGCAGAAACCTGGACACCATGCTCCTGCCCGGGGGGCGGCTCCTGGAGCTCTTCTCCCGGAGCGCAGCCTCGGCCGACATTGCCGTCATCGAGGGCGTGATGGGCCTTTTCGACGGAGCGGGAGCCCTGGACGAACGGGGAAGCACCGCCCACCTGGCAAAGATCCTCGCCGCCCCTGTAGTGCTTGTGGTGAACGGAAAGGCCATGGCCCGCAGCGCCGCCGCCCTGGTGGCGGGATTCGCCGGATTCGACCGGAAAGTGCCCGTGAAGGCCGTGATCTTCAACAACCTGGGCAGCGAGGGACATTACCGCATCCTCAGGGAAGCGGTGGAGACGGAAACGGGCATCCCCGTCCTCGGCTACCTTCCCCGGTGCGGATCCATCGCCCTTCCCGAGCGGCACCTCGGGCTCACCCCGGCGGCAGAGCACGGATCGGTCGCCGAACTCACGGATACCGTCCGCAGACTGACTGAGGAGCACATAGACGTTGACCGCCTGATCGCCCTGGCGGCATCGGCGCCGGACCTTCCCGCCTTCAGGCCTTCAATCTTTACTTCCCCCCCGGCGGCGGAGGCGAGGATCGCCGTGGCTCTGGACGAGGCTTTTCATTTCTACTACCGGGATAACCTGGACATCCTGGAACATTTGGGAGCGGTACTCCTTCCCTTCAGCCTCCTGCGGGACAGGGATCTGCCGGCACGGACGGAGGGGATCTACATCGGGGGAGGCTTTCCCGAGGAATTCGCTGCCCCGCTGGCAGGAAACACCTCCATCCGGGAAGCCATACGGTCGGCCGCGGAGGGGGGGCTTCCCGTCCTGGCGGAGTGCGGCGGGCTGATGTACCTCGCGGAACGGCTCGAGGACCGGCAGGGAGAGGTCCACCTCATGGCAGGGGTGTTCCCCGGCGTCACGAGGATGGGGAAAAGGCTCCAGGCCCTGGGCTACTGCACCGGCAGGCTGGAACGGTCCGTCCTTCCCGGGGGGAAGGGCGCGGCGCTGAAGGGGCACCTCTTCCACTGGTCACTGTACGACACCGAGGGCAACGATCATCTTCTCTCCCTGCGCCTCGAGAAAAACGGCACGGTCTTCCGGGATGGCCCGGCACTTCGGAATGCCTTCGCCTCCTACCTCCACCTCCACTTCGGAACGAACCCGGCACCGGCGAAGCGATTCCTTCGGACAGCCGCCCGAAGAGCAGGGAGAACATAACAAAAACCCCCGGAACGAAATCCGGGGGCTTCGTTTTTTTCGCTAATCGAGGAAATCCTTGAGTTTTTTGCTCCTGCTGGGATGGCGGAGCTTCCGGAGGGCCTTGGCCTCGATCTGCCGGATGCGCTCCCTGGTGACGCCGAACCGCTTTCCCACTTCCTCGAGGGTATAGGACCGGCCGTCCTCGAGACCGAAGCGGAAGTGGAGCACTTCCCTCTCCCGCTCGGAGAGGGCGTCCAGCATCTCCTCGATCTGCTCGTGGAGCAGGTGCCCTGCGGCTGCCTCCTCCGGGCTGGGAAGATCCCGGTCCTCGATGAAGTCGCCGAGCTGGCTGTCCTCCTCCTCGCCTATAGGAGTCTCCAGGGAAACCGGAAGCTGGGCGATGCGGCGGATCTCCTCCACCTTGGACGGCTCGATCTCCATTTCACCGGCGATCTCCTCGTCGGTGGGCTCCCGGCCCAGGCGCTGGACCAGCTGCCGGGAGATGCGGACCATCTTGTTGATGGTCTCCACCATGTGGACGGGAACGCGGATCGTCCTGGCCTGATCGGCGATGGCCCTGGTGATGGCCTGCCGGATCCACCAGGTGGCGTAGGTGCTGAACTTGAATCCCTTCCGGTAGTCGAACTTCTCCACCGCCCGGATAAGCCCCAGGTTTCCCTCCTGGATGAGGTCGAGAAAGAGCATCCCCCGGCCGATGTATTTCTTCGCTATGCTCACCACGAGACGGAGATTGGCATCCACGATCTTCTTCTTCGCCGTCTCGTCGCCGGCCTCCACCCGCTTGGCCAGTTCAACCTCCTCAGCGGCGTCGAGAAGGGGGACTTTGCCGATCTCCCGGAGATACATGCGCACAGGGTCGGTAAGGGGGATGTCGTCGAGCTTCCCGATCTCCATGTCGATGGTCGGCTGGGCAAGCATGTCCTCGTCCACCGCCACGGCGACAGGAGCGGACACAGCCGCGGCCTCCTTGTCCTCGCTCACCACTTCTATATCCATGTCCTGGAGCTCGGTCACCACGTTGTCGAGAATCTCTTCACTCCAGTTCTCGAGAGGGAGATGCCGCTCAATATCTTTCTGGGTGAGGAAGCCCTTGCCCTTTCCTTCGGAGATGAGCTCCCGCACCTTTCCCAGGTACTCGGCCATGTCTTCCCGCGAGAGATCCTCCTTCTTGACGATCTTCTCGTCCAGGATATCTTCCTTCTCCGCAGGAATATCCTTCTCGTTCAGAATATCATTCTCCATCGAGCAACCAGTCCCCTTTTCACTACGGCAAGAACGGTCCAGACTTCCTTCCGGGAATCGGGGCCGTTTCAGAGTTCTCCTCCGCCTTTCTTTTTGAGCGGACAAATATTATACCATACTTCAGTCAACTGCAAGATCAAGGGTAAGGAACGGCGGAAAGGAGACTTCCGGCGAAGGCCCCACCCATTTCCTCGTTTCCTCGAACTCCATCTCGTAGAGAAGACGGCTGATCTCCAGGTCTACGGGGTTGTCGGTCTCGTAGGGAATAAAGAACCTCCGGTATCCGAACTTCTCGGCGAAGAAAGGCATGTTCGCCTCGGTCGACACGCTTTTTTCCAGGGCGACGCCGAGCCTGTCCAGGAATTCGTCCTCACTGAAGAAGGGATTTCCGCTGACCAGGATGATGGCCTTGAAGCTCTCGAGGATGATGTCCCTGTCCCAGAGGGTGCAGAAGGAGACTCCTCCCTCGATGTCCCCCTGGCTTTCGATGAGGGCTCCCACCGCCTCTTCCATGGCTGCGGAGTAGCCGAAGAGCATGGTGAAGCCGAAGTCGATCCGCCGCTGCTTGCCCGGGATGAACATGCTGTCCCGGAGCAGGGTGCCGGCGTAGCCGCTCTGAAGACTCGTGAGACAGAAGAATTCGCTGCTCAGGCGCATGGACAGGGCGGCGATCCTGGAAAGGCGGCCGCTGTGGTGCGAGTTCACCGACACAGGCTTATAATCCACCCCGAGAGGAAACCACGGGGCGATCTGCATGTCCACATTGGAATCCCAGTAGGGAAGGGATGTCATCCTGCTGAAACCTGCTTCTCCTTTTTCCTGCCGAGAAGCCTGCAGACATGGTCCACCAGCTCGGGGATCTCGGGCTTTGTGATCTGGGACTCGGCGCCGACACTCGCCGCCTTGACCTTGATGTCCTTGGCCATGATGGACGAAAAGACGATGATGGGAATTTTTTTAAACTCGCTGTGCTCCTTCACCCTCCGGGTGAGGGCCAGGCCGTCCAGCCTGGGCATCTCCACGTCGGTGATGAGAAGGTCGAAGGTTTCATCAGGGGCGGAGAGCCTGTCCCATGCCTCCCTGCCGTCACCAGTGAGCACAAGGTTGTGGAATCCTCCCTGGCCGAGCACGTCGGCGATCTGCTTCCGGATGAGGGGCGAATCCTCGGCGACAAGAATCCTGTAGTCGTCGAGGTTCCCCAGGGGGTCAGTCATCTCCTTCGTGCGGACCTTGTCGATGGTGTACCGCTCCGACAGGGTGGGGTTCACCTTCTGGACGATGGCCTCGTAGTCGAGCAGCAGCACGTTCCGGCTGTCCCTCTTGATGACGTAGAGAACGTACTCGCCGAGGAAGGTACCCGTGAGGGTGGAGTCCAGCTCCTCGGAGTTGATGCGGTAAATGCGCTCCACTGCGTCCACCACGAAACCGAGCTTGATTTCGTTGAATTCGGCTATGATCACCTTGCTCTGCTCGAGATCCGTATTGCCGGGAATAGCCAGGTGCTTTCTCAGGTCAAGAAGGGGGAGCACCTCTCCTCTCACGGAAGTTATTCCGATCATGGACGGATGGGATTCCGGGATGGTTCGGCAGCCGGGCCACCGGAGGATTTCACGGGTTTTGTCCACGTTGATGGCGAAAGTCTGGTCTCCGAGGAAAAAGACCACAACCTGCCATTCGTTGGTCCCCACTTCAGTTATAACTTTTTTGACTTCCTGCATAGGATCTCCCTCCTCCGGTCTTCCGGATGATGAAGCTGAAGCTACTATAGCCGAAGGACTGCCATACCACAAGCCCCGCCCATCCCTTTCTGATATACTTCTAAAAAGGAAAGGGAAGGGAGATGCGACATGGCCGACAACACCGAAGCGCTGCGCTCCGGCCCCATGGGGGCCCTGCTCTTCCGGCTGTCCCTCCCGGCGGCTCTCGGCATGGCCGTCCAGGCATCCTACAGCCTCGTGGACGCCTTTTTCGTCGGTCAGGGAGTGGGAAGTGCCGGAATCGCCGCAGTCTCCATGACCTTCCCCCTCCAGATGATCATCATGGCGGTGGCCCAGGCAGGGGGTGTCGGAGGGGCCTCCGTCATCTCCAGAAGCCTCGGCGCGGGCCGGCGGAAGCGGGCAGAGAAGACCGCCGGAGCCGTCTTCTTCGTGACATGGGCATCCGGGATCCTGCTCTCCTTCCTCTGGATCCTCCTGGCTCCCTTCCTCCTCCGGCTCATGGGAACCAGCGGGGACATCCTTCCCCTGGCGGAGGATTACGCCGCCGTGCTCTTCCTCGGAGCCCCCTTCTTCGCTTTTTCCATCACCGCCAACAACTTCGTCCGGGCCGAGGGGAACGCTTCCTTCGCCATGATGACCATGATCATTTCCGCGGGAATCAACACGCTCCTCGATCCCCTGTTCATCCTCGGCTTCGGGTGGGGGGTGCGGGGCGCCGCCTGGGCCACCGTACTCTCCCAGGGGGGAACCGCTCTCTGGCTGGGATGGTATTACCTTGAAGGACACAGTCTTGTGGCTTTCCGCTGGAAACATTTCCGGTTCCGGGCCTCCATCCTCGCCGAATGTTTTTCGTTGGGGGCGGCGGCTTTCGCCCGGCAGGGGGCGGCCAGTCTCTCCCTGCTGGCGGTGAACCTGGCCCTGGCCTCCACGGGAGGAGACGACGCCGTGGCGGCCTTCGGCATCGTGAACAGGGTCCTTCTCTTCGCCATCATGCCAGTGTTCGGCGTGGTCCAGGGACTCCTCCCCGTGGTGGGGTTCAACTACGGGGCAAAACAGTACTGCCGGGTGGTGTCTGCCCTCCGGATCTCCATTGGAGCCTCAACGGTCCTCTGCACCGCCGGCGCAGCGCTCTTTCTCACCGTTCCTGAGGCCATCACGGGGCTGTTCACCACCTCCGCCGCAGTCACGGCTCTCGGTGCGGACGCGGCCCTGATGCTCGCCCTCGGAATGCCCCTCACGGGATTCCAGATCATGGCGTCGGGTCTTTTCCAGGCCATCGGCAAGGCCCGTCCTTCCTTCGTCCTCTCCCTGCTGCGCCAGGTCATTCTGCTCGTCCCCCTGGTGACGGTCCTCGCCCCCGTCTTCGGAACGGCAGGAGTGTGGGCGGCATTTCCTGCCGCAGATCTGTCTGCCGCCCTGCTTACCTTTCTTTTGTACAGGAATGAAATGCGCCGCCTCCGGAACAGCTGCGGAAGCGGCGCTGAAGATTCTCCTGCGGGAACGGCCGGGAGCTAGAACATCAGGACTGCCGTGAGAAGGTGGGCGTGGGAGAGTGGGTACCTGGAGACGTGCTCCGAGAAGGCCCCCCCGGTGCGCCGGGCGTGGTCCGGGAAGTCCTTTCTCCCTGCCGGTCCGGCGAGGCGGAGTAAGTTGGCCATGGCCACGGCGTTCCCGGAGGGTATGGCTCCGTCATAGGCCTCCTTCCTTCGGAGAAAAAGATTTCCGTCCTGTCCTCCGTGAGGGAAAAAGCCCCCCTTCTTCCCGTCGGAAAAATCCTCCAGGAGGATGTCCATGAGTTTCGCCGCGGAAAGAACGTAGTCTTTTTTTCCCGTGGCGGCTCCGAGTTCCGTCAGCCCCCAGGCGAGGAAGGCGTAATCGTCGAGAAATCCGGGGATGGCGGCGTCCCTGTCCCGGTACCTGTGGAGCAGCCTGCCGGTTTTCTCCCGAAGCTTGAGTTCGATGAACCGGGCCGCCTTTTCCGCCGCCGTCACCCACTCCTTCCGGCCGAACACGGTCCCCGCAAGGGAGAGTCCGGCGATCATGAGGCCGTTCCAGTCGGTGAGGATCTTGTCGTCCAGCAGGGGCGCCGGACGCTTGCGGCGTTCAGCGAGCAGCTTTTCCCTGCAGGAGAAGAGCAGTCCGCCGATTTCTTCCGGCTCCAGGGCGAACCGAGCCGCCGCGTCCCCGGGGGAAACGGCCATGTAGAGCACGTTGTCACCCAGGATGCGCCCCGTGACCTCGTTTTTAAAGTTGCCTCCCCGGAGGACTCCGTAGGAGTGGAGGAACACCCCTGCCTCTTCCGGAGAAAGGATGCTCCGGATCTGCTCCTCCGTCCAGAGATAGTACTTTCCTTCCTCCCCCTCGCTGTCGGCGTCAAAGGCGGAATAGAAGCCTCCCTCCGGTGAGGTCATCTCCCGGAGAACAAACCCGGCAAGGTCTTCGGCGAATGCTTTGAACAGCGGGTCCGGGCTCTCCCTGTGGAATTCCGCCACGGTATGGAGAAGCAGCGCCTGGTCGTAGAGCATTTTCTCGAAGTGGGGCAGAACCCACCGGCGGTCAGTGGCGTACCGGGCAATGCCTCCGCCAAGATGGTCGTGTATGCCTCCGGCCCAGATGCGGGACAGGGTATTCTTTGCCATGGAAAAGGCCGTCCCTTCTCCGAAGCGCTTCCAATAGTGAAAAAGGAAGAGAAGCCACGACGGCATGGGGAATTTCGGCTCCTTCGAGAAACCGCCCCACTGGGGATCGTATCCCCGGGACAGCTCGTCGAAGGCAGCCTTCGCCTGGGCCTGCCCGGGGCATGGTCCCGCTGCGGGAAGGGCTTCTTTCAGCAGGGTCTCCCGGATACTCCCGGCGGACTGCATCACCTGCTCCCTCTGGGTCTTCCAGAGCCACTTCACCCTGGGGACCATGTCCACCATTCCGGGCCTCCCCGCCGTCCCCCTCTTGGGCAGGTATGTGGCGGCGAAGAAGGGCAGCCCTTCCGGGGTGAGAAAGACGTTCAGGGGCCATCCCCCGCTGCCGTTCATCATCTGGCAGACCGCCATGAAGTTCCCGTCGATGTCGGGACGCTCCTCCCGGTCCACCTTCACCGGAACGCAGGCGTCGTTCAGGAGGTTCGCCACCTCGCCGTCGCTGAAGGATTCCCTCTCCATCACGTGGCACCAGTGGCACGTGGCATAGCCTATGGAGACGAAGAGAGGCTTGTCCTCCTCCCTGGCCTTCCGGAAGGCCCCGTCGCCCCAGGGGTGCCAGTTCACCGGATTGTCGGCGTGCTGCAGCAGGTAAGGGGATTTCTCCCCGGCGAGCAGGTTTCTGCGCCCTGTCATGACGCTGCCCCGTTCCACAGGGGGAGCAGTTCCTCGATGGCATCCATCACTTTCCACGCTCCCGCCCCGACAAGGCCCTCCGGGGGAAAATTCCCGGTTGTGAGCCCAACGGACCGGATCCCTGCCGCAGCCGCAGCCGTCATGTCGTCCGCCGTATCTCCCACGAAGAGGGTGTCATCCTTCCCGAACCCCAGCTCGGCCATGCCCTTCAGGATCATGTCCGGGGCAGGCTTGGCGTTCTCCACATCGCCCATGCCCACTACGGATCGGAAATATCCGGAGAGCCCGGTGGCCTTCAGCGGATTGACCGGCGACTGCCGGTTGGAGGCTATTCCGAGGGCCACTCCCTTCTCAGTGAGAGCCTCGAGAACGGAAACGGTTCCGGGGAAGGGGAAAATGCCCGCAAACTCCTGTTCGATAAACAGGGCCCGGAATTCGGTGAGCCAGGCCTCGTCAAACCGGTTCCAGACCTTCATCCAGGATTCCCGGATGGGAAGCCCGATAACGGACAGCACCTGCTCCCGGGTCACCGGAGGAAGCCCCTGCCGCTCCGCCACCATGTTCATGGTGTCCCTGATGGCGTAGCTGCTGTCCACGAGGGTCATGTCGAAGTCAAAAATCACGCATCGAAACACTCCATACCACCTCTTTCTCACTTCTCTTTAATGGTACCCTGCGGCCGGAAAAAAGAAAAGGACCGCCCGGGAGGACGGCCCCCTGAAACTTCTGAAATCACTGTCCCTCCAGCACCTTCAGGTTAGCCGCCAGGACCTTTCCAGGGAGCAGGTCCTCCAGGGCCTTCCGGTAGTGCTCCATCTCCACGCCGGGGATGAGCCCCTCCTTTGCCGCCCTCGACAGCAGGGCCACGTTCTGCATCCTCACGTCGGGAAGGTCCCTCTTTTCCGCCATGTGCCGGACGTTCAGCCGCCTGCAGGCCTCCTCCACGTCTTCGGCGGAGACGGCGTCCGCTTTCCCGAGCCGGACGTCCAGGGGCTGCCAGAGAGTGTCGAAATAGAGCAGAACTCCTCCGGAGGCTGCATAGGCCTCCGCCGCGCGCAGGGCTTCAGTCCGCTCCAGGGCGAGGACGAGGAATGCGGAGCCCTTTCTCACCAGCGGGGTGGTCACCTCGCCGCCGATCCTGACGAAGGACTCCACCATGCCGCCCCTCTGGGCAAGGCCGTGGGTGTCCACGCCGCAGACGGAAAGGCCCGCATGATCGGCGGCACGAATGACCGCCTCGCTCAGGAGACCGATTCCCTGGCCTCCCACGCCGGACATGTAGATATCGAACCGCTTCATGCTGTCTCCCCTCCCCTGTTCTCCTTCCGAAGTCCGATGGCTTTCACCGGGCAGGTCTGGATGCAGGATCCGTCGCCGATGCACAGTTCGCGGCTTACGGTCACCGTTCCGTCCTCATCCCTCTGGAAGGACGGGCACCCGAAGGACTCCACGCACACGTGGAGCCGGTCGCACGTCTCCTGGTTCACTTCCACCGACTTCCGCACGTAGTCCGGGTTCCGCTGCTGCTCCCGGGTGTATTTCAGCATGCAGGGGTGCCGGGCGATCACCACGGAAAAGCCCTCCTCGGCCATGGCTTCCTTCACCAGTTCGATGAGCTTCGCCTGGCTGTAGGCGTCCACCTCCCGGATGCTCTTCACCCCGAGCCCCTCGAGGACCCCCCGGACGGGAATGGCCTCTGACGGGCCGTTGGCGTTCCGCCCCGCGCCGGGGTGGTCCTGGTGGCCCGTCATGGCGGTGGTGCCGTTTTCCATGACGATGAGGGTCAGGTTGTGGTTGTTGAACACGGCGTTCACCACCCCCGGAAGGCCCGCGTGGAAGAAGGTGGAGTCACCGATGAAGCTGACCACCTTCCGCGACCTGTTGAACAGGGAGAGCCCCGCCCCCGTCCCGGTGGAGTGCCCCATGGAGAGGAGCACCTCCCCCATTTCGTAGGGGGGCAGGAAGCCGAGGGTATGGCATCCGATGTCCGCCACGGTGATGTCCTCTTTGGCCAGGGCCTGCCGGATGGCATGGAACGCCGACCGGTGGCCGCACCCCGGGCACATCTGGGGCGGCCTGGGGGCCAGGGACGGCTGCCTCTTGGCCCCCCTGAGGGGAACCATGTCGGGCCATGTCTTGGCCAGCACTTCAGCCACCTTGTCGGGGGTGAACTCCCCGATCCGGTCGTCGTCGTCAGTCTTTCCTGTGATGGAAACCCTTATGCCCCTGTCGAAGGCCAGTGCCTTGATGTCCTTTTCCAGCACGTCGTCCAGTTCCTCGAGGACTTTCACCTGTCCGTGGGTGCGGAGAAACTCTTCCACGGCCTTTTCCGGCAGGGGGTACACGGCTCCCAGCTTCAGGATGTCAGGGGTCCGGTCCGAATCCTCCAGCACGTCCAGGAGGGACCGGAACGGCAGCCCCGCGGTGATGACGCCTCTCGAGGAATCCGTCCCCTTTCTGACCTCGCAGAACGCGGGGGAATCCATCTCGCATCCCGCAAGGGAAAGCCGGGCCAGGGACCTGCGCTTCATCTCCAGCGCGGCTGCCGTCAGGGGCACCATGGGGCCGCCCGAGGTGTCGAAACGGGATTCAGTACTGACGGTACCGCCCTTCCACGCCCCGAAGGCCACCTTTTCTTTTCCGTGGCATACGTGGGTGGTCATCCGGAGGATCACGGGCATCTTCTGCCGCCGGGACAGGGCCATGGCCTCGAGGTAGTACCGGTAGGCCTCCGACGGCGAGGACGGCTCCAGTACCGGGATGTAGGCCATCCGCGCGAAGTGCCGGTTGTCCTGCTCGTTCTGGGACGAGTTTGCCCCGGGGTCGTCGCCCAGGACGGCCACGAGCCCTCCCTCCAGTTCCAGGAGGGATAGCTGGACGAAGGAGTCGGCGGCCACGTTGAGCCCCACGCTCTTGAAGAAGACGCAGGAGGGGTGCCCGTTGAGGGAGGCGCCGCAGGCCACCTCCGTAGCGACCTTTTCGTTGGTGGAGAACTGGAAATAGAATGGGCGCTTCTCCCCGGGAACGGAGAGAAGCGCCGATGCGATTTCAGGGGTGGGGGAACCGGGATACGACGTGACAACCTCCGTCCCCGACTCGATCATGGCCCGGGCCAGGGCGGTGTTCCCGAGAACGATCTCGGAAAAGGGCTCGGTCCGCAGCAGCATTTCGCCGAGATTTTTCATGTCCCGTCCTCCTTTCCGGTGGTCAGTACTTCGCCGTCCTGCAGATGAAAACATCCCTTCCGCGGTAGGTGAAGTGCTCCACGAGGACAATATTGTCCTTGAAGGTAATCGCCTTGTTGATGAGGATGGTAACCCCGCCTGTTTCGTCAGTCACCGGAATGTAGTATTCCAGCCCGAGGGACCTGCCGCTCTCGACGAGAGCCGATGGCTCCTCCCCTCAGGTGTTCTTGTAGACGCCCCAGTCGAGGGACAGCTCCGGCCCGATGGTCTGCAGTTTTTCAGCCACTCCCGGAGCCAGCTTCAGGACAGGACCATCGGCGGCCGTTGCGGGCAGCGCCGAAAAAACGAGCAGTACAGCCAGAACAGACAGAAACAGTGCTATTCTCCCTTTTCTCATGGTCATACCTCCTCAAGGTATCATGGTTATGCCTGCATTGTACCATGACGGGAAGAACCCGCATTCAGTCCTTCGGCGGATAGGAAACCAGCCGGCCCTGCCTTCCGACAGGCCCCAAAAAGCCGCATCCCTTGGGATGCGGCTTCTCCGTCATTAATCCCGCTATTCGTAATGACTCCAGGCGCTGACCACCTTGACCGCCCGGTCTTCCTCAAGTATCTGATAGACCACCCGATGTTGCCGGTTAATCCTCTTCGAGTAGGCCCCCTTAAACTCTCCCACCAGTTTCTCCCCGGGAGGCGCGTATGGATTCTCCCGGAAGACACGCTCGATGGACCGGATCTTTTCGCCCCAGCCCCGTTCGATGACCCTCTCTCTGTCCTTCAGGGCCTCCTTCGTGTAGAACACCCGCCACAGCCCGTCATGCATCTTCGTCTATTTCGACACACTCGGACAGGGGAGCGGCCATGCCTGAGAGAATTTTATCCCGCATTCCGGGTACCGCCGCAAGAGCAAGGGTCTCCTGGATGTCCCGGTAGTCGTCCTCCGACAGGACCACCACGTTGCCCCGCTTTCCGGTGATGTAGACCGGTTCTTCCGTCTCCGTGACGTGGTCTATCAGCCTGTACAGATTTGCCCGCGCCTTGCTCGCCGTGATGATCATGACATCACCTCCCTGACGCATTTATCATAGTACGTCATCTCGTACGAGTCAAGTGCGTACTCTCTCCATTCCTCTCCTTGGGCGAAGGCATGATCCGTTCTCCCGGATTTCTGATGATCCCCCGTTGGTGCGGCTCCGCCGGCGGTTGACCTCTCCCTCTTCCGGATCTTTCCCCGGATTGAAATGTGCTACACTTCTTCCGTATAGTGAGGAGGCGATAGCCCTGCTGATGCATACCTACCGCAATCCTGCGGATATTTCCCGTCTTCTGTCGGACCGGACCGGTGATCCCGGACGGGTGTTCCTGGTACCGTCAAACCGCGACAGACCCCTTCTCCTGGACATGCTTTCCGCCGAAGGGTGTTCCGCTCCGGAGGGCCTTTCCTGGAACAGGATCCGGGAGCGGAACGTCTGGATCTGGGACGACCTCTACCGGGCCCTTCTCGAGGCGGGGGCGGGAGAGAAGCCCCGGGCGCAGATCGACCCTCCGGACCACTGGCTGCTTCTGAGGAGCATCATTAGCTCATTGCGGGAGCGGTTTGCCGAATCTCTGCCGCCGGGAGTCTTTTCGGAAGGGTTCCTCGACCTTGCCGGAGGGGCGGTCCGGGAGCTTCTGCGGGAGGACGTGCCCCCGGAGACCCTGGCCGGTTCGCTGGGGTGCGCGGGGTGTCCTCAGGACGAGGGATGCTCCCGGCTGGACGACGAGTCAGGTATCCTCTGCCGGATCTACCGGGACTACACGGCCCTCCTGGAAGTGCGGAACCTCGCGGACAGCGCCCAGATCCCTTCCCTCGGGCGGGACCTTCTTGCGGAGTCTGAAACGGCCCGAGAACGGGCGAAAGCCTTGCGGGTCACAGCCGTGGGCTTCCTGAGCTTTGCCTCGGGGCAGCTCCGTTTTCTGCGGCAGCTCCTCGAGGCCGGAGCGGAAATGGAGTTTTTCGTTCCCTGGTGCGGCCCGGGCGATTTTTACACGGCGGCGGACCAGTTCCCCGAGGCGTCGGTGACGCCGGTGGAGGGAAGCGGACCGGCCCTTTCCTTCTCCATGGCGGGAGGGGATCTTCGTCTGGCCTCGGACACCCTGGCCAGAGAGCTTCTTCTCTGGTCAGCGGGCGAGGGGAAGATCGCGGAATCCACGGGACTCCCCTTTCCGGGGTGGTCCGCCATCGGCATCTGCGGCGACAGGGAGGAAACGGCCTCCGCCGCGGAGAGTTTCACCCGGTACGGGCTGCCCTTCTCGCCGAAGGACGGGGTGCTCGTCTCGGAGACGATCCTCTGGAAAAGCGCCCTCCGGGCCCTGGACCTGGCCTCCGAGGGGTGGCCTCCGGGAGAGACGGCGGATTTCCTTTCCGGCCTTCTCTTCTCGCCCTTCGGCTTTCCCCGGGAGGACTTCGCCGCCGCCCTTCCCTGCGGACGGAAGGGGTGGCTGGACTTCCTCGGGGAAAGGGCGAAAAAAACGCCGTCCCGGAACACCCCGCTGCGCGCGTTCAGGAGGGTTCTCGCCTTCACCGACACTCTAACCGCAGGGGGGCGTCCCGAGGAGCTGCTTTCGGCCCTGGGAAAACTGGCCCCCGACAGGGAGGAGATGAAGGGGCTCATCACGGAAGCCAGGGAGTTTCCCTCCCTGGACGGAATGCTTCGGACGGTGAACGTGGCCGTGCTGGAGGCCGGGGAAAAGGAGCGGGCTCTCCGCGACCTGGTCCGGGACCTCGGGGATTCGGGCAGGGCGGTCCTTCGGGGAGGAGAGGCTGCGGCCTTCCTGGCCAGGTGGGCTGAGACGGCCTCCACGAGGACTTCGCCGCCGGTCTCCCCGGCCATGGCGGTTCACCAGGGAACGCCGCCGGTGCTGACTTCGGCGGCGGTGTGGGTCTTCCTCGGCGCCACGGCCCCCCACTGGCCGGGCCAGGTGCGGGAATCCCCGCTGCTGAACGACGACCGGAAGGGCTTCCTCCACGACAGCCTCGACTTGGGGCGGAGCCACCTCCCCCTGGTGCCGGAGAAGCGGAAGCAAAGGGAAGCTCTCTTCCGGAGGCTTGCCGCCTGCGCCCGGGAGCTGTGCCTTTTCGTCCGCCCGCTGGCCGACGGCAGCGGACGTCCTCTGCCGCCGTCCCCCTTCGTGACTGAGGCGGAGGCCGGAACGTCCCCCTGGCTTATCCCGGCGGAAACTTCCTATGAACGGTCCCTGGGGGATCTTCTCCCCCAGGCGGTCGGAGAAACGGTGTGTGTCAGAGGCGTGGAAATTCCTGCCGAATGCAGCCCCCGAAAGGGCCTTTTTCGGAGGGGTCACCTCACCGCACCCCTCCCCCTGCCCGAGAAGATCTTCCATCTGAGCGGCCTGGACGACTTCGCCGCCTGCCCCTTCCTGTACTACTGCCGGAGGATGGGCCTCGAGCCTGCAGCGGAGGAGCTGTTCCGCCGCGACCTGGCGGGGAACGGGTTCCACCGTCTCTGGGAGCTTGCGTGGAAGGAGCACCTTTCCTCCGGGGGAAGCCTGGAGGAGCTGGCGGACCGCTTTTTCGACGCCGCCTACGGGGACGGGTACCCCGGGCTGCTCTCGGACCAGAGGCTCTTCCGCCACAGGGCTGACCAGCGTGAGAAAAACCGCCGCCTCGGGGCGCTTCAGGACGCCATGGAGAGGAGCGGCCTCGGGGAGGCCCGGAGTGAACAGCGGCGGGAATTCCCCCTGCCTGAGCTGGAGATCGGGGGGACGGTCTTCCGGGGACGGTGCGACAGAATGGACATCCTCCGCGACGGTTCCGCCCTCCTCTTCGACTACAAGAGCGGCAGGTCAGGGAAATACACAAAAAGCCTCCAGCTCGCCGCCTACAGCATCGCCCTCCGGGAAGGCCCGGAACGGCGGAGTGCCTCCGCGGCGGTCTTTCTCGGACTGGGCGACGGCTCGGCGGCGGGCGCGAAGCATGACGGCGCGCCCCTCTGGCTGGAAATCGGGAAAATGTCTCTCGCGGAACTGGAGTCCCAGGCAGCGGAGGTCATGAAGCGGGCGGCGGACTCCATCGCTTCGGGGGACTTTCCGCCGGAGTACGATTCGGACCGGTGCAGATACTGCTCTTTCTCCTCCCTCTGCAGGCGCAGGGATTTCCGGGCGGAGGAAGAGGACAACGGGGAAGGGGAGGAATAGGCCATGGTGGACGGCGACATGCTGGCCGGACGGCTCAGGGACAGCATCGGGTCGGAAAGGAGTCTGCTCCCTGCCCAGGAGGAGGCGGTGTTCTCCGATACCCCGTTCACCCTGGTGGGGGCCGGGGCCGGTACGGGAAAGACCCATACTCTCTCGTGGCGCTTTCTCCGTGCCCTTCTCCGGGACGGGATGCGGCCCCGGGACATCCTGACCCTGACCTTCACCGAGAAGGCCGCCCGGGAAATGGCGGACCGCATTGCGGACCGTTTCAAGAGGATGAGGGACACCCTCGATCCTGACGGGAGACTGCTGGCGGGGGCGGCGGAGGAGCTGTCCGAGGCTCCCGTCTCCACCATCCACTCCTTCGCGCTGAATATCCTGAGAGAGGAGGCCCTCTTCCTTCCTTCGGGCCTGTCGGCCCGCCCCATCTCCCCTCCCGAGGAGAGGCAGTTCACCGGCCGGGCTGCGGCTGCCCTGGACGCCCTCGACCTCCAGTGGTTCCGGAATGCCCTCCCAGGGGAACGGACACCCGAGGAATTCCTCGGAGAAAGCATGGAGGACCTCCCCCATGTGCTGAACACCTATTCCCCGGACACGACGGCGGGGTTCGCCTTCTCCCTGGCGAATATCCTGGAAAGCCGGGGGCTGGACCCCGAGGAGCTGCTCGCGGCGGCGGCTGACCGGGACTACTTCGCCCCCGTCACCGGACGGCTGAAGGCCGTGTGCCTTCCCCAGGCGAGGGAAGCGGCGGAAATCTGGCTGGGCACGGTTCTCCCGGGGCTGCCCGCAGAACTGCCCGGAGGAGGAGCCTACAAAGAGAAGCTCGCCTCGTTCCGGAACCGATGGAGGGGCACGTCTCCCGAAGCCCTTGACGCGGAGGGGACTCTTTCCTTCGCGTCGGAGCTGTACGGGTGCCTTCTGAAGAGCCTCTCCGGGGCGACGGGAAGCGCAGCGAAGGAAGCGGCGGACCTGGCGGGCTGCCGGTCCCTGAAAGAGCACAGAGAGCGGTTCGCCTTCCTGTGGAAGGGGCTGGGTTTCCTCGGCACGGGGGAGGAACGTCTTCATTTCCGCCTCCGGAACATCCTGCTCAGGCTGACGGCCCTGCTGTGGTGCTGCTGCCGGGAGTTCCGCCGCAGGCGGGGACTCCTCTCCTTCGACGACATGATCCGCCTCGCCGCCGAAGCGGCGGCGCCGGGGGAAGAAGGGCGGCAGGTGCGCACCTACCGGGAGATCCTGGTGGACGAATTCCAGGACACCAACCCCCTCCAGGACGCCCTCATCCGGTCCGTGGCGGGCAGGGAAGGCAGGATGTTCCTGGTGGGGGACCTGAAACAGTCCATCTACCGCTTCCGCCACGCTGACCCCACCCTCTTCGGCAGCCTGATTCTGCGCCAGAGGGAAGGAGACAGGTACATCCCCCTCCAGGCGAGCTTCCGCACCCGGTCCTCCCTGCTGGAAAGGATCAACGGGATCTTCGGCCATGTCTGGCGGAACGGCCTTTCCTCCTCCCTGCCCCAGGAATACGAGCCTCTGGTCTTTCCCGGCGATCCGGAGCAGGCAAAGCTGCGGGAGGACACCGCCCTCCCCCCCCTGGACACGGTCATCCGGTACGCCCGGCCCCAGGAAAACGGCGAGGGAAGAAAGAAGACGGAACCCACGGGCAAGGTGCGGGTCAGGGTAGCCCGGGGCCTCGCGGCGAAGCTGGCGGCTTTCCGCAGGATGGACGTATGGGACAAGAAAGAAGGACGCATGCGGCCCGCCCGGTGGAAGGACATGGCTGTCCTCGTGCCGGCCCGGACGTCCTTTCCCGCCCTGGAGATGGTGTTCCGGTCCGAGGCGGCCATCCCGGCGGCCTTCGAGAAGGGGAAGGAATACTTCAGCCGGGGGGAGATAGAAGATCTTGCCGCAGCCATCCGGACCATCGCCTTTCCGGAGGACCGGGGGGCCCTGGCGGCCTTCCTCTGCACCCACTTCTCCGGGCTCTCCCTGGATGAGGCCTACGCCCTTCTTCCCGCCGGGGAGGACTTCCCGGTGCGGCACCCCGGGGCGGCGGCCCGGCTGGAAGCGCTCCGGGCGGAGGCGAGATACAGCGGACTGTTCGCCGCCCTCTGCTCCCTTCTCCGGGACCAGTCGTACCTTCGCGCCTATCCTGCCTGGAACCGCCGGAACGTCCTTGCCAATCTCCGGCAGGCCCTGGACATGGTGCGGGAGTACGAGTCCGTCTTCGGACCGGACCCGGCAGGGTGCACCGGTTATTTCGCCTCCCTGCGGTCCGGGCAGGGGACCGTGACGGAGACGTCGCCCCTGGGGGACGAGGAGGACGTGGTACGGGTGATGACCGTCCACAGCGCCAAGGGACTGGAGTTCCCCATCGTGGCCGTGATGGACCTGAATAAGGCTCCCGGAGGAAGGGGCGGAAAGGGTGAGTCCCTTGTGGCGTCACCCCTCCTCGGGGCTGGCGCGTCATCCTATCCGAGGGAATGGACGGGCGGCGGAGAGGAAATCGAATCCGCCACGGGAAAGCTGGCCTCCTTCCTCGAAAAGACGGAAACGGAGGAAGAGTGGCAGCGCCTTTTCTACGTGGCCTGCACCCGGGCCATGGACTGCCTGGTCCTCTGCTCGCCCTGCGGGCTGGACAAGGACGGCTCCCCCTCCCCGAAGGAAGGGTCGTGGCTCTCCCTTCTCGGCGAAGAGTACCTTCCCGTTCCCGGTGCCGGGGGAGACGACCCCCTGATGGTCCGGGAAAGGACGGAGGACGAATCCGGCGAGATTCCGCCCGTACGGTGGATCCCGTCGCCGTCCCCTGCGGACCTGCGGTACGAACGGCTCAGCGCCACATCCTACGCCCTCTTCTCGTGGTGCCCCGCGGCATGGCGGATGAAATTCCGCCAGGGCCTCGAGCTCGCCTGGGAGCTGCCTTCCTCGGAGGAGTTCGGCGGTGCCGACCTCGGCTCCCTCGCCCACTGGGTCCTCGCCAGGTGGGACTTCACGGCTCCCGGCCTGGACCGGTATCTCGGCCCTACCCTCCCTCCCCGGCTTCCGCCGCGCCTTCGCGCCGCCTGGAACGACAAAGCCGAACGAACGGCCCTCCGGAGATGGCTCACCGTCACAGCCGAAGGAGCGGCGGGAAGGAAACTGGCCGCCCTCGCCGCCGAAGGCAGCCTGCAGAGGGAGATCCCCTTCCGGGTGCCCCTCAGGGACGGCCCGCTGCTCACCGGGGCCATGGACGCCCTCTGGCGGGAAGAGGGGCGGGTGTTCATCCGGGACTACAAGATCACGGCGGGCGATGAAAACCTCAATGCGGGCGAGGAGCCGTCGTGGAAGTTCCTCTACGGTGCCCAGCTTCTCTTCTACGGCTGCGCCGCCCGGTCCGTCTTCGGGGAGGCGGAGACGGACATCCGCCTCATCCGCCTGAGGACGGGGGAAGAAGGGGCGCCCGTAATGCCGGAAGACTCATGGCAGGCGGTGGAAGAGGATATCCGGTCCACAGCCCTCAGGGCGGCCCAGGGGCCCTTCCCCCCCCGGACCGACCGGTGCCGGAGGTGCTTTTACCGAATGGACTGCCCTTTCAGGGGAGCAACATCCTGAACGAAAAAAAGCCGGGGGAATATTGTCATCCTGTGCGACAGCGATCGCGTGGCATCCCCGGGGTGGGGAAAGATCTGTTTTTCTCTTTTTAGTCTCCCAAAACCAGATTCTTCGCCCGAAAAACCAGGGCTCAGAATGACAACTCCGGATCCTTCGGCGATGAGGCCGCCTCAGGATGACAAACAGAAGCAGTCCGGAAAGTAGAAGGGCGGTTCTTCCTTTTCCGGAGAACCGCCCTTCGCTTGCCCGTTCAGCGGGAAGGATCTCCCGCCCGCCCTGTTGCTGTGCTTGTCCACCCGCACGGCGGACCGGGAACGAACAAGGGATTCCTGTCGGAAAGGCCTGTCCCGCAGGTCCTGCCGGGGAGGATTAAAACTCCGTCTCCATGCGCAGGATCGCCCAGGTATCCTTTCCATTAAATTTGTGAGGTTTCGCCAGGGCCGTGAATTTTCCGAGGATATCGTTCTTGTCTTCTGTATTGTAGATCTCCCCCCGCATGACGATGCGGCCTTCGGAATCCCGGACCGCCTCGTCCACCCGGGCATAGTACACCGCCTCGCCGTCGGCCCCTTCGAAGTGATAGTACGTGCCGTCATAGTAAAAGGGGAGGTCCGACTCGGTGACGCTGGCGAGTTTTTTATAGTCCACGCCGAAGTACTTCTTTATGCTCTCCGTGACGTACTTGCCTTCGATGACGAGGGATCCCCACTCGCAGTCCTTTTTCTTGCACCGGGCGATGCGGCTCTTGTAGTTGTTGATATAGTTGTGCCAGATGCCGAAGCGGATCATGTCGTCAGGTTCATCTTCGTTCGTGAGGACTTCCGCGTCGAAGTCCATGAAGCCGAGTTCGGTGAAGTTCGACAGGAAGGTGCTCATCTTTTTCAGCTCGGCGGCGGAAAATCCCTTTGCCCCCCCGAAGGCGGCGCAGGAAAACGCGAACAGCGAGAGCACTGTCAGAAACATGACGGTTTTTTTCATCCCAGTCATCCCTTTCAGAGAATGAATTTCGTTTCCATTTCAGGGGGGAGTAACGCTATCCCCACAGCCCTTAGTCAATGGAGGCTATAAAATAAAGCGCCGCAGCCGCGTAAACCAGTACGGCTATGCTGAGGCAGGCCGACGCGGCGGCAAGAAAGAAGCGGATCCTGCCCCCCGAAGCAAACGCCCCCCTGAAGAGAAAACCGGAAGCGCAGGCAAACACAGGAAACAGGAGTGCTGCGGCCCAAAGCGGCAAAAACGCTCCCTCCCTTCAGCGGGAGTTCTTTTTCTCCCGATGGTACGTACCTTCGAAGGCCGCGCCGTATTCTTCAATGAAGTCCTTCTTCTCCTTCTCCGGGGAGGTGAGAACGGCGGTTTCACCGTCAAAGACCAGTTTCACCGAAACTTCGTCGTTCCTGAGGTCGTCAACGGTCATGCTGTTTCCTTCAAGTTTTCCCATACCGTCGAGTTCGCCCGCAAGGTCCGGGGTCTCTTTCATGGTCACGCAGAAGTAGACGCAATAGACGTCCTTTTCGTCGCTCTCCATGATGGTCACATATCCATCGGCCTCGCTGCTCTTCAGCCGGTAATACCCCTGGATTCCCTTCGGATTTTTCCGGAGCCAGTCCCACACCAGGACTCCCCTGCTGACGTATTCGCTCCGCATCCAGTATGCCGTGGAGTAAGCCTCGGCCTCGGTGGAGCCGCCGGACTCCATGTCTTCCCTGACGCTTTGGGCTATGGCCCCGGCGTTCTCCTGTTCAAGGGCTTTGTATTCTTCGGCGTCGAGTTTCTCTTTCGCTTCGGCCATCACCGCGGCCATCCCTTCGTAAGCTCCGGCGTAGTCTTCGTTTTTCAGGAGCTTCTTGTGGTTTTTCGGAACTCCCTCGAAAGCGAGCGCCCCCAAAGTGAACGTCAGAAGAAAAATTGCACAGAACACCGCCGCCGTTACATTTCTTTTCATAGCATTCCCTCCCCTGTATTTTTTCTTCTTCATTCCCGGCCGCCCGCTCCGCCGGCAACATCTTCCCGGGCTTCACGTCAGTTCCCGGAATCACCCCCGGCCCGCGTGGCGGTTCTGTCCACGAGAAGCAGGTCGATAAATTCAGGCGCCGATATTTTTACCCTGATCTCATCGTTTCGCCTGAACAGGATATAGTCACCGTCCGTTGAGGCTGTGGAGAAAACACCGCCGTCCTTCAGGATTCCAAAACGGATTGTATTCAGCCGGGACGTGAAATCAAACTCGATGCGGGAGCAGGTGGCCGTCTCGACCTCCATCCTGTAGCCCGGCAGGACTTTCACGCTTCTGAAGTAGCCTGTGTGTTCCTTCATTCCGTCCGTCACTTCCTTGAGGAAAATTGTCCTTCCGTGGCCTGTGCCCCTATTGTGGGACTGGAATCCATGACCCGCACCCCCATTTTCAGGTGGGTGCGGGGGTGATTTCTCCATCCTAAAAGTCTTTTTTGACCAGTTCGCTTCTGGAGTGAACGTCCAGCTTGCTGTATATAAGTTTGAGGGCTGACTTGACCGTGTTTTCCGAGATGAAGAGCCGGGAGCCGATCTCGGCTGCGGTGAGCCGGTCCCTCGCGAGAAGGGCTATCTCCCGTTCCCGGGGAGTCAGAAGGGATAATTTCGGTTCAATCCGGGCCAATACCGAAGAGAGCCCCGCAGCGCCGCGCCTGCACAGGTTCATGACAGGTTCGAGCGCTTCTCCACCGAAGTCCTTCTTCACCGCCTGCAGCAGAGGTACCATGGAGATGCCGAACTCGGCGAAGGGAAGATGCATCCTGTCGGGAAGGGCCGTGAGGAGCGCCCGCCCCAGGTACTCCAGGGCCTGAACACTCTGCCCCTCGTCATTTTTCGAAGCCGCGAGATGAAGCAGCATCCAGAGCCGGGGCAGCTCGTACTTCATCCCGGACGCCATTTCCATGGCGGGCTCCGCCATTCCGTAGAGTTCCGGGTACCGCTTTTCAAGGAAGAGGAGCCTTGCATAGAACATGAGTCCATAGGGATGTCCCTGGATATACAGGACCTTCCGGAGGCTTTCCGCCTTCCGGAGCCATACCGGTATTTTTTCCGTCTTTCCGACGGAGAGGTCGAGGACGGCCAGGCAGAGTTCAACCATTCGGGCGATGGACCTTTCAGAGGACTCTTTCCGATATCCGGAGATGTTCTCCCTGACGGCCCCGTAGGCAGCCCCGTCTCCCCGAAGAATCGCCAGGCGGCCCAGCACCAGCTCCGCGCAGAGGCACAGGCTGGTCTGGCCGGCTCCCCGGGCAATATACAGGGCTTTGTGGCTCAGGGTTTCCGCTTCCTTTTCCTCGCCGCGGCAGAGGTGGGCCTCGGCCCTCATCATGACATCCGCTCCCGTCCCATGGCCGCCGGCCAGCTTCACATACAGGGGCATGCATTCGTCCATGAGGTCCAGAGACTCGTCGAGACCGCCGGTACGGCTCCAGTAGAGGCTCAGCACCGAGGGAATGCCGAAGGTCCAGGGCGTCAGGCCGAAAATGACGGTCCGGGGAGAAGCGCCCCCCCCGGCCGATGAGAGGTGGGCAAGGGCCTCCCTGTGAAAGGCGCTCATCTTCGCGATATCGTTGAACTCGGTAAAGGAAAGAAGCAGGGCCGTTTCGCCCTTCAGCCTCGAGAGGTCATCCTCCGACAGGTTCCCCGGACTGGCGATGATGCTCCGCAGCAGGTTCACCATGCGGGAGAACCGGTCCCGCATGCCGCTTTTCAGGAAATGGAAGGCGAAGAGAAGGAGGGTGAAGGGATATCTCCGGAGCGTCTCTTCGGAACAGTCCGAAACGAGCCGTTCAAGGAAGCTGATGATCTCTTTCTCCTTCTGTTCATTGAGGTATGTGCCCGAGAAAGGCAGGGAGAGGATGGCATCGCAGTCCCGGAGCTTCATGTAGAATTTCGCCGCCTCGAAGTAGTCCGAGGCATCCCTGCAGGCATCCCCGGCCCTTCGGACCAGGAGATCCGCAAGGGCTGAAGGCTGGTTCTCGAACTGTTTCCGGAGGTACTCCCTCAGAATGCTGTGAATTGAATAGGCGCCCTTGTCGGCGATGTAGGAGATGAAAAAGCTGCTTCTCAGCATCCTGGTCACGTCCTCGGGCAGGGTGGTCCAGCCGCCCGCGAGGGCCCCCTGCCGGGGTGTAAAAGCATCGAGCAGGGACACTCCCATGAGGAAAGTGCGGTTCTCACCTGACATTCTGTCCCATACGGCCGTTTCGAGAAGGCCCTCCATATCCGGCACCCGGGCGAAAGACCCCGTTTCCCTGAAGTTTGATGCCTGGAGCAGGATGGCGGAGACCCATCCTTCGGAAACACTCTGGATGTAGTCCACGTCGCTTTCCGAGACGTTCGCTCCCGACAGTCGGCAGAGGCGGGCCGTGGACTCCCGGTCGAAGAAGAAATCCCTTGTATCCAGCCGGTGGATGTGCCCGCTGTGGCGGAAGTCCCCGCCGAAAGAAGGAAGAGGCTGGGTGATGAACACTATATGGAGGTTTTCATTGCCATGGGCCGAGAAGGCCCCTATGAGGCCGCAGGGGATGTCCGTTTCAAAGAGCTGGTAGTTGTCGATCACAAGGTAGGTTTCAACGTCGCAGCGGCATTGGCTGAGAATAGCCGCGATATCCGGAAGAATTTCCACCGTGGGGGGAAAGAGTTTCTTCAACTTCCGGGCAGCCTCCATGTCCACGTTCCCGAAAAGCCGGCAGAATCCTTCCCATGCTTTCAAGGCCCTTTCGCCGAAACAGGTGTACCAGTTCCGCCTGCTGTTCACCCGAACCGGCTCCCCCAGGAATTCACGGACGGCGGTGGTTTTTCCGAATCCGGAGGGCGCCTCCACCACCGTGAGGGGATGGTCGGGAATTCTTTCGAGCAGTGTTCTGAGGTGCCTTGGGAAGACACAGGTCCCGCCCCGGAACCGGGGGGTTGCCTCTTTCTGCATTGGTGGCCCTCCAATCTTGCCTTTTTCAGAACAGGCTTGTTTTTCCGGCGGAGACTGCTTCCTTTGGTTCCGCCACCCCATAGAGTATGGTGGCGTAGCTCGTTCCGGACTCTACCCTGCGTCCCAGGATGGATGACGAATCTGTGCGCTCGAGGACAGTCCCTTTTTCAACCCCGAACTCGCGGAAAATCATCAGCACCAGGGCAGCGGCACGACGGGCATCCGCGTCGATACCCTTTGTTTCGCCCGGCCGAAGCTCCGCCAGGACATCCAGGGTCTTCCGGTCCTCGGCGGCCATGGCCTCCGGTGTCTTGTAATGGGACAGGTCCATGCTCAGGATGACGGCATCGCCGTCACGGAGCAGATCTCTGACGGCGTTCTTCAGGATGACCAGCGCCAGGTCGGGCGTCCGCGCGCCGATCACCAGGGGAACCACCGACGCGTTGGGAAAATGCCGGGCAATGAAAGGGATGTGGATGGTTATGCCGTGCTCCCGCCGGAACAGGGCTCCGTCAGCCCCGGCCACAGAAAGGGACGGGAGCGTTTCACAGGCTTCCCGGTCCGCCCTGAGGATCCCTTCCGGGGTCTTCCAGTCGTCGGGACACAGGGCCGCGAAGGTCCGGGCACGGCGGAAGTGATCGGGGGAAAGCAGCCAGACCCGCCGGACGTCCGGCGAGCCGAGGCGCTCGTAAAACCGTCGGATCATGCCGAGGGCAAGATCATGGTGGGGAACGATGCCGCCGATGATGCGGGCAGGCCCCTCCCTTTCGCCGGCGCCTTTCCCTGAGGGGAAGGCGGAGCGGAGTTCCGCCCCGCCTTCCGCCTTCTGCGGAATGGCTCCCGCTGCGCTTAGGACACAGAGGAGCAGCACTGCCGGAAAGAACTTATTTCCGAAGCTCTTCATACCATGCAGGATGGTATTGCTTCAGTTCCCCGGACCGGCCGTCGTTGTAGACCAGTGCTTTCCACTCTTCGTCGGTCATGCGGCCGTCGCCCAGGGAGCGGGGGAACTCGTAATAGGAGAAGATGAATCCCCTCGTCACCCGGGGGCCGCCCGAGGCGTCATGAACGAAAACATGGATTCTCCGGGGCCTGCCGGAGCCGATGTGCAGCACCCTGCCTTCGAAATAGTCCGCGGCGATATCGGTGACCAGGGCCATGCGGAGCTGCTTCGTGTCCTCCACCATTTCTCCGGGCAGCAGCAGCTGGGCGTTGAAGGCCCTGGCCAGGTACTTGATGTTCCCGTAGTCCTCCGCCGTCAGGAGTGTGCCGCCGGTCTCCTTTGCCGCGATGTCCCGGGCGATGGTCAGCAGTTCCGCCAGGGTTTCCAGCCTGGAGGCGTAGGGAATGCCCTCTTTCTCGAATTCCTCGTCCTCCGGCTCCATTCCGAATTCGGCGATGAAGGCCTTCAGCCGCGTCACCGCCGACAGAAGGGCGTCGAAGGTCCGGGGATCGGGCTCCACGTAGCCCTTCGGCTGCGGAGGGGCAAAAGGCCCCGCTTCGGTGTCGCCGCCGTCTCCCATCTCGGCGCCGGACTGCTCGGCGTAGAGAACCGTGTCGTGCTTCAGCTCGGCCCAGGAGGCGGAAAAGGTGGAGAGCTTCTTCCACTGCCAGGCGGGAGAGCGGTAAAAGAACTGGTCCGAGCCGGAGTCCCGGAACCCCTCGTGGAATGCCTTTATCCACAGGGAATAGACCGTCTCCTCCCCGCCGAGGTGCTCGTTTATCCAGGTTTTCAGCTTCTTCAGCGCCTCGGCGTACCCCTTGACGCCGTTGTTTTTCGCCGCCAGGCCGACGGCCGCCTTTGACCCGAGGGCGGCCATGACGTCCGTTCCCTCAGGGAGGTTGCGGGGGTTTGCGTCGGTTCCAACCCGGGGGGAGGTAAGCATGTTCATCACGTAGGCATCAGGGGTGAACCGCTTTCCGGACATGCGGAAGACGGGAAGCCGGGAGGCGAAGTCCTTCGTGCCGTCGTCACCGCCCGGCGTGCTCTGGATCAGAGGGCCGGGGACCGTCTTTTTGATCTCCTCCGCCAGGGCCGAGAGAACCTTTTCATCGGCCAGCCCGGCATGGGCTTCCGCAAGAGTTCCCATGCGCTCTTCGGCCAGCCTCCGGTAGATTCGGGTTCCCCCCGTGTTCGAGGCGCCCACCAGGAAATCGATGGGAGCCTCGAAGGCGTTCCAGAGTTCCTCCTGCTCTCCGAGAACCAGGGACACCAGGGCCGCCGCCGCGACGTTCCCGGGCTTCGGCGTGCCGTCGTCGGCGAAGAGGACAAGCTCGGCGGAGCCGAGCCAGCTCATGGCCCGGAAGTACCGTTCCAGTTCCGGCCTGATGGTGTAATGGCCCCTGGGCCTGAAGGATGTGTAGTCCATTTTCGCCCCGGTGACGGCGGAGTCCGTCACATCCTTCGCGGCGAGGATCCGGCGCACTTCTTCGGAAGCGTTCTTCGACAGCTTTGTCCGTGTTCCCGGCTTTTCCTCCAGGAGAGCCAGAGGGATGGCGAACAGGTCCCGGGCTTTATTCCAGGTCTCCCCCGCTCCCGCCGAGGCGCAGGCGCCCTCGACGCCGGAGAGGGCGGAAAGGGCCGTCTTCATGTTTTTCCCGAGGGCAGGGGCAAGGTAGGTACGCTCGAATTTCTGCAGCATCCGGTCGAATACCAGGTGGAAGGCGTGGAGGAACAGGTCCGTGGTGATGAAGTCTGCCTGGTAATCGGTGGTGTATCTGTAGTAATCCGCCAGGTCGTCCACCTGGAGGGCATATTCGTCCATGGCCCACGGGTCGTCGATGTAAAAGCCCTTCCTCAGGAGGGAAGCAACCATGTCCTTCGTCACGGGAAGGAATTCCGTCAATTTTTCCGGGCCGTCCATTCCCCGGAAGCCGTCACCGTAGAAAGAGGACATGGCGGAGTACCGCATCTTCGACGGCAGAAGCCCTTTGTCAACCCTGGCATTGTCGGGCCCATAGCCTTCCAGGGAGCCGAAATCGGCCTTTTTGCCCCAGGCGTACCGGGAGCCCACGCCGCCGCTGCCGAACCTGGTGTCGGTTGAGAACTCCAAGAGCAGCCAGTTTTCCTTTCCTTCCGAATATTCGCCCACCGCCGTCACCGTCTCACCCCGGACAAGGGAAAACCCCTCGATGGAGAGGTGGCCGGCCGATCCGCCTTTCCCGGGCTGCAGCCGCAATTCAGCACCGTCCTTCTTCACCATGAAGGAACGGGGCTTGTAGCTTGTGTACTCAGGGACTTTTTCGATGCCCTTCTTCTGGATGTAAGAGAGCACCGTCCCGTCTTCCGGCGAGAGAAGGGCGTACCATCCGCCGGCGAACTGCCTGAGCTTGCTGTCCGTTACGGCGCGCAGCCTCACGTGATTGCCGTAGACGACGATCCCGTAGAAATCCGGAAGCTCCCAAAGGTCCGTCACCCGGGGAACTTTCGCCGCGGGTTTTTCGAACATGGGCACCACATCCGCCGTGACGACGTAGAGCCCGTCCCCGCCCCCGGGGCCGGAAGCACTCTTCCCCTGCGCCGCCGGGGCAAAAAAGCACAACGCAATGATCATGACGGCACAAAACGGAACTCCCCTCGGCAACGAAACGCCCCACCCGGTTCCCATGGCTTTTCTTCCATTCATCCCGATGACCTCCTCCTTCATGCCGGCATAATACTGTCCGGGCCTTTCGCCGTTCCCTCCCGGCACCCGTTTCAGAAACCGCAGGGAGGCACACAACCTTGTCCTGCTTCCCCGAAACAATACCATGAAGGAGCCATTCGCGGCCAATATTCTTCAGACAATTTCATACTATCAGGCAGAATTCACCCTTATCCCGCCGCCGGCACGGGAACGGTTATCTCCCGTTCCTTCCATTTTTCCGTGTCTGCCCAGTGGCCCGGAGACAGGACGGACGTTTCGACAATCCGGATGTCCATTCCGTCGGGGGAGACCGAAAGGAAAGTGTAGTTCCTTGTCTCATCGGCTTCCTTCAGGGGAATCGTCTCCTCCACCGCTGAATCGTAGAGGACGGCGGAGACTTTCAGGCCGTAGGAAAGGCCGGGGAATACCGCTCCCTCCCGGGTATCGTCGATCCGGGTGAAAACAAAGCGCATGCCGTCGTCAAGCCAGGCGGCTTCTCCCCGCAAACCGCTGAATTCCGCTATTTTCTCCATTCCTTCCCCGAACACGTCGAAGAACAGATCGGGCCGTGTTCCGCTTCCCCTGGCGAGGACAAGGCGATCCCCGGCGGGGCTCCAGAGGAGGTCCCGGTACTCGTTCCCGCTGTCCAGGGGAATGAAGGTCACAACCATTCCTTCGGGCCCGAAGAACCAGACGCCCGTTTCCTCCTGAGTCACGTCCTCCGAGAATTCCTTCCCTGTCACGGCCCAGTGGGTGATTCCGTTATCCAGCCCGGCCGGAATTTCATACACTTCGCAGTCGAGAGCTTTTTCATCAAGAAACACCCGGCCGTCCCGGAGAGTATAGGCATCCGGCCGGAATGCTCCGCCGTCTTCCCCCTCGCCGGAAGACGGAAGGGCAAGACTTTTCTCCATTCGGGCGGCCGCGGCGGAAAAGCGGGCCACCTCCTCAAGGGGATAGACGAGGATAAAGGATGCCCAGTTCTCCCCGTCGAGAATACCGTACTCGTGGAAGCGGCGCTCCTTTCCTTTCCTGCCCCCGTCGTCGCTGTAGATGACCCTGTACCATCCCGGACCCGCGCCACCTGATCCGGGCACGATATGAGCCGCCTCCCGAATCCGGGCCTGCAGCCTGGTTTCCCCGTCCTCTCCCAGCACGTTGAAGCCGCCGGAGATGGTCAGGGCATACGTGTCCCCTTCCGTTTTCAGCCATATGCCGTCTCCGTTGTCCGGTTCCTCCAGGACAGTGAAGATATCAGGATATTCCACAGAGTAACCGAAACGGGCATTCCCATAGGTGACCCACTCTTCCTTCGCCGCCGGAGCGGGGAGAACACATGCCTGGACAAGAAAAAACGCGGAGGTGCAGAACAGAAGAAATCTCCTCATAGTTGACAGCTCCTCTCCCTTTGCCCGCCGCGGCATGACCGGGGCGGGCGTATATGGCAACACTGCTTCCCTGGCCTGGTGCCGGAGATGCAAAACAACAGTACTCCTTCGTTTCCGTTTGGGGAATCACCCCTTTGGGTGGTCCCGAGGGGGGATTTTTCCCACCCGGACGGAGAAGGGATACATTTTGAGGACTGATTTTCGTCGAGAAAGTCTTTCCGCCGTGAGAAGGCGTTCAGGAAAACAGGCTGTATCTGCGGAACGGGCTTTTACCGGCCTGTCTATATGGTTCTTCCCGGGCATTCCCCCGCACCGTCAGAGACTCTTCCAGCTTTTGAATCCCTTGCCCAGAACCTCTGACGCCTCGACCACGGACATGAAGGCCGTGGGATCGTTCTCTGCAAGGAACTTCTTCAGCTGCATTGCCTGCCGGGGCTCCAGCAGGGTGAGGAGAACGGGCCGGGGCTGCTTTGAGTATCCCCCCATGCCGTCCAGTCTTGTGACTCCCCGGTGAAGGGTAAGGTTGATGTACGCGGACACCTCGTCGGGGATGTGGGTGATGATGAAGGCCTGCTTCCTCCGGTCGAAGGAGCGGGTGGTGTTGTCCAGCACGATGCCGAAGACGTAGAGGCCCACGGCGCCGTAAATGGCCGACTCAAGCCCGACCACGAAGAAGGAGAGGGCCAGTATCCCCATGTTGATGTAGATGGAAAACTGCCCCATTTCGATGCCGTACCGTTTTCTCAGGGCCATGCCCGGGATGTCGAGGCCGCCGGTGGATCCGCCCACCCTGAAGACCATGCCGGCGCCGAGCCCGCGAATGACCCCGGACACCATGGCCGCCATGAACTTGTCTCCGATGACGGGCACCGGAACAAATTCGAAGGCTTTCAGCAGGAGGGAAAAAAGCACTACGGCCCAGGCCGTCCACAGGACAAACCGTGGGGACAGCTCCTTCCAGGCCCAGATCATGAGCAGCGTGTTTGCAGCGAGGATCACCCACGCGGGAGAAATGCCGAACACGTAGTTCGACAGCACGGCGATGCCTGACACCCCGAGGTCGGGAAAACGGTTCGGAAGCACAAAAAGCACCACCGCAAGGGCCTGGAGGGACACTCCGGCGGTCACGGCGACGAAAGCTCTCCACTCTTCCTTTACATCACGGAAAATTCTCTCTGATATTGAACGGAAACCGGCTTTCAGCGTCGAAAAATTCATGGCGCCCCTCCTCCTCTGAATGTGAATCAGTACCCTCTTGGCACGAATTCCCGCTCTTGGTCTGGTATAATAGATTGGTTGCAGACCTATGGAGCGGAGTGGGAAGCATGTTTATTCCTCTTGAAGGACAGAGTGTGGTTTCCATCCGGCGCGTTATCGCCATGATACGCCACGGCGAAGAAACGGCCGTCTATCTCGATGACGGAACAATCCTGGCCACGGGCTTCCGCCCGGAGACGCTGGGTAAAAGATACAACGCTTTCAGCAAAGAGGCAAGGGAAAACGCCGAGCCTCTTCGCAGACGAATGGGAGGAAACAGAACATGACGATGAGTCCGGCGGCCCGCCAGTATACGGCCAGCAGCATCCAGGTCCTGGAGGGGCTCCAGGCGGTCAGAAAACGTCCGGGGATGTACATCGGCGACACCGCTGCGAGAGGGCTCCACCACCTGGTCTACGAAGTGGTGGACAACTCCGTGGACGAAGCCATCGGCGGGTACTGCACATCCATATACGTGGCCATTCACGCCGATGAAAGCATCTCCGTGGAGGACAACGGACGGGGCATCCCCACCGATCCCCACCCCTCCAACGGCCGCCCCGCGTCTGAAGTGGTGCTTACGACCCTCCACGCCGGAGGCAAGTTCGACAGCGGCGCCTACAAGGTCAGCGGAGGTCTCCACGGCGTGGGTGTCTCCGTGGTCAACGCCCTCTCCGAATGGCTCGAAATAACCATCTGCCGGAACGGTGAATCCCGCACCCAGAGGTTCGAGCGGGGCATCCCCGTGACGGAGCTTTCCGAAGGCGTCCCCACGGAGAAGAACGGTACCATGGTCCACTTCCTCGCCGACAAGGACATTTTCGAGGAGGTCAAGTTCTCCGCCGAAGTTCTGAGCGCCCGGCTCCGGGAACTTGCCTTCCTGAACCCCGGACTTTCCATCACCCTTGACGACAAGAGGGAGAACAAGATCAAGGAATTCCGCTACGACGGCGGGATGAAATCCTTCATCGAATACCTGAACAGGGGCAAGACCGTGCTCTTCTCCGAACCGGTGACCATATCGGGAGAGAAGGACGGGGTCTCGGTGGACATCGGCCTCCAGTACAACGACGGCTACCTCGAGAGGGTCTTCGGCTTCGCCAACCTCATCCACACCATCGAGGGAGGCACCCATGTCTCCGGCCTTCGGACAGCCCTCACCAGGGGCGTGAACGAGGCTGCCCGCAGGGGGAAGCTCCTGAAGGAGAAGGAAGAAAACCTTTCGGGCGACGACCTGAAGGAAGGGCTCACCTGCGTCGTCTCCGTCAAGCTGGCCAACCCCCAGTTCGAGGGACAGACCAAGACGAAGCTCGGAAACAGCGACGTGAAGGGCATCGTCGATTCCATCGTCTACGAGGGGCTGCTGGCCTGGTTCGAGGACAACCCCCAGGTTGTGAAGTCCGTGGTGGAAAAGGCCATTAAGGCGCGGCAGGCGAGAGAGGCGGCCAAGCGGGCGAGGGAACTGGTCCGCAAGTCTGTAATGACCGGCCTGAGCCTTCCGGGAAAGCTGGCCGACTGCTCAAGCAGAAACCCGGAAAACACCGAGGTCTACATCGTGGAGGGAGATTCGGCCGGAGGCAGCGCCAAGCAGGGGCGGGACAGGAGCTTCCAGGCCATCCTTCCGCTGCGGGGCAAGATTTTGAACGTGGAAAAAGCCAGGCTTGACAAGGTCCTGGCCAACCAGGAAATCCGGACCATGATCCAGACCCTGGGAGCCGGCGTGGGAGACGATTTCGACCCGGGCAAGCTGCGGTACCACAAGATCATCATCATGACGGACGCCGACGTGGACGGCGCCCATATCAGCACCCTGCTGCTGACCTTCTTTTACAGGTACATGCCGGCCCTTATCGAAAAAGGGTACCTTTACCTGGCCCAGCCGCCCCTGTACCGGGTTCAGAAGGGCAAGGCCGTCTCCTACTGCTACAACGAAAAAGAGCTCAGGAACATTCTGGACAACGCTCCGGACCCGTCCAAGATGAGCGTCCAGCGGTACAAGGGGCTCGGCGAAATGAACCCGGAACAGCTCTGGGAAACCACCATGGATCCCCAGAACAGGGTACTCAAGAGGGTGGAGATCGACGACCTCATGGGGGCGGACGAGTATTTCAGCATCCTCATGGGAGACAAGGTGGAGCCCCGGCGGGATTTCATCGCCGCCCACGCCCACGAGGTCCGCAACCTGGACATCTAGGAGCGGCAATAGAGTTTCAAAGGGGCCTCCGGCAACTGCCGGAGGCCCCTTTTTTTCTCCCTAGTAGGCCGTCTCCAATATCCGGAGGATGTCCTCCCGTTCGATCTTCCGCACCGCCCCGAGGGGGGCGAGCTTGGCCGCGTTGTCGGCGATCCCGGGCAGGTCGTTCTTTGCCACCCCTACTTCCCGGAGGGTCACGGGAGACCCGAGGGAACGGAAGTACTCCCGCAGCGCACGAATGCCCCTCAGGGCCCGGCCTTCGCCGTCCCGGACGCCGAAGATATTGGCGGCGAGCCGTTCAAACACGGGTTCCGCGTCCCTGTACACATATTCCATCCAGGCGGGCATGATGATGGCAAGCCCCGTTCCGTGGGGTACGTCGAAGATGGCGCTCAGGGAGTGTTCGATGCGGTGGGAGGCGAAATCCCCCCGGGCGGGCCGGCCCACGTTGCTCAGGCCGTTGTGGGCCAGGGTGCAGCACCAGGCAAGTTCCGCCCTGGCCTCGTAGTCTCCAGGATTCTTCACGAGCTGGGGAATCCGGCGCATCATCGCCCGAATGAGGGATTCACAGTAGTCCTGGACGAAATCGAGCCCCGGGCAGGAGATCACGTACGCCTCGAGGACGTGGGTGATGGCGTCAATACCGCCGCTCACCGTCTGGCTCTCCGGGAGAGTCGCCTGCACCGACGGGTCGATGACGGACACTTTAGGGACGAGGACAGGGGACGCTATCGCCCACTTGCTCTCATCCTCCTCCCTGGTCACCACGGCAGTGTTGTTCATTTCCGAGGAGGTGCCCGACGCGGTGAGCACTCCGTAGACGGGCAGGGCTTCCTTCACCGCTGCCTTCCCGCAGAAGAAGTCCCAGACGTCCCCGTCGTAGAGAGCCCCCATGGCGGCCGCCTTCGCAGTGTCGAAGACGCTCCCCCCGCCCACGGCGAGCACGGCTTCAGCTTTTTCCCCCTTCAGCAGGGTGATGACGTCCCGGAGCTTGGACAGCCTGGGGTTCGACCGGACGCCCCCTATTTCGGCACTGTGGATGCCGTGTTTCTTCAGAGACTCCGTCACGGCCTCGTGAACGCCGTTTTTGAAGATGGAGCCCCCTCCGGCGACAAGAACCGCCCGGGATATTCCGTCCGCCGCAAGGGCCTCGCCGATCTGGGGAATGGTATCCCTGCCGAAGATGATTTTTGTCGGAGCATAAAAGGTGAAATTCTGCATGTTTTCCTCCTTTCGCCGGAGAAATCCCGGCATGGACAGTATTGTACCCCCGGAAGCCGGAGGATGTATAATGGCGGCGTAGAACGAAGGAGATGATATCATGGGAACGGAAACGAAAAGGAACCCGCGGAAAGCGCAGCGGCCCTCAGCCCTTGCGGGACAGATCCGCATCATCTTTTACACGGTTTTCATCTGCATTACCATCGTACTCCTCGCCGTCTCCCTCGATCTCATGCTCAACCCGTCGAAAAACTGGACGGACTCCCTTGCCATCCGCTGGATATCCGAACGGCGGAATCTGCTGCCGTTTTTGAAATAGCCTCTTTTTTCCGCCCCCCGGTGATATGCGGCCCCGACACCCCTCATCAGGTGTCGGGCTGAAGTTTTACGTGTTTTTTCCTCCTGCCCGACATTTTTTTCGCCTCTTTGATGAAGAAGACAGACATTGCACGGCCGCTCCCTGTCGTGACATTGTATGCTATTATTGCATTCAATCCGGAAGCTCCGGAGAAGAATAACGGTCGCTGAGACCAGGGAGGCAATACCAGTGTATCTCGCAGGGGTTTTGTACTGTTGCGCCGCAGCTGTCTTCTGGGCTCTTGGTCCCGTGTTCCTGAAAAAAGGGCTCGCCTTCCTGGATCATACCGAAATGTCTGCCTCCCGTACCATCGGGTTTGCGGCGGCTTCACTGATCTTCTGCATTTTCGACCCGAACGCCTTCATCCTCTGGCGCTTTCCTTCCCGGCTGCTCCTTTTCGTCTTCCTCAACATTCTCGTGGGAAATGTTCTCGGAGACCTCTGCTATTTCAAGTCCCTCGAACTCATCGGCGTGAGCAGGGCGGTGGGGACCACGTGCTGCTACCCCCTCTTCGTCACCGCCATCTCCTTTTTCTGGCTCGGCGAGTCGGTTACCCTTCCCCTCGTCCTGGGCACGGGTGTCATGATCGCAGGCCTTTTCATGCTGAAATCCGGAGGCCGGAAGGCACCCGGCGCCGCGCCAGAAACGGCCTCGTGGAAGGGCTTTCTTCTCGCCCTGGCAGCCGCCTTCTGCTGGGCGGCCGTCATGGTGCTCCAGAAATGGCTGCTGTCGGTCCACGACCTCCCTGCCGCATCCATCACCCTGTGGCGGGCCCTGTTCCTCTTCGCGGTCTCCTGGGGCATCTGGGCCTGGCGGACAAGAAAAGAACCGGAAAAACGGCTCCACCTGCTGAGGGCCCCCCGGGAAATCTGGGCTTCCGCCGTCGCAGCGGGAATCTTCGGCCTCGCCGCCGGGGGGTACGTTTTCGCCCTGGCAATCCAGATTATCCCGGTATCGGTAGCGACGCCGATCACGGCCACAAGTCCCCTGATCGCGGCAGGCATGGCGGTGGTTCTATTCCACGAATCCATGCGGCCGGTCCAGTGGGCGGGCATCCTCTGCATCCTCGGCGGGGTGCTGACCGTCAGCGCCTGATACCCTCCTGAAAATGGAAGCCCCCGTGCCTTTCGGCACGGGGGCTTTTTTCCTCTTCCTTCCGTTCACTAGAACTCGAGGATGACCTTGCACACCTCGGAAGGGTTTTCCTCGATGAACTTCATGGCCTCCCGGACCTGTTCGAAGGGAAACCTGTGGGACACGAGAAGCTCCGGCTTTACCAGGCCGTCGGAAAACCACGAGATGACCTCGGGGAACTTGTTCCTGTTGAGCCGGGAGCCGAAGATGGAGAGCTCTTTTTTCACCGCCTCGAGCTGGACGAAGGAGGAAGGCTCTTTCGAGAACCCGAGCAGGCCTATCCTGCCCGCAGGGGAGGCCATGCGGAGCAGGGACGGAAAAAGGTCGGGGCTGCCAACGGCGTCGATGATGAGGGGCACCCCGGCCCCTCCGGTCCATTCAGCCATTGTCTCTTCCAGGGGGGTTTCCCGGGTGTTGACCGTGAGCTCCGCTCCGAGGGACCGGGCTTTCTCAAGCCGCACACCAACGATGTCGGCCACGGCGCAGGCCGTTCCGAGCCTTCGGGCAGCCTGCAGGATCACCTGGCCGATGGGTCCGGCCCCGAGGATAAGCAGCCGGTCGCTTCCCGAGCACTCCGTCCGTGAAAGGACGTTGGCCGCGATGGTGAAGGGCTCGACGAGGGCTCCCTTTTCGAAGGACCAGTCGGAGGGAATCCTGTGGAGATTCTTTTCTGGGAGGACAATGTACTCCGCGAAACCGCCGTCCCTGTGAACGCCGAAAACCTCCAGCCGCTCACACACGTTGGGGCGGCCTATGGAACAGGGATAGCAGGTTCCGCAGCTTGTGACGGGATCCACCGCCACCCGGTCGCCGGGGACAAACCCCGTCACGCCTTTCCCAACCTCAGCAACCTCTCCGGAGAACTCGTGTCCGATGATCCTCGGATATTTCGCCAGGGGGTTGGTGCCGTGGTAGATATGCATGTCCGAGCCGCAGATGCCGCCGGCACGGACCCGTATGAGCGCTTCTCCCGTTCCAGGGCCGGGAACGGGAACCTCCCGGATTTCAAGACTGTGGGGCTTCTCTACAAAAACGACCTTCATGATCCGTTCTCCTTTTCTTCTCTCCCGGCGCCTCTACGAGGAATGGGCCCGCCGGTAGGATGAATACAGGGACAATGCCGCAAGGGCCAGGAACACCACGCCGATCGGCCTGGTCCAGAGGAAAGAGTAGCTCCCTTCGTACATGAGCACTGCACGCCGGAGGTTGCTTTCCGCCATGGGTCCCAGGATCACCGCCAGGATAATGGGCGACGAAGGCATGTCCGCTTTCTGCATTATATACCCGATGACGCCGAAGGCCACGCAGACCCACATGTCGAAGATGCTGTTGTTCATGGAATAGGCACCCACCATGGAGAGGGTGATGATCACCGGAATGATGAACCTTTTGGGAAGCTCCACCACCCGGCAGAAGAGGCGGACGCCGAGGAGGCCGATGATCAGCATGAGGATATTTCCCACGAAGAGGGAGGCAAAGAGCCCGTACACTATGTCGGCGTTCTTCGTGAACAGAAGGGGACCGGGCTGGAGTCCCTGGATGATGAGAGCGCCGAGGAGAATGGCGGTGACGGCATCCCCCGGAACGCCGAGAGTGAGCAGGGGGACCATGGCGCCGCCAGTGACGCCGTTGTTTCCCGCTTCCGGGGCGGCAATGCCTTCGAGGCAGCCCGTCCCGAACTCACTTCCATTTTTCGATGACCTGCGTGCTTCGTTGTAGCTCACGAATGCCGCGATATCGGCACCGGCGCCGGGGATGGACCCGATAAAGGTTCCGATAAGGGCGCACTTTATCATGGTGGGCATAAGGGCAATGGTCTCTTTGAGAGAGATCATGCCCCTTTTAAAATTTGTCTCGATGGCGTGGGAGGGCTCGAAGATCTTCTCCATCTGGACGAAGGCCTCCGCCAGGGCGAAGAGACCGATGAGCACCGGAATGATGGCGAAACCGTTGAAAAGGTTCATTTCGCCGAAGGTGAACCGGGGGAAACTGGTCACGGGATCAAGGCCCACGGTGGAGATGAGCAGGCCGAACATGCCGGCCAGCAGTCCCTTGACCGGGCTTTTGCCCGAGATGCTCGCGATGATGCTGAGGCCAAAAACCGCGAGGGCAAAATACTCGGGGGCTCCGAACCGGAGGGCGAAATTCGCGAGGATGGGCGATATGGTGATGAGCATGACGGTGCTTACCATTCCGCCGGTGAAGGAGGCGATGGCGGAAACGGACAAGGCCCTGGCAGCCTCTCCCTTTCTGGCAAGCTCGTACCCGTCGAGGACCGTGGCAGCCGCCGCCGGGGTTCCGGGAGTCTTGAGCAGAATGGCTGAGATGGACCCGCCGTAGATTGCGCCGATATAGATCCCGGCCAGCAAAACCAGGGCCGGAGTGGATTCCATTCCGAAAGTCAGCGGCAGGAGCACCGCCACGCCCATGGTGGCCGTGAGGCCCGGCAGGGCACCGATGACGATTCCTCCCGTCACGCCGATAACGAGGAAGGGAAAGATTCCCGGAGAAAAAGTGGTCCGGAGACCGTCGAGAAGCAGTGAGACCATGGCCGTTCCTCCTAAAAGTAGAAGAGTCCCTCGGGCAGAGGGACCACGAGGAGTTTATAGAATACCCCGTACACCGCGAGGGAGATGGCGGCTGGAAAGACTGCGAGGGAAAGAGGGTTCCGCACGCCGAACAGCAGGAGCAGAGCAAAATTGAGGGCCGCTGTGGCCAGGATGAAGCCGAAATAATCAAGGGACAGCACGTACAGGGTTATGACGGCAAGTCCTGCGAGAGCTATGCGGATTTCCCCGGGGAAAAGGTCGGAGAGAGTTCGTCCGTCTCCGTCGAATTTGCCCCTGAAGGTGAGCCCGCCGAGAAAAAGGGCGAGCCCCCCGGTCATCCACGCGAGAAGTTCGGGGAAGAAGGCGGCTCCCACGTAGTCGTCCTGGATCAGGGTCTGTTCGAAATTGGCCGCCGAATACAGGACGAAGGCTGCCAATAGAAGGAATGCTGCGGCAATGCAGTAATTCGCTTTTTTCACTGGTCATTCTCCTTGCAGTTTTGGCGGATTGAAGAGAGCGGAGGGGCCGCCCGGAAGCGAGCCCCTCCCTGTTCCGTAAAGATATCTGCTACTGCTGCTTCTTCACTTCCTCGACGATGTCCGTGAGGGCCTTTACGTCGTTGTCGACAAAGGTCTTGAACTCTTCTGACTTCATGAACCGGATGCCCAGGGTCCTGCCGTTCATAAAGCCGGTGAATTCCTTCTCCGAGGCGGCTTTCTGGAAGGCATCGGCAAGAACTGCCTTCACGTCGGCGGGGGTTCCCTTCGGAAGGGCAAGGCCTCTCCAGGTTCCGGTGACGATGGGGTACCCCTGCTCCGTCATAGTGGGGACTTCGGGCAGCCCGGCCATGCGGACATCGGAGGCCACGCCGAGGGGCTTGAGCTGGCCCGCTTTGATCTGGGAGATGGCTTCGCCGGGATTGACCATGGTGAAGTCCACATGGCCGCCCATGAGGGCGGGAATGGCCTCTGCGGCACCATTATAGGGGATCTGGTTGAACTTCACCTTCTGGTTGAGCTCCAGGGCGAGAAGGTAGAAGTTGGGCTTCGCGGTGCTGCCGAATTTCACGGATCCCGGAGCGGCCTTCGCCGCCTCGAGAACGTCCTTCACCGACGCGAACTTCGAGTCGGGGCGGACGAGCATTATGGCGGGATCCTCGTTGATGAGGGCGAGAAGGTCAAAATTGTCGGGAGTGATCTGGGCGAGCCCCATCTGGGGAAGCCAGGCGATCTCCCTGGTGACCATGGTGACGGTGTATCCGTCCGCCTTGGCCATGGCGCCCTCGGTCATGCCGACTGCTCCAGAACCGCCGGCCTTGTTCATGACCACCACGGGCTGGCCGAGGTGTTTCTCCGCCGATGCCGCAAGAGCGCGGGCCACTGCGTCGGTGCCGCCGCCGGCCGCGAAGGGAACGAGAAGGCGGATGTTCTTCGCCGGGAAATCGGCCGCAAATGCTGCGTTGCCGAAGATCAGTGAAGCCAGAGCCAGTACGAGTGCCGCTTTTTTCATGTGGTTCTTCCTCCTTGGATGTTGGGAATGATGATGCCGCGATTGATGATTCTACCGCTCTCCTACCTGGAAAGCCAGCCGCCGTCCACGGCGACGATGTACCCGGTGACGTAGTCCGAGGCAGCGGAAGAAAGAAAGACCGCCGCACCCTTGAGGTCGTCGGGAGTCCCCCACCGGCCCACGGGGATCCTGGCGAGGATTTCCTTGTTCCTGACAGGATCCTTCTGGAGGGCCTCCGTATTGTCCGTGGCCATGTAGCCCGGAGCGATGGCGTTCACCTGGATCCCGAACTTCGCCAGCTCGTTTGCCAGAAGCTTCGTCAGGCCTCCCACGGCGCTCTTGCTCGCCGTGTAGGAAGGAACCCGGATCCCCCCCTGGAAGGAAAGCATGGACGCGATGTTGACTATCTTTCCGCCCCTGCCCTGCTTTTCCATCTGCCGTGCTGCCTCCTGGGAGAGGAAGAACAGGCTCTTCAGGTTGACGTTCATCACGTCGTCCCAGTCCTTCTCCGAAAATTCCAGGATGTCCGCCCGGCGGATGATGCCCGCGTTGTTCACCAGGATGTCCAGCGACCCGAGGCCGGCCACGGTCTCCGCCACGATGTCCGGAATCCTCTCCTGGGAGGTGAGATCGGCCTCAACGTAAAGGAACTTTCTGCCGAGGGACGTCACCGCCTTTTCCGTCTCCGGCATGGGGATGGGACCTACTCCCACGATGTCGGCCCCCGCCTCGGCAAGGCCTTCCGCTATGCCGAAGCCGAGGCCTTTCCGCGCTCCGGTGACGACGGCCACCTTGCCGTCAAGCCTGAACGAGTCAAGAATCATCTGTTTTCGCCTTCCTTTCGCGTCTTTTCCGTCAATAGGTTATGAGGACCTTGAGGTACTTTTCGGGATCTTCCAGTATTTCCCGGAAGGCTGTGTCGATTTTCTCGAAGGGATAGACCGCGGAGATCAGGGGCTCGGGGTTCACCTGCCCCTTTTCGAACCATTCGATGACCTGGGGAAACCGGCGGCAGTTCATCCGGGAGCCGACGATCTTGAGTTCCTTCTTCACCACGATGACCTCCGGAATTTTGGCTGGTTCCGGGTGAAAGCCGAGCACGACGATCCGTCCCCCCGGAGCGGCATATCCAAGGCTTTCCTCCAGCAGGCGGGGCATACCCACAGCCTCCACGACCACGTCGGCGCCGAATTCGCCGGTGAAATCGGCCAGCGCCGCGGCGAGGTCCCCGGTCCTGCCGTTGACCGTTTTGTCGGCCCCGAGAGTTTCGGCCGCCTTCAGGCGGCTGTCCGCGAAATCGGTTATGAGCACTTCCGCCCCTGCAAGCTTCATGGCCTGCAGAATGCAGAGGCCGATGGTTCCCGCCCCGATGACGAGGACCTTGTCTCCCTCCCGCACTTCGCTCCTGGCGAGCACTTCCGCCCCTATGGAGAAGGGCTCGATGAGGGCGGCTTTTTCCCAGGCCAATCCTGAGGGAAGGGAGTACACTTTCTCCTCCGGAACGGCGATATAGTCACAGTATCCTCCGTCTACCTGGACACCCAGACACTTGACGGAACTGCAGAGATTGTCGTACCCCCTGCGGCAGGAAACACACTTTCCGCAGGAAACCACGGGATCCACGGTCACCCGGTCACCCCTTGAGAACCTGGTAACGCCGCTTCCCACGGATTCCACCTCGCCCACAAGCTCGTGGCCGAGAATCCTTGGAAGGGCCACGTCCGACCGCTCTCCCCGGTAGATGTGAAGATCGGAGCCGCAGATCCCGGCCGCCTTCACCCTGACGAGGACCTCTCCTTCCGTCGGAAGGGGCATCCTGTCCTCGAAAATCCGTATTTGCTTCGGAGCAACAAGTTTGGCACTTCGCACGCACTTCACCTCCGCCCGTTGCGGGCCTGCACCGGGAAACGGCAGAGACAGCCGGTCCGGGCAAAAAATGATCTTCGAACAGGCCGCACAGCTCCGGCCCAAAGTCAGCCCGGAAAAACCGCGGGAATTTTGAGTCACTTCCCCTGCCGTCCTGTCGCAGTCTTCCGGAACACCGGCGGGGTAAAACCCGGAGTGGCGGTCCGCATTTTCGGGCGGGAGGACCCGCGGGTCCCTCCCGCCGCTTTTCGATCCTATTTGTTCGCCGCTATGATGAGATCAAGCAGTTCCGTTCCGAACTTCGCCTTGTACTCCTCCCACACCGGCTGGACCGCCTGGACGAAGGGAGCCACGTCCACTTCGTTGAACTTCACGTTATGGGTCTTCAACTCCTCCACGGTCTTGCCGACGAAGGCGTTCCAGTATTCACGCTGTTTCGCCTCGGCCTCATGTCCCGCCTCGACCAGGGCCTTCTGCTGTTCAGGGGTGAGCTTGGCAAAAGCCTGCTTGCTGATAATGACCAGGTCGGGAACCATGAAATGCCGGGTCCATGAGAAAATATCGGACACTTCGTAAAGCTTGAGGGTCAGAAGGGTGACGGGGTTGTTCTCCCACCCGTCGAGCACGCCCTGCTGGAGGGCGCTGTAGACTTCGCCCTGGGCCATGGGGGTGGCGATGGCGCCCATGGCGTTAAGGGTGTTCACCATGAGCTTGCTGTCCATGACGCGGATCTTGAGCCCTTTCAGATCCTCGGGCTTCGTGATGGGGCGCTTGTTGTTGATGAGGTTCCGGGAACCGCCGTCGCCCCAGTAGAGGAAGACGAACCCGGCCTTCTCGATGTCGGCCTTGATCATCTCGCCGGCCTTGCCGTTGAGGGCCTTGAACATGTGGTCCGTGCTCTGGAAGACGTAGGGAAGGGACAATACATCCATTGTGGGGACAAACTGCCCCATGGGCCCGGCGTTGGCCATGCACATCTCGATAGTCCCGGCCTGGAGACTCTCAAGGGCTTCTCTCTGGCCGCCGAGTGCGCTGTTGTTGAAGAGGCGGACTTCCACCGTTCCCCCGGTCTTCTCCTTCACCTTCTCGGCGAAAAAGACCATGGACTCCGTGGTGGGGTTGCCGTCGGGCAGAACGTTGGAGAGTTTCAGGACCACCGGTGCCCCATAGGCAAAGGACGCCGCAAGAAAAACGAAAAGAAGCGCGAGACTAAAGGTCTTTTTACCGAACATGTAATTACCTCCTTCTTTTCTGCTTCCACATCCGCTGCTCCCTCCTGCGGAGAGGGAGTCTCCCAAGCCTGGACTGCTGCCTTCCTCTTAGAGCATGGGTGTTTTTCCTTCCACTCCCCCCTTCCCGGGATTTGGGTCCTTTCCATTCGCAGAAGTCTACTTCAGCCCCATAATCATCTGGGGCAGAAAGGTGATGATCTGCGGAAACACTGTGATCAGCGCAAGAACCAATATCATGGTAAGGAGATATTTGGAGTAGGCTCCCAGGATCTCTCCGAGTTTTGCCTTCGCGATCCCCGTGGCGACGAAAAGGGAAATGCCCACCGGCGGGGTACACTGCCCGATGGCCATGTTCACGATGGTCATGATGCCGAAGTGGATGGGGGTCACGCCGAGCTGTCTCGCGATGGGGAAGAGAATGGGGACGAGAATGATGATGATGGGCGAAATGTCGAGGAACGTGCCCATGAACAGCATGAGGGCGTTCATGAGGAAGAGGATGACCAGCCGGTTGTCCGACAGGGCGAAAACAGCCTTCGCTATCTTGTCGGGGATCTGCTCCGCAGCGAGGATCCAGCCGAAGCTGGAGGCGGTGGCGATGCAGAGAACCACCACGCCTGTGGTGATGCCCGTCTTGAGCATAATCCCCGGTATGTCCTTCCACTTCAGCTCCCCGTAGACGAACCGGCCGACGAGAAAGGAATAGAAGGCCGCCACTACCGAGGCCTCCGTGGCGGTGAAGACGCCGGAGAGAATGCCCCCCATGATGATGACCATGGTCATGAGGGCCAGGATGGAATCGGTGAAGGCATGCCACCGTTCCTTCCACGTTGCGCGCCGTTCTGCGGGAAGGTTCCGCTTCCGGGCGAAGATGCCGCTGGTGACCATGAGGGCCAGGCCCATGAGCAAGCCGGGGAAAACCCCGCCGAGGAAAAGACCTCCTATGGATATGCTTCCCGTGATGCCCAGGATGATCATGGGGATGCTCGGAGGGATGATGATCCCTATGGCGCCCGCCGTTCCCACCACGCTGGTGGCCAGGTCCTTCCCGTAGCCTTTCTTCTCCATGGCCGGGATGAGGACGCTGCCGATGGCCGCCGTATCCGCCGCCGTGGAGCCGGAAATGCCGGCGAAGAACATGGCCGCCACGATGCTGATCATGGACAGGCCGCCCCGGATATGGCCCACCAGGCTGGACGAGAAGGAAATGAGCCGCCTGGAGATGCCGCCGCTCTCCATGAAGCCCCCGGAGAGAATGAAGAAGGGGATGGCGATGAGGGAGAAGGACTCGACGGAAGTGTACATCCGCTGCACCACGATCAGGGGATCCATGCTTCCGGCGAAGACCAGGGCAATTGCCGCGGAGATGGCCAGGGAGAAGGAGACGGGCATCCGGATAACGAGCAGGAGAATGAAGACCGCAAAGATTGTGGCTGCCATGTCAGTCCCTCCACTCCGTATGATGCCGGGAAAACAGCCCGGTGAGATGTGCCAGGGAATGGATCGCCATGAAGGTGCCGCTCAGGGGCAGGATCATGTAGGGGCCGCTCATGGTGAAGGGCATCATGGCCATGAGCTGCCGCTGGTTCAGCTTCACGAGAAAGAGCCCTTTCCAGATCATGAACACAGCGAAGGCGAAGATCATTAAATAGACCGCAAGGGAAAGGAGTTTCTGGATTGTCTGGGGAAGCCGGACCACGAAGATCTCCACCTCGAAATGGGAAAGTTCCCTTACCGCCAGGCCGGCGCCGAGAAAGCTGAACCAGACGAACATATACATCAGGAGGGCCTCCGACCACATGATGGGGGCCTTGATGACGAAACGGCTGATGATCTGGAGGAGCCCCAGGATTACCATGACCGCAAGGAGAACGATAAGCATCAATCGTTCCAGGCGCGCCGCGAAGGCATCCAGTCTTTCCATGGAGGGCCGGCTCTCCCCTCTGCTAGCGGAGCAGGGACATGGGAACGCCGTCCATGTCGGAAAAGGTCTGGTTTTCTCCCGCCATGCCCCAGACGAAGCTGTAGCTGGTGCTTCCGACCCCTGAATGGATGGACCAGCTCGGGGAGATGACCGCTTCGCCGCTGCGGACCACTATGTGCCGCAGTTCGGAGGGTTGTCCCATAAAGTGGAAGATCACCCCGTCGTCGGGGAGGTTGAAGTACATGTACACCTCCATCCGCCGTTCGTGGGTGTGGGTGGGCATGGTATTCCAAACGGAACCCTCAGCGAGTTCCGTCATCCCCATGGAGAGCTGGCAGCTCTTCACCACGTCAGGGTGGACATACTTGTTGATCACCCGTTCATTGCATTCCTTTTTCGTTCCCAGGGCCTGTTTCACCGCCATTTCCCCGGTGATGAGGGTGGTGGGCCACGCGCAGTGTGCCGGGCAGCTGAGAAGATAGAATTTCGGGGCGCTGCCGGCCTCGGGTTCGAAGGAAACCTCTTTCGTCCCCATGCCGATGTAGAGGGCCTCGTACCGGTTCAGGCGGTGGGATGTCCCGTCAGTGATCACCGTGCCGGGGTCTCCGATGTTGAGCACCGCCATTTCCCTCCGCTGGAGGAAAAAGTCTACCCCGAGCTCCCTGCCGCCTTCAAGCTTCAGTCTCTTCGACACCGGGCAGGCCGAGCCGGTGATCATCCTGTCCACATGGGAGTAGACGAGAGGAATTTCATCAGGGGAGAAAAGTCCCTGGATAAGAAACTCGCTGCGAAGGGCCTCGGTGTCGTACCGCTTTACATCTGCCGGATTTGCCGAATTCCGTACTTCCATGGATTCATCCTCCTTGATTTCCGGTATTTCCGCCTCGCTGAACCGGTTACCCCCGGTATCCCAGTTCCCTGGAAATGGCCAGGGCGGTATCCCGGATTTTTGCGCCGAGGGAACGGGACTGGGTATCGCTGAACCGGTAGGCCGGGGCGCTGATGCTCACCGCCCCCACAGGAAAGCCCCTCAGGTCGAGGATGGCCGCGCCCACGCACCGTATGCCCTCCTCGTTCTCCTCCACTTCTTCGCAGAAACCCCTTTCCCTGCCGGCCGCAAGGAGTTTCTTCAGCTCCGCCTTCTCAGTAACGGTGTTCTCCGTCCGGGGCAGCAGTTCCGTCTTGTCCAGGTAGGCGTCCACCTCGGCTTCCGGGAGAGCGGCGAGAATCGCCCGGCCTCCGGACGTGCTGTACAGGTCGCGCTTGGCCCCTATGCGGGAACGCATCCCCACGGGGTGGGGGCTGTCAAGCTTGTCCAGGTAATAGGCCTCTCCTCCCTCGAATATGAAGAGATGGACCGTTTCGTGGCTTTCTTCCCACAGCCGCCGGAGCAGGGGGCGGGAAATTTCCGCAAGGCCCGCGCGCTGCCTGTAGGCATCAGCCCAGAACAGGACGGAAGGTCCCATCTGGTATCGTCCGCTGTCGTCCTTCAATACCACGGAGTACTCCTTCAGTGTCGAAAGGATGCGATGGACCGTGGCCTTTGAGAGTCCCACGGCATCGGCGATCTCCGTGATGCCCACCTGCCTCCGGGACTCAGCCATGTACCCGAGGACGCTCATGGCCCTGTCGAGAACCCGGATGGATCCTCCGGACTCCTTGGCATTCCCCTCGTCTTCGTCCTTCAGGCCGTTTCCTCCTGCGTTCGGAACTGCCGCTGATTCGAAACCGTCTTCCTCTTTCCTGCTCTTTTTTGCCATAAATTCCACCTGCCAAAATGACGATTCTTTGGATGAAACAAAGTTCCACTACGTTACGACAGAGGAAGAAACCTGTCAACTTTATTTTTTCCAATCCATGAAACAAATAATCAACCCATAAAACAAATCCGGCCCGGAAGGTGCTCCGGGCCGGACCGTCGTACGTTTTTGTCAGATGTGTTTTCTGGGAATGCGGGCCTCGAAGAGAGCTCCTGCCTCGGAGGGGCGGAAGAATAGATCCCCTCCCGAGCGGATCAGGATCCTTTTCGCTATGGCGAGGCCGAGACCGTACCCCCCCTTGCCCCACTCGCCCCTGGACCGGGAGGCGTCCCCCCGCCGGAACCGTTCGAAGAGCACGGGAGCGGTCTCAGGAGGGATGCCGGGCCCGTTGTCGGCCACCATGATGCTCCAGAAATCCCCGTCCTCCCGGAGGGTCAGGGTCACCCTGCCTCCCTCGCCCGTACCGAATTTCTCCCGGACATACTTCAGGCTGTTCTCCACGAGGTTCGAGAGGGCCCTCGACAGGTCTTCCGTCCTGACCACCGCCGGCGCCCGCGGAGGCAATTCCGTTTCGACGGCGATCAGGGAGGCGAAGGGGTGGGTCCGGCACTGGTCCGCCACTCCAGCGAGGAGAAGGGCAAGGTCAGTTTCCTCCGCATCCCGGAGGGGCGGTTCCGATTCCATCCTCGAAAGCAGAAGAAGGTCGTCCACCAGTTTGCTCATCCGTTCCTGCTGGACAATGATGGATGAAAGGAATTTCTTCCGCTGCCCCGCCGTCTCCTCCTCCGGCGCTTCAAGAAGGTACTCCGCTGCCGCCCGGATGGCGGTCAGGGGGGTCTGGAACTCGTGCCCCGCATCGGCGACGAAATCCCTGCGGGACTGCTCGATCCGCCGTTCCTCCGTAAGATCGGTGACCACGAGGAGCACCCCCGTCGCCGTCTTCCTTGAGGCTATTCCGAGGCACCGTCCGTCAAGTTCGGGCAGGTCGAACACCCTGCTCTCCTCTCCCCCTTCCAGGGCGGAGAGAATGAGACCGTACATCTCGCCGGAGGGAAGCATCCGCTCCACCGGTGTTCCGGGGGGCACGTCTCCCCGTACGGCAAGCAGCCGGGCGGCGACACCGTTCATATAGCGGACCCTTCTGCCGTCGTCGAGCAGGACAACGCCCACGGGAAGGGCCGTGACGATCCGGGAGAGATCCTCCCGGCCGGACCGGAGCTCCTCCATGGTTCCCCTGAGCTGGGCGGACATTCCGTCAAGGGCGCTGGAAAGACGCTGCAGTTCCGGTTCGGCCATGAGGGGGAAGCGGACTTCCTCTCCCTGGGCAATTTTTCCCGCCGACGCGACGACCCGGTCAAGGGGGCGGAAAAAGAGGCGGACCAGCCCGGCCCCGAAGACTGCGATCAGCGCCACGGCAACGAGGAGATAGAGGAGGAACCTGTTCCGGGTCTCGGCGAAGGCCGCCGAAAGATGCTCCAGGGGGTAGGCGGACCGGATGACCGCTGTCCGCCCCCCGTCAAGGGAAATCTTCCGGGCAAAATACAGGTAGTGCATGTTCGTGGTGGTGCTGTACCGCAACGCCGTTCCCTCGCCGACTGACAGGGCTTCCTTCACCTCCGGGCGGGAAAGGTGATTGTCCATGGTCGACGGGTCGCTTTCCGTGTCTGCAAGAACCGCACCCCGGGAATCCACGAGGGTGACTCTCCCTCTCAGGATTCCCTCCCACCGAGCGAGATCCTTCAGAAAACCGGACACCCCCTCCTTCGACAGGGAAACGGAGAGAAGGGCCGTCTGGCGGGAAAGCTCCATTCTGCTCTGACTGACGATCCCGTTCCTGACCACGCCGTAGAGGAGAGCCCAGCTGATGCCGAAAGCACAGAACACCACGGCGGCCACAAGGAAAATTACCTTTTTCTTCAGGGTCAGCATTGCCGTCATTCCTCCCACATGAGACGGTAGCCCCTTCCCCGGAGGGAATTGACCGCAAGGGCCGGGCGCTTGCCGTCATCAAGCTTCTTCCGCAGCCGGGAAATGTGGACGTCCACCGTCCTGGTGTCACCGCCGTAGAAGCTCCAGATTTTTGACAGCAGCTCCTCCCTGGGAACGATGCGTCCCATCCTCCTGGCCAGCGCTTCGACGAGGCGGAATTCCGTGGGGCTGAGATCCAGGGGGACCCCCCGGAGCAGGGCCGTCTCTCCGTCCACTTCTATCCGGAGGTCGCCGTCCTCCACCACCCTGCCTTCTTCGCCGGAGCCGGCCCTCCTGAGGAGCGCCTTGACCCTGGCGGCCAGTTCCGCCAGGGAGAAAGGTTTTTTCATGTAATCGTCGGCGCCTATTTCCAGCCCTTCCACCACGTCCCGCTCTTCTCTCCGGGCAGTGAGCATGAGGACGGGAACGGAAGCGGTCTGCCGGTCCGCCTTGAGCCTCCTGCAGACTTCCCATCCGTCCATCTTCGGCAGCATGAGGTCAAGGATCACAAGGTCAGGCCTCAGGGAGAAGGCTTTCTCGAGGGCATCATCGCCGTCGGCGGCGGAGGCCGTTTCATACCCGTGCCGCCGAAGGGTCCGGGATACGACCTCCACGATGGCCTCCTCGTCCTCCACGATAAGTATTCTTTGTCCGGGCACGGCTCACCGCTCCTTCGGGCGGCGAAAAGCGGAGGCCTTCACGGTTTTGCCGGTGTAGATATAGACCACCCGCTCCGCCACGTTGGTGATGTGGTCCCCCGCCCGCTCCAGGGTCCTGGCCACGTTCAGAAGCTGTGTCGCCTGGCCGATTCTCTGGGGATTCTCCATCATCATGAGCAGCAGTTCCCTCATGATCTGTTTTTCCAGGTCGTCCAGAAGATCATCCATGGGAAAGACGGTTTTCGCCCCTTCCGCATCGCCAGTATCGAAGGCGGTGAGCACCTTCTCCACCATGGAAGAGAGGGCGTCCACCATGCGGGGAATGTCGATGAGGGGCTTGATGAGTTCCTTGTCGGCCAGGTCGAGAGCCACCTTGGCGATGTTGCCGCCGTAGTCGCCGATCCGCTCCAGGTCTATGGCCATGTGCATGATGGACGTCACGGCCCGGAGATCCTCCCCGAGGGGCTGGTATCTGGCGGTGAAGTGCATGCAGGCACTGTCCACTCCTTCAGCCAGCTCGTCGAGTTCGTCGTCCTTTTCGATGACATTGCGGGCGACGGCGGCGTCCTGGTTCTTGAGGGCCCACACCGCCCTGGAAATGGCTTCCTCCGCCATCCTCCCGAGCCGGAGGATCATTCGCTTCAGCTCTCCCCGGTCTTCTTCAAGCTGTTTTCTCAGGTTGATTTCGTTCATGTGCTCGTCCTCCCCCCTCGGCCCCTAGCCGAACCTTCCGGTGATATAATCTTCCGTCCGCTTGTCCCCGGGCGACGTGAACATCTTCGGCGTGCTGTCGTACTCCACCAGGTCGCCCAGGAGGAAAAACGCCGTCCTGTCGGAAATGCGGGCGGCCTGCTGCATGTTGTGGGTCACTATGACCACAGTATAGTTCTTCTTGAGCTCTCTCACCAGCTCTTCGATGCGGGCGGTGGCCAGGGGGTCCAGGGCGCTCGTGGGCTCGTCCATCAGCAGGACGGCCGGTTCCGTGGCTATGGCCCGGGCGATGCAGAGCCGCTGCTGCTGCCCGCCGGAGAGGCCCGTGCCGGGGCTTTTGAGCTTGTCCTTCACCTCGTCCCACAGGGCGGCGCCGGTAAGGCTGCTCCGGACGATTTCGTCGAGCTTTTCCCTGTTCCGGATGCCGTGAAGGCGCGGGCCGTAGGCCACGTTGTCATAGATGGACATGGGGAACGGGTTGGGCTTCTGGAACACCATGCCCACCTTCCGCCTCAGGGCGATCACGTCCGTTCCCCTATCGTAGATGTCGGTGCCGTCGATTCGGATTTCTCCTTCAAACCTGGCGGAGGGGATGAAATCGTTCATCCTGTTGATGCATCTCAGAAACGTGCTCTTGCCGCAGCCGGAAGGCCCGATGAGGGCCGTCACGTTTTTTTCAAGGATGTCCGCGGAGACGTCCTTGAGCACCCGGGCCGCCCCGTAATAGAGATTCACGTTTTTCGCGCTGATCTGTATTTTTTCCATTGTTCTCCCCCTCTTATCGGCGCATTCTCCGGCGAAGCCGGGACCGCATGAATATCCCCACGGAGCAGATTCCCAGGACGAGAAGAAGAAGGACGAGAACCGTTCCGTACTGTATGGGGCGGGTTTCTTCGATGAACGTTCCCGCCGTGGCGAGGACGTAGATGTGGTACGGCAGGGCCATTACCTCGGAAAACAGGCTCTTTGCGATATGGGGGGCGAAAAAGGCCGCGCCTGTGAACATGATGGGCGCCGTCTCCCCCGCCACCCGGCCGATGCTGAGGATGATCCCCGTGATAACCGTGGGGGCCGCCGAAGGAAGCACCACCCGCCGGATGGTCTGCCATTTCGAGGCTCCGAGGGCGTAGGAGCCGTCACGGTAGTCCTGGGGCACGGCAAGAAAGGCCTGTTCCGATGCGGTGACCATGAGGGGCAGAGTCAGGCACGCCAGGGTCAGCGCGGCGGAAAGAAGGCTCGGGCCGAACCGGAAGAGGATCACGAAAAGAGAGAGCCCGAAGAGGCCGAAGACCACAGAGGGCACCCCGGCGAGGGACCGGATGGCCAGCCTGAGGATGCGGGTGAACAGGTCGTCCCGGGCATACTCGGCAAAGTAGAGCCCCGTGGCCACCCCGACGGGAATGGCGAAAGCCATGGCCACCGCCACGAGCTGCAGGGTTCCCACGAGGGGGGTCAGTATGCCTCCCCTGGTCATGCTGTCCCGGGGAGGTTCCAGGAGGAAGTCCAGGGAAAGAACGGAATACCCCCGCACGAAGACGAAGGCCAGGACGGAAAAAACCAGGACAGTGAGGGTTATTCCGGCAGCCCAGCAGAGAAGGGTCATGATTTTGTCCGCTATTCGTCGGCGATCCATGCTACCTCACCATCTTTCCCTTTTTCTCGATCCAGGCCGAGAGAAGGTTCACCGTCAGGGTCATGACCAGGAGGATCACGCCCCCGAAGAAGAGAGCTGCGTAGTGGGGAGAACCCACCGGGGTCTCCCCCATTTCGGCGGCGATGGTGGAAGTCAGAGGCCGGACGGGGTCGAAGACGGACAGGGGGATGATAGCCGCTCCGCCCGCGGCCATGAGGACCACCATAGTCTCTCCCATGGCCCGCATGATACCCAGGAGAGACGCGCTCAGTATTCCCGGAAGGGCCGAGGGGATGACCACTTTCCGGGTGGTTTCCCAGCGGGTGGCCCCCAGGGCGTAAGAAGCGTCCCGGAGGTCCTGGGGAACGGCGCCGAGGGCTTCCTCGGCAAGAGAACTCACCACGGGAACGGTGAGAATCCCCAGCAGAAGGGACGCGTTGAAGAGGTTCAGCCCCGAAAGCATATCGAAGGTCTCCTGCAGCCATGGGGCGAGGACCACCATGCCGATAAAGCCGAGGACGATGGAAGGGAAGAACCCGAGAAGTTCGAGAATCGGCTTCAGGAATTCCCGGATCGGCCGGGGGGCCGTTTCCGAAACAAAAACGGCGATAAGAAGGCTGAACGGGACCGCCAGCAGGCAAGACAGTCCCGTCACCGCGAGGGTGGCCGCGATGAGGGGGAACATGCCCAGAACCGGCGGGTTTTCGGCGGGGTACCACAAGTCGCCGAGAAACAGCTCTTTCAGCGTGACGCTCCTGAGCACGGGAAGCCCTTCCCGGAAAAGGAAGTACAGGATGAAGAGCATGACCAGTATTCCCGCGCTTGAAATTCCCTTCACGATGGCTCCCGGCAGCCTGTCTTTCATGACAATCCCTCTTTCATGATTGAATTGGTGCTCCCTCCCCGGGACGGGGGAGGGAGCACCTGATGCGCAGTCCGATTCATTCATCCGCTACTTCAGAATCCTCAGGGGCACGAACCCCGTGGAGACAACCACTTTCTGTCCTTCGTCGCCGAGCATGTAGTTCATGAACTTCATGATCTCGCCGGTGGGCCATCCTTTGGTGAACATGTACAGGAAGCGGGCGATGGGGTAGGATCCGTCAAGGGCTGTCTCTGCGGACCCCTTTTTTCCGTTCACCATGAGGGGCTTCACCGTGTCGTTGATGTAGCCGATGCCGTCGTAGCCGATGGCGTACTTGTTCTTGGCCACAGTGGTGAGCATGGCTCCCGAGGAGGCCACGATCAGGGCCCTGGGGGACACCCTTTCCTTCTTCAGGATGATCTCCTGCCATGTCTCGTAGGTGCCGGAGCTGGTGTCCCGTCCCACCACGGCGATGGGCTTGTCTTCTCCGCCCACGTCCTTCCAGCTGGTGATCTTGCCGGAGTAAATCGCCCGGAGCTGATCGATGGAAAGATCCTTGACGGGGTTGTCGGGGTGGACGATGGGGAGCAGGGCATCCATGGCCACCGCGAAGGGAACGGGGTACGTGCCCTTTTCCACCGCGGCCTTGACCTCGTCCTGCTTGATGAACCGTGAAGAGTTGGCGATGTCCGTGGTTCCGTCGATGATAGCCTTGATTCCGTTGCCGCTGCCGCCGCCGGAGACGCTGATCTTCACGCCTTCGTTTGCCGCCATGTACTTCTCTGCCGCCGCCTGGGCTATGGGAAGGACCGTGGTGGAACCGTTCATGACGATTTCTGCCCCGAAGGCCATGCCCGATAGGGAGAGGATCGCTATTCCCGCGAGAACCGCTGCCGTTTTTCTCATTGCCGAAAGAACCTCCTTGATTTTTTTCTGTCTGTTCGCCGGAGACCATCTCCGGCCGATGATGAAAGTATAGGGAGGATAGGTAACGGATGCCGCACGGGAATGTAACGGTTGTGAAACATCTTCGGCCCTCTCCCCTGTGCATGATATATAATGTAGGGACAAAACTCTCCGGAGGTGTTTTCATGGTGAACAACAGACAGCCCGATAAAATTCTCGGTGTGCTCGGCGGCATGGGACCGGCGGCGGCGGCGGAGTTTCTCCGCCTGCTGGCGGAGCGGGCGCCCGTCTCCCGGGACCAGGAGCACGCCGTGACCTACCTGCTCTCCGACCCCCAGGTGCCCGACCGGAGCAGCGCCATTCTCGGCACGGGTGAGGACCCCACGGAGCGCCTGAAAAAGAACCTTCTCACCCTCGCGGGGTGGGGAGCCGATTTTCTCGCCGTCCCCTGCAACACGGCCCATTTTTTCATCGACCGCTTCCGGGACGAGCTGCCCGTCCCCCTCATCCACATCATCGACGAGACGGTGGGGGCCGCCGGAAGGATGAGCCCCGAGGGTGCGTGGCTCCTGGCCACCCGGGGGACCATGGACAGCGGACTCTACCAGCGCTACGGGGAGAAGAGGAACTACCCCTTCTTCGTCCCGTCACTGGAAGTGCAGCAGAAGGTGCAGGAAAGCATCGAGCTGGTGAAGTCGAACAGGAAGGCTGAGGGAGGGGATCTGCTGAAAGGCGTGGTGCTGAAGCTGTGGGAGGAGAGGGATCTCCCCATATGCGCGGCCTGCACGGAGCTTCCCCTGGCCTACGACGCGTCGGGCCTTCCCCGGGAGAAGACCGTATCCAGCCTGGGAGCCCTCTGCGAGGCCTGTCTCCGGGCTCTCTATCCCTGACGGAGGAAAAAGAAGGGCCTCTCCGGCATTTCCGGGGAGGCCCTTCTTTTGTGGTCTCCTATTCCCTTACGATGTCGATAACCGTCACTTCGGGCGGGGTGAGGAACCGTATGGGGGGCCCCCAGGTTCCGGTGCCGTTGTTCACGTAGATCCGGCTCTGCCTCCCGGGAGAAGCGGCATGAGCCTGCCCGCTCCTCTCCGGGGGGACGATGGCCCGAAGACCGGGGCGGTAATCGTAGACCGCCCTGGTCGCCCAGTAAAAGGGCCAGATCTGGCCGCCGTGGGTATGCCCCGAAAGCTGGAGGTCAAACAGCCCCACAGCGTCGGAATCGACATAGGGCTGGTGCTTGAGGAGCACCACGAAGCGGTTCGGCGGCATCCCCGCCAGGACGGACGCATCGGGCACGACGGGGTAACCGTACCGCCTGGCCGCCCGATCGTCCACCCCGGCAAGGATGACGCCCCCGGCGCGGACAGCCTCGTTCCGCAGAACCCTCAGCCCGGCATGTTCCTTGAAGGCCAGGGCCTGACCGATGCCCGCATGGTATTCGTGGTTTCCCGTCACGGCGTAGATGCCGTGGGGCAGCTTCAGTCCCCGGAAGAGGGCGACCTCGGCCTGTCGCTCCTCCATGTCTCCGTCCACAAGATCCCCCGTGATGACGAGCATGTCGGGTTCCGCCGCCTTCACTGCGTCCAGCATGGCGGCCAGCCGCTGCTCCTGGATGATCCACCCGAGGTGCACGTCGGAGAGCTGGGCAATGCGGACACGGTCCACCCCCCGCGGCAGCTTCGCTGTGGGGATGGTGATGGTGACCGTCCTGATGTTCAGCGCCTCGAACCAGCCGTAGACGCAGATGGAAAGAGCCGCTGAGACTGCAATGAACGCCCGGAGCTTCGGAGAACCGAGCAGTTCGCCGAACCGTGAGGAGAGGAGCCCGTCGAGAATATAGAAGAGGAGCCTCACCATGTCGATGAGGACGAACCAGGCGAAGGTCATGAAGATGAAGGCCATCCACACGTATCCCGAGTAGGACAAAACCTTCCGGAGAGTGTGGGCGTCCCCGAAGTCGAAAAGCCACAGGGCCCGTGCGCCGACGATCATGGCAAGAGACACCAGGATGAAAAGGGCGGTCCATTTCCAGCCCCGTCCAATGGCGCTTCTCAGCTTGAAGTAGACAAAAACGTGCATGCTTCCGTACATCAGCATGTAGAGCGAAAAAAACACGGCAAAACTCCGGCTCATACTCCATTCCTCCCTGCACTTCCGGCGGAAAATTTAGAGAAATATTATAGCAGTATCCCCCGTCTCCCCGAATCGGCAGGAGAACGGATCATTTCGCCTCTGCCGGTCAGAATTTCGTTTTCCTGAGCACCCACCAGGGAGCCATGGAGGTGTCCAGATGGCCCCGTCCGGTCATTTCCCAGAGGACGGCAAAGGCCGACCAGATCCGGGTGACGAAGGTGAATACGGGCATGAGAGGAAGGAGGGGAATGAGCATGGCGTCTTCTCTCGGGCGCTCGGAGAGGAAGAAGAGCATCACGAGGAAGAAAAAGGTTTCCACCGAGAAGTAAAAAAGATAGACGAGACCCATGACGACTCCGATGACGGTCATGGGGACGGTTGCCAGCAGGAATACAGTGTAGAGGAAGAGAAGCAGGGGGGTGACGATCTGGAAAAGAAGACCGCCCACCGTGGAGACGATAAGGTTGGGCCATCCCATGAGCCTCGGCGAGAAAGAGCGGAAATGTTTGAGGAAGTAGAGATAGAAAAGATCCCCGTCCCACCGGAGCCTTTGCCTGAAGAAACCGCGGAAGGTGTCCGGGGCGTCAGTATGGCCCATCACCTCGGGGTCGAAGACGATGCGCATGTTCCGGTGCCTGCCGAAATAGTTCTTCACCCTGAGGGTGAGATCCAGGTCTTCGGCGGTCCCGGCATCCCATCCGCCGATGAGGGTGAGCACATCTCTCCTGAAGATGCCGAAAGCTCCGGAAATGTTGTTGACCGCGTTGAATTCGCTGAGCCCCGTCTTGCTCGCGAGGATGGACACGAGGTACTCGACGGCCTGGAGGGCAGCGGCGGGGGAATCCCTCCAGTTGCGGACCCGGAGGCACCCGGAGACGCACATCACATCGGGATTGCTGAAGTGGCGGACGGCGTTTTCCACCATATCGTTGTCGAAGGAGGTATCCCCGTCCATGGCCATGATAACGTCTCCCGTGGAGAGGGCAAAACCGGAGTTGAGGGAGGAAACCCGCCCCCCTCTCTTCCACTTGGGAAGGCATTTCAGCACCCTTCCCGGGAGGGAATTCACATCTTTCTCCATCTCATAGGCCGCGTCGTAGGTGGGCTTGTTGGCCGATGCACCGTCCAGCACGGGGATGATCTCTATCTTTCCGGGATACAGCTGCGCGGCCAGGCTCATGATGGTCTTCCGGATATCCTTTCCCTCCGAGTAGCAGGTGATGATGCAGGATACGGGCGGAAAGAGGGTAGACCCCAAGGGAATCTCATGCCTCTTCCTGAGGATGTACCTGAGAATGCCGGAGAAGACAAAGAGATAATAGGGCAGCTCCAGGGCAAGGATGAAGGGGACGAACCTGAATACGACCACCCAGAGCTCCGAGGCGAGGGGATCATCGACGAAGGCCCGCAGACCCCGGAAAAGAAAAAGAAGCCAGTCATCCATGAACGGTCAGCCCTTCAGCCGTGCCACCAGAAGCACGGCGTCCTCTCCCTCCACCCTGTCCCCGGGGAAGACCGCCGTCTTCACGGAAATTTCCATGACAAGGCCGTCGGGCTGCAGGGTCTCCTTTTCGAGCTCTCTCACTTTGGATGCCAGAACCGCACAGCCCTTTTCTCCCGTTTTGGGGAGAAGAAGGAGAAGATCGTTTTCCGCCGTCCTGGTGCTGATATCGGTTTTTCTGATTCTCTCCCGAAGACGCCTCGCCAGGCTCTCCATGATCTCCGTCACCTTTTTCCGGCCCAGCTTTTCCTTGACTTTTTCAACGTTGGGGAAGGAGATGATCATGAGGCTGAAAGGCTCCACGGGAGGCCTGCCCGAGAGCTGGAGCTGCCAGTCGAGGATATGGCGGAACGGCTCCGGCTTGGTATAGTTCAGGGCGTCGAATACGGAATACATGTCATCGGTGTTTCCGCTCCTGACGGCAATCACCCCCTTGTCTGAAAGGGAATACTCCCTGAAGGAGCGCACCGACAGCCCATCCGCGGGGCTCCATGCGCCGCAGAGAAAACACCTGCACGAGACATCCGGTTCCGCAAAGGTCTGGGAACAGGAGCTGCAGAGATAATTGTCCATGGGCCTGTCGTAATCCGAACCGATATGGCGCAGCCTTGCCCCGCAGAAGGGACACTGCATGGGCCCCTCCCTGACAAAGGCCTCCTGGGGACCTACCCTTCCGCACGTGAAACAGTGAATGAAGGGAACCTGGCGGATGTCCATGCTTCTGCAGAAGGGGCAGACATCCACGTAATTCAGGTGGGCGCCGCCGCATTTCGGGCACGCCCTGATCCTGTCGGCAAGAGACTCTTCCTCGAGGTAGCCTTTCTCCAGCAGTTCGGATATCCACCTGGACGAGTCAAGCAGCCCTCCGGAGAGATGATCTGCAAGGGGATAGGAATAAAGCTCCCTGGAAAGAGGGTCAAGAACAGGCCTCAGCTTTTTGCCCTCCCGGGAATAGAGAAAGGCCAGGAGCCTGAGATCGAGACTTTTACGGAGGGCATTTTCATCCACATCCCTCAGCCTGTTCCCAATCTCCCGGGCCAGATTCTCCATCTCCTCTTTCGTCCTGGCCGGTCCGTCCGCCGCCTCCCGGTCACCGTCCGAAGGAAAATCCTCCAGAAAAACGGGCAGAAGGGCCGTTTCGTCTCCCTTCCGGAGCTCCCTGAGCATATGGCCGCATTCGCTGCCGGACCCGCACCTGCCGAGGATAAAGCCGTCAGGGAGCCCCCCGCCGGATGAGAGGGTTGCGGAAAGGTCCCCGGGATCCGTGAGAAAGAAAAGGTTCATTCCTGTATCATGCTCGTTTCCCTGGTCTTTCATGCTTTCCCTCCTGTCATGATTCCCCGGAGAGAAGCTGGAGGCTCTTCCGGAGAGAAAAACCGAAATGGACGGACACCGGCAGCCCTTCGACGCGAAGATGACCGGCAAGGGGTTCATCGAGATCGATCCTGACGAGCAGGGTCTGCTTTCCCTCCGCCAGAACGCCGGCGAGTTCCGCCGGAATGCGGGCGGCGATTTCGGGCGTCGCGGAAACCATGCCGGAGACCGAGAGGCTTCCCGGCAGGCGTACGATAACCTTCTCGCCCTCTTTCGCATAGGAAATGTGCCGTGGCTGAAGGTAGGCCATCACCTTCAGGGACTGGGGACGCCCCAGGAGAACGAGGGGTGTCCCCCCGGCGACGGATTGCCCTTCGGTGGGAAAAACATCCAGTACCCGTCCTTCGCCGGGGCTGACCACGGAGAAAAACCCCTTCCGTTCTTCCAGCCCCTTCAATTCCGCCTCAATCTGGGCGATCCTGGTATTTCTCTGGGCCGCCGACTCCTGCCTGGACAGATCCGGAGCCTGGAGAAGGGCAACCGATGCCCTGGCCTCCGCCAGAGCTGAGAGGGCCTGCCTGTACCTTTCCTCGGCAGCGTCGGCCTCGGCCCTTGTGGCGGCTCCCTGTCTGAAGAGAGACTGTATCGAGTCCCTGTACCCTTTCTGGTACCTCACGCCCTCCTCCGCTATGCGGACTGTTGCAAATGCGGCCCTGGAAGGGGAATCCCCCGCGGCGCCGGGCACTCCGGTCTTCAGCGCCTCCAGCTCCGCCTGCAGGACGTAGATCCTCTGGGTCACCACAGGGTCTTCCAGGCGCATGAGCAGATCGCCGTGAGCCGTTCTGGCCCCGGGGGACACGGAGATCCTCTCCACCACGGCCGGGAAGGGACTGTTGATGCTGACCTTCTCAAGGGAAATCACCCCCGGGGCATTGATGAAGAACATGGCGGCCCCGACCCGCCAGAGGAGAAACAGAAGGGGCGTCGATATGACCAGGACGAGGATGTACCACCTCCATTTCGGTACGGCCCGCTTCGCCGGGCCGTACCGGACGGGAAGCCCTCCGTCCTCGTCCGGATTCTGCTTTTTAGGTGAAGTAAACCTGACTTTCATCGTGCCATCTCCCTGTAGTTTTCCCATGATTGCACGGCCGTACCGGCAAAAGAGGGAGAAGCCAGTTCCCCCTGAAGGAAATCGACCGTCTCGAGGAAACTCTTTTTTCCTCCCCTGAAAAAGCTTTCCGTGCCGGACAGCTCCCTTTCCACGGAAACGGCGAGGCGGAAGCGCAGCCCCGGCCAGGAGGAGAGTATGGCTTTCATCCTCGAGGCGACGGCATCAACCTTCGTGGAATAGATCATCACGGCGATTTCATTTACTCCCGCCGCCCCGAACTCCCTGGCGGCAACTGGTCCCAGGCTGCCCTCGAGATAGCGGGGGTGGACGGAAAGGGAAACGGGCAGCCGGGTTGCCCTCTTCACCTCGCGGACGGTCTCCGTAAGGGAGAGAAGCAGTTCCATGCGCCTTCCTTCGGCGTCCGGGAGCTGATCCGGCTCCAGATCAAGATGGATTCCCGAAAAGGCAAAGCCGTCCAGCTCCCTTAGGAGACCGGTAAGTTCCTTCCTGTGGGCGGCCAGGATCCACGCAGGGTCTCCGAGAAGCAGTTCAGCCCTGATGCCGGTCCTGCGGGCCGCTTCAAGGGTTTCTTCCAGGCGGGCCTTTCCCCCTGCGGTCCTCAGAAAGGCGATTCCCCGGGGCGAAAATGAAACAAGAACCCCTGAAGCGCCTTCCTTTGCGGCCTGGTCGAAAAAGGCCTTCCCCTTTCCCGGATACAGCAGGTCGTCTCCATTCCAGAAATAAAACACCTTTCCCGAAGGCGAAAGGGCGGGCTTTCCGGCAGCAGGAGCTGACGAAAAGGCCGTTGCGAAGTCGAGCCATGAAGGAGCCAGGAGACGAAGCCGTTCCGGTTCTTCAGGGAAAAAGGAGGCAATTATCTTTCCATCTCCGCCGTCTGCGGCGGCAGGAAGCATTCCGAGGAGTTCACAGTGCGCCTGCAGCAGTGCCCCTTCGCTGTCAACAAAAGCCAGTGCCGAGGAAAGGTAGATGAAGAGGCTCCTGAAGAGCTGCTCCAGCATATCTCCGGGAAGAAGCCCGTACCTGAGCCTGTCAGCCCGGACGGACTCCGCTGCTGTACGGGCGTTGGCCATGGCAAAGGTCCGCTGGGCGGCGGCGGAGTCGAACCGGGCAATTCCTCCCCGGATGTCCGCCACGATGGCGATGCGCCTCGCCTCCATTTCATGCCCGGCTTTCTCTGCCCCGGCCAGGGCGGCCCGCCCTGCGGCGGATGCCGCCCTGCCTTCCCTGAAGGGGACATCGAAGGCTATGGACAGAAAGGCCTCTGTACCGTTCCTCCCCGGGAACTCCGAGGAAAAACCGTATCCCGCCCTGAGGTATGCATCGTACTGGGCCCCGGGAACCCGGCGCGCAATCTCCCGTTTTGTCTCCGCAGCCTTTGTGAGAATCTGCAGTTCCCGGTTCTCCTCCCCTGCGGCCCTGGCAAGAACGTCCCCGGAAAAGAACAAGGGCTCAAGGCGCGGGAAAAGGGCCTCAAGGCCGAAAAGCCCCTTCCGGCCCGTCGCCTTCCTGATAAGGGCAAGGCACTCCTCTTTCAGCAAAGAGCCGGCGGCAGCCTCTCTGCGGGCGAAGGAAAACCAGCTCTCCATCTCGAGGCGATCCCTCTCGAGAAGAAACCCCTCTTTTGTCCTCTTTGCGAGGAGCGGCATGATCCGCTCCTCGAGAGCGAGAAAGCGCTCAAGGAGCGCATTTCTCTCCTGGATCGTCCACAGCAGGGCATAGGCCTTCCTGAGAGCGGTGAGGTTCGCTTTCCGGACCGCAAAAAGGCGAAGTTCCTCCCCAAGGGATATTATCCGGTTTTCCAGCTCCCTTATACGCTCCTTTTGCCAGGTGCCGAAGAGAGGAATGGAAATGCCGCCCCTGGCCCAGAGTTTTGTGTAGCCCTCCAGGGCCGAAGTTTCACTTCTTGAAGCGGGCTCATTCAGCCCTCCGAGGGAGAGTTCGCCGAAAAACCTGGGGCCCCCGGTCATCTTGTGCCGTTCTTCAACGGCCCTGCTTTCGGACAGGGAAGCCGCCGCCGCAAGAACCTCGGGAGAGGAGGTCAGCTCCCTCTCGAGGTCGGGAAGACCGATCCGGGGTTCGGCCCGGCTGTTTCCCCGGAGAAAAAAAAGCATCAGAAAGGCAAGCAGTAATTTTTTCATGCCAAAACTCCCCGTCAAAAATGAACAATGCATTTTCTTTAAATACAAATAACATTCCCACAAATCAGGCTTTAAAAAATACCACCCTGAAACATTTCTCAAATTGTTATAACATTACAAAACACACCGTGTCAATGGATGAATTGTCAGTTATGGGTACGTCGAAAATGAGTGACGGATTATCGAGTAAATTTCTGAATTTTCCCGTTCGCATTCAGATTCACTTTCTCCGTGAAGGTCGAATCTTTTCCTACAAAAAGAGATCCCCGGGAATGGCTGGACAGGAAAACCTCGCCACTCCCAGGGAACCCGGGGATTCCTTTTTTCCCGACAGGCGGTCCTTCCGATCCGGACATGGCGTCTGGAAGCCTCTTATCTTTCCGGGAAACCGGGCCTCCTCTTTCCTGCAACAAAACCCGCGAGGGCAACCAGTCCCGAGAGGGCCAGCCCCGGCAGCAGGGGATCCATGCCCTTGAAGAACGCCGCCCCCAGAAAGACCCCCGCGAGGCCGCAGGTTCCGGAAAGGAAGCTCCAGCCTGAGGGCAGCCTTCCGGGCAGGAACACGGCGGCGATGAGAGGAATGATGATGCCCGCCCCCTTGATGCCCATGCCCAGGTATGCCCACTGGAGGATCATGCTTTTTCCCGCCGCCAGGGCGATCAGCCCGGCAACGATGACCGTGCCGAGGACGGTGATCCTGCTGGCGAAGAGGATTTTCGCGTCGTCGTAGCCGGCGGCCCGCTTCGTCTTCAGGTACATGTCCCGGGTGAGGTTGGTGGCCACGCCGAAGGTGATCCCCACCGAAGTCCCCAGGACGGTGATCATGATCCCCGACCACAGGAGCCCGGCGGCGAGGGGATGAAAATAGGTGCGGATGAAAAATGGAAGGGCCTGGGATGCTTCAACGGCCACTCCGGAGTTCCGGAGGGCGAGGCCGATCCAGACGCCGAGCAGCCCCAGGGGCGGGGTGATCATGGAAGTCCAGAGGCATCCCTTCCGGGCCGTGGCGTCGGAGGAGGCTGCGTAGACGGCCTGGATGTAGATCTGCCCGCACAGGACGCCGCAGAGCAGCGATGTGAAGGCACCGAGGTCTCTGGCCACACCCCTGGCGAAGATGTTGAAGAAGGGATCGGCGGGGAGGGACCGGACGAGCACCGAAGGAGTCTGCCCCGAGAGGAACGCGGCTCCGACGCAGAGGATCATGACCCCGTAGAGAAAGATGATCTTCACCTTTCCCAGCCTGCTGAAGCTCTTGATGCCTCCCCCGTAGGCAAAGGCCAGGATGAGCACCGCCATGAATACGGCGGACACCCAGGCAGGGAAGGGAAAGACCGAGCCGAGCAGGGCTGTTCCGGCGAGGAACTGGGCAATGAGGGCGATGAATGATCCCAGGGCGGTGGCCACGGCGGACAGGACCGCCGATCCCTGGCCGAAGTGCCGGCCGAGGAACTGGGGAAGGGTGATAAGCTCCGTCGCTCTCAGGGGCTTGACGAACCAGAGTCCCATGATGAGACAGCCGATGCCTCCCCCCAGGGTGAACCACCAGGCGGACAGGCCGTAATGATAGGCCATCTGCACAGTACCGACTGTGGACGAACCTCCCACGAGGCTGCCGAGGATGATGCCTGAAACGCCTCCGGCAGTCGCTTTTCTGCTGGCTACCGAATACTCCGAGGAAGAGCTCACCTTTCCGGAGGACCAAATGCCGAAAAAGAAAAAAGCCGCCAGAATGCCGAGGGCTGACGCGATGAACATGAAGACACCTTCTTTACTTATTGTGCGCGGCGGTCATTTCCGCCTGCCGTATACCTCTTCGATTTCCCGTACTTTTTTCTCCGACAGGGGCCGGGGTGATCCCATGGTATGGGTGATCCAGGTCATTTTCGCCGCCGCCTCGAGGAGCTCCAGCCTGTCGAAGGCCTCGAAGAGGGTTCTCCCTACTGTCAGAACACCGTGGTTTTCCATTATCACGGCGTTTCCTCTCCTCACCGCCTCGCCGACGATTCGGGCGAGGTCCTTGGTCCCCATGAGGGCGTAGTCGGCCCTGACCGGCGTCCCCAAAACGTGCCAGGTCTCGGCGGTGAGCCGGGTATCGATGTCCCTGTCAAGGGCCGCGAAGGCGGATGCCGTTACGGGGTGGGCGTGGACGATGCCGTTCACGTCGGGGCGGTTCCGGTAGACTTCCAGGTGCATCTCCGTCTCGATGCTGAGCTTCAGCCCGGGGAGAAGGTTTTCCCCGTCCGGGGTCACGGCCCCGATTTCTTCGGCGGTGATTTCTCCTTTGTCCATCCCCGACGGGGTTATGAGGATCACGCCGCCGGTGCGGAGACTCACGTTTCCGCCGGAACAGGTTGTCAGGCCCTGGCGGTACAGCCGTCTCATGATGGAGGCGACCTGTTCCCTTTCCGCTTCCCAGCCGATTGTCATGAGCACTCACCTCACTGGTCTGTCATCATACTGTATACTACCATAAAGAAGGAGGGGAAATCACGGATGATGGAAGAAAGAGAAGGAACCGTGTCCATAATCTACCGGGATCCATGGTTCCTGGCTGTGCACAAGCCTGCGGGCATGCTGGTCCACCGGTCTCCCCTGGATACCCTGGAGACCAGGTTCGCCCTCCAGGAGGCCCGGAATCTTGCGGGCTGCAGGCTCTACCTTCTTCATCGGCTGGACCGGCCCACGTCGGGGATTCTGCTCTTTGCGGCGGATAAGGAAGGGGCCCGGAAGGGAGCGGAACTGTTCCGGAACGATGGAGTGGACAAAGTCTATCTTGCCGTTGCCAGGGGCTGGGTGCCCGAGGAAGGCATCATCGACCACCCCCTGGCGGATGATCTCGGGGGTCTCCGGAAGCCTGACGGCAGCGGAGGGAAGATCCGGGAAGCCCGGACCGGCTTTCGGCGCCTTGCCTGCGCGGAATTGCCCTTCGCCGTGTCGGATCATCCCACCACACGGTACTCCCTGGCGGAAATCCGGCCGCAGAGTGGGAGGCGGCGGCAGATCCGGAGGCACTTCAAGCATATTTTCCACCCGATCGTGGGGGATACCACCTACGGGGAGGGGCGGCACAACCGTTTCTTCCGGGAGCGGTTCGGCTGTGCCCGGCTTATGCTGGCGGCGGTGAAGCTGTCGTTCCGCCATCCCTTCACCGGGGAGAGGGCGGAGATTTTCTGCCCGCCGGAGGAGAGTTTCCTCTCCGTCGCGGGGGCCCTCGGATGGGAAGAGGCCGCCCTCCGGAACCCGGAAAGCGGCCTCCGCTGATTAACGGCGGGTCATGAGCCCGGGAAGATGGTCTTCCGGTTCGGTTTGGGAGCCTTCACCACCATAAACCGGAGATCGGCGCCGCTGGTGTTGTACCAGCAGTGCATAATGTTTTTCGGGCTTTCGATGAGGGTGTCTTTGCTCACTTCCTGTTTTTCCTCCCCTATTTCCACTGTCCCTTTTCCTTCGAGGACGTAGAACGCCACGTCCACCGGGGTGATGTGCCGCTTCAGCGACTGGCCCGGCTTCAGGGTGATCACCGTAATGACGGCGTCGTCGGTGTCGTAGATGTTCCGGGCGTCCACTCCGTGAGCGTTTTCCATGGTGCCGAAATCTGCAAGGTTTCTCGTAATCATGCTCTCTCCTCCTCTGGTTTTCCTGTTTCAGGTTTTTCCGTGGAACGGCCTTCGCCGGCCGTTTCTTCCGTCCTCCCGTCCCGGATACGGTAAATTCTCCGGAAGGTGGGAATGATCTTTTCATCGTGGGTGACCACGATGATGGCCGTTTCATACTGTTTCGCCATGGCGTTCAGTATGGTGATCACCGACAGGGCCCGCTCGCTGTCCAGGGGTGCCGTGGGCTCGTCGGCCAGGATCACCGGGGGTCTGTTCGCCAGGGCCCTGGCTATGGCTACCCGCTGCTGTTCCCCCCCCGAAAGCTGGGAGGGCATGGCGGATGCCCTGTGGGCCACATCCAGGGCTTCCAGGAGTTCTCCGGCCCGGGTCCTTGACTCCCCGTCGGAATGGCCCGCGAGCATGGGAAGCAGGGCCACGTTGTCCGTCACGTTCAGAAAAGGTATGAGGTAGGGGGCCTGGAAAATGAACCCGATCCTGTCCCTCCGCAGGGCCCTGAGATCCTTTATCCTCCACTTTCCGTCATAGATGACATCGTTTCCCAGGGTCATCCGCCCGGCTGTTGGTTCGATCACCGCGCCGAGACATTTCAGGAGGGTGGTCTTTCCGGACCCCGAGGGTCCGATGAGGCCCACCACCTCGCCGGGAGACACCGCCATGTCCACCCCTTTCAGGGCATCCACCGCCGTCTCCCCGGCTCCGTAGCGCTTGCGCAGCCCTTCGATGATGATCCCCCGCGTCTGCCGCTCCGCCATGTCAGCCTCCGATGGCCTCGGCCGGGTCCACCTTCAGGGCGGCCCGTATCGCCAGTATGCTTGCGAGGACGCACATGACGATCACCGCCGCGAAACCCGTCACCGCGTCCCGGGCCTGCAGCAGGACAAACTTGGGGAAAAAGGGGGCCCAGAAAGTGGCCGCGATTTTCCCGATCATGAAACCGAGGACGCCAAGCCCCACCGCCTGCTGGAGAATCATGGACACGATGGTCCGGTTCTTCGTCCCGATGAGCTTCAGCACGGCGATCTCCCGGATCTTCCCCATGGTGAGGGTGTAGATGATGAACGCCACGATGGCGGCGCTCACAACAGCAAGAATCACGAGGAACATGCCGATCTGCCTGGACGAGGTGGCAATGAGCTTGCCGAGAAGAATTTCCTCCATCTGATCCCGCGTGTACACCTCCAGGCGGAGCCACCGGCGGATATGGGCCGCCGTCTCATCCGGATCCGCCCCGGGCAGGAGACGGACGAGGACGGCATTGACGTACTGGTTCGCGCTTTGGGAGGTGATGACGCTCTCCAGGAGCCCCGGCACACCGGGCCGGTTCAGGGACGGGTTGGACGCCGTGCGGCGCCGCTGCTGCAGAATGGAGTCGTTGTCCTTCAGGAACTGGGCCTCCTGGGCATCCTTCAGGGGGATGAAAATCATGGGGTCCCCTCCGGAGGAGACCATGCGGCGCGTAAGGCCCACCACCGTGTAGGTATTCCTCCTTATGCGGATTTCGTCACCGGGACGAAATCCCGTGGCCCCGTCGGCTACCGCTTCATAGTGGCTGCGGGTGATATGCCGTCCGGCCGTCAGGTACCCCGGTTGTCCCGGAGATCCCGGCATGCCGGGGTCCACCCCCACCACCATGGCCCGGACGTCTTCCGTGCCCCTCCGGACCTGGGTCGTAAGATATGTTACGTTTGCCGCTTCCTCAACACCCGGCATTCCTGAGACACTCCTCCAGGTGTCATCGAAAATGCTTGACGACTCCGCGTAGGGACCCAGGGTCTCCTGCTGGACGACCCAGAGATCGGCGCCGCTGTTGTCGAGGAGCACCATGGCATCGTCCACCATGCCCCGGTAAACGCCGCCCATGGTGAGGGTCACTCCGATGAGAAGCCCCAGCCCCAGGCCGGTGAGGGCAAATTTCCCCCATCCGTGGAGAATGTCCCTGCCCGCGAGGCTGATCATGGTTTCATCCCCTCCAGGGTTTCGAGAACCTTCACCCTGCTCTTCGGCGTCAGGGCCCTGGCGCTGTACACCACCACCCGTTCGCCCTCTTCGAGTCCTTCAAGGATCTGCACCGTTCCGGCCAGGTCACGCCGTCCCGTCTTTACAGGCCGGAAGGCAATGGAACCATTCTCGATCACCCACACCCCCGGCCTGCCGTTGTACCGCTGCAGGGCACCGTCGGGGACGACCGGCGTTCCGGGGAGAGGAGGAAGATGTACGGTCACCTCCGCAAGCTCCCCGAGGGGAGGAAGAGGGTCCGGTATTTCGCCGAAGACCGCCTTGGCGATCATTTCCTCGGTAACAGGATCCGCCAGGGGCTCCACCCGCAGGATGGCTCCCCTGTGCACCCGACCGTTCCCTGACCGGAGCACGATATCCGCAGGAAGACCGGCCCGGAGCCCCGAGGCGGCGGCCTGGTCAAAGCGGACCGAAACCCTGATGCTCCCGGTGTCTATTATTTCAACCACGGCCTGGCCCGCCACCGCCGTCGTACCCGGTTCGGCCGCCCGGGCCGACACCAGCCCTCCGGCAGGAGCCAGGAGATCGAGATTTTCCTTCTGGGACACGAGAGCCGCGAGATCGGCCTTCGCCCGCTCCAGCTCCGCCCGGGAGGCCTGGAGGTCCGCATTGGCCGAGGCCCATGCAGCCGCCGTGACCAGGCGCTCCTGGCGCTTCGCCTCGGCGGCGTCCACGCTCACCGCCCCCGATTTCAGGAGGTTGTCGTACCGCTTTGACTGGGCCTGGGCGTACTCCTTCCTCGCGCCGGTCTCCGACGTCCTGGCGGAAGCAGCCCGCACAGAAGCCTCGAGCCTGGCGATATGGGCTTTCTGGGCTGACACCCGCTGGTCGAGATCCACCGGGTCCATGACGGCGACCTTCTGTCCGGATTCAACCCTGTCGCCCACCTCGACAAACACCTCCCGGACTCTTCCCGGGGATGTAGGCCCCACCCGGTAGACCGCCCCCGATTCCACCACCCCGATACCGTAGAGCGCCGGGGCAACGGACCGTCTTTCCACGGCCGCAGCGGTCACGGACACGGGCGCCAGGGGCCCCGAACGCATCATCACGAACAGGAAAAGTGCCGCCAGGCCGAGGATGGCCGCAAGAAGGAGAACCGTCCGCCAGACTCTGCTCATAGAGCATCCCCCCCCGCTTCAATGCCACGCCGGAAAAGGGCAAAGGCCGCCGGGGCGTTTTTCGAAACGCTTCCCCGGGAACCGGAGAGAAACGACTGGAGCACCAGTCCCTGGATTATCCCCACGAAAAGACTCGCTGCAGCGTCGGAGTCAAATAACGATGAAAACTGCCCGGCTGCCTGGCCTTCTCTGAAGATGGCCCGGAGCCGTGCCCCGTAATCTTCCATGAGCTCCCTCGCCCGTTCCCGGGCCGGACTGTCACCGGGGCGCTGCAGTTCGCCGAAGAAAATTCCCGGCACACCAGGGTATTCGGCGATGAAGCCGATATGGGCGAAGAAAACAGCTTCCAGGGCATCCAGAGGCGTCGGAGCGGCTGTTGCCGCCGTCTCCAGTCTCGAGGCGAGGGTCCGGGCCGCCCATGCCATGACGGCTTCCCAGATTGCTTCCTTGCTGGGGAAATGGCGGAAAAGGGCGCCCTGGGTCAGTCCCATGCGCTCCGCTATGGCGGCGGTGGTGATCTCCGAGGGGTTCCCCTCCGCTGCGAGAGTGAGGACGGTTTCCACGATGACGGCCCGCCGTTCCTCCGCGGGAAGATATTTTCCGTTCGTTGCCATAAGGCTGCACCTTCTCCTTTTTACAAGATAGTAATTGGTTACTATCTTACCCTCCAACTACCGTCCTGTCAAGAGAGATCAAATCATCAGGATCCCCAGGAAGCGGGGAGTGTCCCGGACAAAAAACGGCACTCCCGCTGCCGGGATAAATCGCAGATTTGGAAGCCACCTCGGCTCTGCGCTAAAATGCGTTCCCTCAGGCTTGAAGGTTTTCTTCGCCCCAGCAAAATGAATTTTATTTCGTCCTATTGACGTTTTAAAAACTTAGGTTTAGAATCTCTCCTGTTTTTATAAATTAATATTTTGGAGGTATCTTTTATGTCAACTAAAGTTCAGTGCATTGTCTGCGAAGGGGACGTCATTCTTCCCGCCGAGGTCATGGAGGGCGAGCTTCTTACATGCCCGGACTGCGGCACGGAGCTCGAGGTCGTTTCCCTGGACCCGGTCACCGTGGCCGAGGCCCCCGAAGTGCAGGAGGACTGGGGAGAGTAGATGGCACACTTCTTCATCTTCTACACCCGCCTCCGCACCGAAGAGAAACTGCTTTTCCGGGCCGCGGAGGACAAAGGCATTCCCTTTTCGGCGGTGAACCTCTCCGACGGGCTCTGGCCCAACGTGCCCGGAGAAGCGGGCGATGTCGCCCTGTGCCGCTGCGTGAGCCAGACGCAGAATTCCGCGCTCGCGGTCCTGCTTGAGGCGCGCGGGGTTCTCACGGTGAACTCCTCCGGCGTAATGGGTCTCTGCGCAGACAAGATCGTCACCGCCGCGAAGCTCTCCGCCGCTGGAATACCGCAGCCGGAGTACGCGGTAGCCTTCTCTCCCGAGGGGGCGGCAGAGGGGGCTGAACGCCTCGGCTACCCGCTGGTGATCAAGCCCGCAACAGGCAGCTGGGGGAGACTCCTGGCGAAGGTCAACGACCGGGACGCCCTTGAAGCGGTCGCGGAGCACAAGGCCCACATGGGCGCCGCCCATTCCGTCCTCTTTATGCAGCAGTACGTCGAGAAAAAGGGGTTTGACCTCCGGGCGACCCTTCTCGGAGGGGAGGTGCTCACCGTCATCAAGCGGTGCAGCGACCACTGGATCACGAATACCGCCCGGGGTGCGACCCCCGGGAAATACCCCCTGTCCCCCGAGATCAGGGCGCTTCTGGACAGGGTACAGAATGCCATCGGCGGCGAGGTCCTCGCAGTGGACCTCTTCGAGAAACCGGAAGGCGGTTGGATGGTGAACGAAGTGAACGGGCAGCCCGAGTTCCGCAGCTCCGACGGCGAACTCACGGGCGTCGATATCGCGGGACGGCTCGTGGAACACGTCTGGTCCCTCGCGTCCGGCACGGGCGGGACAAAAGGATGAGTTCCGCGGTCCGGGCAGTCATCTGGGGAGCCAACGGCATGGCGGGAGGAGAGGTCCTGAGGATTCTCGCGGGACACCCTTCCATACACGTGGAAGGGGCAGTTTCCCGGAGCCGTTCCGGACAGCCGGTCTGGCATACCCACCCCCATCTCCGGGGACGTTTTCCGGAACTGGCGTTCTGCAGTCCCGAAGAAGGGAAGGCAATTGCTGCGGACATCGCCTTCCTGGCTCTCCCCCACGGGGCTTCCGCCCCCCTGATCCGGGAATGCCTCGACAGGGGGATGAAGGTGGCCGACCTTTCCGGGGACGTCCGCCTCAGGAATCCGGCCGATGTTGAAAAATGGTACGGTTCGGCTCCCCTTTTTCCCGAACTGCTGGACACGGCGGTCTACGGTCTTCCGGAACTCTACCGGGAGAAGCTGAAGGGAGCGGACCTGGCCAGCGGCGTGGGGTGCAACGCCTCCTGCTCCATTCTCGGCCTGTATCCCCTCGCCCGGGCCGGTCTGATCGGCGACGTGAGGATCGAGGTCCGGGTGGGATCCTCCGAAGCGGGGGCGACCCCCACCGCCGGAAGCCACCATCCCTTCCGGAGCCGGGCCCTGAGGGTGTACGAGCCCTTCCGCCACAGGCACCTCGCCGAGATCCTCCAGGAGCTGAACCTCTCCGAAGAGAAAGTGACCCTGACCATGACGGCGGTGGAGATGATCCGGGGCGTCCAGATGATCGCCTATGTGAACCTCTCCCGCAGGGTGAAGGAAGCGGAACTGTGGAAGGCCTACAGGAGCGCCTATTCGGGAGAGCCCTTTGTCTCCCTCTGCCCCGCCAGGCCGTCCCACCTCCGCCTGCCCGAACCGAAGCTCGTCACGGGCAGCAACCAGGCCCTCACCGGCTTCACCCTTCACAAGGACGGCACGAGGCTCCTGGTGGTGACCGCCATCGACAACCTTATGAAAGGGGCCGCGGGAAGCGCGGTCCAGTCGGCGAACCTTCTGCTGGGACTGGACGAGACTGCCGGCCTCGGAATGCTGCCGGTCTACCCGGCATAACGACTGCGGGAGGAATGACCATGAATCGCCGTATACAGCGGGGCGTCGTCAAAATAGGAGGGGCCAGGGGAAATGCCTTCGGCTCCCTCCCCGAAGAGATAAAGGAACGGATGGAGCGGGGCGAACAGTGGATCCTCGCCCACGGGGCCAGTTCCATGATGGAGGATCTTTCCCGGGCCGCCGGGACGGAACCCCTCTACGTCACAAGCCCCGGAGGTTTCAGAAGCCGTTTTGTGAGCGAGGGCGAGCTGGCCCTCTTCGAAGCAGCCTGCTGCCGGTTTTCCGTCCGGCTTGCGGAAACCCTGGGGAAAATGGGAATCCATGCCGTTCCTCTCTACCCCCCCGCTTCGAAGGGTGCGGCGGCGAAGCGGAAGGACGCCCTCCGCTCCGTGGAGGACGGCAAGGTCCGCATCCTGCGGGGAAACTACAGCGGCTCCATCGTGTCCTTTGACCCCGGGGACATCCATGCCGTATGGGAAATGGGCGGCCTGCCCCTCCTTCCTCCCCTCGCGGCGGACGAATCGGAAAGCGGGCGGATTCTCAACGTGGACGGCGACCGCCTCGCCGCCGCCGCTGCCGCCGCCGTGGGAGCGGATGTCCTGGCCATCCTGAGCAACGTGCCGGGACTGCTCCGGGATCCGGGGGACCCGGCGTCGAAAATCGACGAGGGGAGCCTGGACGGATGGGAGGACCTGGAACGCTGCGCCAGGGGAAACATGAAGCGGAAGCTCCTGGCCGCCAGGGAAGCCCTTGAAGGGGGCGCCGGGGCCGTCGTGATAGCCGACAGCCGGGCGTCTTCGCCGGTTGAATCGGGCCTGTCCGGAGGAGGAACCCTGCTGTGTCGGGGATCTATGGCAGCCGCGGGCTGACGGTGGTCTCCGGGTCGGGGGCAGCCGTCCGGGACGACCGGGGCAGGGAATACCTGGACTTCTACTGCGGGAGCGGGGCGGCCCTCTTCGGCCACTGCCACCCGGTGCTCGTGGAGGCCCTGCGGAAAGCGGCGGAATCCCCCTGGACGGTAGGGCCTGGAATGGGCTCCCCGGCCCGGGATGCCTTCCGGCAGCGCATTTCGGAGGAACTGCCGGGTCATGCCGTCTTCTTCTGCAACAGCGGCACCGAATCGGTGGAGGCGGCCCTCAAGCTGGCCCTTTCCCTCCGTCCGGACAGAAAGAAGGTACTTGCCCTGCGGCGGGCCTTCCACGGCCGGACGCTGGGGGCTCTTTCCCTCACCTTCAACCCCCAGTACCGGAAGGACTGGACCCGTATTCTCGCCCCGGTGACCCACGTGAAGCCCGGGGAGCTCCCCGGCGCGGTGGACGGGGACACAGCGGCCGTCTTCGTGGAGCCCGTCCAGGGAGAGGGCGGTGTCTATCCTCTCGCCCCGGAACTGGGCGCCCGGATAACGGAAGCCTGCCGGGAAGCGGGGGCCCTTCTCGTCTGCGACGAAATACAGAGCGGGTGGGGACGGTGCGGCCATCTTACCGCTTCTCCCGGCGCGGGTCTCGATCCCGACATTCTCTGCTTCGCCAAGGGAGTCGCCGGGGGCCTTCCGGCGGGACTGACCCTGTGGAAACGGGAGCTGGGCGATTTCCCGCCGTCGGGGCACGGCTCCACCTACGGGGGCGGCCCCCTCGCCGCGGCGCTGGCGGACGCTTCGCTGAAGCTGCTGAAGGACGAAGGGTACCCTGCGAAGGCGGAAACCCTGGGAGCCTATTTCCGGAACCTCCTTTCGGCAATCGGCTCCCCCCTCGTCGCGGAGGTCCGGGGACGGGGGCTCCTCAACGGCGTGGAGCTCCGGGGAAAGGCCGTTCCGGTGGTGAAGCGCCTGCAGGAAAAAGGGCTCCTGGCTCTTCCGGCCGGGCCGTCGGTGGTCCGGTTCCTTGCCCCCTTCACCGCGGAGAAGGAAGATTTCGACCGGGCGGCGGCCCTCTTTGCCGAAACCCTGGAGGAGGGTGCGGAATGAACGCCCCGGGGGCCATACTCTCCCGGCTGGTGTCCATTCCGAGCACGAGCGGCCGGGAAGAGGCCGCCTGCTCCTATTTCGCGGATGTCCTGCCCTCCCTCGGGTGGGAGCGGGTAGAGACGGACGGTTCGGGCAGCGTGGTTGCCCGTCGGGGCCGGGGTTCGAGGGAACTTGTGCTCCTGGGGCACATCGACACCGTGCCGGGGGGACCGGAACACCGCCTTGAAGGGGACATTCTCTGGGGGCGGGGAACGGTGGACGCCAAGGGGCCCCTGTGCGCCTTCGCCGCCGCGGGGGGACGGGTTTCCCTCCCCCCGGACTGGGCCATCACCCTCGTGGCCGCCACCGGGGAGGAGGCCGACTCCCGGGGGGCCCTCCACCGGATTCCCCGGCATCGTCCCGCCGCCTGCATCATCGGGGAACCCTCCGGAACGGACGGGGTGACTATCGGCTACCGGGGCAGCCTCCGGGCGGTGCTCGCCGCATCCGACGGAGGAGCCCACAGGAGCGGTAACGCGGGGCCCATCACGGGGGTCCTCCGGTGTGCCGCCGACATCCTGGACCTGGTGGACAGCCTGGATGACCCTGCGCTGCCGGTCATCCGGCGTCCCTCAGGCGCCGTGGTCTCCATGGAGGGAAAGGAACAGGGGGAACGGTCCGGAACGGCGGAGCTGGACATCCGCCTTCCCGAGGGCAGCAGCCCCGGGGAGTGGATGGAGTTTCTCCGGGGGAGCGCCGCACGGCGGGGCGTGTCCATTTCCTTCCGGGGCGTGACACCCGCCCACGTGGAGGACAAGAACAACCCCGTGGCCCGGGCCCTCAGGCTGGCCATCCGGAAAAACGGGAACACTCCCCGGGTTCTTGCCAAAGGCGGCACGGCGGACTTCAACCTCGCGTCGGCGTGGAAGTGCCCCATGGCAGCCTACGGGCCCGGCGACAGCACACTGGACCATACGTCCGAAGAACGGATCTCCCTTGCCGATTTCTCTGCCTCCGTGGCGGTCCTCGACGGTGCCCTTCCCCTCATACTGGCAGGATAAAAAAACCGGAGGGGCATTCGCTCCCTCCGGTTTCGTTGTGCCGTACATGGGGATCAGAAGACGGCGTAGTCGGCGTCCTTCGGATCGGCGATGAACATGTGCCCCGGCGCGTGGGTGATGCAGAAGGGGGGCTTCACATCCATGATGGCGGCCTGGGGCGTGCAGCCGCAGGCCCAGAAGACGGGCACCTCTCCCGGGTTGATGTCCACCGGGTCGCCCATGTCGGGCTTGTTCACGTCGGCGATGCCGATGAGAGACGGGTCGCCGATGTGGACGGGAGACCCGTGGACCGCCGGGAAGCGTCCCGTGCACAGGACCGCCTTGGGAACCTGGGCGGCGGGGATGGGGCGCATGCTCACCACCATGGGGCCCTTCAGGGCTCCGGCGGGAGCGCACTGGATATTGGTTATGTACATGGGGACGTTCCGGTTCTGCTCGATGTGGCGCACCGGAATGCCCGCCTCGAGCAGGGCCCCCTCGAAGGAGAAGGAGCACCCCAGGAGGAAGCCCACAAGATCGTCCCTCCAGTATTTCTTCACGTCCGTTGGTTCCTCGACGCACTCCCCGTTCACCCACACTCTGTACCGGGGCAGATCCGTGGAGAGGTCGGCGCCGGGAGCCACGATCTTCGGCTCCGGATTTCCCGGCTCGGTGACGTCGAGGATGGGGCAGGGTTTCGGGTTCCTCTGGGCGAAGACGAGGAAATCATAGGCCAGATCCTTGGGCAGGATCACCAGGTTTCCCTGGACGTGCCCCTTGCACATGCCCGGCGTGGGGAGAGTCCACTTTCCCTCCCGGATCATCTGCCGGACTTCCCTGGGCGAAACGCCGGCGTAATCGAAGGCCTTCATCCCTTCAGCACCTCCCGTATTTTTCTCACTTCCACCCCGTTCGCCTCAAGGGTTTTCCGGATATGACGGGCCATCTCCACCGCCGCGGGGTTATCTCCGTGGAGGCAGATGGAATGGGCCGTGAGGTGGATGTCCTTTCCTTCCGCAGAGCGGATGACCCCTTCCTTCACGAGGCGCACCATGCGCTCCCCCGCTTCCTTCAGGTCGTGGACGAAGGCACCGGGTTTGCTTCTCGGGACGAGGGAGCCGTCGTCCATGTACCCCCGGTCCGCGAAGGCCTCGGCGGCATACAGGACTCCCTCTTCGGAGGCGGCCTGCTCGAAAAGGGAGTTGGCCAGGCCGAGGAGAATGAGGTCTCCCCCAGCATCCTTCGTCGCCCGGGCAATGGCCTTCGCCAGGGCAAGATCCTTGGCCGCCTGGTTGTACAGGGCCCCGTGAGCCTTCACGTGCTCCAGGGGCACTCCCTGGGCCGCGCAGACCGCCCTGAGGGCGCCTATCTGGTAGAGGGTATAGGCATAGGCTTCGTCGGGCGTGACGGCCATGGTGCGCCGCCCGAATCCCTGGAGATCGGGATGCCCGGGGTGGGCTCCCACGGCCACGCCGGCGGCCTTGGCCGCCTTCACCGTTTTGATCATCACTTCCGCGTCCCCCGCGTGGAAACCGCAGGCCACGTTGGCGGAACAGACGCTTTCCATGACCTCGGCGTCCATGCCCATCTTCCACGGGCCGAAACTCTCGCCGAGGTCGCTGTTCAGGTCAATTTTTGACATCATTCCACCTCCCGGATCTCTTCCCACGAAATTCTGTGCTCTTCGCCGTCCACCCGGATCCTGGCCTCTCCGCGGGAGGGAAGGTCCGGCCCGGACACAGGCAACGGGACAGGTTCCCCCGGAGCGGACCGCCACGCAGACCTAAGGCGGCGGAGTTCGTCCCTTTTTCCCGCCTCTTCCCGGGCGAGGGCCAGGGCATCGTCCAGGGGTATTTTCTGAAAGCGGACCTTCTGCCCCGGAAGCCGCTGGGACAGGGCGGCGATGTCCACCGAGCAGACCACGCCGATCTTGGTGTATCCTCCCGTGGTCTGCCTGTCGGCCAGCATAACGATGGGCTGACCGTGGCCCGGCACCTGCACCGCGCCGAGAGGAATGGCGTCGGAGATGATGTCCGCCGCGCCGGTATGCTCGATTTCGGGCCCGTCCATGCGGTATCCCATCCTGTCGGCGCTGTTGGAGACGGTGTACTCCGACCCGTAAAAAGTGTCTTTTCCTTTTTCCGTAAAGAGGTCGTCCTGGGGCCCGGGGACAACCCGGAGAGGGGCCTCGGGCGGATAGACGGGCCGAAGTCCCTCCGGACATACAAGCCCTTCGCACTTTCTCCACAGGGACAGGGGTGCGCCGCAGCGGAGGGTGTCTCCCTTTTTCAGGGCACGGCCGAGAAAGCCCCCGACCCTGGCCCTGGTATAGGTGGACCGGCTCTCCATCACTGGAGGCACGTCCACTCCTCCTGAAAAACAAAGATAGGCGCGGCATCCGGACAGAGGGCCGGAGAAGGACAGAACATCCCCCGCGCCGACGGCCACGGCAGTCCACATGGGAGCCGGCCGGCCGTTGATCTGGAAGCCGAGGTCCGCTCCCGTCGCAGCGACCATCCCCTCCCCTTCAGCCACAAAGAGGGTTGGCCCGAGGAGGGTCACCTCGATGGCGCCGTCGTTCTCGTCATTGCCCGCAAGGATGTTTCCTCTCCTGAAGGACGGAAGGTCCATGGCTCCCGCCACGGGCATTCCCTTTCCCTGGTATCCCCACCTGCCGCCGTCCTGGACGGTGGTGAGCATGCCGGGAAGCCTGCATTCCAGTACAAGGGCACTCATGACGACCCCTCCTCTTCCCCGAGGATGACGGGCCGGTAGCTCCCCTTGAGTGACGCCGCCTCGATTTCGTCGAATTCCGCCTTTTCGATGGGACGGAACCGTATCCACATGCCCGCCTCGAGGAAAATGGGCGGATCCCTGTCGGGGTCGAACAGGCGCATGGGCGTCCTGCCGATGAGTCTCCAGCCTCCGGGACTCGCAATGGAATAGATGCCGGTCTGCTTTCCGCCGATGGCCACCGCTCCAGCGGGGATGGTCTCCCGGGGGTTCTTCAGCCGGGGCGTTTCAAGGGCCGGATCCATACCGCCGAGGTAGGGAAAGCCGGGGGTGAACCCCAGCATGAAACAGTAGCAGTCCAGGCCCGAATGGCGCCGGACGACCTCCTCCGGTGAAAAGCCTGTGTGTTCGGCCACGTCGTCGAGATCGGGGCCCCATTCTCCCCCATAGAGGGTGGGCACCACGATGGTCCGGCGCTTTTCATGGCCCGCGGCTGATTCTTCTTTCCCGCACAGCTCTTCCAGTCGTGAATAGAGCCGTTTCACATCCGTCGCTACCGGGTCGAAGTACACCGCCAGGGAGCGGTAGGTGGGAACGGCGTCAAGCACTCCGGGAAAACCGAGCCTCAAGATCTCGTTCCCGAGGGCTGCCGCCCGGGAGTTTATCTCCATGTCGATGGAGTCGCCGAATTCCGCCACTACGCATCCGTCGCCCGCGGTCAGAATCCGGGGATATTTTTTTTCTTCCAACCTTCAATCACCTCCATGAACGGCCGGAATCGCCCACCTCCTACTGGAACAGCTTCAGAATTCCCGCGAAGGAGTTGAAGCCCATCCAGGCGGTGAAGACCACGATGACCCAGCCCAGCAGCGTCATCCACATGGGGTGGACGTAATCCTTCACGACTTCCTTTTTGTAGGCGGCAAGGAGGACGCAGCCCAGGGACAGCGGGAGGATCAGTCCGTTGAGGGATCCGGCCACGATGAGCAGCTTCACGGGGCGCCCTATGAGGGTGAGGATTGACGTGGAGGCGATGATGAAACCGATGATCCAGAACCGGTAGTATTTGTCAACGACACCGAACAGCGTCCGGAGGAAGGAGACGGAGGTATAGGAGGCCCCGACCACGGAGGTGATGGCCGCCGCCCAGAGAACCACTCCGGCGATTCTGTACCCGAGGGGGCCGGCGCCGATCTGGAAGGCCGAGGCCACGGGGTTTTTCATGTCGATTTCGGTGCCGAGAAGAACAACACCGAGGAAGGCCAGGAACAGAAGGTAGCGCATGACGCCGGTGATGGCGATGCCGTTGATGGACCCCTTGCTGATCTGGCTGAGGTGTTCCTTTCCTGTGATCCCAGCGTCGATGATCCTGTGGGCGCCGGAGAAGGTGATGTAGCCGCCCACGGTTCCGCCCACGAGGGTGAGCACCACGAGCCACTTGTACTCTTTCAGGAGGTTCATGTCGGTAAAGGGCTTCACCATTTCATGCACCGTCTCCATGACGGGAGGCTTTGTGACGAACACCACGTAGAACACCAGGGCGAGCATGAGGAAGCCGAGAATCTGGGTGAACTTGTCCATGGCCTTGCCGAGGTCTTTCCAGAGGAAGATTGTGATGGCGATGGCCGCGCTGATGGACGCTCCGACAACCTGCTCGGAGCCGAAAAGCACCTCGAAGCCGAGGGCAGCTCCACCCACGTTGCCCACGTTGAAGGCCAGTCCGCCGAGGGCGACCGCGAAGGCGAGGAAGTAGCCAAGTCCCGGAAGAACCTTGTTGGCCACGTCCTGGGCCCTCATGCCCGAGACGGCGAGAATGCGCCATATGTTCAGCTGCACTACGATATCGATGAGAATGGAGAGGAGAATCGCGAAGGCAAAGGTTGCTTTCAGTTCATTGGTGAATGAAATCGTCTGGGTAAGGAACCCCGGCCCGATGGCCGAGGTGGCCATGAGGAACGCCGCTCCCAAAAGTACGCTGAGAGTCTCACTTCTGCTTCTTTCCTGCGTCTTGCCCAAATCTGTCATAGCGACACCTCCATGAGATATGTGATAAAAAAGCTTGATGCAGCAAGCTTATTATACGTGATTTTCTCGTAAGGGAAAGAAGAGTAGTTTTTCACGATTCGGACTGACCAAAAGATCACTTTTCCGGAAGAAAGAGGCAGATGGAATAAAACCGTTACACCGCCGTTGCATTTCTTTGCTACAATAACCCTGGAAACAGGTTCGGGAAGGGAGTCCTGACCATGATGCGCCGCGCCCTGTGGCTTTCGGGAGGAATCTGCTGGTTCGCCTACGTTCTGGCGCCTCTTGCCCTCATTCTTGTCGGATCGTTCGGCGAGAAGTGGTTCGGTACCCTGCTGCCCGACGGGTTCACCCTGAGGTGGTACGCCGATCTCTTCTCAAAGACCATGTACGTCCGGGCCATGGGGATGAGCCTCCTCGTCGCCTGCCTTACCGTTTTCATAAATGCCCTCGTGGGGATATGTTCCGTCTACGCCGTGTCCGTCCTCGGGAAGAAATGGCTCCGGCGGGCCTTCGAGTTCGTCATCCTGCTTCCCATCGCCATTCCTCCCGTGGTCATGGGGCTCGGCCTCGTCCAGGGATTCAACTGGCCTTCCTTTTCGCTGGTAGGCACCTGGCAGCTTCTCCTGGGCGCCCATCTCGTGTATACCCTTCCCTTCATGCTCCGCCCGCTCATGGCCAACATGGACATGCTGAACTGGACCGTGCTCGAGGAAGCGGGAACGTCCCTCGGCGCAACGCCTTTCTTCCTCGCGACCCGGGTCCTTGTGCCCAACCTCGTCCCCGGGCTGCTCTCCGGGGCCATTATGACCTTTGCCATGTCGCTGGGAGAGTTCCAGCTCGCGGTCATGGTCACCGGCTCGGCAAGCCAGACGTACCCGGTGGTCCTCTACCAGGCCTTTTACGTGAGCACGGGATTCGCCTGCGCGGCCACTACCCTGCTGGTCCTCTTCAGCATCCTGAGCCTCGGCGCCGTGATCTTCCTCGGGAGGCTGTTCGGCACCAGGAGCGCGGGAATGGCGGTATAAAATGACAATCACGGAAAGGAGCACATCCGGAATGGATCGAAGCCCCATCATTTCAGTCATCGGAACGTCCACCGCGTCTCCCGGGCTTTACGAACTGGCCCGGGAGGTGGGGCGGCTCCTCGCCCGGGCAGGATGCACCGTGGTATGCGGCGGAAGGGGCGGCGTCATGGAAGCCGTCTGCCGGGGTGTCTCCGAGGAAGGGGGGACATCCGTCGGCCTTCTTCCGGGAGACATCAGGGAAGCGAATCCCTATGTCACCATTCCCCTCTCCACCGGACTCGGGGAAGTGCGGAATTTCGCCGTGGCCTCCGCCGGAGAGGCGGTCATCTCCATCGGCGGCGCTTTCGGCACCCTGTCGGAGATAGGGTTCGCCCTCAGATCGGGAAAACCGGTTATTGCGTTGAAGTCGTGGCACATATCCGAAGGCGGGGAATCACCGTCGCCGATGATCGAGGCGGCGACGGCCGAAGAAGCTGTCCGGCTGGCCCTTGAAAAAACAGGGAGGGAATCCCATGACAGGGGTTGAACTGAGATCTGTCAGCAAGCGATTCGGGAAGACCTACGCCGTCCGGAACGTTTCCCTCTCCGTGGGGAAGGGAGAGTTTCTCTCTCTTGTCGGCCCCTCAGGCTGCGGAAAAACCACCACCTTGAGGCTCGTGGCAGGATTTCTCGCCCCCGACGAGGGTGAAGTGCTCCTGAACGGAGAATCCATGGGCGGAGTGGGCGTCCGGCAGCGACAGGTGGGCATCGTCTTCCAGAACTACGCTCTTTTCCCCAACCTCACCGTGTTCGAAAACGTGGCCTTCGGACTCCGGACCAGGAACACGCCGGAGGACATTCTGCGGCCGAAGGTGGAACAGCTTCTTTCCATGGTGGGACTCGACCGGCGGGCCTCGGCCTGGCCACGGGAGCTTTCAGGCGGCCAGCAGCAGCGGGTTGCCCTTGCGCGGGCCCTTGCCATCACGCCGAAGGTCCTCCTCCTGGACGAACCTCTCTCCGCCCTCGACGCCAAGGTCCGGAACTCCCTCCGGTTCGAGATAAAGAGAATCCAGAGGGAGAGCGGCATCACCACGATCTACGTGACCCACGACCAGGAAGAAGCCCTCTCCATCTCGGACCGGGTGGCCCTGATGAACGAGGGCAGGATCGAGCAGACAGGCTCCCCCAGGGATATCTACCTTCGCCCCGCGAATTCCTTCGTCGCCGATTTCGTCGGGGTCAACAACCTGCTGGAGGGAGAATATCTCGGCGACGGCAGGTTCAGGTGGAGGGAAAGAATCCTCTCGGTGGAGAATGTTCCCCTTCCCCAGGGCCCCTGTTCACTCATGATACGGCCTGAGCGGATTTCCATCGCATCCCGGGATTCCGCCTCAGGGGACGGCAATATCCTTCCGGGGAGAGTGTCGGGAAAGGTGTTCCTCGGTCCCCTTCTCCGCCTTGCGGTAGACGTGGAAGGAGAGCAAATCCTCGTGGATCTGCTGAATACTGAAATTCAGCCTCCCGCGCTGGACGAGGAAATCCGGCTCCGTTTTTCGCCGGACGACGGACGGCCCGTGGCCGGGCGATAAGAAAATTCCGGGGTGACGGCCCTGAAAAGCGGGGCAGCCCCGATAAAACGGACGATAGAGAAAGAAAAGCACATATTTTTCAGGAGGGAAAAGCTATGAGAAAGCACGCAGGGAAAGCCTTACTGGCGCTGATCGCGGTTCTTCTCCTCGCGGGAGCCTGTTTCGGGGAAGAGCTTTATCCGGGAGAAAACGCCCTGGCCGAGGCTGCAAAGAAGGAAAAGGGGCTGAACAGCTACGATACCGGTCCCACCTGGGCGAACTGGCAGGCCCTCTTCGACGGCTTCGAGAAACGGTACGGCATCCAGATCACGTGGAACGATCTCGGCAGCGGTGCCACCGTGGTCCGGCTCGACAAGGAGCGGAACAACCCCCAGGGCGATACGGCGTACTACTTCATGCCCTCCGGGGATGCCGCCCGTGAAAGAGGAGTCACCGAGCCCTTCAAACCGGTGAATTTCGACCTCATTCCGGCTGAACTCAAGGACCCGGACGGGAACTGGTTCTGCATCCACAAGGCCACGGTAGTGTTCGTCATCAACAAGAACCTGGTGAAGGAAACCCCGAAAGGCTGGCAGGACCTTCTTGACCCGAAATACAGCAAGTCCGTTGTGTACCTCGATCCCCGAACAGCCGGCATAGGATACGCCATCGTCATCGCCACCACCTATGCCCACGGGGGTGACCTCGACCACCTGGACAAGGGCATCGACTACCTGGCCTCCCTGCAGAAATCGGGGAACGTCCGCATGATCGAAAAAACCACCGAGTTCGACAAGTTCGTCAAGGGCGAGATCCCCATCTGGATCACCTACGACATGAACGCCTACCGGGCCCGGTACATCGCCGGCCTCGGCGACGCCATCGACATCGTCATCCCCGGGGAGGGAACCATCACCGCCCCCTACGCCATCAGCCTCGTCAAGGGCGGCCCCAATCCCAACGCGGGAAAGCTCTGGCTGAACTACATCCTCTCATCGGAAGGGCAGGGGCTCTTTGCGAAAGGGTTCGTCCGGCCCATTCTCCCGGGGTTTGAGATGCCGGCGGACGTGGCGGACAAGTTCCTCCCGGCGTCGGACTACGGCCGGGCAAAGGACGTGGACTGGGTGAAGGCCCAGAAAGTGCAGAAAGAGGCCGCCTCTCTCTGGGGCAGCAAAGTGCTGGGGGAAAACTAGAGACCATGGAGCGCCGGAGCGGAACATGGCTTTTGCTGCTGCCTCTCGCGGCGGTGCTGGGGCTGTTTCTGCTCTGGCCTCTCGCGCTCGTTCTGTGGGAGAGCCTCTTCATCGAGGGGAGGTTCTCCCTTGACAACTACCTTAGCCTGTTCGTCAGGAAACTCTACCGGGAATCCCTGACCACGAGCCTCGTCCTCTCGGCGAGCACGGCCGTCCTCGGAACTGCCGTCGGGCTGCCGCTCTCCTACTTCGTCCACACGACCCGAGGCCGGGCGAAAAATATCCTCCTTGCCCTCACGGCTGTTCCCCTGACCCTGAGCGGTCTCGTAGTGGGCTTCGCTTTCATCGTGCTCCTGGGGACCAGCGGCTTCATTACCATTATTCTCAGGGAACTCTTCGGCATCAACCCCCTCGAGTTCTCCGCCTTCCTTTTCACATGGAGAGGGCTCGTCATCGCCTACCTTTACTTTCTCATCCCAAGGATGATCCTCACCATGACAGCGGCGTGGAGCAACGCCAACTGGAGCCTCGTGGAAGCCGCCGTATCCCTCGGCGCAGGGCCCGTGACGGTCCTCCGCAAAGTTCTCTTCCCCATGCTTGCCCCGGCCATCCTCGCCGGCTCGTCCCTGCTCTTCGCCGTGAGCATGGGAGCCTTCGGTACGGCCTTCGCCCTCACCGGGACGGCCGTGAAAATCCTTCCCCTCGTCATCTACACCCACGTTTCGGAACTGTCGGCGGACATAGCGAAAGCGGACGCCCTGGCCATCGTGCTGACCCTGGTGACCACCGGCGTCATTCTCGCCTACGAAAAATTCTTCACGTCCCCGTCGTCCCGGTAGCGGTCAGAACACCAGCCGAAGGGCGGCGACGAAGGCCAGGAGGAGGACGATCCTGTTGAACTTCTCCTGGGAAATCCTGCCTATTATCCAGTACCCAAGAAGCGCCCCGAGGGCGACCGACGGAATGGTGAGCAGATTGACCCGGAGGCTTTGCCCGCTGATGAGCCCGAGGTTGAGAAACAGCGGAACCTTCAGCAGGTTCATGGTGAAGAAAAACCATGCGGCGGTGGCGATGAAGGGCAGCTTGGGGAAACCCGCGATGAGGAAATAGAGGCTCATGATGGGGCCGGCGGAATTGGCCATCCCGGTCCCGAGCCCTCCGGCAAAGCCGAAAAGGACCTTCAGGAAGGGGTGAACCCGTCCATACCCTTCACCGGGTACTCCGGCGCCTTTGTTTTTCACCATCCGCGACACCTGGTGAACCCCCAGCATGAAAAGCACCACGGCCCCGATAATGGGCTTGAGCTGTTCATTGGTCACATGCCGCAGGATAAGATACCCGGCCCCGAGGCCCAGAAAGGCGAAGGGCAGCAGGGTGAAAAGCTGCCGCCTGTCCGTGTGCTTCCAGAACTTACCCACGGCGAACACGTCGCCCAGGATGAGCATGGGGAGAAGCACACCGACGGACATTCGGGCGGGAAGAGCCATGGCCATGAGGACCACGACCAGGATAGCGCTTCCGGGAACGGCCGTCTTTGCTATCCCGATACCTGCCCCGGCGGTGAGCACAATGGTCCAGGCCCATCCGGGGAGATCGAGTCCTGTAAACGAAGCGAGAAAATCCATGGTATTCCTCCAAGTGTATGAAAATCAGGCAGCCTGTTGATTATATCCTACTTCCTGCCTCGGGAGGCCGGTCTTTCTCCGGAAAGAAGATGTCCCTTCTCCGCTGGGTTTTCCGTAGGGAGCCCCGGGAAAACCGGACCATGAGAAAAACTGAATGAGCACCCTGAAAAAAACTCCCCGGACTGTTCGCAGAACAGCGGCCCGCCCTTCACCACGGAGGTGCGGCCACAGGAGACGGATTTTGAAAAGAAGTCCGGGGCTTTGAGCGTGCTCTTTCCCCTTGTCCTTTCTCGCCGAAAAAAGTCCTAAATCCGCACCCTGAAAAATAAAAAACCTCTCTGGACTGTTCGGAGAACATTGTTAAGGTAGTGTTTGCGACGACACGACCCTTCACCAGAGAGGTGCGATCATTATGACGGAAAAGGCCAAGAAAATCCACATCGAACTGAAGGGCGGAGAAAGCGGAATAACATCCTTCGCAGGACTCTGGCCGGCAGTGGAGCTCTTCCGGAAGTCAGGGCTTCCCGACGTCATCGACAGCGCCGTAGGAGCCAGATCCTCACGGGGATACCGGGACAGTGACCATATCCTTTCCCTTATCCTTCTCCATCTCTCTGGAGGAAGCGCAGCGGACCACCTCCCCTTCCTGAAGGAGAAACTGTCCTTCGGGAAGCTCGGCATATCCGTTCCCTCGCCGAGCGCCCTGAGAAAGTGGCTGAAGGAATTCCACAACGGTGAGGAGGACGGGAAGCGGGGGATGGGAAAAGCCTTCATCCCGGAAGAGAACGGATACCTCAAGGGATTGGGGACAGTGCTCTCCCGCCTCTTCGCCTTCGCGGCGGCACACTCTCCCCGGGAGCACATCACCCTCGACCAGGACGCCACGTTCATCGAGACGGAAGAGAGCGGAGCCAACTGGAACTACAAGGGAC
>JAHDLC010000014.1 GCA_018436595.1 Synergistaceae bacterium | reverse complement strand
CGGCCACGATGCCCACACGGCCATGCTCCTCGGGGCGGCGAAAGTGCTGTCGGAAATCAGGGATGACATACCGGGCACGGTGCGCTTCCTGTTCCAGCCCGCCGAGGAGAGCGGCCTGAAATCAGGCGCCAAAGCCATGGTGGAGGAAGGAGCCCTCGAAGGAGTGGACGCCGTGGCGGGCATCCACTGCTGGTCCTCCGCCCCCACGGGAACGGTGCTCTACCGCTCCGGCCCCATCATGGCGGCGGCCGACGGCTGGTACCTCACCCTGAAGGGCAAGGGCGGCCACGGCTCCACGCCCGAACTCTGCATCGACCCCACCATCACGGCGGCAAACATCGTGCTCAACCTCCAGGCCATCGTCGGACGGGAAGTGAGCGCCAAGGAGACGGTGGTGGTCAGCACCGGGACTGTCAAGGCGGGGCTCTCCGTCTTCAACATCATCCCCGATTCGGTGGAGATGAACGGCACGGTGCGCTCCTTCAACCCCGCCGTCCAGGACCACGTGGAATCCGCTCTCCGGAGGGTCATCGCCGGGGCGTGCCAGATCGGCCGGTGCGACTTCACCCTCGACTACAAGCGGTTCATTCCCGCCACCATCAACGAGCCGGAGGTCACGGCGGTGGCGAAGGATGTCTTCGACGGAGTGTTCGGGCCGGACAACGTGAAGGAAACGCCCCTCATCATGGGCTCCGAGGACTTCAGCTACTTCCAGCAGAAGGTCCCCGGAACCTACTACCTCCTCGGAACGGGCAACCCCAAAAAGGGAACGGACAACGCCCACCATCACCCGAAGTTCAACGTGGACGACGACGCCCTTCCCGCCGGCGTGGCCTCCCTCGCCGGCTTCGCCTGGACCTGGCTCTCGAAGAACTGCTGATCCCCTCGGAACAAACCATAAAAAAACGGGGAAGGCCGGCAGGCCTTCCCCCTTTTTTTGCTTCTCTCAGTCCAGGGAGCCTATGGCCTCCTCAACCGCCTTCACTACCGCTCCCCGGCTTACCAGGGCCTCCACCCTCTCGATAAGGGGCTGGAGGAATTCATCGTGCTTCAGGTAGGGAACGGCGCCCCGGACACAGTCGTGGGCAGCCGTGGTCCCGGCGCCGGGCTTCAGGAGACGGCTGAAGTCCAGGGCCTGGGAGCCCGCCAGCAGCTCGATGGCCACCACCTTCCGGGCGTTGTCAAGGATGGAGAGCCCCTTGCGGGCCGAGTAGGCCCCCATGGAGACGTGGTCCTCCTGGTTGGCCGACGTGGGGATGGAATCCACCGACGACGGGTGGGCCAGCACCTTGTTCTCCGACACCAGGGCCGCCGAGGTGTACTGGGCGATCATGAAGCCGCTGTTCAGGCCGCTGTTCTCCACGAGGAAGGGAGGAAGGCCCGACAGGCTCGTGTCCACCAGCCGTGCCTGGCGCCGTTCGGAAATGCTCGCCAGCTCCGCCACGGCAATGCCGAAGAAGTCCATGGCCAGGGCGAGGGGCTGCCCGTGGAAGTTTCCGCCGCTGATGGCCACCCCGTCATCGGGGAAGATGATGGGATTGTCGGTGACGGAGTTAATCTCCACCTCGAGAACTCCCCGGACGTAGCCGAGGGCATCCCGGGTGGCACCGTGGACCTGGGGAACGCACCGGAGCGAGTAGGCGTCCTGCACCTTTCCGGATTTGAACTTTTCCAGTATCTCGCTTCCCTCGATGAGCCTGCGGATGTTCCCGGCCACCCTCCCCTGGCCGTTGTGGGGGCGGAGGGCGTGGGTCCGGGGGTCAAAAGCGAAGGGAACGCCGTGGAGGGCCTCGATGGAGAGGGCCGCCGCGATGTCGGCGGTCTTGGCCAGGCACTCGGCGTCCAGCAGGGCAAGCACCGCCATGGCGCCCATGGAAGCCGTGCCGTTGTTCAGGGCCAGCCCCTCCTTGGCTCCGAGCTGAACGGGGGTGAGGCCGGCCATCTGGAGCGCCTTTGCCGCCGTCATGGTCCGTCCCCTGTACCGCACCGACCCGTGGCCGATGAGAGGGAGGGCCAGGTGTGACAGGGGGCACAGGTCGCCGCTGGCGCCCACCGACCCCTGACAGGGAACCACGGGATGGATGCCCAGGTTCAGCAGGGCGACGAACTGGTTCAGAACGGCGAGGCTGATGCCCGAATGTCCCCGGACGAGGCTGTTGATCCGCAGCAGCATCATGGCCCTGGTGATATCCTCGGGGAAAGGGGCCCCCACGCCGCAGGCGTGGCTCTTCAGCAGGTTCTCCTGAAGCAGCCGCCGGTCCTTCCGGGAGATGTTCACCGAGGCGAGGTCGCCGAAGCCGGTGGTGATGCCGTAGACCACGTCGTCGGAATTCTCCCAGGCCCTGACCGCCGCCGATGAAGCCTCCACCCTCCGGACGGTCTCCTCGTCCAGTTCCACGGTCCAGCCCTTTCGGGCGACGTTCGCCACGTCCTCCAGGGTGAGGGACATGCCGTCGAGGCGCACTTTTTTATTCCTGTCCGCCGTCCTCACCGGATCTGCTCCCCTTTCTTGTAAACCCCTTCCACGGCTGAGACACCCGCATGGTAGGCGAGAATGGCCGGAGTCTCCCCGTCGAGGAGCAGGAAATCCGCCTGCTTGCCCGGCTCGAGGGTTCCGCAGACCGCCCCCATGCCCACGGCACAGGCGCTGTTCTTCGTGGCGGCCGTGAGGGCCTCCTCCACCGTGAGCCCCATGGCCATCACCGCCAGGCCGAAGACAAAGGGCATGGACTCGGTGAAGGACGACCCGGGGTTGCAGTCCGTGGCCAGAGCCACCGGAACCCCGTGTTCGATCATGGCCCGGGCCCGGGCATAGGGTTTTCTCAGGCTGTAGGCCGTGGCCGGAAGGAGAATGGCCGTGGTTCCGCTTTTCGCCAGTGCACGGATCCCCTCGTCGCTCGCGGCGAGAAGGTGCTCCGCCGAGACGGCTCCCATTGTTGCCGCCAATGCCGCGCCGCCGGTGTCATGGACCTCGTCGGCATGGACCTTCAGGCCGAGGCCCCTCCGGGACGCTTCGGCGAGGATCCGCTCCGTCTGGGAAAGGGAGAAGACCCCCTCCTCGCAGAACACGTCGCAGAACCGGGCGATCCCCTGCTCTTCCACCGCCGGGAGCATCTCCTCCACGATCAGGTCCACGTAGCCGTCGCCGTTGCCCCGGTACAGCTCGGGAACGGCATGGGCCCCCATGAAGGTGGGCACCACGTCCAGGGGAGTCTCCCGCCCCACCCTCCTTATCACCGAGAGCATGCGCAGCTCTGTCTCCGTGTCCAGCCCGTAGCCGCTCTTCATCTCCACCGTGGTGGTTCCCATGGAGAGGGCCGAGAGGGCCAGGACCAGGGTGTTCTCGAACAGGTCGTCATCGGACGCCTCCCTGACGCTCCGCACGGAGGAGAGGATCCCCCCGCCCTTCTGGAGGATCTCCAGGTAGGGCGTCCCCGCGAGGCGGAGGGAAAACTCCTCCTCCCGCCTCCGGGCAAAGCACATGTGGGTATGGGGGTCCACGAAACCGGGGATGACGCACCGGCCCCCGCAGTCGATCTCCTCGTCGATCTCCGGGCCTGAAAGGGACGAAAGGATCTCCTCCTCCGGCCCCACGGCCTCGATCATGCCGTTCCGGATCACCATGGCCCCCCGGGGGAGAAAGCGGACGGCCCCCTGGTCCTTCCCCGCCGAAGGGGAAGACCCTTCCGGGGTGTAAATCCCCGCGTTCCGCACAAGTTTCGCGATCATTCCGCCCCATCCCCCATTCCGAGCAGTTTCAGCTCCAGCACCTGGTCGGGGTCGAAATCCTTCACCTGGAGATAGTAGGCCGCGCTGTCCAGAAGGGCCTGGGCGGGGATCATGCCGTAAATCTCCGTCTCCACCACCTCCACGCCCCAGCGCCGGGCCTCCATGCGGATCAGCTCCAGCACCCTGTAGAGAGCGTTCTTCTGGTAGTCCACGATGTTCATGCTCACCTGGGTCATACCCCGCTCCGAGAGGGCCACGCCCATGCCCTTCACGTGGCAGAAGCCCCCACTCGAGGCCCGGACGAAGGTGCCGATCTTTTTCGCGATCTCCTCGTCGGCGGTGTTCAGGTTCACATTGAAGGCCACGAGGAACTGCCGGGCGCCGATGACCGTGGCTCCCGCCGTGGGGTGGAGGGCCGGGCCGCCAACGTCGGGCTGCCGTTCAGGAGCGGCGGATTCCACTTTCAGCACCTCGTACTGCCCCTTGCGGATCACCTCGAGGCGTTTCCGCTCGGGGCGCTTCGCCGACTCCTCGTAGAAATAGACGGGAATGCCCAGCTCGGCGAAGTACCGCTCGCCGAAGGCGCGGGAAAGGGCGACGCACTCCTCCATGGAAATGCCCCGGATGGGCGTGAAGGGGATCACGTCCACCGCCCCGATTCTCGGGTGGGCACCCTGGTGGGCGTTCATGTCGATGGCCGCCATGGCCGTCCCGGCCGCCCCGATGAGGGCGTCCGTCACCGCCTCCGGCTCGCCCGCGAGGCTCACCACGAGGCGGTTATGGTCGGCGTCCGCCCGGTAATCGAGAAGGGAGCATCCCTTCACTCCCCGGAAATTGGCGGCGATGGACTCGATGACGTCCTGCCGCCGTCCCTCGCTGAAATTCGGCACACACTCGATAAGTTTTCCTGCCATGATATTGGACCTCCTGCTTCGGAGAGTAATATTCATTCCGGTCACATTATAACATTGAATTTTGTACAACCTGAAGGGTGAAAGCGTAAAACGGGGGAAAGGCTCCTCTTTCGAGCAGTTTTACAAAAGAAAAAACCGGGCGGACAGGCAAATAATGTAATATTAAATATTATTGTTATTTGCTCAAAAAAAGCGATATACTATGTCGCAGGACCGGAAAGAAAAAGCAAAAAAAATACCGCATCGCCCAACGCCGCTCCAGATCGCCAAATCTGCGGCAGCGTGAAATTCGCACCCTACAGCCCCGAAGAAGGAAGGACGACCATGACCGACAACAAAAAAGAGCAGGAACGGGCGGAACTGCACCGCACCATCTGGAACATCGCCAACGACCTTCGGGGCAGCGTGGACGGGTGGGACTTCAAGCAGTATGTCCTCGGCATGCTGTTTTACCGTTACATATCTGAAAACCTCACGAACTACATAAACCGCGGCGAACAGGAAGCCGGAAACCCTTCTTTCGACTATGGGAAACTCAGCGACGACGAAGCGGAAGAGGCCCGGGCGGATATTGTCCAGACCAGGGGCTTCTTCATCCTGCCGGGCGGGCTGTTCCAAAATGTACGAAAAAAAGCGGCGGCGGACGAAAACCTCAACGAAACCCTGGAAAAAGTCTTCCGCAGCATCGAGGCTTCCGCACAGGGCGGCCCCAGCGAGGAGAACTTTCGGGGCCTGTTCGACGACATCGACGTGAACAGCAACAAGCTCGGGCCCACCGTCGCGAAGAGAAACGAGAAGCTCGTCAAGCTCCTGAACGGCGTGGGAGAAATGAAGCTCGGCGACTACAGGGACAACACCATTGACGCCTTCGGCGACGCCTACGAGTTCCTGATGGGCATGTACGCCTCCAACGCAGGCAAGAGCGGCGGCGAATACTACACCCCCCAGGAGGTCAGCGAACTCCTCACCCGCATCGCCCTTGTGGGAAAAACCGAAGTGAACAAGGTGTACGACCCGGCCTGCGGCTCCGGTTCCCTGCTGCTGAAATTCGCGAAAATCCTCGGCAAAGAAAACGTCCGTCTCGGCTTCTTCGGCCAGGAGATCAACATCACCACCTACAACCTCTGCCGCATCAACATGTTCCTCCACGACATCGACTGCGACAAGTTCGACATCGGTCACGGCGACACACTGACCGACCCGCTCCACTGGGACGACGAGCCCTTCGAGGCCATCGTCTCCAATCCCCCCTACTCCATCAAGTGGGACGGAGACGGCAACCCCCTCCTGATCAACGACCCGAGGTTTTCGCCCGCGGGGGTGCTCGCGCCCAAGTCGAAGGCGGATTTGGCCTTCATCATGCACAGCCTTTCCTGGCTTGCCACCAGCGGCACGGCGGCCTTCGTCTGCTTTCCGGGCGTCATGTACCGGGGCGGGGCGGAGCGGAAGATCCGCAAATACCTCATCGACAACAACTATATCGACTGCGTGATCCAGCTTCCCGACAACCTGTTTTTCGGCACAAGCATCGCCACCTGCATCATGGTGCTGAAAAAGTCCAAGGCCGAAAACAGCACCCTGTTCATCGACGCCTCCGGGGAGTGCGTCAAGGTAACCAACAACAACAAGCTCACTCAAAAAAACATCGCGAAAATAGTCGAAGCCTATACTGAGAGAACCGATCAGGAATTCTTTGCCGCCCTCGTCCCCAACGCCCGCATCGCGGACCAGGACTACAACCTGTCCGTTTCCACCTACGTGGAGCAGCGGGACACCCGGGAAGCCGTGGACATCACCGCCCTCAATGCCGAGATCGAGGAGATCGTGGCCCGGGAGCAGGTGCTCCGGGACGAGATCGCCAGGATCATCGCGGAGATCGGGGCGGGAGCATGACCAGGGACTTTCAGTTTTTGGTCTATCGTTCCGCGAACGAAGATGTCTCCGTAAACGCGATCATAAAGGATGAGACTGTCTGGTTGACTCAAAAGGGGATGGCAGCTTTATTCGGTGTAAATATTCCCGCTGTATCAAAGCATTTACACAACATTTACGAAGAGGGCGAATTACGCAGAGACACAACTGTTTCCAGAATGGAAATAGTTCAAACCGAGGGCGAAAGAACAGTCAGGCGTAATGTAGATCTTTATAACCTTGACGCCATCATTTCTGTGGGATACCGTGTGAGCTCAGCGCGCGCCACACATTTCCGCATCTGGGCTACCGGGGTGCTGAAAGAGTTTATGATAAAAGGTTTCGCTCTCGATGACGAACGGCTGAAACAGGGAAAAACAGCCTTTGGAAAAGACTATTTCAGAGAGTTGCTGGAACGGGTTCGGTCCATCCGGGCCAGCGAGCGCAGGATCTGGCAGCAGATCACCGATATATTCGCCGAGTGCAGCATCGACTACAACAGGAATTCCCCTGTGACGCAGGACTTCTACGCCATGGTGCAGAATAGGTTCCATTTTGCGATCACGGGGCAAACCGCCGCAGAGATCGTTTATTCCAGGGCCGACCGGAATAAGGAAAACATGGGACTGTCCACATGGAAACATGCGCCCGGGGGCCGCATCCTGAAATCGGATGTCACCGTCGCAAAAAACTATCTGAACGAAAAGCAGATCCGGCAGCTGGAGAGGACCGTCGCCGGCTATTTTGACTACATAGAGGACCTGATCGAACGGGAAAACACCTTCACCATGGAGGAATTCGCCGCGAGCATCAACGAATTTCTGGCGTTCAGGAAATATGAAATCCTCAAGGATAAAGGGACTGTTTCAAAACAGCTGGCTGCCTCAAAGGCTGAGAAGGAATACGAAGTATTCAACAAGACCCAAAAAATCATTTCCGATTTCGACAAGGAAGTGAAGCGCCTCCTGGAGAAGGGGGGCGAAACGGATGAGTAAACTGGACGAACTGATCGCGGAGCTTTGCCCGGATGGGGTGGAGTATAAAACGCTCGGTGAGATTGCCGTTGATATTTTTCGTGGTTCGGGGATCACGAGAGACCAAATTTCTTCAACCGGGACTCCCTGCGTTCGTTATGGTGAACTCTACACAACATACGGTATTTGGTTTGATACAACCGTTTCCTTTACTGATGAAGCATCCATCACGAACAAGAAATATTTTGATCACGGAGACATTTTATTCGCCATCACAGGCGAAAGTGTTGAGGAAATAGCAAAATCAAGCGCTTATGTCGGGCATGAAAAATGTTTGGCAGGCGGCGACATCGTTGTTCTAAAACATACTCAAAATCCCAAATATCTTTCATATGCCCTTGCCACTGCAGACGCCCAAAACCAGAAAAGCAAAGGAAAAGTAAAAAGCAAGGTTGTGCATTCCAGCGTTCCGGCAATTAGCAAAATCAGCATTCCCCTCCCCTCGCTGCCTGTTCAGCGAGAAATTGTCCGCATTCTGGACAATTTCACTGAGCTTGCTGCGGAGCTTGCAGCGGAGCTTGCAGCGGAGCTTGCAGCGAGAAAAAAACAATATAAATACTATCGGAATAAACTACTGACCTTTGGCGATGAAGTGCCGATTGGTACATTGGGAACAGTCGCGTCGAATCTTGATTCAAAACGTAAACCAGTTACAAAAGGGAATCGCGAGGCAGGACAATATCCGTATTACGGAGCTTCCGGAGTCGTTGATTTTGTTAGCGACTATATTTTTGACGGAGATTATTTGCTTGTCTCAGAAGATGGGGCGAATCTCCTAGCAAGAGTAACGCCTATAGCATTTTCAGCTTCGGGAAAAATATGGGTAAATAACCACGCACATGTCTTAGAGTTTAAAACTTATGTAGAGAGAAAGTTTGTAGAATATTATCTGAACATGATTGATTTGAGTCGTTTTATATCTACTGCGGCACAGCCAAAATTAACTCAAGAAAATCTCAACAAGATACCGGTTCCCGTCCCTCCCCTCGAAGAGCAGGCCCACATCGTCGCAATCCTCGACCGCTTCGACGCCCTCTGCAACGACCTTTCCACCGGCCTGCCCGCCGAGATCGAAGCACGGCGGAAGCAATACGAGTATTATCGGGACAAACTGCTGACGTTCAAGGAGAAGACCCCATGAGTCACTACAATATTGTGGCGGAATCGGCGGAATACACCGTCGTTTCCGAATACAGGCCCGAAACCAGGGTGGGCTCGGGTTACCAGAGCGAGGCCGACCTTGAGAACACTTTTATTAATCTGCTCCGGACCCAGGGGTACGAGTACCTTCCTCTTCACGATGAAGCCGCCCTGATAACCAACCTCAGAAAACAGCTCGAGCAGCTCAACGGCTTCGCCTTCTCCGATGCCGAGTGGGGCCGTTTCTTTCCGGAGTGCATCGCAAACAGCAACGAGGGCATCGTGGAAAAGACCCGGAAGATTCAGGAAGACCACGTGCAGATCCTGCGCCGGGACGACGGTTCCACCAAGAACATCCGGCTCATCGACAAGAAGAACGTCCACAACAACCGCCTGCAGGTCATCAACCAGTATGAGGAGTCCCGAGGAACCCATGAAAGCAGGTACGACGTGACCATACTGGTGAACGGCCTGCCGCTGGTCCACGCGGAACTGAAGCGGAGGGGCGTGGCCATCCGGGAGGCGTTCAACCAGATCAAACGCTACCAGCGGGACAGCTTTTGGGCGGCAAGCGGCCTGTTCGAGTACGTGCAGATCTTCATTATCTCCAACGGCACCTCCACCAAGTACTACTCCAACACCACCCGGGCGAGCCACGTCAGGGAAAACGCCGAAAGCGAGCGCAGGAAAAGCAAAAAGACCAGCAACAGCTTCGAGTTCACCTCCTTCTGGGCGGACGGGAACAACAGGGCCATTCCCGAGCTGGCGGACTTCACCAGGACGTTTCTGGCGAAGCATACCCTGCTGAACGTGCTGACAAAATACTGCGTGTTCACGTCCGAGGACCTGCTGCTCGTCCTGCGCCCCTACCAGATCGCGGCCACAGAGCGCATCCTCTCCCGGATAGAGATTTCCGCCAACTACAAAAAAACGGGCACCATCGAGGCCGGAGGGTACATCTGGCACACCACGGGCAGCGGCAAGACGCTCACGTCCTTCAAGACAGCCCAGATCGCATCGGCGCTGCCCTACATCGACAAGGTGCTTTTCGTGGTGGACAGGAAAGACCTGGACTACCAGACCATGAAGGAGTACGACCGTTTCCAAAAAGGGGCCGCCAACAGCAACACCTCCACGAGGGTACTGCAGAGGCAGCTCGAGGACGGCACCTCCCGCATCATCATCACCACCATTCAGAAGCTTGACGTCTTCGTGTCGAAGAACAGGGGGCACGAGGTCTTCAAAAAACACGTGGTCCTCATCTTCGACGAGTGCCACCGGTCCCAGTTCGGCGACATGCACGCCAAGATCGTGAAGTCCTTCAGGAACTACCACCTCTTCGGCTTTACGGGCACCCCCATCTTCGCGGCCAATGCCGGAAGCGGAGGCAACCCCCTGCTCAGGACCACGCCCCAGGCCTTCGGGGACAAGCTGCACACCTACACCATCGTGGACGCCATCAATGACGGGAACGTGCTGCCCTTCCGCATCGACTACATCAATACGGTGAAGATGAAGGACGGCGTGAAGGATAAAAGCGTGCAGGCCATCGACACGGATAAGGCCCTCGCGGACCCGAACCGCATCCGGGAAGTGGTGAACTACATCCTCGACCATTTCGACCAGAAGACAAAGCGCGGCAGCTTCTATTCCCTGCAGGGGCAGCGGGTGTCGGGCTTCAACTCCCTTCTGGCGGTCAGCTCCATTCCTGCCGCCATGAAGTATTACACCGAGCTGAAGAAGCAGCTTTCCGAGCGGGGGCGCACGCTGAACATCGCCGTCATTTTCAGCTACAGCGCCAACGAGGCCGATCCCGAGGACGGTGTTCCCGACGAGGGCTTCGACACGGAGAGCCTCGACCGCACCTCCCGGGATTTTCTCGAGTCGGCCATCGCCGATTACAATGCCGATTTCAGCGTCAACTTCGATACGTCCTCCGAGAAGTTCCAGAACTACTACAAGGACCTGTCCATGCGCATGAAGCGGCGGGAAGTGGACCTCCTGGTGGTGGTCAACATGTTCCTGACCGGCTTCGACGCCACGACGCTCAATACCCTGTGGGTGGACAAAAACCTCCGGCAGCACGGGCTGATCCAGGCATTTTCCCGCACGAACCGGATACTCAACTCCGTCAAGACCTTCGGCAACATCGTCTGCTTCCGGGACCTGCAGCAGGATACTGACGAGGCCATCGCCCTGTTCGGCGACAAGGACGCCGGCAGCATCGTTCTGCTGAAGAACTACGAGGCCTACTATTACGGCTACGACGAGAACGGCAGGCACCATCCGGGGTACACCGAACTGATCGAAGAGCTGGAGGAGCGGTTCCCCCTGGGGCGGGCAATCACCGGAGAGCAGAACCAAAAGGACTTCATCAGCCTGTTCGGGGCCATCCTGCGCCTTCGGAATATCCTGACAGCCTTCGACGGGTTTTCAGGCGCCGAGATCCTGCCGGTCCGCGATTACCAGGACTACCAGAGCACCTATATCGACCTGTACCAGGAGCTTGCGAAAGGCAGGCACGCCGACAGGGAAAAGATCAACGACGATATCGTCTTTGAAATCGAGCTGATACGGCAGATCGAGATCAACATCGACTACATCCTCATGCTCGTGGCGAAGTACCACGAATCCAACTGCGAGGACAAGAGCATACTGGTCTCCATCTCCAAGGCGGTCAACTCAAGCATCCAGCTCCGCAGCAAGAAGGAGCTGATCGAGCACTTCATCGGGACCGTCAACGCCTCCACCAATGTGGATGAGGACTGGCGGAAGTTCGTCCGGGAACAGAAGGAGACCGACCTCAACGTGATCATCGGCGAGGAAAAGCTGAAGGAGGAAGAGACACGGAAATTCCTGAACAATTCCTTCCGGGACGGAACGCTGAAAACCACCGGCACGGACATCGACAAGATCCTGCCCCCGGCTTCGCGCTTCGGCGGCGGGACACGGGCGGCCAAAAAGCAAAGCGTCATCGCCCGGCTCATGCAGTTTTTCGAGAAGTACCTGGGGCTGGTCTAGAGCCGCCGCTGAAAGAAAAGAACCCGGCCTCGGCAGGCATAAATGCCTGACCGCGGCCGGGTTCCTGCTGTCTCTGTGTATTTCGGGTTTACAGTTTACAGGGCTTCCCGTAGGGCTTCCCCGAGGCGCCGGATGCCCTCCACGATCTTCTCGGGGGGCATGTTGGAGTAGTTGAGTCGCATGGTGTTCTCGTGGCCGCCGTTGGGGTAGAAGGCTCCGCCGGGGACGAAGGCAACTTTCTTCTCCAGGGCCGTCATGAAGAGATCCCTTCCGCTGATCTTTTCGGGCATCTCGGCCCAGGTGAAGAGGCCGCCCTCGGGCCTGGTGAACGTCACTTCTGCGGGGAAGGCTTCGTCCATGGTGCGGATCATGATGTCCCGCCGCTCCCGGTAGACCGAGACCAGCTTCCGGACATGCTCCTCGATGTCGTACTCCGACAGAAAGGCGTCGATCTCGTACTGGCTGAGGGTGGAGGTGTGGAGGTCCGCCGCCTGCTTCAGGTTGCAGAAGCTCTCGAGGAAGGACGGCTCGCCGCAGACCCAGGCCACCCGGAGGCCGGGGCAGAAGATCTTGGAGAAGGTGCCCAGGACCACCACCTGTCCCTTCGTGTCCATGGATTTCAGGGATGGGGGCGTGGTTCCCTCGAACCGGAGTTCGCCGTAGGGGTTGTCCTCCACCACGAGGATGTCATGCTGTGAAACGGTCTCCATGAAGGCCTTCCGCCGTTCGAGAGACCATGTCTTTCCGGAGGGGTTCTGGAAATCGGGGATCACGTAAATGAGCTTGGCCCGCTTCTCTTCCGCCAGGGCCTTCTCCAGGTCGGCGATCACCATGCCCTCGCCGTCGGTGTCCACTTCCCGGTAGGTGGGCTGGCAGGCGTTGAAGGCCGACAGGGCCCCGAGGTAGGTGGGGCTTTCGCAGAGGATGCAGTCGCCGTCGTCGATGTACATCTTGGCGAGGATGTCCAGGGACTGCTGGGATCCCGTGGTGATCACGATGTTCTCCGCCCCGAGGGAGGTTTTCAGATTTTTGTTTGTCCTCGCGGCGATCTTCTCCCGGAGGGGGAGATGTCCCTCGGTGGTGGAATACTGGAGGGCTCTCTTTCCATGCTCGTCCAGCACGCGGGCGGCAACTTTTTTCAGGGGTTCCACGGGAAACAGTTCCGGAGCCGGCAGGCCGCCGGCGAAGGAGATCACCTCGGGGTTGGCGGCGAGACGGAGAATGGGCGTGAGATCCGACTCCTGGAAGCGGATCATCCGCCGGGCGAATTTCGGGTTCATTGCGTAGCCTCCTGTCGTTGGGTTACGTGGGATTATACTCTCCAGCCCCGGGAGGGGAAAGCCTTTTCTTTTGGGGAAGAAATATCAGCCTGTCAGCGGGCGGTTTTCTTTTTCCGCTCCCGAAGGAAACGGTCGAAGCCGTCGAGGAACCGTTCCAGTTTCCTGACTGTCCCGCTGCGGGGGGAAAGGACCCCCTGCCGGGCCTCCTCTTCCGCCCGCCGGGCGAGGTCTCTTTCTTCCGGCCCGACGAGGTAGGAGAGGCTTCCTTTCAGCTTGTGGAACTCCCGAGCCGCCTCCGCCGTCTTCCCCTCCTCAAGGAAGAGGGCCCAACGCTGCCTGAGGCCCGGCAGCTCGTCGAGAAAGGTGGCGATCATTTCCTCAAGGCCTTCCTCGTCTCCGCACAGTTCGACGAGCATCCCGGAAAGATCTTTTTCCCACCGTTCCCGGTTCGCCCGCTCTTCAGCGTTCCCGGGCCGCACCGCAGGGGAGTCCATCCAGGGGTTTCCCTTCCCTTCAGGAACGGGAGGCTTACATGTCGAGGTCACGGTATTCCTCCACTATGCCCCAGAAGAAGGATTCCTCTTCTTTGAAGATGTCCGTCAGGCGGGGGTCGAAATGGGTTCCCCTGCCTTCGTTGATGATGTCCCAGCATGCTTCTCTCGAAAAACCGGGCTTGTATACCCTCTTGCTGCTGATGGCGTCGTAGACGTCCGCCAGGGCGACGATACGGGCCGCCAGGGGTATGGCGTCCCCGGACAGACCCTCCGGGTAGCCCGAGCCGTCGAATTTTTCGTGGTGGTACCGGATGATGTCCTCGGCGAAGGCGAAGGGGGCGTACCCCGTCTTCTCGTGGATACGGGCGATGATGTCTGCCCCGATGGTCACATGCTCCTTCATGACCTCGAATTCCTCGGGAGTCAGCCGTCCGGGCTTGTTCAGAACGGCGTCCGGGATGCCGATCTTTCCCACGTCGTGAAGGGGAGACAGGGAAAAGAGCTGGTTGGTCCAGGAGGGCGTGACGATCTCCTCGCCCATGGCGGCCAGCCCCTCGGCGAGCTTCCTGCAGAAAAACTGCACCCTGTCGAGATGGGCTCCCGTCTCCCTGCTTCTTGTATCCACCATCTGGGCCATGGCGAAGATCAGCAGTTCCTGGTTCTGGAGCAGAAGCACCCGCTCCGCTCCGGAAAGGCGCACCCGAAGCTCTTCCGGGTGGTAGGGCTTCACCAGGTAGTCGTCCGCCCCCATGGCGAGGGAGGAGACGACGCTCGACTTGTCGCCCGAGGCGCTCAGGACGATGATGAAGGTTCTGAAGATTTCGCTCTTCCGTATGGCTTCTATCAGCCGGAAACCGTCGATTCCCGGCATGTCCAGGTCGGTGATCACGATGGGCGGGCTTTCCCGCCTGAAGAGCGACAGGGCCTGGAGGCCGTCGGAAGCCTCCAGCACATCGTAATTCCATTTTCTCAGGTGCCTGGAGATTATTGCCCTCTGGGAGAGGGAATCCTCCGCGACGAGTATTTTCTGGTGCGTCAGCGGCGGCACGGGGGTCCCCCCTTTCTTTTTACATTGCAGCCGGCGGCGGGCCGGTTTTCTCAGTATCCGTGAACGCCCAGTACGTGGAGCAGTGCCAGGAAGGCGCCGGCAAGGGCTGATGCCTTGTGGACAAGAAGCACTTTCGGCGCTGAAAACACCTTCCTGAGCCGCCGTCCGAACAATCCGGTAATTACCGCGACGGCCACGAGCGAAAAAGCCCCGATGCCTGTGGCCAGATAATATTGTCCGAGCATGTTCTTCCCTCCTTGCTTATGTCATGCCGGAGTTGCCGCACTCCTGCGGGGCCGGGAGAAAGAGCCCTCCTCCCCTGCCCGTGCTAGCCGGAAACCGTGGACGAGATAATCTCCAGGGTATTGTTGTCAGGGTCCTCCACGTAGACGATTTTCTTTCCCCTGTTGGATCCGCCGGGAACGATGTTGACCTCCCCGGAGAAGACCGCTCCCGCCCGGCGCAGCCGGTCCATCAGGCCATCGAAATCATCGGTGACGAAACAGACGTGGGCGCTGCCCGTGTTGTTGGTGGACGTGTCGATCTTGACTCCCTTTCCTTCCATGTACTCCACCAGCTCGAAGGAGGCGTTGGGCAGGGTGAAATAGGCCACTTTCAGATGAGCCCCGGGAATGCCGGTGACCCCCTCGGAATAGGCCGGGTCACGCTCCCATATTCCTTCGAGGGTGAGGCCGAGGACATCCCTGTAGAACGCCGCGGACCGCTCGAGGTTCTCCACTGTAAAGCTCGGATGATGCAGCGACAGGATCATGCAGTTTCCGCCTTTCGTCTCGCCTTGTTCTCGTACATCCTTGCGTCGGCGACTCCTATGGCCTCCACGAGGTCGTTTCCGTCACCCGGGCAGGAGGCTATGCCGTAATCCAGCACCACTGCGGCGTTCACTCCGGGGATTTTCAGGCCGGCAACCCGGTCTTCCATGCGGAGCATGGCCGCGGCGGCCTGGTCGACGGTTACGTCCGGGAGATAAAGAAGGAATTCGTCTCCGCCGTATCTTCCTATCATATCGCAGGTTCTCAGGTTTTTGCTCATGAGGGACGCTGTTTCCCTGAGCACTTCGTCGCCCGCCACGTGGCCGAACCGGTCGTTGATGCTCTTGAAGTCCCCGAGGTCAACCAGGACCACCGCTCCCCTGCTTCCGTTCCTGGAGATCCTCGAATTTTCCTCTTCCAGCCGCCGCATGATGTACCTGCGGTTCCACACCTGGGTGAGGGGGTCGATCAGGGCCTCGTGGCGCCGTTCGGCCAACAGGTTGTTCAGCACCCAGAAGGTGGCGCCGTGTTCCGCCGTGATTTCCAGAAGCTCCTTTTCGGAGGGGGTAAAGCCTCTCTCGTTCCAGGCGGCAAGGACGGCGAACACCGTTCCGTTGAACGAGAGGGGCACCGCCAGGGTCCCGGGCCGTTCGTTTTCTCCCCCTGCGACGGGGAGTCCTGTCCGCAGAGCGTCCCTCGCCCGGGAGGCGAAAAGGGACATCATGTCATCTCCTCCCGTATCGCCGGGATGGCCGGCCAGCAGGGTCATGTTTTCTCCGTCCTCCCCTCCGGGAGCAAGGATTCCCACCAGGGGGAAGCCGAGTTCCGCCCCCAGGATGTCCACAATTCTCCTGGACAGATCCTCGTTCGTCCGTTCCGCGGCAAAGTGCTGTATCACCCTGTGAAGGAACCCGAGCTGCTTCGCCTTTTTTCCAAGTTCGGCCCTGGCCTCCACCTCCTCGAGATGGAGGGCCACATAGAAGCCTACGAGACCGAGGAGGTCCCTCTCCCGGACCCCGAAGGCATACCTCACGGCGCTGTCCAGGCAGAGCACCCCCCAATCCTTTCCCTTGTAGGAGATGGGAACGGCGACCAGGGACCGGGCTTCCTCAGAGTGGGAAACGTAGTAGGGGTCCATGGCCAGGTCGCCGGCGATGTAGGCCTTGCCCGTCCTCAGGACGTATCCCACGATGCCTTTGCCCTCGGAGCCGAAGCCCGCCTGCCCCGACCGTTCCACCTCGTTCATGGCGTCCAGGGTGGTGTAGCGGCCGTCCTTTCCGGGTTCCCGAACGCACAGGAAGAGGTTCCTGAAGGTGATGATGACGGGAAGGGAGGCGAAGAGGGCTCTGTGGATCTCCCTGGGACTCTCCGCTTCGGCGAAGAGGGCGAAGAGGTCGAGGAGCATCCCCTGGTCTGAGGCGAGTTTTTCAAGTTCCGCCTTCTGGGCCTCCAGGGTTGCGGCATTCTGCTTCAGGAGGTCTTCGGCCCGCTTCATACCGGAAATGTCGGTGATGAGCGCCAGGAGCGCACCGGGCGGCAGGGACGGATCGGCATCCATGGGAGTGAGGGTGACATCTCCCCAGAACGAGACTCCGTCGGCCCGGGAAAACCTGGCCTCGGACCTGCGGCTTCCCCCGTTCCCTCCAAGGATCCGGCCGAGTTCATCCCGTCCCTGGCCGGGAGCGGCAAGGTCAAAAATGGTTTTCTGCCGCAGCCGTTCCTGCGAAAGGCCCGTCATGGTCTCCCAGGTGGCGTTGCATGAGAGAAATCTCCCTTCGACGCTGAGGATGGCGATTCCGGAGGAGGCATTGTCGAAAACGGCCCTGAAACCGGCTTCCCTTCTTTTGATCTCCTCCTGCCGCTGTTTTCCCGTGAAAAAGGCGCTCCCCAGAACGACGAGAAGGAGGAGGGGACCCAAAAGCAGGTTTCTCTGGGTTCTCAGGCCGCTGAGAGCCGCTTCCGCTTCTTCCGCGGGAGAAGCCAGCACCACGGCGAGACGCTTTCCACCCATCCGGAGGGTGTTCCATGCCACGAGCAGCCTGCTGCCGCCCTTAGCGCCCGGTATTTCCAGGCTGCTTTTTCCGGAAACGGCCCCGGAAACGAGGCTCCGGACACTCTCCAGTTCAGGGGATTCCCTGCCGAAGCTCCCTTCGGGGCCGCGCTGCGAAGGATCGTTGAACCACACCGGGGTGCCGTCCTCGGTAAGCACCATGGAAAATCCGCTCCTTCCCCTGGCCGTGGGAACGACGTACCGGGACAGCACCGCAGAGAGGTCCACCACCGTGAGAAGCACTCCCCGAAGGGAGCCTCCTCCGGAAAATCCGTGGCAGAAAAGGGCCATCCGCTGCTGGGGTGTCACCATCACGGATCCGGAAAGGGCCACGGCATCATCCTGGGAAAAGAGGCCGGGACCGAGGCGGTCCGCCGTCGAGGCGGCGAAGACCCGGCCGTCATTTCCCGCTGGCGTGGAACGGAAGGCCGTGACCGGCGGAAAATCCTTTCCCGGTACGTTGGGAAGGAAATAAAAGCCGAGTACCTCCGGCATGTTGTATACCATGGGCTGAAGATAGTTCTGGGCTTCCGCCACGGTCATGGTTCCGTCGAGGGTACGGGAAAAGACGTGGTTCAGAAGGAACCCGGCAGAGGCGTCGACAGAGGAAAACCGGTCCTCGGCGGCAAGGCGCGCGAGGGTCGCGGAGAGGAACTGCTGGTCGTTCACTATTTCTTCCTGCCGGGCAACCGCACGACCGTCAAGGACCGACAGAACGGCTACTGCTCCGGCAGCCAGAAGGAGGAAAAAAATAAAAGCGCGCCTGAACGGATCGAAACGCCCCTTCCGCGCCGGAAGGGACAATCGGCTGCGTGTTCGTCTCAAGACCCTGTTCTCCTGATTCTTTTGGATAGATGCAATGGGTACATTATATCAAAAAAAAAGCCTATTCCCTTTTACGGCACCTTATGCCCTCTTTTCTTTTCGCCCGCAGGATGCTAACATTTCGTTATCACACAACGGGCGGAGGTTGTCATGGAGACTTTGGGAAAGCTCGCGGTGCTCGCCGAAGGAGCGAAATACGACGTGTCCTGCTCGTCCAGCGGAAGCGCCGGGAGGCGGGGCGCCGTGGGCAGCACCTCCCTCGGCGGCATCTGCCATAGCTGGTCCGACGACGGGCGGTGCATCTCCCTGCTCAAGGTCCTGTTCTCCAACGACTGCGTTTTCGACTGCGCCTACTGCGTGAACAGGCGGAGCGCCGACGTCCCGCGGGCCACCTTCACTCCCCGGGAACTCGCGGACCTGACCATCCAGATGTACCGGAGAAACTATATCGAAGGGCTCTTTCTCAGCTCCGCCGTCGTCGGTTCGCCGGACGACACCATGATACAGCTCGTCCGGACGGCGACAATCCTCCGGGAGGAGCACCGTTTCGGAGGCTACATTCACGCCAAGGCCATCCCCGGCGCCTCGGCGTCCCTTCTCGGCGCTCTCGGGCTCCTCGCCGACAGGATGAGCGTGAATATCGAGCTGCCTTCCGAGACAAGCCTCCGGGCCCTCGCCCCCCAGAAGAGCAGGAACTCCATCCTCCGCCCCATGGCCTTCATCGGCGGAACCATCGAGGAACGAAAAAAATGGAGGCGTTCCGGCCGGTCCGGACCGGCCTTCGTTCCCGCGGGACAGAGCACCCAGCTCATGGTGGGGGCCTCCCCGGAGAACGACTTTACCATTCTGCGCCTGTCCGAAGGACTCTACCGGAGCTTCGGGCTCAAGCGGGTCTATTACTCCGCCTACATACCCGTGGCGGATAACCCCCTCCTTCCGGCCCGCGCCACGAAGCCTCCCATGCTCAGGGAACACCGGCTCTACCAGGCGGACTGGCTCCTCCGGTTCTACGGCTTCCGGGCCGAAGAAGTCCTGACCCCGGAACAGCCTGACCTCGACGTGGCCCTCGACCCCAAGACGGGCTGGGCCCTGGGCCATCCGGACTTCTTCCCGGTGGACGTGAACAGGGCATCCTACGAAGAAATACTCCGCGTTCCAGGAATCGGCGTCAGGTCCGCACAAAGAATTCTCACCGCCAGGAGGGGGCACCTCCTCGACGGCGACGACCTGGGAAAACTGGGCGTGGTGATGAAACGGGCCCGGTTCTTCGTCGCCTGCAAAAGCCCGGCATTTCCCGCTTTTCCTGCCGGCGGCGACCTCAGGAGACTGCTCTCCTCCCCTCCCCGGGGGAAGGAGGATTCCCGCCAGCTCCGCCTGGAATTCTGACCATGGCTGTCTGGACCTTTGACGGAACCTTCAACGGTTTTCTCTGCCTTATCCACGAATCCTCGCGGAGAAAGGAACGGCCGGAGGGGATCCTCGGCGGGGGCAAAAATCAGCCCTTCCTTTTTGAAACGGTGCCGACGGAAACGGATGAGGGACTGGCGGCTTCCGTACGCACCGCCCTGGCCGCCAGGCTGTCGCGAAGAGTCCTCACCGAGGGCTACTACGCCTTTCTCAGCGCCATGCCCGGAAGGGAGATGGCGGTCTACCGGTATTTCGCCCTCGCCTGGACCGCAGGCCCGGGAGCTGCGGGGCTCCTGGCGGACGAGAGGGTGAGAACAGTGCACGAGGCGGGCCGCGCCGTTTCGAGGGAGCGGCACAGATTTCTGGGTCTCCTGAGGTTTTCGGAGCTGGGCGGGGTGCTGTATGCTCCCTTCGAACCCGAAGGGGACATCCTTCCCCTTGTGGCGGGACATTTCGCCCGGAGGCTGGGGGGAGAACGATGGATCATCCACGACACGGGGAGAAGCAAGGCGGCGGTGTATGAGAACGGAACCTGGCGGATTGCCGGTTTCAGCACCGGCGGCCCCCTGCCTCTCTCCGGAAGGGAACGGGAGATCCGGGATCTCTGGAAGCGCTATTTCTCCTCCACGGCGGTGCAGACCAGGAAAAATCCCGGACTGCAGCGGCAGTTCATGCCGAAAAAGTACTGGAAACACCTTCCGGAGAAAGAGGACGCCGACGGGATCCGGTGACATTCCCCCGCTGCCTGCGGATTTGGGAAAATTGCAGTATGTGGCGCAATTTCTTCCCAGGGAGTAAAATGTATTTCCAAAGAATGAAACCGAAGATACCCCATCGCAAGGAGGAAAAGCGCTATGGCGAAAAAATTCCTGGACAAGGATTTCCTTCTCGAATCCAAGCCCGCCCAGAAACTCTACCATGAATACGCGGCGCCCATGCCCATTTTCGACTACCACTGCCACATCCCCCCCTCGGACATCCTCTCGGACAGGCAGTTTTCAAATCTCACGGAAATCTGGCTCGGCGGCGACCACTACAAGTGGAGGGCCATGAGGGCCTGCGGCGTGGACGAACGGTTCATCACGGGAGACGCCCCGGACGAGGAAAAGTTCGCCGCCTGGGCGGGGGTGGTCCCCCGGATCGTCCGCAATCCCCTGTACCACTGGACCCACCTCGAGCTCCAGAGGGTCTTCGGCGTGAACGAGCTCCTGAACCCCGGCACCGCGGGGGCGATTTACAGTCATTGCACCGCCCTCCTCGGGAAGAAGGAATTCTCGGCCCGGTCCATTATCAGGAAGTTCAGGGTGGAGGCTCTCTGCACCACCGATGATCCTTCATCCTCCCTCGAAGAGCACCGGCAGATCCGGGAGAGCGGCTTCGAGACCATCGTGGCTCCAGCTTTCCGGCCCGACAGGGCGCTGGAGGGGCATCTTCCCGAACGGTTCAACCCCTGGCTCGACAGACTGGCGGAACTGGCCGAAGTCAAGATCGACTCCTTCGGCCGGTTCGTCGAATGCCTCTGGAAGAGGCACCGGTTCTTCCATGACAACGGCTGCCGCCTTTCCGACTACGGCATCGAAACATGCTATTCCTCCGACTGGACATCGGAGGAGGTGGAATCATCCTTCGCCGTCCTGAGGAGCGGCCGCGCCCTCTCCGGGGAACCCCTCCTCAGGTTCCGGTCCGCGGTGCTCTACGAGCTGCTGTCCATGGACGCCTCCCAGGGATGGACCCAGCAGCTCCACCTGGGAGCGCTGCGCAGCACAAACTCGAGGATGCTGGCAAAGCTCGGGCCGGACACAGGATACGACGCCATGGGCGATTTCGAACAGGGACGGCCCCTCGCCCGGCTGCTCGACAGGCTGGAGCGGACCGGAAAGCTCGCCAGGACCATCGTGTATTCCCTCAATCCCAGGGACAACGACATGATCCCCTCCATACTGGGATGCTTCCAGGACGGCCAGGTGCCGGGGAAGATGCAGATGGGATCCGCCTGGTGGTTCACCGACACGAAGGACGGCATGACCCGGCAGATCGAGGCTCTCTCCTCCGTCGGCGTGCTCTCGGGATTCGTGGGGATGCTCACCGACTCCCGGAGCCTTCTCTCATACCCGAGACACGAGTACTTCCGCAGAATCCTCTGCAATGTCATCGGCGGCGACGTAGAAAGGGGCGAGCTTCCCGAGGACTATGCCCTCCTTGGAGGCATGGTCCGGGACATCTGCTGGAACAACGCGAAGGAGTATTTTCGGCTCCATTCCGTCTGACAAAACACACTTTCATTCACAGCCGGTTTCTGATTGCGTTTTCGGAATAAGCCGACTACAATGAGAAAGGTTTCTATTTCGAAATTTAAAGGAGGAGATTGGATGAAACGGTTCCTTGTGGTTCTTGCGGTTCTTTCGGTAATGGCCTCTTCCCTTCCGGCGGCGGCGGCTCCGGAGATGGTGCTCCGTCTGGGCGAAACCCACGTGGCGGATTACCCCACCACCAAGGGCGATATGGAATTCGCCCGCCTCGTTGAGGAGCGCACCGGGGGCAGGATCAAGATCGAGGTCTACCACAGCAAGCAGCTCGGCGAGGAAAAGGCCGTCATCGAACAGGTGCAGTTCGGGGCCATCGACTTCACCCGGGTGAGCATCTCTCCTCTCGCAGCCTTCGCCCCCGCCTTCGACGCCCTGCAGATGCCCTACCTTTACCGGGGAGAGGAGCACATGTGGAAGGTCCTCAACGGACCCATCGGCGAAGAATTCCTGAACAGCCTCGAGCCCGCCAACTTCGTGGGCCTGGCCTGGTATGATTCCGGCGCCCGGAATTTCTACAACTCCAAGAGGGAGATCAAGTCCGTGGCCGACCTGAAGGGACTGAAGATCCGGGTCCAGGAGAGCAAGCTCATGATGGGCCTTGTCTCCGCCCTCGGCGCCGTTCCCACCCCCATGCCCTTCGGCGAGGTCTACAGCGCCCTCCAGACAGGCGTCATCGAAGGAGCGGAGAACAACTGGCCGAGCTATTTCTCCACGAGCCACTACGAGGTGGCGAAGTACTTCACCCTCGACGGCCACACCCGGGTCCCCGAAATCCTCATCGCCAGCAAGATGACCATGGACAGGCTCTCGAAGGAAGACCAGGACGTCATCCGCAAGGCGGCAAAGGATTCCATGCCTTTCCAGATCAAGCTCTGGAAAGAGTTCGAGAAGGTCTCCGAGGAAAAAGTCACCGCTGCCGGGTCGATAGTCACCCACCTCACTCCGGAAGCCGTCGCCGAATTCCAGAAGGCCATGGAGCCCCTCTACTCCGAACTCACGCCGGAACTTCAGGCAATGGTCAAGAAGATCCAGGAAGTGAAATAGCTGTCCCGCAGGGGGAAGCCTGTACAGGCTTTCCCCTTTTTTTCCTTTCCGGGGGGGAATGAGCTTGAAATTTTTCACCGCCGTCTTCAGATTCATTCATCTCGCCCTCGTGGCCTTCGCCAAAATACTCCTCCTGGCCATGGTGGTCCTTATTTTCTCAAACGTCTTCATGAGATACGTCCTGAACTCGGGCATCCCGTGGTCCGAGGAAGTTTCAATCGTCATCGTGGTCTGGTTCACCTTCATCTCCCTTGCCCTGGGAGTGAAACACCGTCTTCATATCAGCCTCTGCCTTCTGCCCGAACGGATTTCTCCCCGAACGGACTTCCTCCTGGCGAAAATCACGGACCTGGCGACCCTTTTTCTGGGATACGTCATGGTCAGGTACGGGTGGATTCTCGTTCAGTTCACCAGCAGATCCATCCTTCCCGCCACCGAGTTTCCCGCGTCGGTGATGTACTTTCCGCTGGTTCTCTCCGGAATTCTTGTGACCTACGAGGGATTCATGAACCTTCTCGGCCTCGACAAGGGAGACGCCGGCATGGACGAAAAACTCTCCGGGGGGAGGTGCGTTTCCGATGCCTGACCCTTCCACCGCCTCCTGGCTTCTCCTCGGATCCTTCGCCGTCTTCCTGGTCCTCAAGGTTCCCATCACATTCTCCCTGGCGGTATCCTCAATCATCACCGCCGTCTACCTGAAGATCCCCCTCATGGCCATCATGCAGCAGATGGTCCAGGGAGTGAACTCCTTCTCCCTCCTCGCCATCCCCTTCTTCATCATTGCCGGTGAGATGATGGGCGAAGGAGGCATTTCCAGGCGGCTCATCGCCTTCTCCAACCTCCTGGTGGGGAGGGTCCGGGGAGGCCTCGCCCAGGTGAACGTCCTGGCAAGCATGTTTTTCGGCGGCATTTCCGGCTCCGCCGTGGCGGATGTGTCCTCCATCGGGACCATCCTCATCCCCATGATGAAAAAAGAGGGATACGACGCCGACTACTCCGTGGCGGTCACGGTGACCAGCGCATGCCAGGGCATCATCATCCCCCCGAGCCACAACATGATCATCTACTCCCTGGCCGCGGGAGGGGTCTCGGTGGGACGCCTCTTTCTCGGCGGCTTCGTCCCGGGGGTCATCCTCGGCATCGCCCTCATGATCATCAGCTACATCATCGCCGTGAGACGGAATTACCCCAAGGAACAGCCCTGCACCTGGAAGGAGGCCCTCCGGATTTCCAGGGAGGCCGTCCTCGGAATCTTCACCGCCGTCATCATCATCGGCGGCGTCATCTCCGGCGTCTTCACGGCAACAGAATCGGCGGCCGTCGCCTGCGTTTATGCCTTCTTCGTCACCTTCTTCGTCTACAGGGAAATTCCCCTGTCACGGATGAACAAGATTCTCTACTCCTCCCTCAAGACCCTCGCCATGGTGATGAGCCTCATCGCCGCGGCGAAGGCCTTCGGGTGGCTGCTTTCGTACCTCAAGATCCCGGCCCTCGCCACGAGCGCGCTGCTTGCAATAACGGACAGCCCGGTGCTCCTGCTGCTTCTCGTCAACCTTCTTCTCCTTGGACTGGGCTGCATCATGGACATGGCCCCCCTGATCCTCATCACCACTCCCATTCTCTTCCCCGTGGTGGTGGGCACCCTGGGAATGCACCCCGTCCAGTTCGGCATCATGATGATGCTCAACCTGGGCATAGGCCTCTGCACGCCTCCGGTGGGCTCCGCCCTCTTTGTCGGGTGCGCGGTGGGGAAGATTTCCCTGGAGAAGGCGACCCGGGCCATGCTGCCTTTCTATGCGGCCATGGTGGTGGTGCTTCTGATCATTACCTTTGTGCCACAGGTGGTTCTCTTCGTTCCCGAACTGGTCATGGGGAAATAGGAAAAAGAAAAAAACAGCCCGGCCCTTCCGATCGGAAGGGCCGGGCTGTTTTTCCGGAATCCCGGAAATATCCTATTTTACTCTCCGAAGCTCTCCGAGTCGGGAAAGAAGAACCGCCCTGAGATCCGGCGACAGGCCGGGGAAGAAGCCGTCGGTCATCTCCGCGAGGCTCCTGCCCCGAAGCTGCCGGTGGTCGGAAAGCTCAAGGGTTCCGCCGGGCAGATCCTTCACGCCGTCACAGTCATACAGCTCCGTCATCGCCGCTATGCACTCCGTGAGGATGGGGGGCAGCTCGCCGAATTTCCCGAAATACCCCTCCAGGGTGGGACGGAGCCTTGTGTTCGACTTGGCCACCGAATTCAGGGCAATGGACCGGAAGGCGTGCTCCAGGGCGGGATTCCTGAACCGTTCCAGGACATCGTCGCCGTACTGGTGTGCTTCGGCGTCATCGGAGAAGGCGGGGACAATCTCGTCATGGACCAGGCTCCTCAGCCTGGGAGCGAACCGCGGATCCTCCACGAAATCCTTCACGTATTCCACGCCGGCAAGGAGGGCCACCGGGACGGAGGCCGTGTGGACGCCGTTGAGCACCCGAACTTTTCTGTCCCGGTAGAACGACAGCCTGTCACCGGTGATCACGGCGTTCAAACCGGCCTTGTGGAAGGGAAGCACGTCCAGGATGGATTTGTCTCCCTGGAGGACAAAGAGGTGGAAGAGTTCCCCTGCGGTGACGTTTCTGTCCTCGTGCCCGATCTTCCGGAAGACCTCCGCCGCCTCTTTTGCGGGGAATCCGGTGACGATGCGGTCCACAAGGGTGTCGTAGAAGGTACACCCCTCGAGGTAGCTGAAATAGGCCGGGCCGTAGTTCCAGAGCTTCCCGTACTTCTCCAGGCACTCCTTCAGGACGGCGCCGTTGTTCTCTATCAGCTCCAGGGGAACGACGTGAAGGGGGGGCAATCCTTCCGCGGCCCTTTTCTCGAGGGCCGCGGCGAGGAGGGAAGGATAGTTGTGGGGAGTCCTTCTCTCCTCGAAGAAGATCCCGGCCTCGGTGGTGTTGGACGTCACCACCCTGAGGTCCGGGGAGAGGGCCGCTTCATACATGGCCATCAGACCTTCCGGGGTGAAGGGGTTCGTTCCTCCGGCCACCACCCGGACGGGGTCGAGTATTTCACGGTATTCCCCCTCCTGGTAGCCCCTGAGGAGGACATGGTACTCCCCGGCGGCCGCGATCTCCTCCACCCGCCCCCGATCGATGGGCTGCACCAGGAAGACCCTGTGCTCCTCTCCCGTGGCGTCCCCTATTTTTTGCAGCATCCAGTCGAAAAACGCCCGGATGAAGTTTCCCTCACCGAACTGCAGCACCGTATAGTTCATGGCCATTCTCCTTTCTTCCCGGTCCTAAAGGGTGACGCCGTCCTTGAAAATGGCGATTTCCCCGCACCTGTTTTCTTCGTTCCTGGTAAGCCGCCCCGAAGCCGTCTCCGCGATGAGAGACACGAGAGCGCGGGCTGTCTCGCTCCTGTCCGCCCCGGAAAGCAGGGGCCCCGCGTCGAAGTCGATCCATCCTCTCTTCCGGTTGTAGAGGGCGGTGTTCGACGAGATCTTTATGGTGGGAACCACCGTGGAATAGGGCGTTCCCCGTCCCGTGGTGAACAGGATCACCTGGGCGCCGCCTGCGGCCATGACGGTGGAGGAAATGAGGTCGTTTCCCGGGCCGAAGACCACCGAGACGCCCCGGCGGACTGCCTGGGCGCCCATGGTGAGCACGTCGGTCACGGGAGAGGATCCGCACTTGTTCACCGCTCCCAGGGACTTTTCCTCCAGGGTGGTGATGCCGCCGTCCTTGTTTCCCGGAGAGGGGTTTTCGTACACCGGCTGGTTGTGGGCGTCGTAATAGTCCCGGAACCACCTGATGGTGCCGGCGAAGGCCCTGAAGACCTCCCCGTCGGCAATCCGGGAGGCGAGCACGTCCTCGGCGCCGAACATCTCCGGAATTTCCGTGGCCACGACCCTGCCGCCCCATGCACACATCATGTCGGCGACTTCCCCCGCCAGGGGATTGGCCGAGAGCCCCGAAAACCCGTCGCTGCCGCCGCACTTCACCCCGATGGTCACGTCGGAAAGGGGAAATTCCGTCCGGGCCCTTGGCGCCGCCTCCGCCAGGCCGTCGAGGAGTCCATAAAGGAGGCGCCGGTCGTCCTCCGCCTCCTGGAGGGAGAAAAACCGGACCTTCCGGAGGTCCGAGAGCCTGGTCTCCATGAAGACCCTCCGGAGATTCTCGCACCCGAGCCCCGCCACGACGACGCCCGCCGCGCAGGGATTTCTCGCGAGGCCCTCCAGGACCGCAGCGGTCCTGTCAAGGTCGTCGCCGAGCTGAGAACACCCGTAGGGGTGGGAGAGAACCCGGATCCGTTCTATCCATGAAGGGGGGGAATAGCCGTCGGCGAGGAATTTGAGGTAGTCATTGACGCATCCCACAAGGGGAATGATCCAGAGTTCGTTCCGTATGCCCGGAGCTCCCTGCTCCCTTGCGTACCCCGCAAACACCGGAACGGGCACCGAAGGTTCCCGGAAGGCCGCGCCGGAAGGTGTCCAGGTCATGTCCCATTCCGCCCGGAGAGCGGACTCCACGTTATGAACATGAACCTTTTCCCCCGGAACGATATTCATGGCGGCCCGGCCCATGGGATGGCCGTACTTGATCACCGGTTCCCCCCGGAGAACGCTCCGAAGGGCGGCCTTGTGACCCGCCGGAACATCTTCCCGAAGCACCACTCCGGTTCCTGAAAGGCATTCTCCCGCCTTTCCCCCCTCCGGGAGCACCGCCACGGAATCCCCGGGCTTCAGCACTATACAGCGGATGTCTCTTTTATCCCGTTCTGCCACAACGGACCCCTCCCTTTTTGTTCCACGGCGGGTTGCCTTCCGCCCAATAAACGTTTTCCCAAACATAGCGGAGAACGGGGAAAAGTCAAGACCGGACTTCCAGCCCCCTCCGGAAACAGGGACGGGAAACCGTCAGCCGGTACGGGTTTCAGGTTCGAGCCCCCTGAAAAAAGCATACGTGAGGGGAAGGCAGCTCAGAAACGTCAGTGCATCGGCCAGGGGCTGGGTGATCTGCACCCCTTTCAGTCCGATGAATCCCGGAAGCGTCAGAATCAGGGGGAGAAAAAAGATTCCCTGCCGGGCGAGGGACAGCACAGTGGCTGCCCACGACCTTCCGATGGACTGAAAGGTCATGTTGCAGACGACACCCAGGGGGACCAGGGGCATGGCGAGGCACATGGCCCGGAGGGCGCCGACGCCTATGAGCACCACGTCGGCGTCGTTCCTGATAAAGAGCCTGATCAGGAACGGGGCTGCCGCGAAGCCGGCGATCCCGGAAATCGTCATCAGGACGGCCGTGACTTTCAGGGTGAAAAAGAACGCTTTCCGGACCCTGTCAAAACGTCCCGCACCGTAGTTGTACCCGGCGACAGGCATGTATCCCTGCCCGATGCCGAGGTTGACGGCAAAGACAAACATGAAGAGCCTGCCGACGATGGACATGGCGGCCACGGCGGCATCGCCGTAGACGGCGGCGCTGACGTTGAGGGCAATGGTGGCGATGCTCGCGAGGGCCTGGCGGCAGAAGGAGGGAAGTCCGTTCTTGAGAATCCTGAGGTAGGTTCCGGGACTGCCCGCGATTCCTGCCGGGCTCAGGCGGACGATGGTCTTTCCCCGAAGAAACCATGAGAGGAGAATGCAGAAGCTGACGCACTGGCTGATGGCCGTGGCGATGGCCGCCCCGGCGATACCCATCCCGAAACCGAAGATAAAGAGGGGATCCAGCAGCAGGTTGAGAATGCCTCCCGTCGTCAGCCCCACCATGGCGAACCTCGCCTTCCCTTCGGCCCTGAGGATGTTGTTCAGCAGGAAGGACGACGCCATGACGGGCGCAGCATACAGGATATAGCCGGCATAATCCCGGGCGTAGGGCAGTATGGTCTCCGTGGCGCCGAGGAGACGCATCAGGCCGTCACGAAACAGCAGGCCGAAGACTGCGAGGAGGGTTCCGAAGGAGACCGCCGCGAGAAGTCCGCTTGCCGCGACCCTGTCGGCCTCTTCGGGTTTCTGTGCTCCCAGGAGCCGGGAGATCTGCGCTCCGGAACCCATGCCGATGGTGAACCCCACCGCCTGGATAATTGCCATCAGGGAAAAAACGATACCAACAGCGCCCGAGGCGCTTGTGCCGAGCTTCGAGACGAAATAGGTATCGCCGATATTGTACACAGCCGTCACCAGCATGCTGATGATCGTCGGCACCGCAAGGGAAACGACGAGCCTGCCCACGGGCATCTGCGTCATGCTGAGATATTGGGAGTTTTCTTTTTTCATCGTTTCAAACTCATTTTTACGGCGGTTCTTCCGTTTTCATCCTTTGGGACACTCTTCCCTCAGCGGTGGAGCCTGGAAATGTCTATGGCGATGAAGGAAAGGTTGTGGGCATGGTCACAGACTCTCTCCAGGTTGCTGAGGATGTCGATGAAGATGACTCCTCCCTGGGGAGTGCATTCTCCCCGATTGAGCCTGGTGATGTGGTTCTTTCTCAGTGTCTTCTCCTTGCGGTCCACCTCGTCTTCGAGGCTGTCCACTTCCCTGGCCTTCTCCACGTTCTCCTCGTCGAGAGATTCGAAACTCAGCCGTACTGCTTCCTGCACGGCGTTGAACATGTCCCTGAATTCTTCCATGGCGAGGGAGGAAAACTCGACCCCGTGGTCGATCTTGTATTCATAGAGTTCGATGAGGTTCGTGGCATGGTCTCCTATCCGTTCGATGTCCCCCACACCGTTGACATACGAGCCCAGCACCGTGGACAGGTCACTGGAAAGTCCCCTCTGCCATATTTCCGAGGCATAGGAGGTGATGGCGCGGTTGATTTCGTTCACGCCCTTCTCCGTCTGGTTTACCTCGTTGATCATCTTCGGGTCGTTTTCCTCGAAGGCCCGGCGCACATCCCGCAGCATGGACGCAGCAAGGGTGCCCATGTGAAGGATCTCTTTCTTCACGGCATCCACGGCTGCCGCCGGGGATGCGCCGATAAGCTTCAGGTCGAGGTATATCGGCCCGGCCGCCATTGCCTCCCCCCTCACCGGGACGATGCGTCGGATGAGCCAGACGAAGAGGGACACGAAGGGAAGAAACATCACCGTGTTGGTCACGTTGAAGATGGTGTGGGCGTTGGCGAGCTGCCTGCTGATGTCGCCCGAGGTGGACACGATGACGTCCTTGAACAGGGGAAAGGCCGCAAGAAAAATGGTCGCCCCGATGACGTTGAAGAGCACGTGGGCCGTGGCCGCCTGTTTCGCCGACCTGTTGGAGCCGATGGAGGCGATGACCGCCGTTATGGTGGTGCCGATGTTGTCACCGAGGAGGATCGGTATGGCAGCGTCCAGGGTCAGGAGCCCCTGGGCCGCCATGGCCATGGTGAGACCGATGGTGGCGGAGCTGGCCTGGACCACCATGGTGACCGCCGTTCCGACGAGGACCCCGAGCAGGGGGTTGGAGCTGAAGGCAAGGAAGAGGTCCTTCCTGTCCCGCAGGAAAACCATGGACGATTCCATGGTCTGCATTCCAAGGAACAGGAGGCCGAAGCCCACCATTCCGTTGCCGATGTACTTCTGCCGCTTGGTCCTCCCGAAGAGAACAAGGAGAACTCCCAGCCCCAGTATCGGAAGGGCAAAGTCCTTGATCTTGAAGGCCACGATCTGGGCGGTCACCGTGGTGCCGATGTTGGCCCCCATGATGACCCCCACAGCCTGCTTCAGGGTCATGAGCCCCGCGTGAACGAAGCTCACCGTCATGACCGTGGTGCCGCTGCTGCTCTGGATGAGCATGGCCACCAGGGCTCCGATGAACACCCCCCTGATGGGGGTCTTGGTCAGGGAGCCGATGAGCTGCCGCATCTTGTCGCCGGCGAGATACTGAAGGGCCTCGCTCATGAGCTTGATGCCGAAAAGGAAAAGACCTACGCCGCCGAGAATCTGAAACGCACTGCCCCACGTCACAACAACATCCCCTGCCCCTTCTTCGTTCCGTTTTCTGTATGAAGCCTCATGGCGCCGCCGGACACAGGGACTCTCCCCCGCACGGGGCAGGGGAGAGTCGGTCAGGTCATTCGCCTTTCAGCATGTTCTCAAGCTCGTCGGGGGTGACAATCTCCTCTTCTTCATCGGGCAGAAAGTCCCTGTTCCGCTTGGCGATCTCTTCGGCAATGAGCTTCGCTTCCTCGAACTGGATTTGTTCTTTCTCCATGAGGGATCCTCCTTTCCCGTTCCTTCCGGGTTTTGTCAGGACTCTCCATCCTTCGTCGGCAGTCCCGCCGTCCTGCGGCACCGGACCGTAGAGGCTCACCGCCGTGCCGGACGATTGAACGGCTTTCTTCAGGAACAGGGTTACCGCCTCGAAAGGCAGTCCTGCGTCCGCAGCCGCCTGGGTGACGTCGTCGCCGGTCTTTCGCCAGAAGGCGTCCTCCCTGCGCCGGGAAACATAGGGCTTCCGCGTTTCGAGCCTGAACACAAGCACTTCTCCGTCCCGTGCCTCTTCTTCTCCTGCCGCAACCCGAAACTCGGCCAAGAGAACACCTCCTTCTTCTTTCGGCAGTATCTTACCATGTTTTTCCCTCTCCGTTTTGTGGTACCATGAGAAACGGAAAAACCCAAGCCTGTTTTCCCGGGCGGAAGGAGACAAATTCTCTGGACACTTTTTCCTACTATCCATGGCAGCTGAAGGCCTACCGGGCCATTCGGGACAGGAACGCGGTGCTCTCCGCACCAACAGGGTCGGGAAAAACTCTTGTTGCCTATCTCTGGGCGGGCATTCTCGACGAAGAGGGTTTCCCTGCGTACCCTGAAGGGGGCAGGATCATCTTCACCGCTCCCATCAAGGCATTGAGCAACGAACGGTACCTCGATCTCAGGAAGATGGGATTCGATGTCGGCATCGAGACGGGGGACTTCAAGAAGAATGAAGGAGCCTCCATCATCTGCTGCACCCAGGAAATCTATTCCCTGAAGTACGCCTTCGTCCCGGGGCAGAAGCTCATCGTGGACGAATTCCACTACATCTTCGACGATCCGGACCGCGCGCGGGCCTATATCGACGGCATCCGGGACACGGCCCCCACCACCGCCGTCCTCGTCATGTCGGCGACCCTCGGAGGCGCCTCCTCCGTGGCGGACTACCTCGGAGGGGTGACCGGACGGAAGTTTACCCTGTACGAAAACACCCGCCGGGAGACGGAGCTGATCTACACTCCGGCCAAACCGGCGAAAACGGACAGGCTGAAGGATGCCCTGGTCTTCCTTTTTTCCCAGAAAGGTGCCGTGGAGCTGGCCTTCATGACCTCCAGGCACCGGAAGAGGATTTCGGCCGGCCAGAGGGACCGGCTCCAGGAAATAGCCTCCATTCTCGAGGTGCCCAGGATCCAGCCGCCCCTTTTTACGGGGGTGGGCATTTACCACGGGGGAATGCTGCCCAAGGAAAAGCTGCTGGTGGAACGGGCCTTCCGGGAGCGGATCCTCGACGTGGTGTGCGGCACCAACGCCCTCGCCCTGGGGGTGAACCTTCCCGCCGAGACCGTGGTCTTCGCCCAGCTCGTCCATTACCATTCCGACCGGCCCATCTCCAGGAACGAGTTCTCCCAGATGGCAGGAAGGGCGGGACGGAAGGGCCTCTTCGACCCCGGTTACGTCACATGGCTTCTCAACTCGCCCTTCGAGAGAAGGGGGTTTTCAACGGGCGATATCTTCCGGGAACTGGTGGACGCTCCTCCGGAACCCGCATCGGTGATCCTGCGGCCCTCCTTCGGCAGGCTCCTCCGGAAGCAGGTCCTTCCCGAGGCTGAAGCGGAGTATATCGCGGAGTTCTCCTGGCCGAAAGGAGACCCCTGTCTCATGGAGCACATTCTGCGTTCAGGGATGAACCGGATCGACCGGGCGGTGCGGAAGCTGGTGGGAGGACACGAAAAGAAGAAGTTCAGGAAGCTGCTGGCGGCACTCTGGTACGACGAGATGGACATCGAGGAGAACCTGGAGATGGCCTATCTTTTCTTCACCGAGGAGATGCCCGGAGCCATCATGGCGGCCCAGGTCATCCTCCCCTTCGAGCGGAACTACCTCCAGGCGCTGCTGAAGGTGAAGCGGTACGCCAACCGCCTGCCGAAAGGGTACGCCTTCCGCTCCATGAAAGATCTGAACGCCGTGGTGAACGACATCGATCCCACCATCTACGGCTTCGAGGAAAAAATCGGGGAAATAGAAGATTCCCTCAGGTGAACCTCAGGTTTCGTCCCGCCTGTAGACGACGCCCTTTCCCATGTCGTCCAGGGACCGCCGGATGAAGATGTTTCCGACGAGGGAGAGGTCGATGATGGTGGGCGTATCCGGCCTGCGTCCCCTGGGATCCACCGAGAGAAAGACCTGCGGGCGGAGCAGGTCTTTGTTCCGGACGCCGGTGACCACACCGACGCTGTAGTCCGACAGTTCCACCACCGTCCCGGGAGGGTAGAGGCCCACCGAGACGAGCAGGGCCCGGACTATGGCCCCGTCAAAACTGCTCCCCGAGGACTCGAGAATCATGGAGACCGCTTCCCTGCTTCTCATGGGGTCCTTGTACACCCGTTTCGCCGTCAGGGCGTCGAACACGTCTGCCACGGCGGCGATCCTGGCGAACAGGGATATCCGGTTCTCCTTCAGGCCGTCGGGGTATCCGTCCTCTCCCCAGCGCTCGTGGTGGTTCCTCACCACCGAGAGTATCCGCCGGTCGTCCACTCCCGAGGCCACGGCGGAGACCATTCCCTGGATGGCGTGGGTCTTCATCACTTCAAACTCCTCGGAGGTCAGCCTGCCGGGCTTGTTCAGTATCTCCGGGGGAACCTTCGCCTTTCCGAGGTCGTGGAGCAGGCCGCCGAAGGTCATGGTCTTCACGAGCTCCTCGTCGCCGGGGTGGAGGATCGAGGCCAGGTACCCCGACAGGAGGGCCACGTTGAGGGAGTGGATAAAGGTGTATTCGTCGGAATCCTTCACCTTTCCGAGACAGAGCAGGATCTGGGGCGTTTGAACAACTTCCCGGGCAAGCCTGTCGGCCTCCCTGGCAAGGGTTTCGATTCCCTCCCGTGAATTCCCGTCCTCCGAAATTCTGGAGTATACTTCCTCGACCTGGTGGATGGCTCTCATCGCCAGGTTTGGGTCAAGCATGCGTGTTTTCGGCTCGATGGCCCGGAGAACAGCTTCGAATTCCTTCTCGGTGATGTCCGAAGATACCTGGACGGGGATGAATTCCCTGTTCCAGCGTCGGAGCGTCTTCGTTATGCCGGGCATGGACTCGAGGATCGCCGGGATGTCGCTTCCCCGGGGCAGGAGCAGCGCCCCGTCCTCGGAGAGGATGTCCTCGGCCACCCTGCCCCTGTAATGGCAAAGGTCGTCCAGGGGAACGTATCTCACGTTCTCACCGGAAGTTTCCCATGGTGCCGCCTGCGCCGCGGATGACTCTCCCATGTTCAGAGCCGAATCTTCTTGAGATTCTTCTGGGCCAGGACGATGGCGGAGATGGTGGCCGCCATGGAGCCGAACTTCCTGGACGCGTTCTCCATCACCGCCACGGAGCTCTCCATCTCTCCCGAGCTCCTGTTGACCTTTTCCCCGGCGTCCGCCATGGTGTTCTCCATTCTTTCCATGAAGGCCTTGTTGGTGTCGAGGAACCGGGTGAACGTCGTCAGAGAGCGGCGGATCATGTCGAACATGTCGCTGATCCCCCGGATATCCTCCATGGCCCGCTCCACCGAACCGGAGATCTCCCCCACCTTGGCGCCGATGGACTCGGAAGCCGCCTTGGTCTCGGCGGCGAGCTCCTGGACGTTCTTCGCCACGATGGCGAATCCCCTTCCGTGCTCTCCCGCCCTGGCAGCCTCGATGGAGGCGTTCAGGGCCAGGAGGTTGGTCTGCTTTGCTATCCTCTGGATTTCCTTCGACATCTTCTCGATCTCAAGGAAAGATTCCAGGGTGCCGGTGGTGGCATCCACCGTCCTGGACACGTTCTCGCTCATGCCGTCAAGATCGGTGCCGGAGCGCTGAAGCTCCGCCGACAGGTCGCCGTTCATCCGGTTGATCTCCTCAACCGTTTCCCTGGTCTCCCGGCCGCTCCGGTCGAACTCGGCCTGGAGATCTCCCAGGATGCGGCTGAGCTGCACGAACCGCTCCGACGTCTCGGCTATCTCCCCCTCCACCGCCTTCACCCGGTTCACCAGCACCTCGTCGAGCTGGGCCATGAAGGAGTTCATCAGCGTGTTGGCAAAGTAGGCACTGCCGAGCTGGTGGATCACTTCCGAATAGCTGCGTTCCATTCCGTCGTCCTCCCGGCCCAGGCCGTCAGCGGCCGTAGATTTCATCGAGAACGTCCACCCCGCAGGCGAGGTTCTCGAACCAGGAAAGGAACTTCTTCACGTTCTGCCGCCCCTTGATGAAGGCGCCGTGCTGGGGGGCGATGTGCTCCACGTCCAGTGCGGACACCATTTTCACCCATCGGCGGCACGCGGCGTTGGACGCCATGTACCTCCTGTGGAATCCCTCCATGTACTTCAGGTGGGAGTCCAGGTCCTCCGCCACGGGGTACCGGCCCCCCCTGGGAAAGATGGCCGCGCCGATGTCGCCGCTGAAGAGGATTTTCGACGCCGGATCGTAGAGGGAGAAACACCCTGTGGAGTGAAGAAAGTGGGACGGCAGGATAACCAGTTTTTTCCCGTTGGCGAGAGAAAGGGTCTCCCCCTTATCGGGGATCGGCGAGATGCGCTTCACGTCATAGATGCCGAAATGGGGCAGGAAGCGCACCCACAGCCCGGAGATGTGGACCGAGGCCTTTTCCGCCATGGAGAGCCACAGGGTGATTCCCGAGGACACGTCGGGATCCTGGTGGGAATAGAAGATGTGCCTGATGTTTTTCAGTTCGAACAGTTCCGCGACGTTGGCCAGGACACGGGGGAAGACGTGGGCTCCGCCCGGATCGAGAAGCACCACCTCGCCTCCGGAAGAAATGACGTACTGGTTCGTCTGGACGGCCACCTCTTCTTCCTGCTCCTCCCAGCCGAGCATGATGAACCGGTGATCGCCCTGGTCGAACAGGGAAAGGGAACGTATATGCTGCATATAACCCAACTCCTTCCCGAAATAAACAATTGGATTTCATTGTCGGCTGTCATAGCCCCGGGGAGAAGGTGTCGCCCGGAACGTTATGCTGTGATTATATCCTGACCTATGCCGGAAACAAAGGGGTATGCCCCGTTTTTCTGAACCGCAGGGTATCCTCCGGAGGCAGGGGAGGGCTCAGCAGATACCCCTGGATTCCGTCGCACCCGTTCTGCCTCAGGAATTCGAGCTGATCCCGCGTTTCCACCCCCTCCGCCAGCACCGACATGCCCAGGGAACGACCCAAAACGATGACGGCCCTGGTGATGGCCGCGTCATTCCTGTCGGTGAGCACGCCGTCGACGAAGGACTTATCGATCTTCAGCACGTCGATGGGAAGGCGCTTGAGATAGTTCAGGGAGGAATACCCGGTCCCGAAGTCGTCCACGTAGACCGTCATCCCCAGGTCCTTGATCCCGGAGAGGACGGACACCGAATCAACCAGGTCCTCCATGATCCCCGACTCGGTGATCTCGATGCCGATCCGTGAGGGATCCACGGCATATTCATCCATGACCCCCTTCAGGAAGGCGGGCAGCCCCTCCTGGTGGAGCTGCCGGGCAAACAGATTCACCGCCACCTCGGGAGGAGGATGCCCCTCCGACGCCCACTGGGAAACCTGGCGGCAAACCTCCCTGAAGACCCATTCGCCCAGGGGAAGGATAAGCCCCGTCTCCTCCGCCAGGGGGATGAATTCCCAGGGCGGAATCACCCGGTCAGGAGCATGCCACCGGAGCAGGGCCTCCATGCCGGACACCCGGTCCTCCCGGAGGTCGTATTTCGGCTGGTACACGAGGCGGAACTCGCCCCGTCCAAGCCCGGCCCGCAGGGAATTCTCCAGCAGCAGCTTCGAGGACGCCTGTTCTCCCAGCTCTCCGGTGAAAAACCGGTAATTGCTGATTCCCAGCTCCTTGGCCTTGTGCATGGCCATGTCGGCCTTCTTGAGCAGCGTTTCCGCCGTCCGGCCGTCATCGGGGAAAACGGCGATGCCGAGGGAAGCGCTGAGAAAGAGCCTGTTTCCCGCCGCGTCCACGGGATCGTTCAGCAGGGAGAGAATTTTCTCCGCCCCGGAGGCGATCTCCTTCACCGAAGGGGCATCGGGAATGAGGATGTGAAAGTCGTCGCCGCCGATCCGGGACGCCCTGTCCCTGCCGCCGAGATGGCGGGACAGCCTGGCGCCCACCTGCTGCAGCACGCCGTCTCCGGCGAAATGGCCGAGGGAGTCGTTGATGTTCTTGAAGCGGTTGATGTCCAGCACCAGGAGGGCGAGGCGCCGCCCGTCCCGGTCCCGGCGCTCAAGCTCCCCTTCCAGCCGGGAATAGAACACTGTCCGGCTCGAAAGGCCGGTAAGCTGGTCGACATTGGACCGGAGCTCGATCTGGGCATCCTTGAAATGGACCTCCGACAGGTCGTTGAAGACGGCGATGTAGTCGGTGACGTTCCCCTTTTCATCATGGACGGCGGAACAGCAGAGCCACTCGGGGTAGACTTCTCCGCTCTTTCTTCGGTTCCAGATCTCCCCTTCCCACTTTCCCTCGTTGATCAGCGTTCTCCAGAAGCTCTCGTAGAACTCCGGCGGATGGCGGTCCGACTTGAGTATCCGGGGATTACGTCCCGCCGCCTCGTCGGCGCTGTACCCCGTAATGGAGGAAAAAGCCGGGTTCACCATGCGTATGATGCCCCTGGGATCGGTAACCACGATTCCTTCCACCGTGCTGGAAAACACGGTGGAAATGATCTGCAGGGCGCGCCGCACTCTGTCCGTCCCTTCGTCGCAGCCGAAGAGCTCGCCGAACCTTCCGGCGAAATCATCACCCTGCATAGGAACCATCTCCTCCGTCCCCGTCAAGGATCAGTGACGCCACCGCGTCGGCCGCGCCGGGGAAGGCGATGGACGAGGCTGCCCTTTCCATCGACGAAAGAACGGACCGGTCGGAGAAAAGGCCATCGACGATCCGCTCCACATCCGCCGCGCTTCTGGCGAGAAGGCCCGCTCCCTTGTCCTGGAGATAGGCCGAATTGTTGGTCTCCTGCTTCGGGATGGGATTGACGAGGATCATGGGCACGCCGGAGCAGAGGGCCTCGCTCACCGTCAGGCCTCCGGGCTTGGTGATGAGCACCGAAGCCCCGGCCATGAGCTCCTCCAGGTTGTCCACAAACCCCAGGACCTTCAGTGTCATGCTCCCTCCGACAGTGACGTTCTCCAGGTCCGCCATGAGGTCCTTGTTCCGTCCCGTGACCACTGTCACGTCAATGGGGTGGCCCGTCCTCGAAAGGGCGGCCAGGATATCGAGGGCGAGAATATTCGGGATGCTGCTGGCGACGAAGAGGAAGGAAAGGCGCTTTTTCGAGAAGTTCCGTCCCTCCCGTTTCAGGGAGGCAAACTTCCGGGAGACCGGAATACCCGTCACGGATATCTTCTCCCTTGGCACTCCGAGGGCGAGAAGTCCCTTGAGAACCCTGTCGCCGGAGATGAAGTACCGGTCCACGTAGTCCTTCACCCACATCCGCCGGAGACCGAAATCGGTGATCACCGTATACAATTCACCGCTGTACATCCCCGCCGCCTTCATGCGGGAGAGGACGTTCAGGGGAAAATAATGGGTGCAGATGCATTTGCGGGGTTCATTCTCGGAGATATAGCGCATGAATTTCTTCACGTTCTCGGTGGAAATCTTTTCGAAAAGCCTGAGGGCCGCGCTCTCCTCCCGGTTTTTGTCCGTAAGGTCGTACATGATGCGGCAGGCAAGATGGGAGTGTTCGCTTACAAAGGCGTAGACGTCGCTGTAGGACCACTTGAAGAGGTCGCTGGAGAAGTCGAGAAGGTCCATGACCACGTTGGGCACCCCCCGGTGGTCAAGGGACTCCCGGATGGCTCTCGCGGCCATCCGATGGCCGTTTCCGGCGCTGACATAAACGAGATGAACGGGTCGCACGGAGTTTCCCCCCTGGGCTTTCCGGAAGCGTCCGGGCGGGCGGACTTCGCGAGTCGCCCGCCCGGGAAAGGCATCCTGATAATGAGCTGCCCTTCATTGTACCCCATGAAGGGCAAAGGGGGAACCGTTCTTCTGTCTGAGATCCTTAAAGCAGAGGGAGTGTTGCCGGGCACAGCGCCAAGGCCGAGAAACCGACAGGGATGTCGGTTTCAGGCGCAGTTGTCAGGGATGACAATGTGCGCCGGCGGCCCAAGCGAGCACCGGTAACGCTCCCCGCTGCCAAAGGGATTAATATGTTAGCTAAACCAGATGGTTCCGAATCCATATAATTCAGGCATCCTCCATGGGCAGGACGATGCCCCCCTGGGGGATCACGTAGGACGTGAAATTCTCGCCGTACTTCTCCGCCAGTGAGGGCAGGATGTCCGCCAGGGACTCCGCCTTCTCGCAGAACATCAGTTCGCTGTCCTCCCTGCCGGACCTGGAGTACAGCAGGATGGTGCATTCCTTCGCCAGCCGGGCCAGGTAGTACAGCTTGTGGGCTCCGAACCGGAAATCGGCCTCGAAGGCATCGATGGCGCCGTCGATGCCGAGACGCCGCTTCGCCCACTCCTCGAAGACCTTGTGGCCGTACCCTTCCGCCAGCTCGGCGAAGAAGACCAGGGTCCCCCCGGGGCGGACGGCCCTCGAGGCCATGTAGAGGGCCTTGTGGGCCTGGTACATGTTGATGTCCTTGGGGAATCCCCCTGCCGACAGGAACACCACGTCAGCCTTTTTCGCAATGGGGGCGAAATTGAACTTCCTGAAGGTGACGATGCCCTCCCGCCAGGCGTCGTACCAGTGGCCCCCCACCACCCGGACGATGTGCTTCGAGCTGTCGGACACGCAGTTGAGGATGAAGTGGAGCGGACAGAAATCCCGCACCGCCTCCACCATTTCCTCGCTGAGGACGTTGCCGTCAACAATGCCGATGCCCACTCCGGGGGCGGTCATCATGCGGTGGTTCGTCATCACCGTTTCCCGGCCGGCCACTCCGGGGAGGATACTCTTCCGCCCCCCCGCAAACCCGGCATAGTAGTGCAGGAGCACTTCGCCGATGGCGAGCCTGAGATCGGCCTCTGCCACGGTCTTGTTGATCATCAGCCGGTTGCCGGTGGAGAGGGTTCCCATGTCCACGAGATCGGGGGAATCGCAGTCGTGGTTCTCCACCCGGTATTTGGAAAAGACGGCATCCCCGACGGTCTGCCTCGTTTCGTCGTCGCTCATGGGACGGTGGGTTCCCGTGGCCACCACTATGGCGATCCCCGAGGAGGGAACGCCCAGCCGCTCCAGCTCCTCCAGCAGGGGAGGAAGCATCTCGGCCGTGGGGGTTGACCGGGTCATGTCGTTGACGATGATAGCTGCCGTCTCCGGTTTATGGGCGGAGACGATTTCCTCCAGGGACGGCCCTGCAGTGGGACGCTTCACCAGCCCGGCAACCTCTGCGGCCAGATCGGCCACGGGCTCCCCTCCCGAGGGTTCGAGCACCGCTAGAACATTTTTGTCGGGGATGGAAAGGAAGATATCCTCCCTTCCCCATTTCAGTTTCGTTTTCACAGCACATGACCTCCTTCAGCGGGGCAGCCCACGACCGGAACCGGCGGCATTTCGCTGGGACCTCTGCCAGAGGAACACGCCCGCCGCAAGGGCAACTCCTGCCGCGTCCGTCACGGCGCCGGGGAAAATGAGCAGCAGCGAGCCGACAAACATGCCGAGCCTCTGGAGGACGTTCATCGGCACATAGAGATAATTCTGCAGTGATGCCGCGAGGGCGATGACGCCCACCAGGCTCGTCACGGTAGACAGGGCGATGGACAAGTAATCCCCTCCCACGAGCAGCAGGTCCGGATTGTAGATGAAGGTGAAGGGGATGAGAAATCCCGCGAGGGAAATCCGGAATCCCGTCCAGCCCACTGCCGACGGGCTCTGCCCCGACAGGCCCGCCGCTCCGTAGGATGCGATGGCCACGGGAGGCGTCAGGTTGGAAAGGCAGGCGAAGTAGTAGGAGAACATGTGGGCCGCCAGGGGGTTCACACCGAGCTTCACAAGGGCGGGGGCCGCGATGGTGGCGGTGACGATGTAGCAGGCCGTCGTGGGAAGCCCCATGCCCAGGATGACGCAGACGATCATGGTGAGGAAGGTGGTGATGAGGATGCTGCCTCCCGCGAGGGAGACGATGTTGTCGCCCAGGACGAGCCCCAGGCCGGTGAGGTTGGTGATGCCGATGATGTTGCCCACCACGGCGCAGGCGATGCCCACGCCCACGCTCTGCCGGGCGCCCGATTCCATGGCCTTGAGGAAGGACTTCCAGGTAAGCCGTGTTTCCTTCGTGATGAAGCTCACGCCCACCGAGGCGATGATGCCGTAGAAAGCCGCATAAAGAGGTGTCCGGCCGATGAGCAGGAGGTACACGATGACGATGATGGGAACGAGCAGGTGCCCCCGCTCTCTCATGACCTTTCTGATGGGGATGATTTCTTCCCTGGGGATGGGTTTCATGCCCATCTTGACGGCCTCGATGTGGATGACGGCGTACTCGGCAAGGTAGTAGAGCACCGCCGGAATGGCCGCAGCCAGCATGATCTTGGCATAGTGGACCCCGAGAAACTCGGCCATGATGAAGGATGCCGCGCCCATGACGGGGGGCATGATCATGCCTCCCGTTCCCGCCACGGCGACGACAGCAGATGCGAAGACGGGCTTGAAGCCGGCGCCGGTCATGAGGGGAATGGTGAAGGTTCCGGTGGCCGCCACGTTGCCCACGGCGCTTCCGTTGATCATCCCCATGAGGCCGCTGGCCACGATGGATACCTTGGCCTCGCCGCCGATGGTCCTTCCCGCCAGTGACATGGCGAGGTCCTTGATGAACCGTCCCATGCCCGTCTCGGTGAGGAAGGCACCGAAGAGGATGAAGAGGAAAATGTAGGTGGACGACACGCCGAGGGAGATGCCGAAAATACCCTCGGAGGAGAGGAAAAGCTGGTACACGATGCGCCGGAAGGTGAACCCGGTGTGCCCGAGGACGCCGGGAATGTATTCCCCCCAGTAGCCGTAGGCGAGGAAGAGCATGGAAAGAATCATCAGCTCCTTGCCCACGGTCCGCCTCGTCGCCTCGAGGATGCAGACGATGAGGACGGTGCCCATGACGTAGTCCGGTGTTATGGCGGTTCCCCGGATGCTGAAGGCGTCGAAGGCGAAGAGGATGTACAGGCTCGACGACAGGGAAAGGGCGAGCCAGATGTAGTCAATCACCGAAGGCCGTTCCCTGGGAGCCCGCTTCGACCCGGGGTACAGAAGGAAGGTCAGGAGCACGAGGAAGGCAAGGTGGACGCTCCGCTGCTTCATGGCCATCAGTGTCCCGAAGCCCGAGGTGTAAAGGTGGAACAGGGACATGGCAAAGGCGATGACCGTTATGACCGCCGCCCACTTTCCCGAATATTTCCGGAAGCGGGATTCCGCGTCCGCTTTTTCGAGGACCTTCTCCGCCTCTTCTTCCGAAATAACGTCAACAGCCGGTTCTTGATTCTCGTTGAGTTTAACGTTCTGATCAGTCACAGCCTATTACCTCCGCACGGACGAATGAGGGGAGGGAACAGCCCGTCCCCTCCCCCTGAAAAACACAACCGGTGCTAGTCTACAATAAGCTTCTCCGGTACGTTGACTCCCTTTTCCTTCAGATACTTCACCGCTCCCTTGTGAAGGGGAATGGTCATTCCGTTCAGGGAGTTCTCCAGCAGCGTATAGGCAGTTGCCTTGTGGGCCGCCACGAGGTCGTCGTGGAAGTCATAGGTGGCCTTGGTCAGAAGATAGATGAGCTCCTCGTCCTGGCGGACGTCGGTGAAGAGGATGTTGGACAGGGCGATGGTCCTGATTTCCTTGTCCTGGTTGGGATAGGAGCCTGCCGGAATGGTGAAGGGGAAGTACCAGGGGAATTTCTCCACGATTTCCTTGATCTTGTCCTCTTCCATGGAGATGAGTTCACCGGCGCCGGAAGAAAGCACGTCCATGATGGCCGCCGTGGGAACGCCGCCGGCGATGTGGGCCCCGTCGGTCTGGGCGTTCTTGATAAGGTCCACCGCCTCGTTGTAGCCGAGGTAATCAGCGGTGACGTTGGTCTCGCCCTGGTCCTTCATGTAGTTCAGGCCGTACACTTCCATCATCTCGCGGCTGTTGACCTCCGTGGCGCTGGCCACCTGGCCGGGGACGAACTTTTTGCCCTTGAAGTCGGCGACGGACTTGATCCCGGCGTCCTTGCGGACGATCCAGTGCATCACGTTGGGATAGAGGGTGAACATGCCCCGCATCTCCTTGTAGGGAGGCTTGCCCTCGTAGGTTCCCTTGCCGTTGAAGGCATAGTAGCAGATGCCGTTCTGGCCGATGGCGATCTGGACTTCCTCGTTCCTCATCAGTTCCACGTTCTGGGGGGTGCCCGCCGTGGACTGTGCGGAGGCCCTGATGACCTCCTTGATGTTCTTGGACCAGATCTGGGCCATGGCGTTGCCGATGGGGTAATAGGCTCCGCCCGTTGTGGCGGTGGCGATGTTGAGCCGGTAGGACTTGGCCTCGGCGCCGACGATCATGGGACCTGCGGCAAAAACAAGCGCGAGAACGACCACTGCTGCGATGATGCTTTTCCTCACATTCATTCCCTCCTTTTGTGTCTGGAAATCCTAACGGACTTTCCGAACCTTCCTGGTCGCGATGACCTCCGTATCGCACCCCGCCGGGGACGGAAGAACGACATCCCCTATCTCCACCGGGGCTTCCACTGACACCTTCCGGATCTCCTCCATCACCTCCCGTATTTTTGCCAGGGGTATGGGGCGGCTTGTCCGGACGCTGGCCAGGGGGAAATCACCCCGCTGCACCGGCACGCTGGACGCGATGGTGCGCATGGGGTTTTCCACCTCCTGGCGGGCCCACAGTTCACCCCGCTTGCACACGTTTCCCTGAACCCTCGTAACGACGGGAGTCTCGTCGTTGTCAACATCCACAACTATGCTGCAGCCGTTGGGGCAGACCACGCAGGTAAATTCTCTCGTGCTCATTCAACCGTCACCTCCAGGGAGGAACAGCCCGAAACAGTTTCCTTCTTCAGGTCGATCCGGATCATCTCCGCCGGGTGAAGCCTCATTTCCCGCTTTCTGGCGATCTCCCTGCCTTCGTCCTTTACCACCACGCACCGGTCCCTCCACGGCGCGGAAACCCGGAGGGACAGGGTCACGTCCCTTTCTCCCGACACGGACTGGGGAAGGGTGTACCGGACACCGCTCCCCGGTTTCACCCCGATGGGGCTCGGCAGGGCGCAGCTTCCCTCCCTGACGAAACAGGCGGCGTATTTTCCCGCTTCCGCCGCTTCCACGGAGACCCAGTCCACGAGGTCATGAACGTGGAGGACGTTGCCGCAGGCGAAAATACCCGGAACGGACGTCATGAAGGAATCGTCCACCACCGCCCCGCCGGTCACGGGATCCATTTCCACACCGGCATCCCGGGTCAGCTCGTTTTCAGGGATAAGACCCACGGACAGCAGCAGGGTGTCGCAGGGAATATACCGCTCCGTCTCGGGAATGGGGGACCGGTCTTCGCCCACCTGGGCTACCCTGATGCCTTCAAGGCGCCCCTTGCCCACGATGTCCGTCACCGTGGTGTTGAGGTGGAGAGGGATGCCGTAGTCGTTGAGGCACTGCTGGATGTTCCGGGGAAGGCCGCTGGAATAGGGCAGTATCTCGAAGACCGCCTCCACCTTCGCACCTTCCAGGGTCATCCTGCGGGCCATGATGAGTCCGATGTCGCCGGAGCCGAGGATGCAGACCTTTTTCCCCACCATGATGTTCTCGAGATTCATGAAGTTCTGGGCCGCGCCTGCGGTGTACACCCCCGAGGGACGGTGCCCCGGAATGGAGATGGCCCCCCTGGTACGCTCCCTGCATCCCATGGCGAGAATCACGGCCCCGGCCTCGATGCGCTGGAATGTTCCCCGGGTGCTCACCTCCAGGACCCTGTCCGATGACAGGGAGAGGACGATAGTCTCCTCCATGGCGGCGATGCCGAGTTCCCTGAAGCGGTCGATGAACCTGGCGGCATACTCCGGGCCCGAAAGGGCTTCCTTGAATGTATGGAGGCCGAACCCGTCATGGATGCACTGGTTCAGGATGCCTCCGAGAATGCGGTCCCGCTCGATGAGCAGAACGTCGCCGCAGCCCGCCTCCTTCGCCGCTATGGCCGCCGCGAGTCCGGCAGGCCCGCCGCCGATGACCACCACGTCCCTGTGCACCGCGGGAATCGATTGCTTCGCACCGTTCATCGGACAGCTCCTCCCTTCTCCGGCCGGACATTGCCCACGAACAGGGGCGAACCGGCGCTTCTCTTCAGGAAGTCTTGCGGCTTCCAGCCGAACTCGTCCCGGAGGATCCTCGTAATGCGGGGAACGCAGAATCCGCCCTGGCAGCGGCCCATGGAGGCCCTGGCCCTGTATTTGATGCTCACCAGCGTCCGGGCTCCGAGAGGATTGCTGATGGCGTCAAGAATCTCCTGCTTGGTTATCTTTTCGCACCGGCAGATGATCTCGCCGTAGTTGGGGTTGTCCGCGATGAGGGCCGCTTTCTCTTCCGCCGGCAGCTCGGAGAAGAACAGGGGGCTGCCGGGCCGCACGGGATTGAAGGAGGGATCGGGGAGGAGAGGAATGTGCTTCTCCACCATTTCCCTGACCATCCCGGCGATGGCCGGCGCGCTCGTCAGCCCGGGGCTCTCGATGCCCACCAGGTTGATGAAGCCCAGGACATCTTTCCGGTCCTCGATGACAAAGTCCTTGTTTCCTCCCACTTCGGGGGGCGTCTGTTTCGGGCGGATGCCCGCGAAATTCCGGATGTAGTCTGTCATGCGGATCTCGGGGAGAAGTTCCCTCCCCTCCCTGCGGAGTTCCTTCATCACGTCGGAAGTGCAGCCGTGGTCCTCCGGATCGTTGAGGTACTCGGCACTGGGGCCGATGAGGATATTGCCGTCCACGGTGGGCGTCAGGTGAATGCCCAGTCCGGGCGCGTTCTTCTTCGGCGCCGGGTAGATCAGGGCCTTCAGGGTGCCGTCGAGCCGCCGGTCAAGGACGTAATACTCTCCCCGGCAGGGGTAGATAACGTAGTCGGTGATCCCCGCCATCCGGCACACTTCAGCGGAGAAGAGCCCGGCGGCGTTCACGAGGACTTTCGCCGTGAAGGTTTCCCCCGAGCCGGTTCCCACGGACCATCCTCCCCCGGCGAGGGGGGAAAGGGACGTCACCCGCTGCCCGAGGTGAAAGTTCACCCCGTTGGCGAGGGCATTCTCCGCCAGGCCGATGGTGAGCCCATAGGGAGAAATGATCGAACTGGTCGGCGAATGGAGCGCGAGGGTTCCTTCCACGCCGGGCTGGATCTGCTGCATCCGTTCCCTGCCGATGAGCTCGAGCCCCGGAACGCCGTTGGCCTCCCCCTGCTCCTTCAGCCTCCGGAGGGTGGCTTCATCCTCGTCGTCCAGCGCCACCGTCAGCTTGCCTATCCGCTTGATCTTCACCTTGAGGTCCCGGCAGAGATCGTCCATCATTTGATTGCCCTTCACGTCGAGAATCGCCCGGAGCGTTCCGGGAGCGTAGTTGAACCCAGCGTGGAGCACGCCGCTGTTTCTGCAGCTCGTCCCCAGGCCTACGTCCATCTCCTTCTCGACGACGGCCGTCCTCACCCGGAACTTCGAAAGCTCCCTGGCGATGGCGCAGCCTACCACTCCTCCTCCAATGACAAGAACGTCGTACTCCTGAACCACCCTGTAACACCCGCTTTCGGGAAAACATCTGGTCGACCAAGGTATTCCAATCAAACCGATTTTATATTATCATGGTGGCAGGAAGAGAGACAAGGGGAATCAACAGAAAATTTCAAGTTCTTTTTTTAACTTTTTGTCAGGCCCGAAAACCATTCTGAACCGTTGGGAGGCCCCCATGAACGAAACGCGAAAGGACCTGATCAGGCGCTTGACGGACCTTGTGTCACAGGGGAACGTGGTGACCGGGGGCAAGCTGCCTCCGGAACGGGAGCTTGCCGCTCTGCTCGGCACCACCAGGCCCCTTCTGAGGGAAGGCCTTATCGCCCTTGAAGCCCTCGGCCTGCTGGATATCAGGGACAGGCAGGGCATCTTCCTCGCCGAGGGGAACCCGGAGGAAATCAAGAGAGTTCTCGGCCAGGCCCAAATATGGCCCATGGAAGTGCTCTCCCAGGTCATGGAGATACGGCAGCTCCTGGACCCGGGCGCGGCGGCGCTGGCCGCCCTGCGGCGGAAGGACCGGGACCTTGAGAAAATGGACGAATGCATCTCCATGCTCGAAAAAATCCACACAGAGCAGGATCCTCACGAAGCGCCTCTCGGCGCCTACTGGAACACCGTCCTCCACGCCACCATTTTCAGGGCCACGGGGAACACCCTTCTTTCAAGGCTCTATGAGTCCCTCCTCGAAATGTCCGAAAAGGGAATCTCCGCCATGAGGATGGAAGTCCTCGACTCGGCGGCACCGGACCGGACGGAGAAAATTCTCGACCAGCACAGGACCCTCGTGGCGGCCATCCGGGACCGGAATCTCCTCCGCGCCAGGGAGGCATCCAGGCTCCACCTGAAGTTCACCATCGACACCCTCGTGGAACTCAGCAGGGTTACTCCTCTCTCCAACTTCTTCGCCCAGAGGATGGATTCCGTCCTGAAATAAAAAACGGCGGACCGGAAAAAAACCGGTCCGCCCCATCAGTTTACTCGGCCGGGACGAGCCCCGCCTCTTCCTCTTCCTTCTCCGTGTCTTTCGACAGGATGAACCGGGACAGGAGATTCCGCATGTGCTCGGCCCTGTCGGCCATGGCCGACGCCTCCCGGGCGACCCCCTCCGACGCCGCCGCCGTCTCCCCTGAGGCGGACCGGATGGCGTCCACCCTCTGGACCACGTCGATGGTGGCGTGGGAGACCTGGTCTATGGCCCCGGCCATTTCCTCGCTGGCCGAAGCCTGGGACCTGGAGAGCTCCGCGATGTGGGCGATGGATTTTTCTATCCTGGCGATTTCCCCGAGCACTCCGGACAGCCTGCCCTGGGCGTCTGCCGCTTCGGCCACCGTGGACTGCATCACCCTGCCGGTCTCTTCGGTCACCTCCATGGATTCCCGGGCGTTTCCGTGGAGGGTGGTGATGAGGGACTCCACTTCCCTGGCCGCCCTGCTGGAATCCTCGGCGAGCTTCCGCACCTCGTCGGCCACCACGGCGAAGCCGCGGCCCGCTTCCCCGGCCCGGGCCGCCTCGATGGCTGCGTTCAGGGCCAGAAGGTTGGTCTGGTCGGCGATGGAGGTAATTACCGTGACGAAACCGGAGATCTCCTCCACGGACTCAGCCAGGGCCCGGATCTTCTCCATGTTCGTCCCGGACTTCCCGCCGACGGCGCGCACTTCCCGGATGACTTCCTCCACCTTCGCAACCGCTTCCTTTGCCATGGATGCGGTCTGGTTCGCCGCCGCCACACCGTCGGACGAGGCCTTCGCCGCCGCCTGGGCGCCTGCGGCGACTTCCTCCACTCCTGCGTTGGACTCCTCGAGAGCCGCGGAATTGCTTTCGGAAATGGAAGCCACCTGTTCCAGGGATCCCCTCACTTCCTCCACGGAGGCGTTGGTCTCCTGGGAGAGGGCCGCGAGAGTTTCCGCTCCCCTGGCGACTTCCTCGGCGGCGGCGGCGATCTCCCTGACGGCACCGGCCTGGAGTTCCGCCATTCCCGCGAGAGCGTCGGCCAGGGCCCCGATCTCGTCGGAGGATTCATACTGGAAATCCTCCCTGGAAATGGTGAGATCTCCGTTTCCGGCCCGTTCCGCAAGGTCCACCGCCTTCCGGAGGGGCCGTGTGATCATGCGGGTGATGACCACCGCCACCGCCATTCCGACGAGCACAGCGGCGAAAATCGAAAGGAGAAGCATGTTGGAAACACTCCGGGCCTGGCCGGTCACCACGCCCGATATCTCCAGCGTCCTGCCGACGCTGAACTTCATGACTTCCCCGGCAGCGGCAAGAACCGCCTCACCCGCAGCGGCCCTCTCGGCATTGACGCTGTCCAGGTCTGCCCATGCCTTCAGAAAATCGTCAAGGGCCAGGGTGTAGTCGTCCACGTCCTTCACGGCCTTTTCGAGATTCCGGATCAGTTTTTCCTCGAAGGCCGTCATCCTGACCTCGCCGAGCAGGCTGCGGACCTCTTCCAGGTCTTTTTTGGCCTGGACGATCAATTCCGTTTTCCTGTTGGCAATGGCCGTGAGGGTCACGTGTTCCGCCTTGTGGACCGATTCCACCAGGACGTCGAGGAGGGCGATATTCTCAAGCCTGGTGGGGACGTTGCCCCGGGATGCGGGGTCGTTCAGGTCTTTTTCGAGGGCGTCCTTTTCGTCATAGAGCAGATCGTAGGCGATTTTTCTCATGGACTCCCCCGCCTCGGCAGCCTTCCGCTTCTGACCGGCCATGGCGGCGATGAGTCCCTGGGATTTCTCCAGGAGGGCCTTGTAGGATGCCATCTGGTCCTCTGACTTTTTCACGCCTTCGGCCAGAAGCTCAAGGCCCGGATGGACCGACGCATGTTCTCCCGCCTTTTTCAGCACCTCCGCCATGGCCTCGAAATCCTCCCGGGCCGCCTGGAGGTCCTGGAAGCTGTCCGCGAGAACGTATGTGCGGATGTGGAGCATCAGGGTCTGGGCTATGTTCTCGATTTCGTTGGAAAGCTCGATGCCCGGAACATATCGCTGTTCGAGAGTCCCTACTTCGGATATCACTGTGTTCATGTTGCGCCAGGCAAACCATCCGGCGGCGGAAAAAATGACGAGCACAACGGCAAATCCCGCTGCGAGCTTTGATCCGATCTTCACATTCTTCAGCAATCATCTCACCTCAAGAAAAAAGTGTGGCGGAATTGTCCTTTTCCCCTTCCAGGGAGCCCCCGGACATCCCGAATCGGCAAAAACTATATCATGAATACCCAGGAACAAAAAGAAAGGACCGCCGGAATTTTAACCGGCGGTCCTTTCTTTTGCTGATGTCACAATTGTTAGCCGAGGAAATTCCCGAGAACCTCCAGAGCTTCCGGGAAGGTTTCCCTTCCGAGGCCGATGCGGAAATGGTTCCAGTCAACGTCGAACACAAAGTCGGGAAGGACCATGAGACTTTTCTCCTCCACGGCCCGCTCGCAGAAATCCCGGACCGGCTGGGAGCCCAGAAGCTTGGGAAATGCCGTGGAACCCCCTTCCGGCTCGAACCACTCAAACCTGTCCTTCCGCCCGGAGAAAAATTCCCTGGCAAGGGCGAGATTCCTCCCCACGATCGCACGGCAGCGTTCCGCGAGTTCGTCCCGCCTCCGGAGTGCGGCGATGGCCAGGATCTCCGACGGAGCGGAGGAACAGATGGTGGTGTAGTCCTTCAGTGACGCCACCCGGTCGAGAAGCCATTCATCCTTTGAGGTGATCCAGCCGATCCGCAGGCCCGGCAGGCCATAGGTCTTGGAGAGGCCGCCGAGAGCCGCGCTCTTCCTGTAGAGGGAGGGAACGGAAGGCAGGCGCTTTTCCGGATCATGCTCCAGCCCGCGGTACATTTCGTCGGAAAAGAGGAAAATGCCCTTTTTCGAGGCGAAATCCACCACGGCGGACAGTTCTTTCTCCGTCGGGAGAAACCCGGTGGGGTTGTGGGGAAAGTTGATGACGATCAGCCGGGTATTCTCCTTTGCCGCTTCCTGGAGGAAGGGAAGGTCGAGTTTCCATGCCCCGTTCTCCTTTTTCAGATACCACCTGGTGACCTCGCACCCGAGGGACTTTGGGATCTCGTACAGGGACTGGTACCCGGGGCTGAGGACGATGACATGGTCCTTCTCGTCCAGGAGGGCGTTCATGGTGAGAAAAATGCCTTCCTCCGGGTTGAGCACAAGGGTGTCACCGGGGGTGACGCCTGAGGCGGCGGCAATCTCCTCCCTGAGCAGGGGATGCCCCCTGGACTCGGTATAGGTGAGACGAAGCTCCCTCCACAGTTCGGCAATTCCGGGACCGCTTCCCTCCAGCAGCTCTTCCGCCCGGAGGGATTCGCAGTCCGAGGGGCTCAGCAGGTGACGAACCGAAAACTCGTATCTGGCGAAGTACCGCTCCAGAAGAAAATCCCGCACCTTCATTCAATCACAGCCTTCGTTAAAAATTCCGGACGGACCGGTCATTCCGGCTCATTATAGCCGCCTTTCCCGCAAGGTGAAAAGGGAAAAGACGGGAAAATCATCCTTTCCGCTCTTCTTTCGCCCATTTTTTGCCCCCGGGAGATTCTCCGGGGGCGAAAAAGGCCCCCCGAAGGAGGCCCGGCACCTGTTACGGATCATTTCTTCCCTTTGACCGATACCGAGGTTTCAGGGAAAAGCCCCCGGTTCTCCTCCCCTGTCCGGAACCTGGACACGGCCTGTTCCATGGCGGCGCTCAGGTTGACCAGCTCCTCCGAGGCGGAGGCAATGGACTCCACGACCTTCGACTGCTCCTGCATGGCCCCCGCGATGCCCGAAACCTGGTCCGCAATTTCTGTATTGCTTTTCGCCACGCTGTCCATACCGGCGGTCATTTCCTCGGCGCTTGCCGACTGTTCCTCCATGGTGGCGGCGATGGTCTGGATGTTTTCCGCCACGTTGTTCACCCGCTTCACCACGTCGGCGATGAGGATGCTCGTCTCGTCCGCCCGGACTACGAGATCCTTCAGGATCTTCGACGAGTTGGCGGAATCCCGGAGGGCACTGTCCGTACGGCTCGAGATCTCGCCGATGAGCTTGCCGACCTCGCCTGCGGCCCTGTTCGATTCCTCGGCGAGCTTGCGCACTTCTTCAGCGACCACGGCGAACCCCCGTCCGGCTTCACCGGCCCGGGCGGCCTCGATGGCGGCGTTCAGGGCCAGAAGGTTCGTCTGGTCGGCGATGGACGTAATGATGCTCACGAAACCGGAAATATTCTTCACGGTCCCGGCGAGATTGGTCACCGCACTGCTCACATCTTCGCCGGCCTTCGCCGTCTCGGTGATCAGGCCGGCCATGTCCTCCACGGCCTTCCCGCCCTTCCGGGCGGCATCGGAGATAAGGGCGGCCTCCTCTCCGGCCTCCACCGCCGCCTTCGCCCCAGCCTGGGCTCCGGCGGCCACTTCCTCCACCCCGGCATTGGTCTCTTCCACCGAAGCGGCGGCGGATTCAGTATTCGAGCTGGCCTTCTCCGCCATGGCCATCACTTCCTCGATGGACGCAGTTGATTCCTCGGCGGCGGCGCTCATGTCCTCAGCCCTGGCGAGTACGGCCCGGGAGCTCTTTGAGATGTCCCGCATCGACCCGGCCACCAGGGTGATCATGGAGTTGATGCCGTCCACCAGCAGCTTGACTTCGGCAAGGCTGCTCCGGAGCTCCACCGTGGAGGTCAGGTCACCTGCCGCCACGAGTTCCATCTTTTCGGCCACCCGGCGGACAGGGGAAGCAATGCTGCCCGCCATCCACAGCGACACGGCAATGACAAGCAGTGCCACTACAGCCGCCGCAATGATCACCGTATTCCGGATCGCCCGGACAGGGGCGAGGAACTCCTCCACCGTTGAGGTCATGCCCAGGACACCGCCGATGGTGGGAATGGGGTAGTAGGCCACGTACTTGTCGCTTCCCTCGTAGGAGTATCCGGCGAGTCCCTGCTGCCCGGCCAGCCCCTTGTTCATGGCCTCCGCCAGTTCAGGTGTGATGGCCCCGGCGGCTTTCGATGTGTCCAGCACGCCGATGTGCCCCTTGTTCTGATGGGCAAGGATGACGCCGTTTCTGTCGGTGGCGTAGGCGTATCCCGTGGTTCCCCAGCGGACGGGATCGATGAATTTGCTGAGTCCCGCCGCGTCAAAGGCGGCCGAAAGGACACCGACCCGCTGTCCGTCCGATTCGACGGGAACGCCGAAAACCACGACATTCTTTCCGGCGCTCTTCAGAACCGTCACGGGAGAAACATAGGTTTTGCCGTCGGAAAGCACTTTCCGCAGTCCCTCTTTTCCTTCGAACCCGGCCAGCGTTCCGGTGAGATGGTTTTCCGAACCGTCGGGAGAGACCACCCAGATGTCGACCAGGTCGCCGTAGAGGTTCGCCGCTTCCTCAAGCCCCTGCTTCTGGGTCTCCCACTTCATGGTCCTGACGACGTTCCGTTCAGACTGCAGATTGAGGAAATTCAGCCGCTCCCGGAAGAACATGTCCGTTTCAACCGCCAGCCCCTTGCCCAGGGCGAGCCCTTCCTTCTCCGCCGACGATACCAGCGCCCGGCTCGAGCTGTTCACCGCCAGGAAACCGATGATCGCCAGCCCTCCAAGACTCAATACAAGAAAAATTCCAAGCAGCCTTCCTCTCAGGGTGTTCATCTCTATCCTCTCCCTTTTTCCTCTACGGATTTTCGATTCTGCAGAATGTTCGATTTTAGTACTTTATCATACCACAGCCCACATCATCCATATAGTTATATTTTTATCTTACGTTCTCTTTTGAGAATTGAGGTTTTGCTCATTTTGTTTATTTTCACTCCGCTTCACTTTTTATTTTTTTATGCATTTACCCCTCTCCGGACCGTACCGTGGAAAACACGAGATGACCGGAGAACAGTCCGGCCGCAGATATGCCCGGGACCTCTTTTCTCCTCCCCCACATCGCCCCGCCGGTCTTTCTGTACCAAATTTTTCGTTTCTTGAGACTTCATTCCGGTCCCTTGATTATTGTGTGATAGTGATTACAATAACAAATGCATAGTACCCTACGTTCAAAAAATATCGAATTCAGGAGGAAGTCACCTATGGTCACGAAGAAAGCCCCCCGGGAAGAAGTCCAGGTTCTTGATTCCGTCCAGTTCATCCGCGAATCCATCGATGCCGCGGTGGCCAGGACCCGGGCGGCCCAGCGCCGCTTCGCCACGTTCTGCCAGGAGAAGGTGAACGAGATCTTCTTCTCCGCCGCCATGGCCGCCAACGCCGCCCGCATTCCCCTGGCGAAGGCCGCGTTCGAGGAAACGGGCATGGGCGTCCTGGAGGACAAGGTCATCAAGAACCATTTCGCGTCGGAGTTCGTCTACAACAAGTACAGGAACGAAAAAACCTGCGGCGTCATAGAAAAGGACGAGACCAACGGCTACTTCCGCATCGCCGAGCCCATCGGGGTGCTGGCCGGGATCATCCCCACCACGAACCCGACCTCCACGGCCATCTTCAAGGCTCTCCTGGCACTGAAGACGAAGAACGGGATCATCTTTTCCCCCCATCCCCGGGCGAAGAAGTGTACCGTGATGGCCGCGAAGCTGATCCACGATGCGGCGGTGAAAGCGGGCGCCCCGGAGGGGATCATCGGGTGGATCGATAATCCGACGGTGGAAGGCTCCCAGTACCTCATGGCCCACCGTGACATCAGCATGACCCTGGCCACCGGCGGCCCCGGCATGGTCCGGGCGGCCTACTCCTCCGGAAAGCCCGCCATCGGCGTGGGGTCGGGAAACACTCCCGCAGTGATCGACGAAACCTGCGACATCAAAATGGCGGTGAACTCCATCCTGCTCAGCAAGACCTTCGACAACGGCCTCATCTGCGCCTCGGAGCAGTCCGTGGTGGTCTGCGATGCCGTCTACGACGCCGTGGCGGCGGAGTTTACCCGCCGGGGGGCGGTCATCCTCGACGAACAGCGGCGGGAAATGCTCCGGAACATTCTCCTCATCGACGGGCACCTGAACACGGACATCGTCGGCCGGCCCGCCTGGAAGATCGCCGCCCTCGCCGGCTTCGAGGTTCCCGAGACGGCCAAGGTCCTCATCGGCGAGGCCGAGGTTATCGGCAGGGAGGAACCCCTGAGCTTCGAGAAGCTTTCCCCTGTGCTGGGGATGTACAGGGCGAAGGATTTCGACGACGCCGTGGAAAAGGCCGCCGCCCTGGTGGAATTCGCCGGAATGGGGCACACGTCGGTGCTCTACACCCGGCCGGAGAACCGGGACAGGATTAAACGGTACAGCCGCAGGCTCTCCACAGGAAGGGTGCTCATCAATATGCCGAGTTCCCAGGGAGCCATCGGCGACGTCTACAATTTCCGGCTGGAGCCGTCCCTGACCCTGGGATGCGGCTCATGGGGAGGGAACAGCGTGAGCGAAAACGTGGGCATCCGGCACCTGATCAACGTGAAAACCGTGGCGGAACGGCGGGAGAATATGCTGTGGTTCCGCATCCCCTCCCAGGTCTACTTCAAACCGGGCTGCCTGGGCGAGGCCCTGAACGAGCTTGCCGGACGAAAAAAAGCGTTCCTTGTCACCGACAGGCCCCTCCACGACCTGGGATACTCCGGAAAGGTCATTGCCCACCTGGAGCGCCTCGGTATGGACGTGGAGGTGTTCTGCGACGTGAAGCCCGATCCCGACCTTACCACGGTGAACCGGGGACTCGAGCGCATGAGGGCTTTCAACCCGGACGCCGTCCTGGCCCTCGGAGGAGGGTCTCCCATCGACGCGGCCAAGATCATGTGGCTGCTCTACGAAAATCCGGACGTGAAGTTCAGCCACCTCGCCATGCGGTTCATGGACATCCGCAAGAGGGTCTGCCGGTTCCCCTCCCTGGGAAAGAAAGCCGTCATGGTGGCCATTCCAACCACCTCCGGCACGGGATCGGAAGTGACCCCCTTCGCCGTGATCACCGACGACGCCCAGGGCATCAAGTACCCCGTCGCCGACTACGAGCTCACCCCGGACATGGCCATCGTGGACTCGGACCTGGTGCTCTCCATGCCCCGGTCCGTTACGGCCGCGTCGGGCATCGACGCCGTCACCCACGCCCTCGAGGCCATAGCCGCCACCACGGCCACGGAGTACACCAACGGCATCGCCATGGAAGCCCTTCGCCTGCTCTTCACGTACCTCCCGGCCTCCTACCGGGACGGGGCCGCAAACCCCGAAGCCCGGGAGCAGGTCCACAACGCCGCAACCATGGCCGGCATGGCCTTCGCCAACGCCTTTCTCGGGCTGTGCCACTCCATGTCCCACAAGCTCGGGTCGGCCTTCCACGTGGCCCACGGCGTGGCCAACGGCATCCTCATCACGGAGGTGATCCGGTTCAACAAGACGGACTCCCCCCGGAAGCAGGCCGCCTTCCCCCAGTACAAGTACCCCGATGCAAAGACCCGGTACGCCCGGGTGGCCGACTACCTCGGCCTGGGGGGCACGGACGAGGACGGCAAGGTGGAAAATCTCATCGCCGCCGTCGCCGACCTGCGGAAGTCCCTGGACCTGCCTGCCACCATCTCCGGGGCGGGGGTGAACGAAGAGGAGTTCATGGCGAAAGTGGACGAGCTGAGCGAACTGGCCTTCGACGACCAGTGCACGGGGAACAACCCCAGGTATCCCCTGATATCCGAGATACGGGAGCTTTACCTCCGGGCGTTCAGGTAGGGGAAAACTGCAGGCCGCCCACAAGGAACGGCGGGGCCATTGCGCCCCGCCGTTTTTCTGTTGACTTCCCGGGCCCTTTGTCGTTTCATTATTGAAAAGACTGCCTGAAGGCAAACACAAGGAGGTTCCGCCATGACCGAACGCAGGAGAACCGGAGCGTTGCTTCTTGCCCTTCTGTTCCTGGGAGGGGCTCTTTTCACCGCCCTTCCGTCATCAGCCTTCACCCCGCCCCCTCTTCCCGGAGACGAGGAAGAGATCGCACCGCCTCCGCCGCCCGTCTTCGGCGAGGAGACCCCGGAGCCGAAAAAACCGGAGCAGGAGATAAAACCTGTGCCGCAGCCCAAGCCGGAACCGAAACCCGAGCCCAAGCCGGCACAGAAGCCCCAGCCGAAACCGCAGCCCAAACCGAAGCCGAAACCCAAGGCGGAACCGAAGGAACCATCCTACACGGTGGACCAGCTCTTCAAGATGGGGATGAACGCCTACAAGGGACAGAACGGAACCGCCCAGAGCTACGCCGAGGCCCTCAGGCTGTGGGGCCGGGCGGCGGCGAAAGGGCATGCGGTGGCCCAGTACAACATGGGTATCATGCACAAAAACGGCGAGGGAACGAAAAAGGATTATAAAAAAGCCCGGGACTATTTCCTCCAGTCGGCCAGGAACAAATATTCCAGCGCGGCGGAGCAGCTCGGCCATCTCTATTACGGTGATTTTCTCGGAAAGCCGGATTATGGCGAGGCCTACAGGTGGTACGAGCAGGCTGCCCAGCAGAACAGGGCCTTCGCCCAGTTCCGCCTCGGGCTGATGCATTACAAGGCCATGGGACGGCCCAAGGACGCCCTGAAAGCCTATTACTGGTTTGACGAGTCGGCGAAGAACGGCTTCATCGACGCCATGGTGAACCTCGGAGTACTCTATGAAAAAGGTGATGGAGCCGTGTTCAGCAGGGAGAAGGCCTTCCAGTGGTATTCGAAGGCCGCTGAAAAGGGATCCCCCCTCGGCATGGCCTACCTCGGCGAGGTCTATTACCAGGGCCGGGGCGTCCCGAAGGATGAGAAAAAGGGTATCGGCCTCCTGGAGCAGGCGGCTGGGAAGAACCTCGCATACGCCCAGCGGCTGCTCTATAAAATCAACTCTGTGAAGTACATGAAGTACCGGAACGTGAAATAACCGTTCTGAAACAACGGGGCCCCTGAAGGGGCCCCGTTGTTTTACTGTACCGTGACAGTCTTCAGTATGGCCTCCAGGGTCGCCTGTTTGCCGCCCTTTCCCCGGAAGAGGACGAGGGCCACGCCCCTGTTGCCGCCAAGGGGCGGAAAGAGAAGGTTCACCGCTCCGTCCTCGTCCGCCCGGAGCACCTTCACCCCTCCGAGGGAGACCGTCCGGGCACCTCGGAGCTCCTTTTTCGCCTCCCCATACTTCTTCGTCACCCCTCCGGAGACGCCGTGGACCGGGTTGTCGAAGCTTCCCTGCCAGTAGACGTGAAGCGATTCCACGTCATGTTCCTTCATTGTCTTCCCGTTCCAGGTAGAGGGAATGCCGAAGGTGACGTTCCCGATGGTCACGGATTTCCAGCCTGAGGGCAGCGTTCCCGCCCCCTTGTCCGCCCCGCTCTGCGGAGGAGTTTTTCCCGCCGTGAACGACATTCTTCCGGCGATCTCCCCGAACATGGGGGCGTACTTTTTCCAGCCGCTCCCGCTGCCGGCCACCACGTGAAGGTAGGCTCCCATGCCGCCCTCGGCTCCGTCGGCTATGAAGAAGAACTTCCGGGTCACTCCGGGGGCGTTCCCCTGGAGGTAGTAGGCCTTCCGGCCGCCCAGGGTCACCGTTCCCTCGCCGGAGAGGGAGTCGAAGATCCGGTTGGCGGTCTTTCCGGTATAGAGCCCCTTGATTTTGCCGTCGGTGAGCCCCGGCGCCAGGGTGCCGATGCGGACGACGGCCACCCGCTTGCCGTTCATGTAATAATCGTAGTTTGCGAAGGGGTATTTTCCGTTTTCCTTCCCCGAGGAGCTTTTCACGCTCTGGAAGCCTCCGGCGGGGATCTCGTACCGGATTCCGGCGAGGGTGAAGCTCTTCCATCCTCTCCAATGCTGCTCCGTGTCGGCCGGTGGAGTTCCGGGTTTCTTCGCCGGCGTTTCCGCCCCCGGATCCTTCCCTCCGCCGGAAGAAGGAGCCTCTGCGGGTTTCTTTGCTTCCGCCGCATTCTTCATCCTGGCGATATAGTCCTCCAGCTTCCGGACGTGCTCCTCCACCACCGGGTCGGGGAAGATGGCAAGGCCTTCCCTGTATTTCTCCAGGGCATCTTCGTACCGTTTTCCCTTCTGCAGCTCCGCCGCCCTGCGCCAGACGGCCTCCGCCCGGGCCCGGGCATCGGCTTCGGCCTGCTCCTGTCTGCGCTTCCTGTCGGCTATGAAGTCCTCGAGCTTCTTCACGTGATCACGGACAGCCTTTTCATCGCTGATTTTCAGGCCCTCCCGGTATTTTTCAAGGGCATCTTCATACTTTTCCTTCTTCTGGAGTTCCGCGGCCTGGTTCCAGACATCCACGGCCCGCTTCCGGGCATCTTCGGCCCGGGACTTTTCCGCCTCGCCCTTCATCCGCGCCAGTTCCCGCTCGATGGCGGGATTGCCCGGATCCAGGGATGCCGCCCGTTCCATGGCGATGACCGCCCGGTCCCGGCGGGCGGCGTTCCACTCGTTCCGCCCGGCCTGGTACTCCCTCGCCGCCTGGATTCTGCTCTTTGCCACGGTCACGGGGAGGATCACTTCCGCCCTGCCCGCTTCTTTCCCCCCTACTTTCGCCAGGACCGTGACGGCCAGGGACCCTGTTCCGTTCAGGGTCACCGAGGCAGTGTCCCATGACGCATGGCCGATTGTTCCGGGCCCCGTGGCCGACCATTCCCAGGTCACGGCTTTCGCGGGGGAGACAAAAGCCTTGAACTCGGCCGTCTGCCCTTCGATCCACTCCTCCCTGGGGGGATAGTCCACCCGTCCGTCAGGCAGCACGATCTGCCCTCTCTCGGAGAAGGCCCGGACCCTGACGGTGACATCCAGGGACCGCACGGAAACGGCCCCCGAAAGTTCCGCCGCCGTTTTTCCTCCCTTGTCCCGGACAAGAACCGACACCGGGACAGGATCGAGCCCGCTCACCGGCCCGACGAGGGCGCTTCCCCCTTCACGGCCGTACTGCCGGGCGGCGGGAAAGGCCGCCTTCCAGTCAAAATCGAACACTTCGTCTGCGTTCACTCCCGGCGGAAGCTTTACGGAGGCCCGGAAACTGTCGCCCGGGGTCACGTATTCCGGAAGCGCCAGGGAGAGGGGAGGCGTGTCCACCGTCACCTGCACGGGCTCGGAGACACCGAGAACCACTCCTCCTGCTCCCCGCACTTCGGCCCGGATGTCAGCAATGCCCGGCCGGGCCACCCGGCCGCTGAATCCCGGCCCCGTTCCCTCCGCGGGGTTCCACTGCACTTCCGGGCTGCCGGAGAGGCGGATCCGCGGCACCGGAGACCGGTTCACCCTCGATCCCGGAGGGGAGAGAGGGTAGTCCACCCGGCAGGAGACCGTTTCCCCGAGAATCGCCCGTTGGGGGATGCCGGATATGGTGACGGTGAAGGGCTTCACTTCCACATCCCGGTTCACCGTGACCTGCCGCCCCGCCGAATCGAGGACCAGCAGGGTGAACCGGAACGTCCCCGGCCGGTCGGGGATGAAGGTGAGAATATCCCCCGACCTGGTAACCGGACCTCCCCACCGGAAGGTATAGGGGGGCTTGCCCCCTTCCGCGGAAGCGGAGAGGGTGATTCTCCCGTTCACCGTCCCGGGCTCGGGGTCCGCCCTGACGGCCCCTTTCAGGGGAGGAACCTTCAGCTCGGGGGGCAGCTCCATCACGGGGAAAGAGACGGAGGCCGCGCCCAGAAGAAGGTCCTCCGTGTCCCGCACCTCCACCAGGGCCGATGCCGTTCCGGCGGCGGTGCCGTACAGAGTCGCCTCCTGCCCGATGCCCGAAGACGCCAGGGACGTCTCCGGCCCCGGAATCCACTTCCACCGGAGATCCTTCGGCGCATCGGCGTCCTTCACTTCCGCCTTCATCCGGACGTGCTCGTCCCGGAGAAAGGTGTCCTTTTCCACGGTGCGGAGGCCCTGCCCCTGCACCCATTCCTGCGGTCGGGGTCCTGCCGGGCCGAGAACCGTCACGGCCACCTCGTACCCCGTCACCTCCACGGCCAGCGTTTTCTCCGCCAGGGTCTCCCCTCCTTGACTTCTGGCCTCCGCTTTCAGGACGTATTTCCCCGCCTCCCGGGGGAGGAAGGAATATTCCGTGGAATCCGCGGCTTTCGCCCCGCTGCGGGACGCCTTTCCCTCCAGGGTCCACACGACGAAGGCCCCTTCCGGCAGTCCGGGCTTCGCCCCGGCCTTCGCTTTCACTTCCTCCCCTACCTTCGGTTTCGGAGGCATGGCCGTGACGGTCAGTTCAGGCCCCACCACTTCTATTTCGACCTGTTCCGATTCGCCGAGGGTGCCGTTCCCGTCCAGGGCAACGGCCCAGATCCGCACCGTTCCGGGTTCGGAAAAGACGGCTTTCGTCCGCCCCTCCTCCGATTCCGGAGGGGAGAAGGAGACCTCCGTGGAGGGCTCGAACCGGAAGAACAGGTCTCCTTTCTTCGCTCCTTCCGCCGACGCCAGGAGTTCCACCGGCATTCCGGCGGTCACGGGGCCTGCCGGAGGGCTCACCCTCCGGAGCGTGACGACCGCGTCCTTTTTCTCTTCCCCGGCTGCGTCCGCCGGTCCCGTGGTCCGCTTCGGGTCCGGAACCACCCGGATGCTCGCCAGGATGGACCGGAGCTGCGACATGAGCCCCCGGGCAAACCGGGCCGTCTCGGGGTCGTCCTCGGGGATGTTGTCCTCTGCCAGGGAGAACTTTATCTCCGACCGGAAGTCGAGGGCTGCCTCTCCCCTGATCACCAGGCCGTTCAGCACCACCCGGCCGCCGGTGACGAACCGGCCGTCGGGGGATCGCTTGATGTTGTACGACGGGCCCTGCACGGCGAGATACCCCTCGTAGCCGTCCACGGCGACCCTCTCGAGGGTTCCGTACTGGTTGTTTGTCTCCACCTGCTTCTTCACCGATTCGAGGGTCCTGCCCCTCCATGTGCCGATCTGCAGGAGGAACTCCCCCCGGACGCTTCCCCGGGACGTATCCTCGTCAAGGGTGAGAAGCACACCCTCTTCGTTGGGGCCTCCCGCCCACGACGCGGAAGCGGCCACGGAACAGCCCATGGGAAGGACCTCCACGGACCTGTACGCTTCGGCGAGAGATTCCATGGGGGCTCCCTTCTGGTTCCCCCGCAGCTTCCGGTAGACGGTGACACCCACGCTGCCCCTCACGCCACGGGTGTTCTGATGGGGGGTGAACTGGATCTCCGTCTCGGGACGGGCTGTCCGTTCTCCCCCGCCGCCGCCGAAGCCGTCGGTTCCCCCAACGGTCTCGCCGAGGATGACGAAAGACCGTCGTCCCCGGCTGGGGTCGCTGCTCCACCGGAAGGAGTCGGCGGCCTGTTCGGCCATGCCGGGGGGCAGAAGGGCCTTCACGGCCACGATCTCTCCCTCCATGACCGTCGCCGGAAGTTCGAGCCTCAGCGTTCCGTCGTCTTCAGCCGCTCCATCCTTTTCCGGTCCTTCTCCGGCGTCTCCTGGAACGGCAGGCTTCCCGCCGTCCTTTTTTTCCGGGTCCGTATCGGGCTTCTCTGTGTCCGCCTCGGGCTCCTCCTCTTCGGGACCGGGCCAGGAGGGCTCCGTGATCTCGATGAGCCCCGACTCGGCGGCCGCGGTCCGCCCCTTTCCGTCCCGGCCGGTCACCCGGAACCTGAGAGACTGGCCCGCCAGGCCACGAGCGGACTTCACCAGCCGCCTCCCCGCGACGGCCGCTCCGGAGCTCCATCTCCGGGAGACGCTGTCCCACTCGTGCCATTCGTACTCCACGCCGTCCAGGGGATCCTTCACGACAAGCCGGATCGTTTCGGTATCGCCCACCTTCGACGGGTGGGTTTCCAGCGCAACGGACAGCGGGACTTCCCTGACGACCGAGATCTTCCGGGACGCCGATCCCTCGAAGAGCACCGTCCCCTCAAGGACCTGGGCGGCGTAGAAGACGATCTCCGCCGTCTTTCCCTCCCAGGGGGCCGTGTCGAAATGAAGGGCGTCTCCGTCCCCGGCGAATTCCCCGTTGACGGACCACTGGTATTTCAGGGTTCCTCCACCCTTTCTCGGGAAGGCCGTGCCCGAAAACCGGAGGGGAGTTCCGGCCGCGGCCTCGGTGATATCAGGTTCGAGGAAGACCCGGAGTTCTCCTCCGGCTCCCCCGGGAGGCAGAACCTCCAGAGAAAGGGCGGACGCCGAGACGAAACGGTTCTTCGTCCGTGCCTCCACCCGGATCTCCACGGTCCGCCCCTCGTAGCCCGTGCCGTCGAAGGATATGGTCCGTTCCGCCGTGGAGGCGATCCGTCTCCCGTCCACGAACCAGATGTACCATTCGAACCCTTCGCCTCCAAGACCGAACTCCTCCGTCTCCGCCGTGAGAGGAACAATTTCGCCCGCCCGGAAGGAATCCACGGGGCAGGTCAGCCGCAGCCTCGGACGGGGCGTCTCCGCGGCGGAGAGAACGGTCACCGGGTGAACGGCCCGGACCCAGTCGGCTCCGGGAAGATCGGCGAGGACATGCACTTCCAGGACTTTCTTTCCCGGTGATGAGGGAGTCCACAGGATGCGGGACGTTGTGTCCCCCTCCAGGACCTCCCCGTCGCCGCCGGAGGCGAACTTCCAGCCGTACCGCGCCGATGTGAGCTCCCTGTCCAGGACGACCGTAAAACTCGCTTCCATCCCCTCGCCCACGGTGTCCGGACCTGAAATCCGCGCGCCGGGAGGGGTCTGCCTGCTGCGGAGGGATTCGAGATATTCCCTGTATTCGCTGATCATCCGGCGCCGCTCCGGGGTACCGGAGGGGTAGATCAGGGCCCCCGCCCTGGTGCGGACGGCGGGCTGCAGGGTCTTTTCATCGGCATCGTTCCGGCCGACGATCTCCTCCACGGCAACAGCCGCCTCCCGGAGGGCCTTTTTCGCCTCCCCGAGGTCCTTCCGGTCCTCTTCGAGGACGATCCGGATCGATTCGGGAGAGCAGGAGGGCTTCCGCACCAGGATGAAAAAGGCGCTCCACCGCTCCCGGAACTCCATAAGGGCGCCATGGACCTTCAGCCACTCTTCCCAGTCGGCGATAACCGCCTCCTGGGGTTCCCGGCCGCTTCCGGTCTTTTCGAGAAGGGAGTCGCCGCAGCCCAGTTCCTCTCCGATCTCCCGCAGTTTCTTCTCGTTCGTCCCCTGGTCGAAGGCCTTCCGCTTTTCCAGCTCGGCGATGACGTCGGCGAAGTACTGCCGGGTCACCCTTTTCACCTCCGAGACGTACTTCTCATACAGCCGCTCCCCGTACAGGCTGAGGTTCAGGTATCTCCGGGGCCAGACGGGGATGCCGCTCTGCCCGTCGGAGAGCTCCTTCCGCGCCAGGAGTTCGTGGTACATGGCGATGGACGGATGGGTCCTCACCTGGGGCACGAGAATGTTGGAGATCTTCGGCACCAGCTCCGGCAGGGTGAAGGCTTCGTCCCGCCCCACGGTGACCGAACCTCCGCCGGGAAGGCTGTAGGTTATGGACTTCACCCTCCACGTCCCCTCCCGTGTCGGCTCGAAGGCCGTTCCCTCGTACAGTTCATCCACCATTTCGTCGTACTGCCACTGCTGCCACGTGCCCACGTACCACTCGGCGGCGGCGGTTCCCATGCCGTAGAGGGCCTCGGGGACGGCGAGCGTGGGGAAGAGAAGGTAGACCACGCCGATGGCCGCCCGGGTGTAGTTCTCCATGACCACGGCTTCAACGATATCTCCTCCCGGAACCCGGGACCGGAAGAGCTGGGTTGCCACGTTGGACACCGATTCGGACATGTCCTTCCCCTCCCGGAAGCCGCTCACGTAGGCGTAGAGCTCCTGGCCCAGGTTGACGGCCTTGAAGGGAAGGGAGTTCCCCGCGGCGCCGAGGATGGACGCGTTGAGCCGGTCGTTGATCCTGCCGATGGGGATGGTTACCGCCCGGGTCTTTCCCCCGGGGCCGGGAAGAAACACGTCCGGGTTCATGGCCCGGAGGCGGGCCACCGTGTGGTTGTCGAGGTAGTCAAACCAGTTGTTGAAGGCGTCGATCGCCCCGTCGGCGGTGGTGTAGGATCCCTCGAAGAGGCGCCATGCCATGCCGAGGGCCAGGTCGAGGGAACCGGGCTTTTCGGCGGCCAGGTCCAGGTAGCGCTTCATCCGCTCAAGCTCCGACGCCGGAATGTTGAGCACCGTCACCTTCAGGGCGTCGGCGAGGGCGATCATGGTCTCGTGGGCCTTCGGGGGGAAGTCCACTCCCTTCTCCACATAGGCCTTGAAGGTCTCCTCGAGCTCCGAGAGCAGTTTCCTCCGCTCCCCGTCCTTTTCCGCGGGGGTCCGGGCATCGTCGATGAGCTTCAGCCGGGCGTCGATGCCCTTGGACACGTTGTCCCGGATCAGGGCGGAAGCCCGCTCCCCGAGGGAGAGAATCGCCCGGTCGAGACCGGCGAAGTCCCGGGGATCCCCGAGGAGCGGTTCGCTGATCTCCAGGATGCGCTTCAGCCTCTGCCCGCCGTCCAGCCCCCTGTTCTGCTTCACCAGGGTCACCTGCCGGGCCCAGGCAGCCAGGGCCGTATCGCCGAGGGGACCTTGGGCGATGGCGGCGCTCCGGTCCACGTACTTTGCCAGCTTGAGAATCTTCTCGTGGTAGGCAAGCCGGGCCTGCAGAGCGTCGGTGGTCATGTGGCGAAGCATCTCAAGGCTTACCGCGGGCTCCATGTCCGGGGTCATCCTGTCGGGAGGCTCGTCCATGAGGCGGGCGAGGTCGTCCGGCGCGCCGCCCCTCATCCGGAGGTTGTTCTTCAGATTGGCGAAGATGAAGACCCGCTCCACCGGGTCGGAGACATCCCGGTAGCCCACCTCCCCGTTTTCCAGTACAATCTCCTGCAGCCGTCCTCTTTTGAGGGAGTCCATCTCCGCCCAGTCCGCGGCGGGCTGGGTGATGTACACGTCGAGGGTGGCCTGCCGGTGGGCGGTAACCAGGGCGTCCAGGGACGTCATATCCAGGCTGAAGCTGTCCCGGATGGAGGAAGAGATAAAATCCCTGAGGGCGGCGGCGTTCTCCGCCTGGGCCGCCAGGGTGGAAATGTCGATGTCCCCCTCGAACCGGAGCTCTCCGTAGGATTCTCGGGACGACGCGCCGGCATCCATGCGGACGAGATAGGGAAAATCCGGATGGGCGTCCCTGTACCGCCGGACCCCCTCGGCGAAGGCACGCTCGACGCCCTTCCGCCGCACGTCCATGAGGGACCGTTCCGCTTCCCCGAAGGTCCGCTCCCATGCCTCAAGGGCTCCGGGAAGGGCATCCGCCGGGGAGAGGGCTTCCGTCTTCCGCAGCTCTTCACCCCGCAGTCGGATGAACTCCTCCTTGAAGGCCATCACATCTCTCATGGCCATGCCGTCCCGGCCGAGGGACCGGAAAAACTCCATGCCGTCAAGGTCGCCGGCCAGCACGTTCCGGAGCCTCGACTCGAGAAGGCTGTATGCTTCGGAAGGCTGGGCCGGCGGCCTGCCGATGGGGTTGACCTTCAGCCAGTATTCGTTCTCCCGGACGGAAGGGGCGGCGTATCCCCCACACGGGAGGAAAAGAACAACCAGAAGTATCAGGACGGAAAACAGGGATCGCTTCATGGGGGACACCTCCGAAAAAAGGTTCCGGACCGGGAGCACCGGCGGAAAAAGAAAAAGCGGCCCCTCCGAAGAAAGGGCCGCCGTCGGATCAGTCGAGTACCACTGAAAAATCCACCAGGAGCGCCTTCCCGCCTGAAAAGGTCACCTCCAGGGAGGCGTAATCCGCCTCGTCGGACCAGCCGAAGACCGCGCCGTCCTGGAACTGGGGCGGACCGAGCTCCAGCAGGACCTGCCGGGGAGAAGCGTCCAGTCTGACCGCCCTGCCGAGAAGGTAATCCCCTTCCGTCACCCTGGCACCGATGAGAGCCCTGCTGTCCTTCGTTGAGAAATACCGGAGTTCAAGCCCCGGATAGGACAGCTCGGTGAATGTCACTTTGTAGGACGGATCGTGCCGCCCGGGTACCTCCCGGTCATTCCGCGAAAGGGGCTTTCCCAGCTTCCGCACCGCCTCTTCCGGGGTACTGCCGAACCTCTCCTGGGTGGCCAGGTAAAAAGAGTCAAAGGCAAGCCCCTGGGCTCCGGAGACACTCCCCGACCACTCTCCCTGGGGTAGGGGTTCCACGTACTGTCCGTAGACCCATCCTTCCACCACGGGACCGTCCGGATATGGAACCCTGGCAATCACCAGGGACCAGGGAAAGGGGTCGGCCCCCTGCTCCTCACGCAGCACCACGGCGGTCTCCCCGCCGGAAAAACGGCCGATAACCCTCCCGGTTCTCGATGCCTCGGCACGGATGTTCACGGACGATCCCGTGATCCTCACCAGAACCGGATCCATCTCCTCCGGGCATGCGGCCGGGGCCGCAAAAAACAGTCCGACCACTGCCAGGTACACTTTCAATTTTCCGGTGAACATCGCCATCGCCCCTTTTGGAAAAGTCTGCGTTTTCAGATCCTCTCAAATACTATATACCACCTTCCGCCGTCTGGGAAGATTTGACACTCCCGCTTCAGGAGAATACTATGAGCCAAAAGCATATTGCCAGGGAGGAACAGCCATGCCCGCACTTCACCGATCCGATGCCCGAACGATGACCCGCGTTCTCATCCTTGCCGCGGCCCTTTTGCTTGTTTTCTCCGCCCTTCCAGGAGCGGAGGCGCAGCAGGACGGTCCGGACATTCTCGCACTCCTCGAGGACCGGCGGCGGGAAATTGCCGCTCTCATGGAAAGGGCCGTGGTCTATGTCCTGGTGGACCACGGGGATTCCGCCAGTATGGGCACCGGCTTCGTGGTCGCCGACGGGTACGTGGTGACCAACGCCCACGTGGTGGAGGGCAAAGGAAAAATTATGCTTGTGAACCCCGTTCTGAAACCTGTCCGGGCGACGCTCGTCCGCCGGGAATACGGCGGGGGGGCTGGAGGGAACGACTTCGCCCTGCTCCGTTTCTCTCCGGTAGCGTCCCTTCCCTCCATTGTGTTCTCTCCCCGGGTAAGCCGCATGGACAGGGTGAGCGCCTGGGGTTTTCCCCTCCTTGTCACCCAGTTCGACCAAAGCATAGACGAGATCCTGAACGGCGAACTCAGGACGGCGCCTCCCGTGGTCTATACGGAGGGGACCGTCAGCGCCATCGTCGAAAAGCAAGGCAAGCGGAACATAATCCATACTGCCGCCATCGCCTCGGGGAACAGCGGCGGCCCTTTGGTGAACAGCCGGGGCGAGGTGGTGGGCATCAACACCTGGGGCTATACCGAGGAGGACGAGGGTGCCTTCGTCAACGCTTCCCTTCCGGCGGACCGGATCGTGGATTTTCTCCGCAGGGCGGGGATATCCCCGAAAATCTCAGCCCAGGGAACGGTCCTCGGAAAAATCCCGTCCCCCCTTCCTGCACCGTCCCTGCCCCAGGGAGAATCCTCCGGAAGGGATGAATTCGAACCGGGAGAACTGCTGGACCTCGCCCGGAAGGGAGACGCGGAAGCCCAGACAGCCGTGGGGGCCATGTATTACGACGGCGACGGATTCCCGAAGGACGTGTCAAAGGCGGTGGAATGGCTGGAAAAAGGCTCCGCGGGAGGAGACGCCGGGGCAAAGGCACTTCTCGGCCTGATCAGGATCTTCGAAGACGGCTTCGCCGATCCGGGCAGGGGAGTCGCCCTTCTGAGGGAAGCTTCGTCCGCGCCCGGAGCGGATCCGGAGATACAGGGCCTTCTGGCCCGGCTGCTCTACGACGGCGAGATGTGGGGCATCGAACGGGACCTGGACGAATGCGCGGAATGGGCGGAAAAGGCGGCGGAAGGCGGGGACCCAGACGGCATGGGGCTTCTGGCCCTTCTCTGCTATTTCGGCGAGGGGATGGACGAGAATGATGAACGGGCCCTCGACCTGGCAGAACGGGCCGCGGCGGAGGACAGTTCCCTCGGCAAGGCCGCCCTCGCATGGATGTATTACGAGGGGGTCGCCGTCGATGAGGATCTCGAAAGAGCCCGGCTGCTCGCCCTCGACGCCGCCGAGGAAGAAGAATCCCTTGCCCAGGGACTGCTGGCCTGGATGTACCTGAAGGGACACGGAGTAAAAGCGGACGGAAAGGCGGCAGAAGGGTGGGCCCGCAGGGCCGCGGAGCAGGGGAACGAATTCGGGTGGTTCGTCCTCGGGTCGCTCTATTACTCCGGCGGCGTCGTGGAGCGGGACCCGGCGGCTGCCTGGGCTTACCTGGACATGGCCGCGGACAGGAATATCATCGACGCGGAAGAGCTGAGGGAAGAAGCCTGGAAAAAGATGTCGAAAAAGGAGAGGCAGCAGGCCGAAAAGCTCAGGAACCGCTGGACGGAAGAAAGGGACCTTCCCCGCTGATCAGCGGGCGGAGGACCCCTTCCTCCCCATGTCGCACAGTACTTTCGCGAGACCGAGCTTGTGTTCCCGGATAAGCCGCTCGGCTCTTTCGCCGTCCCCCTTCTCCAGTGCATCGAGGATGGCTTTGTGGTCGTTGTTGGCCACTTCCATCCTCTCGGGGCGGAAAGCGAAAACGATATGGGAGAACCCGCCGCCGTCCCAGAGCTTGAAGATCATCTCGTTCAGCATGGGGAACGGCCCCTTTGAATAAATCGTCCTGTGGAACTCCTTGTTGGCCGCGATGAACCGTTCACACTCTCCGGCCCGCACGTAGCCGTCCATCTCTCCCACCCTGCGGCGAAGGTCGGCGAACGCCCCGGCGTTCAGAAAAGGAAGGGCAGCGCTTGCGGCGAACCCCTCGAGGGTTCCCCGGATGGACATGACTTCCACGATCTTTTCCGGGTCGAACTCCGTTACCCGGGCACCCTTGTGGGGTTCCTGCACGACGAGGCCTTCGGACTCGAGGAGCTTCATGGCTTCCCGTACGGGAATGGCCGAGACGCCGAGATCCCTCGCCACGGAGGCGACAATGATGTTCATCCCCTGGGGCCATTCCCCGGAGACGATTTTTTCCCGCATGAGCTCGTACACGAAACCGGACTTCGTTTTGTACCGTTCCTTCAGAAGCATGGCGTCCTCCCGTGAATCAGAAGATCATATACATTGCATATTATACTATACTCATGAGGCTGTCATCCCGGGCAGCGGTCACTCTCAGGATGACAGCCTCATGAGTCCTGCCCCGGGATGACGCTCAGGTGAGATGTCTTCTATGCCTCGCAGCTGAGTCCCTGGTCAAGCCTGCTGCAGATGAGTTTGCCCAGGCGCTCGGCCCCGATACGGATTTTCTCCGGAGGAACCCCGCCGAAGCTGATCCGCATGCAGTCGTTTCCCATGCCGTTGCCCTCGATGAAGAAGCCCTCCCCCGCCACGTAGGCCACCCGCACGTCGGGCGAGGCCAGCGATTCTGCCAGCAGGCCGGTGGTGTTGATGCCTCCGGGAAGCCGGGCCCAGGTGAAGAGCCCCCCGTCGGGGAAGGTCCGCACCGTTCCCTTCGGGAAGTATGTGTCGATGGACTCGATCATGACGTCCCGCCGCTCCCGGTAGAGATCGCAGATCATCCTGTGGTGGGCCGGGTAGTACCCCCGCTTGAAGAACTCGGCGCAGATGACCTGGGGCAGCATGGACGTGTGGGAGTTGGTGGCCGTCTTGGCGTCGAAGAGCTTTGCCGTGATTTCCTCCGACGCGAGGACGTAGCCCAGCCTGCTGCCGGGGGAGAAGATCTTGGAGAAGCTGTTGGCGAGGACGGTGTGCCCCGTGGTGTCGAAGGCCTTGATGGGGGGCAGGTCCGTGCCGCTGTAGCGGATGTCCCGGTAGGGGTCGTCCTCGAGGATGATGGTGTCGTACCGGCTGCCGAGTTCGGCCACTTTCTTTCTCCGTTCGAGGGAGAGGGTGCGGCCGGTGGGATTCTGGAAGGTGGGGATGACATAGACCATCTTCGGCCTGTACTCCCTGATCTTGGCCTCCAGATCCTCGGGGACCATGCCGTTCTCGTCCATGGCGACGCTGACGCACCGGGCCTGGAACATCTCGAAGATCTCCACGCAGTGGACGAAGGTGGGCGACTCCACCAAAATGACGTCGCCGGGGTCGATGAAGAGCTGGCAGAGGAGGTTCATGCCCTCCAGGCCGCCGCTGGTGATGATAATTCTGCCGGCGTCGGCCTTCACGCCCTTGGGGGCGAGGAGTTCGCTCACCACGATTTCACGGAGGTCCGGCAGGCCCATGACGCTGCCGTACTGGAGGGCCTCCACTCCCCTGCCGTCCCTGGTGATCACCTCGTTCGTTATCTCCCGGACGATGTCGACGGGCAGGGCTTCCCTGGCCGGGGCTCCCCCTCCGAAGGAGATAATGCCGGGATCGTTCATGGCGCCGAAGAGGCCCCGGATGATAGAGGCCGATTTTTCCATGGTTTTCATTCTCTGGGCGAAGACTGTCATGATGCTCCCCCTTTTCTCGGGCAGACTGGCAACCCGTTCACTGCCCGCATTGTATCATTTCGGGGGGAAGGATACAGCGTCATCCCGAGCGCAGGGATCGCGGGGGTGAATCTGCTGAGAACCAGAATCGAGGTCCCTCCTCGCTCCGCTCGTTCGGGACGACAGGGTTAGGTTGTCATCCCGAGCGGACGCGAGGGATCTCGATTCTTGAATCCTGGGATCAATAGCGGATCTTTTGTCGCCCAAACCCGCTCCTCAGGAAGACAAACAAAGACCGCCCAGGGGTCCTCCCCCTCCTGGGATGCTGCGCGATCGCTCCGATCGTTCGGTATAATAAAGGATTGTCATCCTGAGCGAACGCGAAGGATCTCGCTTTTCAGGCAAGCAGAATCAAATTCGAGATTCCTCGGAGCAAAAACCGCTCCTCGGAATGACAAAACACGGAATGACAAAGCCTTATTGACAGAATACTCTCTTGATGATAAAAATGGGACATTATGTCCCATTTTTCGGAGGTTGATGTATGGCACAGGAAAACGGGCAGGGGGGAAAAATGGACGGAGCCGTCAAGGTAACGGCGATCATGGAGGCCCTGTGTTCGTCCAGGGCGCCCCTGACAATCCGTGATGTGGAAGAGATCACCGGCATTCCTCGGAGCACGGCGCACCGGTTTCTTCTGTCCCTGGAGGAGCAGCAGTGGGCCTTCCGGGACCCGCTGACCGAGGGGTACCGGCCGGGCATCCGCTTCTTTCTTCTTTCCGGCGCCTCGTCCTTTTACGACGAACTGATCCGCACGGCGGACCCCGAGATGCGCGAACTGATGAAGACGACAGGAAACACGGCGATCCTCAGCGTCACCGAGGGGACCTCGGGGCTGTGCATCCATTCGGTGGAGCCCCCGGCATCGGTGAAGTTCACGGCCCACCGGGGGATGGCCATTCCCCTCCACGCAGGGGCCACGGGAAAGGTGCTCCTCGCCCACTGCGCCCCTGAAATCAGGGCCCGGGTGCTGGCATCGTCCCTCCGTCCGCCCCGGGGAGACGGATTGGTGGACAGGACGGAACTGGAAAAGGAGCTGGTGCGGATCCGGCAACAGGGGTTCGCCTTCAGCAGGGAGGAATGGATGCCCCATGCGGGCGATATCAGCGTGCCCCTTTTCGACGGACGGGGCGTTTTCGTTGCCCAGATGGGCGTGGCGGGAATCGCTGACAGCGTGTTCCGGGATTTCGAAAGCAACCTGAGGCGGCTGAAAGAGGCTGCCCTATGCGTGGAACGGAAGATGGACACTCATATTTTCGGAGGTGGAAACCATGTTTCAGGTGAATGAACTGAACCGGGAGGCAATGACCATCAGGCTGGAAGGCCCCCTTCCCGACTACCCTGCCTTTGCGGAGGGAATCCGCCGGGCGCCCGACCGGGGCTGGACCCTGAACCGGGCCGAGACGGAGCTGGCGGTGAAGAACGCCCTCCGGTACGTGCCGGAGGAGTACCACGAAGCCCTTCTCCCCGAGTTCCTGGAGGAACTCCGCACCCGGGGACGGATCTACGCCTACCGTTTCCGCCCCGAGGGCCGGATCCGGGGGCTTTCAGTCAATCAGTACCAGGGGAAATGCCTGGCGGGAAAGGCCTTCCAGGTGATGATCGACAACAACCTCGACTTCGACATCGCCCTCTACCCCTACGAACTGGTCACCTACGGCGAGACGGGCCAGGTGTGCCAGAACTGGCTCCAGTACCGCCTCATCAAAAAATACCTGGAGGAGCTCACCGAGGACACCACCCTCGTCCTTGAGAGCGGGCACCCCCTCGGCCTGTTCAGATCCCGCCCCGACGCGCCCCGGGTGATCCTGACCAACGGCATGCTGGTGGGGCTGTTCGACAACCAGGACGAGTGGCACCGGGGGATGCAGCTCGGCGTGACCAACTACGGCCAGATGACCGCCGGAGGCTGGATGTACATCGGGCCCCAGGGGATCGTCCACGGCACCTTCAACACAATCCTGAACGCTGCCCGGCAGCGGCTCGGCGTCGGGCAGAAGGAAAACCTCGCCGGCATCCTCTTCGTCTCCTCGGGCCTCGGCGGCATGAGCGGCGCCCAGCCGAAGGCGGTGGAGATCGCCGGAGGGGTGGGCATCGTCGCCGAAGTGGATTCCTCCCGGATCGGGACCCGGCACAGCCAGGGATGGGTCAGCCGGGTGGCGGAGACCTGCGGGGAGGCCTTCTCCATGGCCGCCGAAGCCTGCAGGGAGAAAAGGCCGTTGTCCATCGCCTACCACGGCAACATCGTGGACCTGCTCCAGTACGCCGTTGACCACGAGATCGAGATCCCCCTGCTGTCGGACCAGACATCCTGCCACGCACCCTACGACGGCGGCTACTGCCCCCAGGGACTCACCTTCGACGAGCGGACCGCCCTGCTGTCGAAGGATCCGGCGGAGTACCGGCGGCTGGTGGATATTTCCCTCCGGAAGCACTACGAGCTGATCAAGGTTCTTTCCGATCGGGGGACCTTCTTCTTCGACTACGGCAACTCCTTCCTCCGGGCGGTGTTCGACGCCGGGGTGACGGAGGTCTGCAAAAACGGCGAGAATACCTACGACGGATTCATCTGGCCCTCCTACGTGGAGGACATCATGGGCCCCGTGCTCTTCGACTACGGCTACGGCCCCTTCCGGTGGGTGTGCCTCAGCGGCGACCCCGAGGACCTGCGGAAGACCGACCGGGCGGCCATGGAGTGCATCGATCCCGACCGGAGGGCCCAGGACTACGACAACTGGGCCTGGATCCGGGACGCGGAGAAGAACGCCCTGGTGGTGGGCACCCAGGCCCGGATTCTGTACCAGGACGCCGAGGGGCGCACCCGCATCGCCCTGAAGTTCAACGAGATGGTCCGGAAGGGCGAGATCGGCCCCGTGATGCTCGGCCGGGACCACCACGACGTGTCGGGCACAGACTCTCCCTACCGGGAGACGGCCAACATCAAGGACGGCAGCAACATCTGCGCCGACATGGCCACCGTCTGCTTCGCCGGGAACGCCGCCCGGGGGATGACCCTCTGCGCCCTCCACAACGGCGGCGGCGTGGGCATCGGCAAGGCGGTCAACGGCGGCTTCGGACTGCTGCTGGACGGACGGGAGTCCACCGACGAGATCATCCGTTCGGCCATGATGTGGGATGTCCTGGGAGGCGTGGCCCGCAGGGCCTGGGCCCGGAACCCCAACGCCATGGAGGTCAGCCGGGAAGTGAACCGCACATACCCCGGGGGATACCACATCACCCTCCCCTACTCGGTCAGAGACGACACCGTGATGTCGGCCGTGGACGTCCTGTTCAGCGGGAAGGAAGGGGACTGACTTCCGCCATGAGGGCGATCCGCAAAACACCCCGGGATTTCGTGCCGAAACCCTGGAAAAACGGCCTCGGCGTCACCAGGGAGATCCACATCCACCCCGAGGGCGCGAACTTTGAAGAGGACTCTTTCCTCTGGAGGCTCAGTTCGGCGGATGTGACTGCGGGGGGGCCCTTTTCTTTCTTCCCCGGCTGCGACAGGTCCCTGTTCCTTCTCTCCGGCGACGGCCTGGACCTGGAACTCCGGGGCGTGAAGGTCTCCCTGGCGGCACCCTTTTCCTCCATCCGCTTCAAGGGTGAGGACGAAGTGATGTGCTCCCTGCCGGGCGGGGCCTGCACCGACTTCAACATCTTCTGCAGACGAAGCGGGGTATCCTGCGAATACCGGAAGATTCCCGTGACAGCCCTGCAGAAGCGCCTCTTTCTCCTGGGGGACTGGACGGTGCTCTTCTGCCTCCGGGGGGGCGTGGCGGCGGAATGGGAGGGCGAATGGACGAAGCTGGAGGGAATGGAGCTTCTTGTGCTGGAGGACTACCCCGCTGATTTCTCCCTGACATGCAGGGGCGCTCCCGATGGGGAGATCCTCCTGGTCACCCTCACGGCCCGGGACTGACGATACGGACCCGGCCTCCCTTCGGGGAAGGCCGGGTTTTTTTCAGATCAGGAAGGCGTCGAGCAGGGTGATCCACAGGGGGACGGTGAGTCCCGAGAGCAGGGTGCTCGCCGTGATGGCCGCCGCTGACTGGTCAGGGTCCATTTCCAGCACCTGGGACAGGATGAAGCAGTCCACAGCCACGGGCATGGCGGCGATGAGGACCACCGTGCGGAAGACCAACGGATTCACCGGGAACAGGAGAAAAAGGCCCCAGGTAAGGGCCGGCAGGAAGATCAGCTTCAGAATCACGTCCCTCCAGGCCCTGGGCAGCATGGAGGTCAGCGCCTCGAGCTTCAGGGTCGCCCCGAGGGAGAGGAGGGCCGTGCCGCTGGCGATGTTTCCCAGGAGCTTCAGGGTCTCGTCCAGCCACACGGGAAAAGAGTTCAGCCCCGTCACCGCCAGGGTGAACCCTGCGAGACTCGACAGCACCAGGGGGTTCTTCGCCATGTTCTTCAAAGTGCCCTTCACGGTGTTCCAGGAGATGCCCCCCGACAGGGCGAGCTGGGCCCAGGAGATGGAAATGATCTGGTAGCCGATGAAGGTGAAGGCCAGGTAGAGGGACAGCACCTCCACCCCCAGGGTCCCCACCGCCACGGTGACCACCGGAAGGCCCACGAACACCGTGTTGGACCGGATGACCATCAGGGTGGACGACGCGGTGCGCCTCCGCTCCTGCCCGGCGAGCTTCCCGATCAGCCAGGCCGCTGGCGGGGCGGCAAGGAAGGAGAGGTATACTGCCACCACCATGTTCCTGTCCGCAAGGGCGGACATGTCGGCCATGCTGGTCATCCGGAGGATGAGGGCCGGTATGGCCGTCCAGTAGATGGCCTTGTTGATCTGGGCGAAGGCTCCGGGAGACACGACCCCGCGGCGGGCCAGCATCCTTCCGGCAGCCATGACCAGCACCACCGGAAGGATGACAAGAAAGCCGTGCATGGACCTAGTTCAGTTCCCCGTGCTTCAGGAGGATCCTCACCGCGTTGGTGGCCGCTCCCACCCGGATGTTGTCCGCCACGTTCCACATCAGGAATCGGGTATCGTCGAAGGCCCTGACGCGCCCTACGTACGTGAGGTCCGTACCGGCCGCGTCAAGGGGGGTGAACATGTCCCGTGAAAGGGCCACGTGTTCGCCCGCCTCCAGCGCCGCCTCGATTCCCTGAAGGTCGAAGGGCTTTCGTGTCTCCGTGAGGATGCTCTCGGAGTGGCAGTAGAGCACCGGAACACGCACGGTGGTGGGCCAGACGGAGATGTCGGGGTCCCGGAGAATCTTCCGGGTCTCGTTCACCATCTTCATTTCCTCGTCAGTGAAGCCGTTCTCGAGCAGCGAGCCGATCTGGGGCACCACGTTGAGGTGGATCTGCTTCACGAACTTCTTCGGGGCAATGTGCCCCTTCATCTGATCCTCAAGCTCGTTCATGCCTTTTTTGCCCGCCCCGGAGACGGACTGGTAGGTGCTCACCACGATGGACCGGATGCCGTACCGCTCATGGACCCTGTACAGGGCGAGGACCATCTGGATGGTGGAGCAGTTCGGGTTGGCCACGATGCCGCTGCGGTAGCCTTTCAGGAGATCGCCGTTGATCTCCGGCACCACCAGGGGGATGGCCGGATCCATGCGGAAGGCGGACGAATTGTCGATGACCACGCTTCCCGCCTCCGCCGCTATCGGGGCAAACTGCCTGGACACCGCGGCCCCCGCCGAGAAGAGAAGATAGTCGTACCGTTCCCTCATGGCCTCTTCCGTCAGTTCCTTCACCCGGTGTTTCCGCCCGTAAAACTCCACCTCGTCGCCGGCGCTCCTGGCCGACGCGAAAAAACTGACCTCTTCAGGGCGAACATTCTGCTCCTGAAGCACCCTGGTCATCATCCGGCCCACTTCGCCGGTGGCGCCCACAACAGCTATCTTCACTGCAATCTCCCCTTTCGTTTCAATACAAAAACGGCCCGCCCCCGAAGGGACGAGCCGGAACTCGCGGTACCACCCTTGTTGGACGGCGCACAATCACCGTCCCTCTCCGGTCCTGTGACGGGAACCGATCCCGGGAACGTACTCCGCGGCGCGAAAATGCCGCTTTCCGCTCCTGCTCACCGGGCTTTGGGCCCCTTCCCAGCGGCGAAAGCGCCTTTCAGCCGGAGGGCGCTTCTCTCTGTCGCCGATTTTTGGGAACCGGGCGTCCCGGATCATCGCTTTTCAGATATTACCGGGAATTCTATGCAAAATGGGAATTTTTGTCAACCGTGTTTGTCTCGTTATAAAACTGTGTCGGGATACAACGACGGGCCTGATGTTTGCCTTTGGATTTCGTCCCGACGGAGCGGAGCGATCGCGTAACATCCCCGGAAGGGGAGGATCTTGGAGGTGTCTCATGAGAACCAACTGCAGATCCTTCGCATTCGCTCAGGATGACAACCTGGCCTTGTCGTCCCGAGTGAGCGGAGCGATCGCGCTCGCGGAGCATCCAGAGCGAAGCGGAGGGAGCATCCCCGGAGGGGGAGGATCTTGGAGGCGTCTCATGAGAACCAACTGCAGATCCTTCGCATTCGCTCAGGATGACAACCTGGCCTTGTCGTCCCGAGTGAGCGGCGCGATCGCGTAACATCCCCGGAAGGGGAGGATCTTGGAGGCGTCTCAAGAGAACCAACTGCAGATCCTTCGCATTCGCTCAGGATGACAACCTGGCCTTGTCGTCCCGAGTGAGCGGAGCGACGAGGGACCTGCTTTTGTATCTGGAAGAGTCCAACCCGAGATCCTCCTCCGCTCAGGATGACAAGCAAAGGCCGCTCCCCTCACTCGTATGGGATGCTGCAGCAAAACGGCACTTCCGCCTTGACAAGTCAGACGCAACCTGTATAAAATATTTTCGATTCCATCTGGCATGCCGCATGCCGCATTCCAAAATTCAGGCCAATGCCCCGCTTTCTGGAGTAAGCTCCGGAGCGGATCACGTCCCTTTCAATGCAGACCAGGGCGGGCCGCGGAGGGAAACAGATGATTTCAAAGCTCCCCGCAATGAAGAGTCTCAGCGAAAGAGCCTTCGAAGAACTCCGCTCCGCCATCCTGGAGGGAAAGATCCCCCCCGGCACCCGCCTTGTGGAACGTACGCTGGCGGAGAGCATGGGCATCAGCAGGACGCCCGTCCATGACGCCCTGAACAGCCTCGTGGCAAAACGGCTCGTCAAAAAGCTCCCGAACAGGGGTTTTGTCGTCGCCAGGCTGGAGAAAAAAGACATCGTCCAGCTCTACACACTCCGCCTCCACCTGGAGACTCTCGCGGTCCAGTGGGCCCTCCCGAACCTGACCGCCGGAATTCTCGAAAAGCTCCGGAAGAACGTGAAGCGCATGGAGGCCTGTGCCAGCCGTACCGACATGGAATGCATCATCGAGGCGAACGTGGAGTTCCACAGAATCATCCTCTCCGCCGCCGACAGTTCCATTCTTACGGGCTTCATCGAGCAGGTGCAGAGCAGCGCCCGGCTCTTCCGCATCCGGTCCGTGAATACGCCCAACCGCATCCCCAGGGTCATCGAAGAACACAGGAACCTCATCGCAGCCCTCGAAAAAGGGGATGAAGCCGCTGCCGGGGAATGCATCCGGATTCACCTCGGCAACGCTTTGAACTCCATACTGGCATCGCTCGATTCCGCTGACGGGGAGGTGGAAAGGAACACTCTGGAGCATATTCACAGTTCATCGCACCAGGAGGACAGGGAAACGAAATTGAAGGAGGAATTATTGTGAGAAAAACGAGACTTGCAGCATTTCTGGTTCTTGCGTTCTTCGCGGCTCTGCTTTCCGGGACCGAAGCGGCCTTCGCGGCCTATCCCGAAAAGCCCATCGAATGGGTTATCTGGGCCTCCCCCGGCGGCGGCAGCGACATCTTCGTCCGGAACATGGCCAGGCTCATGGAGCCCTACGTTTCCCAGCCCTTCGTTCCCGTGAACAAGAGCGGCGGCGGCGGTGCCGTGGGAATGGCCTACACGGCTTCCAAGCCCGCTGACGGCCACACCATCCTCGCCGTCACCACCAATTTCGTTCTGACGCCCGCCCTCGGCCGCTCCCCCAAGGGTCCCGCTGACTTCGACATGATCGCCCGGGTCGCCGTGGAGACCAACGTGGTCGCCGTGAGCACCGACGCTCCCTACAAAACCTGGGAGGAATTCGTTGCCTACGCGAAGCAGAAGGGCGGCGTGAGCTGGGGAACCTTCGGCGTGGGAACCTCCGACCACGTGGCTTCCGCAAAGCTTTCCAAGCTCTCGGGGATCAAGTCCCGGTTCGTTCCCTTCGAGGGCGGCGCCGACTCCCTCGCCTCCCTCATGGGCGGCCACATCGACGTGCTGACCAACAACCCCAGCGAACTGACCGAGCAGATCGCCGCCGGGCAGGTCCGGCTCCTCGGCAGCTTCAGCGCCGACCGGTGGAAGGCTTTCCCCGACGTTCCCACCTTCAAGGAACTCGGCTTTGACGTGGTGGTTCCCACGTGGCGCGGTGTCGTGGCTCCCAAGGGAACGCCCAAGGAAGCCCTCGACTATCTCTCCTCCGCTATCGAGAAGGTCGTGGCCCAGGAAGGTTTCCAGAAGTACCTTGCCGAGAATCAGCTCGAGGCGGCATACCTCAACAGCACCGATTTCGCCCTCTTCGTGGCGGAGCAGGATCTCTTCTACAAAAACGAGCTGAAGGAACTGGGGCTCGTCAAAAAGAAGAAGTAAGGCATCTTTTCTTGCGGGGTGCGCGCTGAAATGGGCGCACCCCGTCCGTACACCAGTACGAAAAACTGTGGGGGCAAAACATGAAAAATTTTCGATATATCAATTCGGTACTCGGGGTCTGTTTGTTTGCCTTCGGCTTCCTCATATTCAGGGAAGCCGGAAATTACGTGCCTGAAATCGAAATAGACGGCCAGGTGGGAGCCCATGCCTTTCCGCAGCTCTTTGCGGTGGCGCTCATGGTTCTTTCGGCACTCATGGCTTTGCTTGATCTGAAAAAACTCACGAAGCCGACGACGGCCTCCTTTGCCGGCATCGGTGCCGTGGCCGTAACGGCAGGGTTCTGCTACGCCTTCTGGTACTTCCTTCCGGAGGTCGGCTTCCTGATTATGGCTCCCCTTTTCGCATGCACCGTCACGGCGATCACCACCAGGAGGTTCCGGATTATGGACATGATCCCCGTACTGCTCGTCGTCTTCGCTGTGTACTTCGTATTCGCCAATCTGCTCAAGGTCCCCGTTCCCGCGGGATTCCTGGGATAGGAGGGGGACCGGATTATGGAATCAGCCCTTCTGATGCTTGAAGGCTTCAAAGATGTAGTAACCCTCCAGAATCTCCTGAGCGTGTTCGTGGGAAGCGCCCTCGGCATCTCCATCGGTGCCCTTCCCGGTCTGAACGCCTCCATGGGCATCGCCCTCCTCCTTCCCCTCACCTATGGAATGAGCGCCCTGCCCGCCATCGTCATGCTGCTCAGCATCTACTGCGGTGCCATCTACGGCGGATCCATCACGGCCATCCTGCTCCGGACTCCCGGAACCACCGCCGCGGCATGCACCGTCTTCGACGGCTACGAGATGGCCCAGAACGGCGAACCCGGCCGGGCCCTCAGCATGGCCGCCACGGCATCCTTCATCGGCGGAATCTTCAGCGTGATCGTCCTGATTTTCCTCTCCCCTCCCCTCGCCAGAATGGCCCTCATGTTCGGCCCGGCGGAATACTTCGCCCTGTGCTTCTTCGGTCTGAGCATCATTTCCAGTCTTGCTGCCGAAAACATGGTGAAGGGACTCATCTCGGCGGTCATCGGCCTGCTCCTCGGCACGGCGGGACTTGACATCGTCACGGGAGTGCCCCGGTTCACCTTCGACATCGTGGAGCTTCTGAACGGCATCTCCTTCATCCCCGTGCTCATCGGCCTCTTCGCCGTCTCCCAGATCTTCATCACTGTTGAGAAGGAAATCCAGGAGCTCGGCGGCGTGAAACAGGCAATATCAGGCCTCACCATCAGCCTGAAGGACCTGGTCTCCGTGACGGGCACAGTCATCCGCTCCTCCATAATCGGCACCCTGGTGGGCATCCTCCCCGGCGCCGGGGCTACCATGTCCTCCTTCATCAGCTACAACGAAGCCCGCCGGTGGTCAAAGACGCCGGAGAAGTTCGGCAAAGGATGCCTCGAAGGCATCGCCGCCCCTGAAGCTGCCAACAACGCCGCCACCGGCGGCGCCATGGTCCCCCTGCTTTCCCTGGGCATTCCCGGGTCCGAAACCACTGCCGTTCTCGTCGGCGCCTTCATGATCCAGGGACTCCGTCCGGGTCCCCTGCTCTTCAGGGAGAACCCCGACCTGGTGTACGGCCTCTTTGCCGGCATGGTCCTGGCCAACATCGCCTTCTTCGTCCTCGGCATGCTGGGAGCCCGCCTCTTCTCCCAGGTCACCAAGATCCCCAACCGGGTGCTCGTGCCCATGATTCTCATCCTGGCCACCATCGGCTCCTTCGCCGAAAACAACAGCCTCTCCGACGTGTTCCTCATGTTCTCCTTCGGCGTGGTGGGCTACTTCATGAGAAAGTTCGAATTTCCCGTAGCTCCCCTGGTGCTGGCCCTGGTCCTCGGGCCCATGGCGGAGAGCAACTTCCGGCGAGGGCTCATAATTTCAGCCGGGGACTGGACCACCTTCTTCACCCGTCCAATTTCCCTCGTGTTCCTCGCGCTGGGATTCGCAACGCTGATCATGCCCTTCATCCGCATGATCAGGGACCACAGAAAGACGAGAGAGGTTCCTCCGTCCGAGTAGTTCATGTCCGGCGGACGGCCGAAAGCAGTTTTTTCAGAACAAGAGAAAGGGTGTAGATCAATGACGGTCATCAACAAGGAAAAATGTGTCGGGTGCAAAACGTGCATGAAATACTGCACTGTGGACGCCATCCACTATCTTCCCGAGGAGAGGAAGTGCTACGTGGACCAGTCCAGGTGCACCGAGTGCTATGTCTGCGTACGCCAGAAGGTCTGTCCCGTGGGAGCCATCGAGACGGTGGAGCTTGACGGCTTTTTCAAGCAGTTCCAGCACGTCATGAGCGACCCCGTGGAGAATCACGGCGTCACAGGGGTCACGGGACGGGGCACCGAAGAAGTGAAGACCAACGACGTAAGCGGCCGGGTGAAGAAGGGCTTCGCGGGCTTCTCCATCGACATGGGCCGTCCGGGGCTGGGCGTGTTTCTCCGGGACGCGGAGAAGGTCGCCATGGCCATGGCTGAAGCGGGCCTCGTCTTCGAGCCGCCCGAGACCACACCCCTTTCCGCTCTCATGACGGATATGAAGACCGGCAAGCTGGACGACGCCTGCCTCGACTACCATCTTCTTTCCGTCATCATCGAGGGGAGCTGCACCCTGGACAAAATGTCCGACGTCTTCCGCGCCCTGCAGAAAGTTGAAAAGGAAATCGACACCGTCTTCTCCGTGGGGCTCATCCTCCGGGTGGATGAAAACGGAGAGAATCCCATACTCAGCGAACTTGACGCCCTCGGCATCCCGCAGCCCCACCGCGGCAAGGTGAACGTCGGGCTCGGCAGGCCCCTCAGTACCCTGTAGGGCAGAGACGAGAAGAGGAGGAAGAGCGAAATGACCCACTCACTGCACAGATCGGGAGATATCGAGTCCCAGAAGAGGGATTTCAACTGGTTCATGTACCAGACCAAGGGTGTGAACGACAAGAACATCAGGGACAAGGCCCTCGAGTTCATCGCCACCGCCGAGGCCTGGCATTCGGAAAACTGGGGCGACGTGAAAACCGGCCCCCTGACCCAGTACTCCAGCGAAGAGATCAGAAAGAACATCAGCGACAAGTCCCGCATCAGGGGCGTCTTCACCAGCAAGGAACAGGTGATCGGCTTCCTGAAGGACATCAAGGCCAAGGATCTCGGCATGTCGGTGGTCATCACCGGAGTCCTGTCAGAGGTGCTTCCCGCCTGCAGGGAAGCCGGGGTTACCCCCCACTCCGTCAACTACTCCCTCGGCGTGTGGGGCAACAAGAGCCGTCTTCCCGACGACGACACCCTGTCCATCACCACCATGTGCGGCCACCACATGATCCCCCCCAAGTTCGTGGAGGACGTCCAGAAACAGGTGGACAATGGCAAGCTCACTGCCGAAGAGGGAGCGAAAAAACTCTCCAACTTCTGCTACTGCGGAATTTTCAACCAGATCCGCTGCGCCGAGATCCTGAACATCGTCTCCGAGAAGAAGAAGAGGGACGCCGCCGGCGCCTGACAACCCTACGAAAGAGCCCCTTCCCGGATTCTCCGGGAAGGGGCTCTTTCGTTATCAGCTTCCGCTACAGGGACGCGAGGGCCTTGCAGACGGCATCGCCCATGGCATCGGTCCCCGCCGTCCCCCCGAGGTCCGGGGTAACGCTTTCTTTATCGGAGAGCACCATTCCGAGGGCAGTTTCTATGTCTTTCGCCGCCCGGACCGCTTCCGTGTCTCCTTTGCCGTTCCCGAGCCACGAGAGCAGCATCTGGGCGGACATGATCATGGCGTAGGGGTTGGCGATGTTCTTCCCCGCAATGTCCGGCGCCGACCCGTGAGTGGCCTGGGCCATGGCGTACCGGGGACCGACGCAGAGGCCGGGGGCCATGCCGAGACCGCCCACAAGCCCGGCTGCTTCGTCGGAGAGGATGTCGCCGAACATGTTCGTGGTCACCACCACGTCAAATTTCTGCGGCCGCATGACGAGGTGCATGGCAAAGGTGTCCACCACCGCCGTGTCGAATTCCACGTCGGGGTACTCCCTGCTCACTTCCCTGCATGTATCGATGAAGAGGCCGCATCCCAGCTTGAAGACCGTATTTTTGTGGATCGCCGTGACCTTTTTCTTTCCGTTCCGCTGCCGGGCCAGTTCGAAGGCCGTCCTGGCCACCATGGAGGAATTTCTCCTGGTGATCACCCGGAGGGACAGGGCCATGTCCGGTGTGGGCATGCACTCCCCCATTCCTTTGTACATATTCCTGTCAGGCTGGAACCCCTCGTTGTTTTCCCTGATGATGACCAGATCCACGTCCTGGTGAAGACACGGCAGGGAAGGGTGGGACCGTGAAGGCCGGATGTTGCTCGCCAGGTCGAAATTCCTCCGAAGGATGGGGTGTGGATTGATGGCCTTGGGGTCGTCCTTCGGGTAAGCCATGTGGCCTATGGGGCCGAGAATCCATCCTTCAAGCCCGTACAGGGCTTCCAGCGTCGAGGCCGGAAGGGTCTCCCCTCTTGTGACGTAGGAGGGGTACCCAACCGGCAGCTCGCACCAGTCCAGCGTCACGCCGCTGTACCTTCCGGCGGCGGCGTTCAGCACCTTTACGGCCTCCGGCACCACTTCCAGCCCGATATCGTCGCCTTTCAGCATTCCAAGCTTGTAGACCGCCATGTCTCGACTCTCCCTCGCATATTTTTGGAGTATCTTGTCATTTTTCCCGGCCAGGAGCGTTCCGGGCAGGGGTTTTCTATTCCGCCGCCCCCCGTTTTCTCCTGAAGTGGTTGCAGTAGACCGCGTAGGCCACGCTCAGGATGGAAAGGATGATGATCACCATAGAGATGGGGTTTGTCATGAAAACAGACCAGTCGCCCTTGGAAAGGGTGAGGGACCTCCTGAAATTCGTCTCCACGAGGTATCCAAGCACGAAACCGAGGGCCGTGGCCGTAATGGGGTAATCGTAAATTTTCATGATCAGCCCGAGGACACCGAAGAGAAGGACCGTGAAGATGTCGAACATGCTGTTGTTCACCGAGTAGGCCCCGACGAAAATGATGGCCAGGATGCAGGCGTTCATTATAGTCTCGGGGATGTTGACCACCTTGATCAGGAGCTTGATCAGCATCAGGGCGACGAAGATCATGATGACGTTCGAGACGAACAGGGAGACGAAGATCGAATAGGGGATTTCCGGGTTGGTGACGAAGAGCATGGGGCCCGGACGAAGACCGTGAATGATCAGCACTCCAAGCATGACCGCCGTCGAGCCGGAGCCCGGTATGCCCAGGGAAAGAAGAGGTACCATGGCCCCTCCCGTCACGGCGTTGTTCGTCGCTTCCGGGGCCGCTACTCCTTCCAGGGCGCCCTTGCCGAACTCCTCGGGGTGCCTGGACCACCGTTTTGCCTCGTTATAGCCGAGCCAGCAGGCTATGGATGCTCCCGCTCCCGGCATGGCACCCACGAACATGCCGATGGCCGATCCCATGAGCATGGAGGGAAGGCAGCGGATGAAATCGAGGGTCGATGGATACTTTGAGGTTATCCTGTACTCCACCACCTCACGGCGGATCTTCTTGAAAATGATGTACAGCACCTGGCTCAGGGCGAAGATTCCCATGTAGAAGGGGATTATTTCAAACCCCTCGATCAGGTGTTCGCTGCCGAAACCGAACCGGACGATGCCGGCGAAGGGATCGAGACCGATGGTGGCAAGAAGAAGACCGAGAGCCGCGGCGATCAGTCCCTTGAACACGTCCGTGGACAGGGAGGCCACCAGGGTCAGGCCGAGGAGCGCGAGGGCAAAGTACTCGGGGGGGCCGAAGGCGAGGGCCACCTTCGCCAGGGGAATGGCGAAAATCATCAGGGCGACGCTCGAGACAATGCCCCCGAATACGCTGGCGTAGAGCGACATGCCGAGGGCAAGGCCGGTTTTCCCCTGAAGGTGAAGAGGATAGCCGTCCATCACCGTCGCCGCCGATGAGGGCGTCCCGGGAGTCCCGATGAGGACCGACGGGATGGACCCCCCGTACTGTCCACCGCAGTAAATGCCCACGTACATGAGAATGGCCGCCGTGGGGTCCATCCCCCACGTGAAGGGCAGAAGGATGGCCATGGTCATGGTGGCGTTGATGCCGGGAATGGCGCCGCCGATGGTTCCGGCGACCACGCCGGCGATGATGGATGCGAGACCCTTGAAAGTGAAAACCACGCTCGAACCGAGAGCTATATTCTGCAGAAATTCCATGAGACGCTCAGCCTCCAGTATGACAAGCTAAAAAACACCCGCGGGCGCAGATTCTCTCAGGGGGCGGGCACTAGATGAACTCGAGAAATCCGTGGGGCAGAAGAATATGAAGCACCTTTGAAAAAAGGAGGTACAGCACCAGGGCGAACCCGCAGCTGACGAGAATGTTGACTCTCAGCCCCACCTCTCCCTGGACCGCTATGAGCAGGAAGATCAGGAAAATGGTGGCGACCAGGTAGCCCGCAGCGGGCATAAGCCAGATGTACAGCCCGCTTACAACCAGGACAAGGAGCATCCTGAGGGCATCTCCGGGGTGGAAGGTTTCCGGGGTGTCCGTTCCTGTTTTTGAATGCCGGTAGATCACAAGCAGGTTGCCCAGGGAACAGAGAATAATGACCCCGGACATGATCTGGGGAAAAACGTGGGGACCGATGGGATCGAAAGTCCTCGCCTCGCTGTAGGGAATTGATGTCCAGTAAAATGCCGCGGCGGCGAGGATCCACAGGATATTGAGCACAGCCTTGCTTTTGTTTGTAATCGTCATAATTTCCCTTCCTGTGTTGCCTCCGGCGCCCCTTCCGCCCCAAAGAATCCGGGAGCGGAGGGACGCCGAAAGGCAGTATTGGTTACGAGAAATCGTCTGATCCGGTGAGCGGAACGGGCTCTAGTAGAGCCCCTTGCCCATTTCCTTGAAGAAGGCGTGCTGATCGTCCATGACCTTCTGCATTTTCTCGGCGGGAACAAATCTCGGAACGAGCATGTTCTCCCGGTAGTATTTCTTGAATTCGGGATCGTCGTAAATCTTGGCAAGAGAGTCCGTCCACACCTTGACCACGGAATCCGGTACATCCTTGGGGGCAACAATGCCGCGGATCTTCTCGAAGACGAAGTCCACGCCGCTCTCCTTGAGGGTGGGGACGTCGGGAGCTTCCTCCATCCTCTCGGTGTTCAGGCAGGCGATGATGCGGATGTTCCCCGCCTCCACCTGGCTGGCGATCTCGGCATATTCGCCGATGGCCGCATCGATCCGTCCGGCGATGATCTCCACCATGACGTCGGCGCCGCCCTCGAAAGGCACCACGGTGATCTTCATGTCGGCCATCTGGGCGACCTTCTCGATGCACATGGTCTCGGCGCTGCCGGGGTTTCCGGCGCCCCAGTTCTGCTTTCCGGGATTCGCCCTGGCATCCTTGATCACGTCGTCAAAGGTCTTGAACGGACTCTTTGCGGGGACGAAAATAACCGTGGGATCGAAGAAGACCTGGGCTACAGGCTTGAAGTCGGCGTAGGAAACCGCCATCTTTGTCTGGAGCGGACCGGCGATGACGGAGGACGAAATGCCGAGCAGGGTATAGCCGTCGGGCTTCGCGTTCTTGGAATACATCCAGGCGTTGGAGCCGCCGCCGCCCGTCCTGTTTTCCACGATGATGGGCTGGCCGATGATCTTCTCGATGGCCTTTCCCATGTTCCTCAGGAAGATGTCCCCTCCGGAACCTGCCTGGGAATGGTACACGAGCACGACCGGCTTCGCGGGATAGTTCTCCGCGGCGGAAAGGGCGCCCGCGCACGCCAGAGACACGGCCAGAACCAGAAGTACCAGAAGATGTCTTTTTTTCATTTTCGTGTAACCCTCCTTATTTTTGTTATTCCTGCTTCTCTCCACGCTGCTGCCGCAAGGTTTCTTTCTTCATCCATCCCTCCCTTCGCCATCCGGAAGAACCGGCCGCCGTTCCTGCCGGCTCTTTCTCTTATCGCTCCGTGATATCTCCCAGGGCCATTCTGGCGGCGAGGGCATAGGCGTCCTCAAAGGCTGACGTGGTGCATATCCCCTTTCCCGCGATGTCGTAGGCCGTTCCGTGGGCGGGCGTGGTGATCGGGTGGGGCAGCCCCGCCGAGACGGTGACGCAGTGATGGAATCCCCTGAGCTTAATGGCGATCTGTCCCTGGTCGTGGTACATGGTGACCACGCCGTCGTATTTTCCTTCAAAGGCCCGGATGAACAGGGTGTCCGACGGAAAGGGCCCCTCCACGGAAAAGCCCTCTTTTTCCGCTGCACCGATGGCCGGAAGCAGCACGTCGATCTCCTCCCGGCCGCAGGTTCCGCTCTCCCCCCCGTGGGGGTTCAGGGCGGCCATGGCCATCCGGGGAGCTTCGCACCCTGCCCTCCGCAGTGTTTTGTATCCCAGGCGGACCGTATCCAGCACCGACTCCACCGTGATGTTCCGCGCCACGTCCTTCAGCGGGATATGACTGGTGACCCGTATATTCCAGAGACCTTCAAGAACGTTCATCTCGCCGAAGCCCTCCGTTATTCCGTACAGATGGGCGAACATCTCATGCTCGCTGGGGAAGCCGTACCCTCCAAGCTTCAGGGCCGCCTTGTTGAGAGGGGCGAAGCAGATGCCGTCCAGAAGTCCCCGTCTGCAGCCGTCGATACAGGCCGCAAGGTTGTCCCCCTCTTCTTTTCCGTTGACCGGCGAGACTGTGCCAAGCTCAAGGGTTGCGGCATCGAGACTTCCCGTGTTCCACAGCGCGAGCCCCTCCCCTGCGGCCGCTTCCTCCAGGGAATCCGCACTTCGGAAAGGAAAAATTTTCCCGGCAATGGTCATGCCCAGCCGGAGCACTCTTTCATCACCCACGATCACAGGACGGGCATGCTTTTCGAGGAATCCCGCCGCCGCCGTCTTTGCCACTATCTCGGGACCGATCCCGGCGGCATCTCCCAGGGGAACTGCCAGAACAGGCTTTTTCCGCTTCATTTCCATGAAAAACTCCTTTCTTTCGTCCGGGATCGGCAAAACCGTCTCCGTACTAACCGAAGACACCGGCGCCCTTTTCCCGGAACAGGCGGAAGATCCCTCCCGCCTCGATGATGGCCAGCACGTGGGGGGGCAGGGGCGCGAAGGTCCTGCTCCCGCCCGGGGCGGCAAACACGCCCCGGAGAACATCAAGTTCCCCTTCGTCGCCGTCCCGGAGCCCAAGGTCTCCAAGGTCGGGGATCTCCACCACGAGAAGCCCGAGGTTCACGGCATTCCTGAAAAAGATTCTGGCAAAGGACCTGGCCACCACCGCGGCCACTCCCGAGTTTTTCAGGGTGATAACGGCATGCTCCCGGCTGGAGCCGCAGCCGAAGTTGGTACCCGCCGCGATGATGTCCCCCCGTTTCATTTTCGACGCAAAGGACGGGTCCGCTCCTTCCATGACATGGGCGGCGATTTCATCGTGCTCGGTGAGTTCGAGATAGCGCCCGGGATAAATCTGGTCCGTATCGATGTTGTTGCCGAAGGTAAAAACCCTTCCCCTGATGATGTTCATTTCCCTGTCCTCCCTTACAGCGAGTCGGCGCCGCAAAGCCTGCCCATGAGCGCTGTGGCGGCTGCGGTGGCGGGCGACGCGATGTAGATGTCCGCCTCGGTGCTTCCCATTCTTCCCGGGAAATTCCGGCTCGAGGTGGTAACACAGGTTTCCCCCGGCGCCAGGATTCCTTCATGGGCGCCGAGACAGGGACCGCACCCCGGAGTGGAAAGGACGGCGCCGGCGTTCACCAGCGTTTCGATGTATCCGGCCAGAAGGGCATCCTGAAAAATCCGCCTCGAGGCGGGAATAACGACGAACCTGGTTCCCGGGGCGACACGCTTTCCCGCCAGGATCTCAGCGGCGGTGCGGATGTCGTTGAGCCGCCCGCCGGTGCAGGTGCCCAGGAACACCTGGTCCACGGTGATCTTCTCTCCGGGAATGGCGGAAACGGCGTCCACACTGCCGGGAAGGGCGACTCTCGGCGTCAGCGAGGAGACATCGTACCGGACCACGGAGTCGTATTCGTACCCCGGGTCGGTCGCGGGAATCTCCCCGCCCTTCCAGCCATACCGGGAGAGATACTCGAGAGTCGTGCCGTCCGGGGCGATAAAGGCCGCCTTGGCCCCCATCTCCACGGCCATGTTGCACAGGACGAAGCGCTCCTCCTGGGCCATCTCACGGACAGCGCCGCCGCTGAACTCCACCGCCTTGTAGATGGCGGCGTCCTGCCTGAGGTCGCCGATGGCGTGGAGAATCATGTCCTTGGCCATGACCCCCTTGGGAGGAGTGCCTTCGAAGACGATGTTCATCACCCGGGGGACCTTGAACCAGAGCTTGCCGGTGATCAGGATGGTGGCCATGTCGGTGGCGCCCACCCCAGTTCCGAAGGCCCCGAGGGCCCCCATGGTGGTGGTATGGGAATCGGTCTCCACGACGATGGTGCCGGGACCGACCATGCCGCTCTCGGTCAGTACCTGGTGGCAGACTCCCTCGCCGATGTCGAAAAGGTGGGGGATGCCCTGCCCGGCGCAGAATTCCCTCATTTTTTTGTGGTTGTCCGCTGCCTTGATGGTGGGTGCGGGTGAATAGTGATCGAAGACGAAGGATGTCTTTTCAGGGTGGCGGACTTTCTCTCCCCCAAGCTCGCGGAAGGATTTGATCACCTGGAGGTAGAGGTCGTTGACCTCGGCGAGGTCCACCTCCGCCAGGACAATTTCCCCTGCCGATACCTGCGTCTTCCCGGAAGCCCGGGCGAGGGTTTTTTCCAGAGCGTGCATGCCGTTATCTCTCCTCATGTCGTAAGATCCGGTTCCAATGCCGTTTCCCTTTCGGGAACGGCCCTATGTGCCGTTTCTGCGGCCCGAATTCCGAGGATTCGAACCGGTGGGTTCATGATGTAAGATGTGGCAGAGTGCTATAATGGATCCGGAAAGTGGCAAGTGGTCCTACCAGTTAAAACTTTTGAAAAGTATAGCAGATTGTCAGGCGGATGCAAAGGGGATGGAGAAACGTGGCGCTCCAGCAGATAAAAAAGGTCATTGTACGGGACGCGATCATCGAGAACATCACAAGGTACATCAGGGAAAACAGCCTGAAGGTGGGAGACCGTATTCCATCGGAACGGACCCTCGCCGCCGCCATGAAAGTAAGCCGGAGTTCCGTACGGGAAGCCCTGAAAACCCTGGAATACGCCGGGATGCTGGAAATCAGGCACGGAGGCGGAGCTTTTCTCCTCTCCACGGCCGCCATGCCGGTTTCTGAATACAGTTCCGCCCAGAGAGACCATTTCGTCTTTCTCCGGCAGCTCATCCAGGCCCGGAGAATGATCGAGGAACGGGCCGTGGCGGAGGTGGTCCCCCATCTGACGGAATCGCAGGCCCTTTCCCTCCGGCGGATGGAGGACGAGCAGCTCGAGGCGGCCGAAAAAGGCCTGGCCGAACAGGGATCCCGGTACGAGCTGCCCAACATGAATTTCGAGCTGGCCATCACCTCCCTCCTTGACAACCCGGTGATCTGGGAAATGCACAAGAAAGTGGAATCCCTGTGGAAAAAAACGTTCCGGAGGCTGTCCACAACGCCCTTTCCGGCAAGAGAGCGGTACAACCACCACATGGAGATCATCAGGACCATGGAAAGCGGCAATATAAAGGCCGCCGTGAAAGCCATGGCTTTCCACAACAGCATCCTGGCCGACTACATTGACGAAGAGATCAGAAAGCTGGATTCACGGCGGGATGAGACCTGCGGCTAGGAACAGGAAACGCGGGACGGAACATCGACTTCTATTCTGAACGGAGGTGCCGGTATAGTATGCAGTTCATTTCGACAGAAAACGCTCCCCGGCCGGGGGGCCATTATTCCCAGGCAGTGGTGCACCGGGGCGTTGTGTATGCGGCGGGGCAGCTTCCCATAGTGCCGGAAACAGGGGAGAAATGCCTGGGCACAGTGGAGGAACAGACGGAACGGGCCCTCATGAACCTGGAGGCTGTCCTGGAGGCTGCGGGAAGCGGCAGGGACAGGGTGCTCCGGGTCACCGTCTACGTCTCGGACATTTCGCTCTGGAACAGGGTGAATGCCGTGTATGCCGAATTCTTCGGGGATCATCGGCCGGCGCGGACCGTGGTGCCGACACGGGATCTGCACTACGGATTCCTTGTGGAAATCGACGCCGTCGCGGCGACGAATTCAGGGACCGACTGATGCCTGAAGAACGGAGGAACGACAGCAATGAAAGACCTGTACAGCAGCCTTGATACTCCCTCCCTCCTTGTGGACAGGACCATTCTGCTCCGCAATATAACGGGAATGCAGGATCTGGCTGACAGGGCGGGTGTCGCCCTGAGACCCCACACGAAGACCCACAGGACCCCCGCGATCGCGGCCATGCAGGTGAAGGCCGGAGCGAAGGGCATCACAGTGGCCAAGATCGGCGAGGCGGAAGTCATGGCCGAAAACGGCATGGACGACATTTTCATCGCCAACGAGATCTACGGCGACCTGAAGTTCGCCCGGCTCCGCAACCTGGCCGCAAAAACGCGGCTCAGCGTGGGGGTGGACAACCGGGAGCAGGTTTCCGCTATTTCCCGGTTTTTCGAGGGTGCCCCTGAACCGGCGGACGTCCTGATCGAGGTGGAAACTGGAGAGGTACGGTCGGGCATGCTCCCCGGCCCGGAGCTGGTGGAGCTGGCAAAATTCATTGCCGCCGCGCCGAACGTGCGTCTGAAGGGCATTTTTTCCCACGAGGGACACACCTACGGCGCGAAGGACCGTGAGCAGTGCGCCGCCTTTTTCCGGAAGGCCCAGGAGGAGACCCTCGGGGCAGCGGAAATGATCCGGGCGGAGGGCATTCCGGTGGGCACGGTGAGCATCGGCGCAACGCCGTCCATTCTGGTCGGCGGGGACATCCTCCCCGGCGTGACGGAGATCCGCCCGGGTACCTACGTCCTGATGGACGCCGCCCAGGGCGCGGCGGTGGGGAGTTACGACACCTGCGCCGCCACTGTGCTGGCCACGGTGATGAGCAAGCCCACGGCGGACAGGGTGGTCCTCGACGCGGGGGTCAAGGCCCTGACGGCCTTCACCAGGGAGGGGGGAATCTGCGGCACTCCCGGCCACGGTCTGCTGAAGGGCTTTGACGGCCTGAGGATCGGCAAGCTCTATGACGAGCACGGGCTGGTCTACGGTAAGGAGGCGAACGAACGGCTCTCCCTCGGAGACCGGGTGGAGATCATACCCAACCACATCTGCCCCACCTGCAACCTCTACGACCGGATGTACCTCGTGGAGGACGGCCGGGTCGCGGACGAACTTCCCATTCTCTGCAGGGGGAAGTCGCAGTAGGGGAAGGGCAGGATACAAAGAATCAAGGACAACGGCGAGATCCTTCGTCTCTGCGCTCCTCAGGATGACAGAACGGATTTTCATCCCGGGCGAAGGCGAGGATCTCGGGTTTGAGCAACCGAAGAACCAACGGCAAGATCCTTCCCCCCCGGGGATGCTCCGCGATCGTCGCTGCGCTCCTCGGGATGACAAGCTGTTGCGCTCGTTCGGGATGACAAAAAACGGGGACGATCCCGCCTCTGTTGCCGTACCATAAAGGTTTGTCATTCCGAAGGGCGAAGCCCGAGGAATCTGGTTTTAAGACCTCGGAATCCGAGATCCCTCGTCGCCGAAACCGCTCCTCGGGATGACAAGCTGTTGCGGTCGTTCAGGATGACAGCAAAAACATTTCCCTCTCTGGCACTGACGGCGGAAATGGAGTATCATATTCCCGAAATCTTCGGGGCGGGGTGGAATTCCCCACCGGCGGTGAAGGACCTCCAGGTCCGCAGCCCGCGAGCCGAAAGGCTGATCCGGTGCGATTCCGGAGCCGACTGTGAGGCGGACAGGCAAGGCGTCCGCGAAGTCAGGATGGAAGAAGATGGCGAGATCCGCATTTTTGCCCCGGATGCCTGTGCGTCCGGGGCTTTTCTTTTTCGGGAGGCGAAATTTTTCATGGAAGCGACGACCGTAAATTCAACCCGCCGCATGGTCTGGACAGCCCTTCTGTCCGCAGTGGCGGCGGTGCTCATGTACATCGACATGGCAGTGCCCCTCTTCCCCCGTTTTCTCAAGCTCGACCTGTCGGACCTTCCGGCCCTGGTGGCCGCCTTCGCGTGGGGACCGGCTGCGGGGGTCTTCACCGAGCTGATCAAGAACCTGATACATTCGCTGACCACCTCCACCGCCGGGGTGGGCGAACTGGCGAATTTCCTGATGGGGAGCGCCCTGGTGGTCCCCGCGGGCTTGATCTACCGGCGGAACAGGACCCGGAAAGGAGCCCTCGCAGGGCTGGCGGCGGGCACCCTGTCCATGACCGTCACGGCGGCCCTGGCGAACTACTTCTTTTTACTCCCCTTCTATTCGAACTTTCTCCCCCTGGAGAAGATCATCGCCATGTCCTCGGCGGCCATTCCCGCGGTCCGCGACATGGGGACCCTGGTGCTGTACGCCGTGGTGCCCTTCAACCTCCTCAAGGGGACAGTGGTCTCCCTGGCGACGGTCCAGCTCTACAAGCGCATCAGCACCCTCATCCGGTAAAAACCTTTCTGCAGGGAGTGTCACCGGCGCCCGCCGGGGCCGCCGGACTCAACACCCACAAAAAGACGAAAAATGACTGTATAATCTTTCCATATACCCTCATCGGAGGTGGTCGGGAAGATGAACCGTTCCGCGGCTGCGCTGCTCTGCGTGTTGTTGCTGGGGCTCCCTGCCCCGAATGCCTGGAGCGCCCCGAAGGTTCCTCCCGGAAGCGGCTCGGGGGTGGCTCTTCAGACCGTTCCCGTGTCCCTTCCGGTCCTGTCCCGGATCGGGCAGAAGGTCTCCCTGTCCGGTTTTTACTACGGCGGATCCATCCCCATGGTCATCGACGACATCTCGCGGACCGACTACAATATGGAGCTCCCGGCGGGCTGCTTCGTCCCTCTGTCGGGTCCCCGGCCGTCGGGGCTGAAGTCCGGCGACAGGATCACCGTCTCGGGCATGCTGGAGCGGCCGGGAAAGACATCCTCCCTGAAGAATTCCCCTGCGGTGCTGAAGATTTCCTCTCCTGAAAACGTCCGGATCATCGCGCCCCGCATTCTTCCCCCCGCGACAATGAAGCCGAGGAAACCGGAAATGCTCCGGAGACTGGAGAAATACCGGCCCGGCGACCTCGTTCCGGGACGGAAGTTCGCCGTTCTCATCGCCGGAGGGGGCGGGCCGGAGAACAACCACATCCGCTACTGGAACGACCTGCTCACCATGTACAACATCCTTCTGGGCAGGGGCTTCGCCGCCGCCGACATTTTCGTGTTCTACGCCGACGGCGCCCCTCCGGGCGACGTGGAGGGGAAGATCGAAGGCTCCATGCCGGTGAACGGCACGGCAAGCAGGACGAACATCCAGCGGTGCTTCCGGACCATCGGGACCGTGTCGCGGGACAACGACTTCATCTTCATTATGACCAACGACCACGGGGGAGGCTTTCTCGAAGTACGGACCGGCTCCCTCGACCCGGGACTGTACGGCGGGCGGGTCGCCTCGGCCGGGGAGGCAAACGATTCCATTTCCGAGGCGCAGTTCAGCCTCGACCTGAACGGCGACGGCGACACAACGGACGTGCTGCGGGCTGACGAGAGCCTGAACATGTGGACCGGCCGGTATTACGACGACGACTTCGCCGCCGACCTGAACCGGATCTCCCGGTACGGCACCATGGTGATCCACCTGGAGCAGTGCTTCTCCGGCGGCTTTCTCGATGACCTCCGGGCTCCCCGGAGGATCATCTTCTCCGCCACGAGCGAACAGCGGGTCTCCAGGGCCCATTCGGCGAGTTCCGTAAATCTGCAGCCCGTTCAGCCCTACAACGAAATTTTCTACTGGTTCGTGACCGCCCTCCTTGGAGAAACTCCCGACGGTGACTACGCCCTGGACCGGAACGGCGCCCCCTGGACCCCGAACGCCGATTACGACGGCAACGGCAGGATCAGCGTGTTCGAGGCCTTCATGTTCGCCCGGAGGATGAACCTGAAGGACGGCCTGCCCTGGTACGAGGACAACAACCGGCCGGGCTGCATCACGGTAAACGTGGACACCCGGAACGTGTCCGAGGGCAGGGACGGGTGGCTCGGCAGCAGAACCTTCTTCTGAGAAACGACCTTCTCCCCCGGAAAAACGATTCCCGATAAAAGCCCCGGCCGCCGGCCGGGGCTTTTATCTTGACAGAAGAAAAAAGAGGGGTAGAATTAAGTCTACATGTTAAATGTCGACATTTACGGAAGGAGGGCGTTTCATGGCCCCGGCAAATCCGTTCCGCCCCAAAACCCTCGCCGAAGAAGTGGCCTCCTACGTCCGGAAGGAGCTGCTCCTCTCCGATACGTACCCCCCCGGCTCCTTTATCCGGGAGGAGGAACTCGCCACGAAGCTCGGCATCAGCCGTGCCCCTGTCAGGGAAGGGCTCAAGATGCTGGAGGGGCTGGGACTCCTCCGCTCCATCCCCCAGAAGGGCTCCCTCGTGGTGGCCTTTTCCCCGGGGGAAATCGAGGAACTGTACGACATCCGCTATGCCCTCGAGGAGATTCTCTTCCGGGAGATCATCCGCAGGGGCACCTTCACCGGAGAGCAGCAGGGAGCCCTGAAGAAAATCCTCTCCCGGATGGGGCTCCTCGGCTCTTCCGGTGACTCCAGGGAGGAAATTCTCCTCGAATTCAGCAGGCTGGACATGGAATTCCACCTCTCCCTGGCGGCCCTCGCCGGCAGGGAATGGACCCTGCGGCTCCTCAGAACGGTGTACCACCAGATCCAGCACGCCCTTCTCCGCGACCTCGCCACCGAGTCGGACATGGATGCCCTGGTGGCGGAACACGAGGAGATCCTCGACGGCCTGCAGCGGGGAGACCTTGAGGAACTCAGGAAAGGACGGTTCTTCAGCTATTTCGAGCGCAGGCTGGATCCAAACAAGGGAAAAGTGCGCCCGGAGCTTTCGGAAACCCCGGGCGAAGACAATCAAACCGGACAGAAGAAAGGGGAAAAAGCATGATGACACGAAAAGGAGCCCTCGATGGACTTCGCGTCCTGGACCTCACCCGGGTGCTTGCCGGGCCGTTCTGCACCATGATGTTCGCCGACATGGGGGCGGAGATCATCAAGATCGAACAGGCAGGCACCGGTGACGACACCCGCCAGATGGGGCCGTTCAAGAACGGCGAAAGCGCCTACTTCATGAACCTCAACAGGAACAAGAAGGGCATCACCCTGAACCTGAAGAACCCGAAGGGGAAAGCCATCTTCCTCGACCTGGTGAAACAGGCGGACGTAGTGATCGAGAACTTCCGGCCCGGCACCATGGAAAAGCTCGGCCTGGGCTACGAGGAACTGAAGAAGGTCAACCCGGCCATCGTCTACGCCGCCATTTCCGGTTTCGGCCACACTGGACGGTACAGCCAGCGCCCCGGCTATGACATCATCTCCCAGGCCATGAGCGGCCTCATGAGCACCACCGGCTGGCCGGGAGGGGAGCCCACCCGCACCGGCACCGCCATGGGGGACGTCCTCGGCGGACTCTCCTGCGCCATCGGCATTCTGGCGGCGGTGTTCAACAAAATCCAGACCGGCGAGGGCCAGAAAGTGGATGTGGCCCTGGTGGACTCGGCAGTGGCCAGCCTCGAGATCATCAACATGATCTACCTTGTGGAAGGCCGGATTCCCCAGCGCATCGGCAACCGGTACGAATCCACCTACCCCTACGACTCCTTCCGGGGCTCCGACGGCAGCCTGGTCATCGGCGCCGGCAACGACAAGCTCTGGGTCAGCCTCTGCAAGGTCATGGGAAAGCCGGAACTCGCCGAAGACCCACGGTACCTTCATGTTCCCGACCGCGTGGCCAGGCACGAGGAGCTGAAAGCCGTCGTGGAGGAATGGTCCACGAAGCTCACCGTGGACGAAATCTACGAGAAGGTCAACAACGCGGGCATTCCCTGCGCCCCCATCTACAACATCGAACAGGTGGTCAATGACCCCCACATCGCCGGAGACCGGGAGATGTTCGTGGAGATGGACCATCCCACGGCGGGCAAACTCAAGGTGACGGGAAGCCACATCAAGCTCTCCGGCACTCCGTCGGGCGTGCGCACCCCCTCCCCGACACTGGGTCAGCACAACGGGGACGTGCTCGGCGAACTCCTCGGTCTTACCGCTGAGGACCTGAAGGCCCTCAGCGAAGAGGGAGCGATCTGACATGGCCTTCCTGTCCCTCCCCGGCGCAGTCGAAATCATGGAGGTCTGCCCCAGGGACGGCTTCCAGAGCGTGAAAGAATTCATCCCCACGGAGCACAAGGTGGCCATCATCGACGGCCTGGCCGGGACGGGCATTTCCGCCATGGAAGTGACCTCCTTCGTCAGCCCGAAGGCCATTCCCCAGATGGCCGACGCCGCCGACGTAATGGCGGAATTCAATACAAAATGGAAGGGAAAGGTCACGTCCATCGCCCTCATTCCCAACCTCCGGGGAGCCGAGGGCGCCCTGGCCTCCGGCGTTGACTGGATCAACTTCGTCATTTCCGCCAGCGGAGACCACAACATGGCCAATACCAGGAGAACGGTGGATGAATCCATTGCGGAGATGGAGAAGGTCGCCGCCCTGAAGGGATCCACGAAGCTCCGGGTCTCCGTGGCCACCGCCTTCGCCTGCCCCTTCGCCGGTCCCGTGGCGCCGGAAAAGGTGCTCAGGGTCATCGACAGGGCCCTCGAGGCCGGGGCGGACGGAATCACCATGGCCGACACCATCGGCACAGCGGACCCGAAGTACGTGACCTCCACCCTGTCGGTCATCCGGGAGAAATACGGCGATTATCCCTTCACACTCCATCTTCACGACACCTACGGCATGGCCCTGGCCAACATGGCCGCCGCCATGGGACTCGGCTTCGCGTCCTTCGACGCGGCCGCCGGCGGACTTGGAGGATGCCCATTCGCACCGGGCGCGGCGGGGAACGCCGCCACGGAGGACATGGTGAACATGGCCGAGAGCATGGGGATCAAAACGGGCATCGATATCCTGAAGGTCCTTTCCGTGGTGCGGACCATGGAGTCCCTCTACGGGCTGAAGATCAACAGCCACCTGGCGGCAACGAAGATGGGCCGGGAGAGCGGCGAGGGATGCTGTTCCTGAGAAGCTGATAATTAGCCGAAGAGTCCGGAAATCTTCGGCTTGGGGTTGCATTATGCAGACTGTGTATTATATTATCAAGAGCGAAATCCACCGTGCCCCTTCTGCAGAAGGAGCACGGTTTTTTTCAAAAAGGGAGGCCGGGAGATGAAGGAACAGGTCTGGAAGCTCGTGGACGAAGTGAAGGAGTTTGTGGTCGAGGCACGGCACCGCATTCATGAAAACCCGGAGCTCGGATTCAAGGAATTCGAGACCACGGCGTTCGTCAAAAAAGAACTTGAGTCGGCGGGAATCGAAGTGGTGCCCCTGGATCTGGAGACCGGCGTTCTGGCCGTCATCCGGGGAACGGCTGAATGGAAGGGACAGGGAGAACCCCCCGTGGCAGGCCTTCGGGCCGATATGGACGCCCTTCCCATCGAAGAGGCCACAGGAGTTCCCTACTCCTCGAAAAACAAGGGAGTCATGCACGCCTGCGGCCATGACGGCCACACGGCCATCCTGCTGGCTGCGGCAAAGGTCCTCCAGAAATCCCGCTCCTCTTTCGCCGGAACGGTGAAGCTCTTCTTCCAGCCTGCGGAGGAAACTTTGTACGGCGCCGAGAAGATGATCGCCTGCGGCATCCTGGACAACCCGAAGGTGGACACCGTGGCGGCCCTTCACGGCGGGGTGGAAGTTCCCGTCGGCTCCGTGGGCGTTTACGCCGGCCCCTTCATGGCCTCGGGAGACATCTTCAAGGTAAAGTTCGTCGGCAAGGGAACCCACGGCGCCTACCCCCACAGGGGAAGCGACGCCCTGGCGGCGGCGGCCCAGGCGGTCATCAGCCTCCAGATGATCCTGGCCCGGGAGATCGAAGCCAACGACCGGGCCGTCCTGTCCGTCTGCCAGATCCACGGCGGCAGCGCCTTCAACATCGTGCCCCAGGAAGTGGAGATCGGCGGCACAGTCCGGTGCTTCTCCCCCGACGTCCGGCAGAAGATCCGGGACCGGCTCGTCTCCATCTGCACCCACGTGGCGGCATCCTACCGGTGCGAGGCCGTCTGCGACTACCAGTTCGGCATTCCCCCGGTGATCAACGACGCCGGAGAGACGGAACGGATCGCACGGGCGGCGGAGGACATCCTCGGCACGGAGAAGGTCATTCGTCTCGCCAACCCCATGATGGGGTCGGAAGACTTCGCCTACTTCATCCAGGGCGTGCCCGCAGGGGTCATCTTCCGTCTCGGAGTGGGCGGAGAGATCCCGGTGTCCCTCCACAACCCGGGCTTCAATTTTCCCGACGAGGCACTGCCCCTGGGTGTGGCGGTCTTCGTCCGGTATATTTTCGACGTGCTCGCCCCCGAAGGGGCGAAATCCTAGAAACGAAAAGGAGAGAGAGCAATGGCAGAAGCAGTGCAGAAAAAGAGCAGGGTTCCACACGTATTCGCGCTGATGTTCATCATCACCATCCTTATGGCGGTACTGACCTGGCTGATTCCTGCGGGAGAGTACGAAAGGGTGAAAGAAGGAGCCAGGACCGTCGTCGTAGCAAACTCCTTCAAAGTGGTCGATTCCAACCCCCAGGGCTTCTGGGGCGTTTTCGACGCCGTCGTCAAGGGATGGATCCAGTCCGCCTCCATGATCTTCATGGTTTTCTTCGTCGGCGGGGCCATCAAGATCCTTGAGGAGACAGGTACCATCCGGGTGGGCATGAACCGCATCGTCCACAAGCTGAAGGGCAAAGAGCTCTGGGCCGTGGCCATCATCATGCTTCTCATGTCCATCGGCGGCGCCACCGGCGTCTTCGCCAACCCCGTGGTTGCCCTCATCCCCCTGGGCATCCTCCTTGCCAAGGGCCTCGGCTATGACAGCGTGGTGGGCTTCGCCATGATCTACCTCGGCTCCTACGCCGGCTTCAACGTCGGCTGGGGCAACGTCTTCACCGTGGGCATCGCCCACAGTATCGCCGAACTTCCCATGTTCTCCGGCTTCGGCGTCCGGGTCTTCTTCCACGTCGTGAATCTCCTTCTCACCTTCGGATTCGTTTATCTCTACATCAGGAAGATCCAGGCCGACCCCACCAAGAGCCTGGTGTACTCCGCCGAAGAAGCGGCCCAGCAGACCAACCATTTTGAAGAGCACGAGTCCATGGACCTCCGGCACATGCTCTGCACGGCCATCGTGGTCATCTCCTTCGGCGCCATCATCTACGGTTCCCTGCAGCTCAAGTGGGGGATCAACCACTACTCCGCCATTTTCCTGATGATGGCCGTCTTCTGCGGTCTCATCGGCGGCCTCGGCCTGAACGGCACCGCCCAGGCCTTCGTCAAGGGATGCGGTTCCATGGCCTACGCAGCTCTCGTCATCGGCATGGCCCGGGCCATCTCCGTGGTCATGAGCGACGGCAAAATCATCGACACGGTGGTCTACTACCTCTCCCTGCCCATCGCCAAGTACGGCCCCGTCATCGGCGCGAACCTCATGTTTTTCGCCAACGTGGTCATCAACTTCTTCATCCCCTCAGGCTCGGGACAGGCGGTTACCGTCATGCCCATCATGGTGCCCCTGGCGGATCTTACGGGAATCACCCGGCAGGTGGCCGTCCAGGCTTTCCAGTTCGGCGACGGCTTCACCAACTGCTTCATCCCCACGGCGAGCGTTGTCATGGGATGTCTCGGTCTTTCGGGCATCGCCTACGAGAAGTACGTGAAGTGGATCTTCCCCCTCATCCTCACCCAGGTCGTCCTGGCCATGGTTGCCCTCACGGTGCTCCAGACCATCGGCTGGTCCTAGGCAAAACAAACCGTTCACGACAGCAGCGCCGCCTCCGGTCCGGAGGCGGCGTTTTTTTCAATGCAAAAAGGAACCGTTCGTGATACCCTACTCTCACCATACCATGCTGTCATAAAGGAGGCCTGTTCTTCGTGAAGACCTACGAACCTTTTAAAATCAAGGATCTTGTTCTCAAAAACCGGATCGTCATGCCCCCCATGTGCATGTACAGCGCTCCGGATTCGATTCCCACGGAATTTCATTTCCTCCACTACGGTGCCCGAGCTCTCGGGGGCGCAGGGCTCATCATCGTGGAAGCCACGGGAGTCGTTCCGGAGGGACGCATCTCCGACAACTGCCTCGGGCTCTGGAGCGACGACCAGGTCGCTCCTCTCGCCCGGCTGGCGGACCATGTGCACGGCCTGGGGGCGAAAATCGGCATCCAGCTCAACCATGCCGGCCGGAAGTGCGGAGCAGCCGTCGGGAAAATTTACGGCCCCAGCGCACAGAACTACAGCGACGACGGAAAATATCCCGACCCCGTCGAAATGTCCGGGGAGGACATCGGCTTCGTCGCCGGGGCCTTTGCCTCGGCTGCCGGGCGGGCCCTGAAGGCAGGATTCGACGTGGTGGAGATCCACGGCGCCCACGGCTACCTGGTGAACCAGTTTCTCTCCCCTCTGAGCAACAAACGGCATGACGGATACGGCGTCAACTTCGAGGGCCGTTCACGGTTCCTGCAGGACGTCGTCCGGGCCGTGCGCACAGAATGGCCGGAGGAGAAACCTCTGTTCCTGCGGGTCTCCGCCGAGGACTATGCCGAAGGAGGCATGACCCCCACGGAGATGGCCCGCATCATCGACCGGGTGACCCGGGACGTGGATGTGGTCCACGTCAGCTCCGGCGGGGTGACGCCCGTTCCTCCCCCCGTGTTTCCCGGATACCAGATCCCCTTCGCCGAGATGATCAAAGTGGCCTGCGAAGTGCCCACCATCGCCGTAGGGCTTATCACCACCCTGGAAATGGTTGAGGAAGCCCTGTGCAATCACCGGGCCGATCTCGTGGCCCTCGGCCGGGAACTCCTCAGGAACCCCTTCTTCCCCCTTCTTGAAGCCCGGAAGCGGGGGATCGAGCTGCCCTGGCCGGAACAGTACAAGCGGGCCTTCAACTGAGGTACGCCGCCGGGCACCCATGAAAAAAAGCCTTGCCGCTGCGCTGCTTTTTGCGGTATTTTTCCTGCTTCCTTCCGCCGCCCGTGCCGGGGAGGGGCGTTCCGCCCCCTCCGGCACGGTGGTGTTCGCTCTCCGTGAACAGCCTGCCGGCGAAAAAGGAACGCTTTCCGCCCGCTCCCTTCTCGCGGGAGCGGGCATTTTTTCCTCGGGAATTCAAAGACTCGAGCGGACCGGCGTATATCTTGCCGACGGAGGGAGCGACCCCGGAGCCGCTGCCCGGAAACTCGCAGGGCTCGAGGGAGTGGCCTGGGCGGAGCCCAGTCTTCCCCTCACCTGGTTCGATGCCCCGGAGGACGAACACTACTGGATCCAGTGGAGTCTCTCCAACACGGCCTCCCCCTACGCCAGTGAGGAGCTGTCATGGCTCAGCGGATTCGCGCCCGTGAACCTCACCGCCGGGGCGGACGTGGACGCCCCGCGGGCCTGGACCGTCACCAGGGGAGACCCTTCGGTGGTGGTGGCCGTCATGGACACCGGGATAGGACCCTACATCCACGACCTCGACGGAAATCTCTGGGTGAACGGGGGCGAGATCCCCGGCAACGACATCGACGACGACGGCAACGGCTTCATCGACGACGTGAACGGATGGAACGCCCTGGACGGAAACGGGAACATCAGCGACCAGGGCGAGCACGGCAGCCATTGCGCCGGCATCATCGCCGCCAGGCAGGACGAATACGGCATCTCCGGCATCGCCCCGGACGTGCGGATCATGGCGCTGGTGGGCTTCGAGACCGCCCACGTGCTGGCCAACACCGAGTATCTCCTCGCCCAGAAGGCCCGGGGCGTGAACGTGAGGGCGGTGAACATGTCCTTCGGCACGGGAATCCCCTACAGCCGGGCCATCGAGGAGGCCCTGGCGAAACTCGAGGAAGGGGGCGTCCTGGTGTTCGCCGCTGCGGGCAACTTCGCCACGGACAACGACTTCGCCTCCTTCAGCTACCCGTCCTCCCTCCCTTTCGGGAACATCGTCTCCGTGGGGTCCACCGGAGGGACCGACGAGCCCTCCAATTTCTCCCAGTGGGGACGGCGGACGGTGGACATCCACGCCCCCGGGGAGGCCATCCTCTCCACCATTCCGAGCAAATACGTCCAATTCGGCTACTCATCCCGGATCGACGGAACATGGAACACCTGGACGCTGAAATCCGGTACCTCCATGTCCACGCCGCTGACCCTGGGGGCCGCCGCCCTGCTCTTTTCCGCCCATCCGGAGGCGGACTGGAGGGCCGTGAAGGCCCAGCTTCTCTCCGCCGCTGACAGGCTGCCCTCCCTGGAAGGGCTCAGCAGGACGGGAGGGAGGCTCAACGCGGGCCGGGCCCTCACGGAGCCCCTGCGCACCCGGCCGGCCCTCTTCCGTCTCTCGAGCCAGTATCCCCTTCCGGGAGAGCAGGTCAGGCTCTCCGGCTACAACCTCACCGAAGGGGGAGCCCTCTCCCTCGTCTCAAGGGACGGCCGGAAGATTACTCTTCCCGAGACCGGGCGGACCTCCGGCGAGGCGGTCGTCATACTGCCCCCGGGGGAACTCCCCGACGCCAGGGTAACCCTTGAAATCGGAGGGGACGGACAGGACAGCCTGACATCCCTCCCCTTCCTGCTCACCCACCCCGGAGAGGCTTCCCCGGCGGACATCGTGTTTCTTTCAGAAGGCGGCAGGGATTTCCATGCCGTTCCCGTGTCAGGGCAGGCCGCCGTGGCGGGAGAATACGTCTACGGCACCGCCGGATTCGAGGAACTGAACGAGTACGGCAACCTTGTTCGCAGCTACCGGCCAGCCGTTTTCTCCCTCCGGGACAGAACCCTGCGGAAGGCCCCCCTCGGGGAAGAAGGGGAGGAATGGGCCCGAACCGACCTCGACTTCCGCTACACAAGCTACTGCTCCCTGGGAAGGACGGTGTTCCTGGCGGGGCAGTCGACAGGCGGATGGGTTTATGCCTACGACACGGGAGAGGGTGTGCTCCGCCGTCTTACCCGCCTGCCCGAAGAACTCAGGGAAAGCAATCTCGGCTCCCCGGCCACGGCCGTGGGAGGGAAATACTTCTATCTGGCCGGAGGCTTCATCCTGGGCCAGTCCCTTGATCTTTCGGACAGAACCATTGACTCAGTCTACCGCCTCGACCTGGAAACCCTCGAGTGGCGGCGGTGGGGGACCCTGTCGGAGAAGCGGTTCGCCGCGGCAGCCGCCATTGAGGACGGGAAGCTCTTCGTCGCCGGCGGGAAACACTACGAACTGTTCACCGTCGGAACCTCCTCCTCGACGGTGGAAATCCCCACATCATCGGTGAACGTCTTTTCCCTGGAGAACGGATCACGGCAGGACGCCGTCCTCCCCTTCAGCACGTGGAAGGGGACCCTGGCAATCGACAGGGAAAGGGAGGCCGTTCTTTTCTTCGGTGGCCTTGTGTATTTCGGCGACCTCAGCATGGCCTCCCCCCTGGCCGCATGGACCAGCCCCGACGGAAGGGGCAGTGAATGGGAACTGGCCTCCCCCCGTTTTCCTTTTATTTCCGGGGACGGAGGCTGGGCCTTCTCGACAGGAGGGACCCATCATCTCCTTTCGAGAGGGTGGGGCGACCAGTACGACAGGGGATACCAGCTCTTCTCCCTGCCTTCGCCGGAAAGCTCCCCTGCAGGATGCACTTCGGGAGTCTCTCCCTGGGGAGTCCTGCTTCTCGTCCCACTCGCACTCCTGCTGAAAAAACAATAGAAAAGCGGCCCCCGGGAAATTCCGGGGGCCGCTGCTGCGGTAAAGGGGAAAAGCTACAATCCCTTTTTCTCCATCAACATGAAGGACAGGAGGAAGATCACGGAGACTCCGGCGATGACGATCCAGTGATTGACCCCGAGAAGCTGGGGAAGGGTGATTTTCCCGTAGTCGTGCATCTTCAGGAGTGTATCCTGGAGGTAAGGGAACATCTCGGCATAGAGGGCAGCACCGGCGACGGCGCCGAGAATGCCCCAGAAGGCATCGGTCCGTCCCTCCCCAAGGGCGCCCATGGAGGTACCCGGGCAATAGCCGAGAAGGGCCCAGCCCACGCCGAAGAGAAGCCCTCCCGTTATGGTTCCGCCCAGGATGGTGGGTTTTATGGAAAGCTTCACCAGCCCCTGGTCGTAGAGGAAGTACGTTCCGATCATGCCGACGATGATGGTGGACATCATGAACTTCAGGATGGTGAAATCCTGGAAGCGGAGGGCGGCAAGCTGCTTGTCGTACCGGAGCACCTTTGCCCTCTGGAGAAGAACGCCGAATACCATTCCGGTGACCAGGCCGAAACGGAGCTGGAGATCGACGGCGTTCGCGATGCCCTTGAGAGACACGAGAATTTCATTCAAATGGACAATGATCTGATCAAGATCCATTCTGTCCACCCCCGTAAATCATTCTGGCCACTATGGCACCTGCCACGAAAAAGCAGATGAGAGCCAAAAATCCGCTGGCAGCAAGCTGAAGCGTCCCGCTCAGCCCGTGACCGCTGGGTCACCCGTCGGCGAGGCGGGCGCCGAACATGGCCACCGCACCGCCGAGAAAGGCCACCAGTCCCCTGGATACTGCACTTTCACCGAAATGCCTCTTCCACATGTCCGGCACGGCCTGGAACTTGAAATCGCCGAACAGAGTGGCAGAAAGCAGGGCCCCGATAAAAATGCCGATAATGAACATCATCTGCCAGTCCATTTTTGCGGCGTTCTTCACCAGATATTCAAGTGTCGCCGCCCGTTCCGGAATGACCTTATCCTCCACGAAGGCCGCAGCCCTCACGAAGGATGTGGACGCGCCGAAGAACTTTCCGGTATAGTAGGTCGACCATACGGAAAGCAGTCCGGCCAGTCCGCCGAGAAGATAAGGATTCCATCCTTCCCGCGTTTTGCTCACACCCATCCCTCCTTTGCCGATGATGATTCTGCGGTACCATTTTATGGTATTACTAAAGCGAAGCACAGTCAATAACGGAAAAGGCAACTTCTTTTTCCGCGGCGGTCACTTCTCCTCCGCCCAGGAACGGACGGAGAAGCCTCCCTTCTGCAGTTCGGCGATGGCATCCACAGCCGCTTCGGCGGCTGAAGTCGTCGTCGTATATGGAATTTTCCTTCGGACTGCCTCGATGCGCATCTCCCTGCCTCCCGAAAGGCTGTTGGAGCCGAAAGGAGTGTTGATGAGCATCTGGATTTTCCCCGCCCGCATATAATCCACCACGTTCGGCCGTCCTTCGTGGACCTTGAGGACCACCTCGGGAAACAGCCCCCGCTCAAAAAGATACCCGGCGGTTCCCCTGGTGGCCGCAAGGGAAAACCCGAGGTCCGCAAGCTTCTTCGCCACAGGGAGGATTGTTGCCTTGTCGAAATCGTTCACCGAAATGAACACCCTTCCCTTCACCGGAAGCATGGTTCCTCCCGCCGCCTGGCTTTTGGCGAAGGCTTCCCCCACAGTGGCTCCCGTTCCCATCACTTCACCGGTGGACCGCATTTCGGGGCCCAGGACCGGATCCACGGAGGAAAACCTGTCGAAGGAGAACACCGCCTCCTTGACGGCCCATTCGGAAATGCACCGCCCCTCCCCGTACCCGTCCTTCGTGAGTCCCTGGACCTCCAGGTCCTCTCCCTGCCAGAGCCGTACGGCGGCCTTCACGAGGTTGACCCCGCTTGCCCTGGAAAGGAAGGGCACCGTCCTGGAGGCCCGCGGATTAACCTCGAGAATGTAAAGCTCCCCGTCTTTTGCGGCGAACTGGATGTTCAGAAAGCCGCTGATGCCGATCTCCTGGGCAATCCGGACGGCTGCGGCCGCCATCTCCCGGGAGAGACCGGAGGTGCATTTGTAGGCGGGAAAGACGCAGGCGCTGTCCCCTGAATGAATCCCCGCCGCCTCGATGTGCTCGAGAATTCCGGCCACGTAGACGTTCCGGCCGTCGCTGAGAGCGTCGAGGTCATATTCAAAGGCGTCCTCGATAAACCTGTCCACCAGGAGGCGATGGTTCCCGTCAAGGGGCAGCCCCCTGGAGAGATACAGTTCCAGGTCCTCCATCCCGTGGGCGACGAACATGTTCTTTCCCCCAATCACGTAGGAGGGACGCAGAAGAACGGGGAAACCAACGGCCCGCGCCGCACCGGCCACCTCGTCCCTGGAGCCGGCCATCCTGCTCTCCGGCTGCCGGAGCCCGAGGCGCTTCAGCAGGGCTGAAAATTTGCCCCTGTCCTCCGCCTCGTCGATGCCGGCCAGGGATGTTCCCACGATACGGGCTCCCCATTTCTCCAGGTCCTGTGCCAGGTTGAGAGGAGTCTGCCCGCCGAGCTGCACCAGGACATCCCGGATGCCCTCCCTGGCGAGGACGGCCTTGACGTGTTCCGCCGTGAGAGGTTCAAGGTAGAGCCGGTCGGACACGTTGTAGTCGGTGGAGACGGTTTCCGGGTTCGAGTTGATGATGACCGTCTTTCTCCCCGCCTCCTTCCAGGCGAGGGACGCCAGGGTGCAGCAGGTGTCGAATTCGAGCCCCTGCCCTATCCTGTTCGGGCCCGAAGCCACAATGGCCACCCCCTGTTCCCCGGTGGGCTCTCCTTCATCGATTTCCCCCCAGGTGGAGTAAAAATAGGGAGTCTCCGCCGGAAATTCGCCGGCGCAGGTATCCACGAAATGAAAGCACGGACGGATTCCGAGGCTGTCCCGGAGGGACTCCACTTCCTCTTCCGTCTTCGACGACAGGCGGGCGATCCGCCTGTCCGAAAGACCGAAGCGCTTCGCCTTCAGGAGGAGATCCTCCGTGAGCGGTTCCCCGGCGATGCTGTCCTCACATTCCGCCTGGTCTGCCATCTGGGAGAGAAACCAGGGATCGTAGGCCGTTTTTTCCGCAAGGTCCCGGAGAGCCCGGCGGCCCTCCCGCTTCAGTACCGTGTAGGCAGCGAAAATTTTCTTCGGGTGGGGAGTGGTCAGCATTTCATCGAGGCCGTCGTACCCCATGGGAAGTTCGTGGATTCCCCCGTACCCCTGTTCGGAGGCCCGGGCCGCCTTGTTCAGCGCCTCCATGAAGGTCCTGCCCAGGGAAAGGGCCTCACCGACTGATTTCATCTGGGTTCCGAGACGGTCATATTCCGCCGGGAACTTGTCCGTCTCGAACCTCGGAAACTTCACGGCAACGTAATCCAGGGCGGGCTCGAAGCAGCCGGTAGTGCTGCCGGTGATCTCGTTTGAAATCTCGTCGAGGGTATAGCCCACAGCCAGCTTGGCCGCAGCCCGGGCTATGGGAAATCCCGTAGCCTTGGAGGCCATGGCCGACGAGCGGCTCACCCGGGGGTTCATCTCGATCACCGTCATCCTTCCCGAACCGGGATGCACGGCGAACTGGACGTTGGAACCTCCGCAGTCTACCCCCACCGCCCGGAGCACATCGATGGCGGCTGACCTCATCGCCTGGTATTCCCTGTCGCTCAGGGTCTGCACGGGGGCTACGGTGATGCTGTCCCCGGTGTGGACTCCCATGGGATCGATATTCTCGATGGAGCAGACCACCACGGCGTTGTCCTTCCTGTCCCGCATGACCTCCATCTCGAATTCCTTCCATCCCAGGAGAGATTCCTCCACGAGAGCCGACTTGACCGGGCTTTCAAGGAGGGCCCGCTCGACCCGGGCCCTGAGCTCCTCTTTCGTTGAGGCGACAGCCCCACCCACACCCCCGAGGGTGAAGGAGGGGCGGATGACCACCGGCAGACCGGTTTCCGAGGCGAACGCCTCGGCTTCCTGTACCGATCGGGCAAGGACTGACTTCGGAACATCAAGGCCGATATCCTCCATGGCCCTCTTGAACCGCCCCCGGTCCTCCGCCAGCCGGATGGACTCCACCGACGCGCCGATGACCTCCACGCCCCACCGGTCCAGAATGCCTTCGTCCGCCAGTTCCAGCACCAGGTTCAGGGCTGTCTGCCCTCCCATGGTGGGCAAAATGGCGTCGGGGCGCTCCGTTTTGATTATCTCCTCCAGGTAGGGAACCTTGAGAGGTTCGAGGTACACTCTGTCCGCAATGCCGGGCGATGTCATCACCGTCGCGGGATTGGGGTTCACGAGCACCACCTCGTACCCTTCCTCCTTCAGGGCCTTGACGGCCTGGACACCGGAGTAGTCGAATTCGCAGGCCTGGCCGATGACGATGGCTCCCGATCCGGGAAGGAGGATTTTCTTCAGATCCCTGCGTGCCGGCATGGAATCATCTCCTTTTCTGCGGAAAAGACGGCGGCGGCCTTCACGAACTCGTCGAAGACCCACAGGGAGTCCCGGGGACCGGGCGCGCCCTCCGGGTGAAACTGGCAGGAAAGCACCGGAAGGCATTCGTGGTACAGTCCCTCCACCGTGCCGTCATTGGCGTTCCGGAACCAGACGTTCACCCCGGGGGGAAGGGAGGAGCCGTCCACCTCGAAACCGTGGTTCTGGCTGGTCACCTGGACCTGCCCCGTCCGCTCGTCCCGGACGGGGTGGTTGCACCCGTGGTGGCCGAACTTCATCTTCTGTGTCGTTCCTCCCAGGGCGTGGGCGATCAGCTGGTGCCCCAGGCAGATGCCGAACACCGGAAGGCGGCCCAGGAGCTCCCGGATCACCTCCGCCAGGGAAGAAAGAACGGCAGGGTCCCCCGGTCCGTTGGAAAAAAGGACCCCGTCCGGGGAAGACCGGAGAATGTCCTCCGCCGTTGCCGTCCAGGGAAACACCGTTGAAGACACTCCCCGGAGGGAGAGTTCCCGGAGGATGTTTCCCTTGATCCCGCAGTCCACTACTGCAAATCTGCAGTTTCCGGGCACATCCCGGCATTTCAGTGACCGCGTCCCCACCGACGGGAGGAGGTTCCGTCCCTCCATGGACGGAACGGCCTTCAGGAAGGCGAGGGCACGGTCCATCTCCGAAGCGGAAAGGGCGCTGCCGGAGGAGGAACTCACAAGGAGTCCGGTGCAGCTGCCCCTGTCCCGCAGCCGGAGGGTCAGCGCCCGGGTATCGACCCCCTCTATCCCCGGCACGCCGTTTCTTCGGAGAAATTCGGAGAGGGGTATCCGTCCTTTCGGCACCGGCCCGGAGTACAGGGACCGCACCACCAGGCCGGAAAGCTTGATCTCGGGAAGACCCGGCTCGTCGGGGCCCCGTTCCGACCAGTCATCGGAACACCCGTAGTTCCCCCCGTGGGGACAGGTGAGAGCCACAATCTGCCCGGCGTAGGACGGATCGGTCAGCATCTCGTGGTAGCCTCCCATGGCCGTGTTGAACACCACTTCTCCCGCTCCTGCCCCGCCGGCCGGCGGAAAACCAAGCTCTCCCGCCTTCGGAGCCCTGCACCCGAATGATATTCCCCCGAAGCATTCCCCGTCCTCCAGAACCAGAAAACAGTCATTCATTTTCTCCTGATCTTCCTTCCTGCCAACAAATATAAAATAAGGTACATAAATATATATGAAATAAACTTTTGTTTCACTCACGGTACAGGAGGAAACGAAATTTGTCAATCCTGAGGAGGTGCCCCGGCACTTGGGAGAGCATGGCCGCCCATGAAAAAAGCAGCCGCATCCATCCGTGGGATGGACGCGGCTGCCTCGTTTTTTTCCCCGGGACCGTGCCCGGGCCTACCCGGCGAGCCTCCTGAACAGCTCCCTGACGGCCACTCCCCCGCCGACGACGAGCACCGTGAAATAGACCACGGTGGCGACATTAAGCAGGTGGCCGCAGAGGATATGGAACCCGTCCTTCTGGAGCAGCCCGATTGCCAGGAACAGGAGCGCAAGAGCCGGGAGCGTATTGCTGAACGGAACGAGACCGAAGGGCGCCATCAGCAGAACCGCCCCCGCGATCATGGCAAGGCTGTTTATCCTGTCAGCCATGGGAGCGGTCACGAACCCGCTCATCCTGTGGGGCCGGCTGATTTTTTCGAGAGAGCTGAGCCACCTGGATCCCCGCCTGATGGCGTTCCGTATGTTTTCGGCTGGAAGGGTCTTCCTCGCTATCCGCCCCGGAAGCCACAGGTTCCTTCCCATGAGGCGGCTGATGCCGATCAGGAGGATCGCAGCCCCGAACACGGTACTGACCCCCGGAATGGACACGGGAACAAGAAACACGAGGGTCAGAAAGGCCGACAGCAGAAGCAGGCCGTCCTGGCCGATGAGGTCCCGTATTTCCTCCAGGGTGACCCTGTCCGGGGGGAGGTTCCCCAATACGGTCTCAAGCTTTTCGGTGATCGACCGCTCTTCAATAGCCGTTCCCGGTGCCGCTGCGCCACCGGGAACGGAGTCCTGCCTGTTTTCAATGCTCTCCTGCATGCCCTCATTACTCCCCCGGGGCATACTTTTTGAGCCTAGATTCTGCCCTGCAGCCCCTGTGCAAGTATATCAAAAACCTCTTTGTTTTCGTATGCTTCGATTTTTCCCCCGTCCGCCATCTCCGCCAGGGAGGGGTCGAGGGGAAGGCTGCCCCAGAAGGAGGTGCCGAGATCATCCATAAGGGCGGGCGAATGGCTTTTGCCGAAAAGCTCTACCCTCTTGCCGCAGTCCGGGCAGACAAAGGCGCTCATGTTTTCGACCACCCCCACGAGGGGAACGGAGAGCATCTCCGCCATCTTCGCCGCCTTCCGGACCACCAGGGACGCGATTTCCTGGGGGGACGTGACAAGAAGGAAGCCGTCGAGGGGTATGGTCTGCATTACTGTGAGCACTGCATCGGCCGTTCCGGGAGGAAGGTCGATGAAGAGAACGTCCAGGTCATTCCACTGCACGTCGGTAAAGAACTGAGTCACCGCATTCCCCAGAAGGGGACCCCGCCAGACCACGGGCTTCGCCGGATCGTCCAGCAGGAGGTTCATGGAGATGACCTTGATTCCGAGGCTGGTCTTCGGAGGCTCGATGCCCTCGGCATTCCCGAAGGGGAACGTGCTGAGCCCGAAGAAAGTGGGAATGGACGGCCCGGTTATGTCGGCGTCCAGAATGCCCACTTTTTTGCCCATCCTGGCCGCGGAGACGGCGAGAAGGGACGTGACGGAGCTCTTTCCCACGCCTCCCTTTCCGCTGCCCACGGCGTATATCTTTTTAATCTGCTTCCTGTCGCTTTTCGGCGGTAATGTCATGAATGAAGTCCGCTCCTTCTACTTGTTTATTTTTTCCAGGGAGGCGCTTTTATACTTGTCCAGGGCTTCCCTCACCGTCATTCCTTCGGCACAGAACGCATCCATGTTCGCCTGCCGGATAAACCCGAGGGCATTCGGCCCCATCCTCGGGGCGAGCAGTACCGAAACCTGCTTCTGGGACAGCGTCATGAGAGCCTTGGAAGCGGCGCCGTGCTGTTCGGCCCCGGCGTCGTTTTCAAACGCCTCAAGGATTTTTCCTTCTTCGTCCGCAATGATAAAAAAAGGAGCCCGTGCAAACCTGTCGGCTACCTGGGACGTTTCTTCTTTTCCTGACGCGGCGACCGCTATCCGGATCATCGTTTCAGCCTCCCTGTTTTCTGTATTGAACGCCATAATTCCGGGAGGTCCCCCCCCATTTCCTCGGCGGGTATCCGTCCGGCACCAACAGCCTCCGCGATCTTCACGTCGAAGGGTATTGTTCCGAGAAGGGACCATCCTTCATCTCCGCACGTTGTCCGTATCGCATCGGTGAGCTCCTCCGAGAGGTTCCAGCGGTTGACCACTATTCCGAAGGGCACCGACAGTATACCGCACAATTCCGCAGCCCGCCGGAGATCCGACAGGGCGGACCGGGAAGGCTCGGAGACAATGACCGCAAAATCGGCTCCCGTGACCGACGACGTCACCGGACAGCCGATGCCCGGAGGTCCGTCGGTTAGTATGAGCTGCGCACCGGAGGCCTCCGCTTCCTTTCTCGCTTCCCTCCTGAGCAGTGCCACCATCAGGCCGGTGTTCTCCCCTCCGGGATTGAGCCGGGCGTGCCACAGGGGGCCCAGAGCAGTATCCCCCCGGCGTATGGTTCCCCGCTCAAAATTTTTCAGCGAAATGCACTGCTCGGGACAGACATGAAGGCATACCCTGCATCCCTCGCAGAATCCCTCGTCCACGACGGCTTTCCCGTCCCGGACGTGAATGGCGTCGTATCTGCAGCTCTCTTCGCACACTCCGCACCCCAGGCACCGCGCCCGGTCGACTTCGGCAACGGACATGCCGCGGAAGGGTTCTCTGAACGTCTCCTCCGGATGGAGCAGAAGCGCCAGGTTGGGAGCGTCAACGTCGGCATCGGCGAGAATTTTTCCCTCTTCCGCCACGGCGGCGAGAGAGGCTGTCAGCGTCGTCTTTCCCGTGCCGCCCTTGCCGCTGATGATCACGATCTCCCGGATGCTCATGAGTATCTCCTTTCGATCCTCGACCAGAGCGTACGGGTAATTTCAGCCCATCCCGCATCGGTTTTGAAAGGCGATTCCCCCCTGGCCCCGCATTCCGCGGCAGACCGGGAAAAGGGATAGCGGGCAAGCACATCCACACCGAACCGTGTGCACAGATCGTCGAGAGAGAGATCGCCGATTCCCGTTTTGTTGATCACGAGAGCCGTCGGAATGTTCATGTCCGCCGTCAATTCAAGCATTCCCTCCAGATCGGACCGTCCGAACGGTGTAGGCTCCGTCACCAGAAGGGCCATGTCCGCGTGGCGGAGTGATGCCGCGACAGGACAGGCCGTTCCCGGAGGGCAGTCCATCAGCCAGTCGGGCCGGTTGAACGCCTTCGCCTTTTTTACCGTTTCCTCGATGACGCGGACTGTGTTGACGCTCCCGACCCGGAGCCGCCCTTCGAGAAAAGGGACCCCGCCGCAGGTTCCTGACCGGACTTCCCCGACGGTCTGATCCTCCTCATATATGGCTTCCGTGGGGCAAACCCTGGGACAAAGGCCGCATCCCCGGCACAGTGAATCGTTGATGACGGGGAATCCCGCACCCATCCACGCTATGGCTCCGAAGACACAGCTCCGGGCGCATTTCCCGCATTCAACGCACTTGCTTCCTTCAATCCTGGCGATGGGCATCGTGACGGGCAACACGCCCCCCTCGAAGGCACCGAGGAGAATACTCAGGTTCGGCTCCTCCACATCGAGATCAAGCGCGAGGTTTTCCGGGCGTGCAAGCACAAGGGAGGCCGAGATGCTTGTCTTTCCCGTGCCTCCCTTGCCGCTGGCCACCGCTATCTTCATTTGCCGCAGTCGTGATCCGAACCGTGACCGCAGTCGGTTTCCACTGTCCGGACTGTTCCCAGAAGAAGGGCTTTCACACCCTCTTCAACATCCATGGGAGGCACCGTGAGGACCTGGACTCCGAGGGTCTCGAAAAACTGCTTGGCCTTGACGCCCATGCCCCCCGCCATAACCACGTCCGCCCCCATGGATTTCACCCAGTTGGGGAAAACGCCCGGCGCATGATCAGCCGTGGGGGCAGGAAGAACCTCCCTGGAAATCTCCCTTCCGTTTTCAAAGGTAAGGAAAAGAAACTCCCGGACCTTTCCGAAATGCTCGGAAACAACGCTGCCGTCAAGAGCGATGGCCGCCTTCGTCATTCCTTGCTGTCCTTTCCGAGCCGGGCCTGAAGCTCATCCATCCTGGCTTTCAGCATCTCCATCTCCTGCCGAAGAACCTGCTCTTCCATTTCAGGAGTGACGGGAGATCCCCATACGCCGCCGAAACCACGCCCCATGCCGAACCTGCCGTATCCGGCGAAACCGCGGCCCATACCTCTGCCTCCGGCACACCATCCTCTTCCCCAACCTGTCATGGGCCCCATTCCGAGGGGTCCTGTTCCGTTCCGTGCAGGCATTATTCATTCCTCCTTTAATGATACTGATTATCAGTTGCATAATAGACCCCTTTGTGCCATTATGTCAAGAGGAAAAACACGATCTGCCCCAGGAGGAAACAAATGGACGAACAACAGCACGAAACCGCTGTGACCGGCTTTCTTGAAAAACTGAAGAACAGGGGACTCCGCCTCACGGCCCAACGGGAGGTCCTTTTCCGGGTGATCGCCGAAAATATCGGGATTCCTTCCACGGTGCAGGACATCTGGGGAAAGACGAGGGATCTCGACCCGTCCATCGGCATCGCCACCGTCTACCGGACCATCAACCTTCTCGCCGAGATGGGCGTGGTGAACGTCATCTACCTGAACGAGGGACAGTTCCGGCTTGAGATGCCAGAGCAGAAGCTCCACGTGTCCGCCTTCTGCAGGCACTGCGGATCCCTCTTCCCTCTCGGGGGAGAGGACAGGAAACAGGAAACCCTGGAACAATGGCTTGGGGATACCGGAATGGAACTTCTCCCCCAGTCCATCGCCATTGCCGGGCTGTGCGGAAAATGCCGGGAAGAGCTGAAGGATGAAAATGCCTCCCCGGCGGACCAGGGGCCCTTCGGCCGCTCCGGCCACTGTCCCAGGCGCCGGAGATTCCGGGGAGGCCAGGGACAGTAGGCGCCCGCCGATTGCCGAAAAGAGAGGAGGGGGAAGGGCACGGGCGTTTTTTCGCGTTCAGGGACTATTCCATGGGGCAGGAGATGAGATCATGCTCGATTCACTGAAAGTCACGGTACTTGCGGAGGACAGTGTCCCTTATGAAAGCCCCCTCCTCGGCCAGCACGGCGTTTCCTTCTGGCTGGAGGCGGAGCGGAAAGGCCATGTCCGGAGAATACTCGTCGATGTGGGGCAAAACCCCGACGCTCTTCTGTACAACATCAACCAGCTTCAGATTCCTCTCCATCAGACAGACGCCATCGTGATCACCCATTGCCATTACGACCACACGAAAGGGCTTTCGGCGATACTGAAAGCCATCGGAAAAAGAGATCTGCCTGTCATCGCCCATCCCTCACTCTTCCGTCTCAATTTCATCACCGATCCTTTCTTCCGCCACGTCGGGGTCATGCAGGGCGACGAAGCGGACGACCTGCGGAAAGCAGGGGCTGAACTGGTACCGGCTGCAGACCCCCTGCAGCTGATGCCGGGTCTTTCCACCACGGGCGAAGTCCCCAGGGTCACGGACTTCGAGGAGGTGGGAATCAGTCTTTCCACGGTGACGGAAGACGGAAGGGTTGAAAAGGATCTCATGAAGGACGACCTCGCTCTCACCGCCCGGGTAAAGGGGCTGGGAGCGGTTGTGGTCACAGGATGCAGCCATGCCGGCATCATCAACATCCTCAGGCACTGCCTCAAAAAGGAGGAAAGGCTCGAAGGGGTCATCGGGGGCCTTCACCTGGTGGAAGCTTCGGAAGACCGGATTGAAAAGACGGTCTCCGCCCTTGGGGAATTTTCCCCGTCTCTCGTCGCCGCCGGTCACTGCACGGGGTTCCGGGCTCAGTGGGCCCTGTACGGGGCGTTCAGGGAGCGCTTCGCCACCATGGGATCAGGGACGGTGTTTTGCTTTTATGGGCAGACGGAGAAAGGAGACAAATCAGAATGACGCGCCAGGACCTGTCCGCACTTGGAATCGTCACATCCGGACTCGCGCTCTTCAGCGCCCACTTCGGCGTGGGGGGGGCATTATTTTTCCGGGCAAGCTCGGCTTTGATACAGGATCTCTCTGGCTGATTGCCGGATTCGGGTATTTCTTCGTGAACACGATTATCGCTTTTCTCGGATACCTTGCCATTGCGAAAGACCGGGTCGGAATCGCCCACATGGCCGGAGAAATCCTCAGCCCCTTCTGGGGCAAGGTGTTCGGCGCCATCCTCATGCTCGTGGTCGGACCCGTCTTCATTCTTCCCAGGGTCGCCTCGGCCACCCACGAGATGTCCATACTTCCGTTTTTCCCCAATGTTCCCATTGCGGCAACCCTGGCGGTCTTTTTTGTCCTGAACGCCTACGTCTGCCTGAACAGGACCGCCGTTGTCGACAGGCTGGGAAAAATACTCTCACCGGGCCTGGTTGTCTTCATCGCGGCCATAGCCCTCAAGGGCATTTTCTTCCCCATCGCCGACCCTGTCGCAAGCAAGACCACTACCCAGGCAGCCTTCGGCGTGGGCTTCAATTTCGGCTACAACACCATGAACGCCATCGCCGCAGTCCTCATGGGAGGCTGGATACTCAACGTCTTCACCCTGCAGGGGATAACCGACCAGGAGGCGCAGAAGAAAAATCTCGTCAGGGTCGGTTTTCTGACGGTGGTCCTCCTGGGGGTGACCCAGATGAGCCTTACCTGGCTCGGGGCCAGCGCCGGAGGAGTCTACCCCGAGGCAACCCTCGGAGATCTGCCCCTCAAGGTGACAACCCATCTCTACGGGACAATCGGAATGGCCATATTCGCGGCCCTCATGGCACTGGCATGCTTTACCACGAGTGCGGGGCTCACGGCAGCCGCCGGAACCTTTTTTGAGCAGATCACCGACGGGGCGGTCAAGTACAAACCCATGGTCATTGCTTCCAGCATATGCGGCTTTGCTCTCGGCATGGTGGGACTCTCGAAGATCGTCGGATACACGGTCCCCTTTTTGTCTCTTCTCTACCCGGCGCTGATCGTGATCATCCTCGGCACGTTCTTCCTTGACGTGCGGAAATACCATGCAATGCTTCTCGGCGGAGTTTTCATGGCCCTTCTTTTCGGTTTGTTCGACGCGGTAAAGGAAGCGGGATTCACCGTCCCCTGGATGCAGCAGGCTGCTGCAGCCATGCCCCTCTCCGGACAGGGGTTCCCGTGGATAGTTCCCACTCTCGCCGGACTCGCGGCAGGATTCCTGCTCGGGAGGATGGGGAACAAATAGGACCGTTCCAACAATCTGCCGTCAGCATAAAAGAAGGGCCTTCCCTCAGGGGAAGGCCCTTCTTTCCGGATTGTTGAAACGACGGCCCCTAGAAAAAGATTTCCTTCGCGATGAAGAGCACCGTCAGGGCAAGCATGATGGGGCTGACTTCCTTCGCCTTGCCGCCGAGGATCTTGAGCACCGCGAAGGAAATGATGCCGAACTCGATGCCGTGAGCGATGCTGTAGGCAAAGGGCATGACGAAGAGGGCCACGCAGGCGGGAACGAAATTTGTCCAGTCGGAGAAATCCAGGTCCTTCAGGCTCGCCATCATGAAGATGCCCACGAGTACCAGTGCCGGTGCGGTTGCGCAGGCCGGGACGATGGCAACCACCGGAGAGAAGAAGAGGGCAAGGAGGAAAAGAACTGCCGTGACGAAGGCCGTGAGCCCAGTCCTGCCGCCCTGCTCCACGCCGCTGGCGCTTTCCACGTAGGACGTGACCGTTGACGTTCCGAGGATTGCTCCCGCAGTGGTGCCGATGGCGTCGGCCATGAGGGCCTGCCGGGCATTCGGCAGCCTGCCCTCGGAGTCGAGCATCCCTGCCCGGTTGGTGACGCCCACGAGGGTTCCCACCGTGTCGAAAAAGTCAACGAAGAAGAAGGAGAACATGACGATCCAGAAGTTTGGATTGGCGATCCCCGAGAAATCCATTTTTCCGAAAATAGGCATAACGGAAGGAGGCATGGAGACCACTCCGTCGGGCATCTTCGCAACGCCCAGGGCGATGGCGAGTCCCGTTACGGCAAGGATCCCCCAGAGGATGGATCCTTTGACCCTGCGCACTTCCAGGGTCACCATGATGAAGAACCCGGCAAAGGCAAGAAGGACTTCCACGGATTTCAGGTTCCCGAGGCCGACAAGCACGGCGTCGTTCTTCACTATGACCCCCGCGCTCTGGAGGCCGATGAAGGCGATGAACAGGCCGATTCCCGTGGAGATGCCTATCTTGAGGGATTTCGGGAAGCCGTTCACAATGGTTTCCCTGACTTTGGTCAGGGTCAGCAGAATGAAAAGAATACCCTCGATGAAGATGGCTGCCAGGGCAACCTGCCAGGAGATCCCCATGCCGAGAACCACGCCGAAGGCGAAGAACGCGTTGAGCCCCATGCCCGGCGCGAGGGCGATGGGATAGTTGGCCATGAAGGCCATGAGGAACGTGGCCAGGGCGCTCGCCAGGCACGTGGCCGTCATGAGGGCCCCGAAAGGCATCCCGGCGTTCTGCAGAATTCCGGGGTTCACGAAGATAATGTACGCCATGGTCATAAACGTGGTGATTCCGGCCAGGACCTCCGTGCGGACGTCCGTTCCCGCCTCCTTCAGATGAAAGCGGTTTTCAAGCAATGAAGCCATTGCAACTCCTCCCCTTCTATTGAGAATGAATTCATTCCGTAAAAAGTGACTGGATGCCTCCCCTGCCCAGGTCCACGTAACCCTGGTCAGTAAGCTTGAGTTCGGGGATCACCGACAGGGAGAGGAAGCTCATGGCCATAAAGGGATGGTCCACCCCGGTGCCGAGAGACCGGGCGGCCTCTTCAGCCGCCTCCAGGCCGGAGATGACCTCGTCGGCACTTCCCGGATTCATGAGACCTCCCACCGGAAGACCGAGGGAGCCAAGGACGTCGCCGCCCCGGGCCGCCACGATGCCGCCTCCTTCGGAGGCCAAAAATTCGAGGGCCGTTCTCAGGGAAAGGATATCAGTCCCGGCGGCCACAAAATTGTGGGCGTCGTGGGCCACGGAGGACCCTATGGCCCCTTCCTTCAGCCCCAGGCCGCTGACAAAGCCCAGGGACAGCCGTCCCGTGCCCCTGTTTTTCTCCAGGACGGCCAGCCAGGAAAGGTCCCTCGAGGGATCGGCAACAGCAAGACCATCCGATACCGCAGGCTCCGTCGTCAGGTGGTTCGTCACCACCTGTCCGGGCCGCAGTCCCACCACCCGGATCTTCGCGCCGCCGGGAGCGTAAATTTCAAAAGCTTCTTTTCCGGGGACGGAGACATTCCCTTTTGCGGAGACAGGCGCATCAACCCTTGGAACAGGTCCGCAGAGAAGCCTGCCGTCCCGTGCCGTGAGCCGTCCCCGCTTCCATACTCTTTTCACGGAGCAGTTCTCCAGGGAGTCAACCGCGGCAAGGTCGGCTATCCTCCCCGGGGCCACCGCCCCCCGGTCCTTCCATCCGAAGTACTCCGCAGGAGTGAGGGTCACCATGCGCAGGGCCGCCAGGGGCGATATGCCGTGCCTGACGGCCAGCCGGATCTTTTCGTCCATGTGGCCCCGGTCGCGGAGATACCGGGCGGAAAGATCGTCGCTCACCATCATGCACCGGCTCGACCGGGCCTCGTTCTCCCGCACCAGGCAGGCCAGGTCCTCCAGATTGTGCTCCGTGGCCCCTTCACGGATCATGAGCGTCATGCCCCGGCGGAGCTTGTCCAGCCCTTCCTCAGCGGAAAAACTCTCATGGTCCGAGTCGCACCCGCTGAGAAGATAGGCGCACAGGTCCTTCCCCGTCAGGCCGGGCGCGTGGCCGGACTTTGCCCGCGTACCCGAAGCGTAAATCTTCGCCCAGAGAGCAGGGTCTCCCCCGATCACTCCGGGGTAATTCATCACCTCTCCGAGGGAATCGCACCATCCCCTGGCGAACATCTCCGCCACAGCTTTGGCGTCAAGCTCCTCGAAGGGCGTCTCGAAGGACGAGGCGGGAACGCAGGACGGCGCCGTGAAGAAGAGGTCCACCGGACAGTTCAGGCTCTCTCTCCACATGTACTCCACTCCTGCCATTCCGCAGGTGTTGGCTATCTCGTGGGGATCAGGCGCCGCCGAAGCGGTGCCCCTCACCGCGGCGAGTTCCGAAAAAGCGGCCGGGGTGAGCATGGTGCTCTCGATGTGGCAGTGGCCGTCAATGAAACCGGGGACGATCACCATCCCCGAGAGGTCTTCTTCCCTGACGCCCCCGTAGCCCTTCCCGACCCCGGCGATGCGGTCGCCGTAAAGGGCCACGTCCGCTTCTTCGTACTCCAGGGTGAAGACGTTGGCCACCCGGGCTCCCCGGAGCACCAGGTCCGCGGGGCGGTCACCCCTGGCAACAGCGAGATATTCCGAAACATTCACAGGTTCATCCCCCCGTTCTTTTCCATGGTGAAGTGTAGCGGAAAGGGTTGCGGAGCGCAATACCGGAAGACATCGCTTCCGCCTTCCCTCTCTTGGATGCGCGGCGTGATCATGATAGAATTCTCTTGCACATTCGGGGAGGTGACAGTCCATGACCAGGCAATTCAGTGTGATCATTGAGCAGGACCGGGACGGTTATTACGTCGCTTCGGTACCTTCCCTGCGGGGATGCCATACCCAGGCAAAATCGCTTGATGAGCTTTCAGTCCGCATAAAGGAGGCAATCGAGCTGTGCCTTGAAGTGGAGGGCGACGATCCGGAATTTCTTGACTTCATCGGGGTTCAGCAGGTCAGCGTTCCGGTATGACGCCGCTGCCTGCCCTCACCGGAAAATTACTGGTGACCGCCCTGTCAAAAGCAGGATTCAATGTTGTCCGTATCAGGGGCAGCCATTATTTTCTGCGGCACAATGACGGCCGCTGCACCGTTGTCCCTGTTCATGCCGGTGAAACCATAGGGCACGGTCTGCTGGCGAAAATCCTCAAAGACTGCGACCTTTCCCGGGAGACTCTCGAACAGCTTCTTTAGGACATCCAGGCTGACTCTGCCATTTTCCCGGAATCAGTTTTTTTGCCCCCCATCCCCGGGCAGCGGTTCCTTCGGGAACCCATACTCCTTCGGCCCATGCCTCTTGAAGAGCTCACCGTAACCATTTTCCTCAGTCCGGCATGATCCCTCCTGAGGCAGGAAGGGCCATCCTGTTCAGCCGGTCCGCGAGAAGCCGTCCGGGCACATGGTCGGACAGGTCCGATCCCAGGTCGAGGGTAGAGATAACGTTTTTCCCCACCACGTGCCGGCCTTCCTTTCCGTTCCGTTCGGTCCGTATGCCCCACATGGTGTGCAGGACAAGGGGCTCTCCCCTGTAGGTGCCGATGTAGAGCATGACGTGCCCCGGCATTCCGAGGAGCGTCAGGAAGGGAACGCCCTTTCCGGCGATGAGGGCCTTCTTTTCAGCGGGGGAAAGACCGTCCAGGGGGATCACTTCACCCGTTCCGGCCTGGGCCGCCGAGTTGCGGGGAAGCCAGATCCCGAAGGGCAGCAGCAGATCCCTTGTCATGGCGCTGCAGTCCCGGTTGCCCAGAAACCCGCCCCAGCCGTAGAGCTCTCCGGAAAATTCCTCAGCCGCGGAGGCCAGCTTCCAGGGCGTCATTGGCAGCGGCACGGGCTCCACATCATCGGCAGAAACGGCAGCCTGGCTCACCCCGAGATTCCCGTCCCTGTCGCGGAAGGGAACGGCCACCAGGTGTCCGGCAATGCCCTTCCGAACCAGGGGCAGGAGGGTTCCCACCTTCGCCCGGAAGAGGGCCGTTCCCTCGCGGCGGAACACGGTGTTCTCGGAAACCACCGCGGCGAGAGGGAAGCCCATCCATCGCTCCGCCGCCGCTCTGTCGGCGAAGGCCAGATCGTGGATTTTCATCCACCCCGAGGCATAGGACGTGTCGCACCACGCCCAGAGGCCGTCCTCCGACAGGTGGGAGACGAAAAGGGGCTCACCGGGGTGAACGAGACTGTTCTGGAGATAATCGAAGGGGTATCCCTCTCCCGGAAGGTCGGGGGACAGAAAGACGGGCTCGTCGGTGGGCATGAGCCTGAGGGATGAGGGGCGAACGGAGGCGGCGAGCCGGTTCAGCTCCCCTGCCGCCCCGATCCTGGATGCCTTCCGCTGTTCCTCCGCCCACGAGGAAGGCCTGGGCTGGAGGTTCTCTCCGAAGATCCCGCCCTTTCCGTAGCGGTCGAAAACCCATTCCAGGGTTTCTTTCGCTTTCCTCGGCTCCGTCTGTGACCAGGGGGAGAAAAAGCGTTCCCTCATCTCATGGAGGAGCTCCTTCCGCCGTTCCGCCGGAACAAGGGGAACGTCCGGGAGGGAAGCCGCATGGAACATGGGAGACTGGGGCACCGACAGCCCCGCCAGGGCCTCGGCCCGCACAGAAAAAAAGACAAGAAAGCCCGTCAGGAACAGGAACGCACAGAAACTCCTCAGCCGTATTTCTCCATTCATGGAAATCCCTCCGTCCGTGCGGCCGTGGAAGGAACGTCCGGCCGCCGTCTCTATTGTACACGCCTCTGCCGGGGGAACAAAAGGCGGGGCCGGCCGCCCCACCTTTTGTCCGGTCATATATGCACACTGCCGCACTGCACACTGCCGCACTTGACACCCGGGCTCTGAAGAGATACTCTGATGTCATACCTGCAAAACATCGTTTTGACAGTCAAAATGAGGTCATCGGAATGAAACCCGAACATCGTCTGCTTGTCGTCATGACAGTATCAATCTTTTTGGGATATATGCCCTGGTACGGTTTTTCGGCCGTATCGTCGCCCATGTCGGAGGAGTTCGGCCTGGCTGCCTCGGACATGGGCATCATCCTCGCCGTTTTCCAGCTGGGGTATGTCCTCACGGTCATCGCGAGCGGCATTCTTGCCGACAGGATAGGAAACAAACCCGTGCTCGTGGGCGCCACTCTTGCGACAGGCGTCTTTTCCCTTCTTTTCGCGCTCTTTTCACGGGGCTTTCCGAGCATTCTCGCCTTTCGCCTGCTGACCGGCCTCTCCGCAGGTGCAATCTATGCTCCCGGCATGTCGCTCCTTTCCTCGTGGTTTCCTCCCGACAGGCGGGGCATGGCCCTCGGGGCCTACACGGCAGCCCTTACGGCCTCCTATGCCGGCGGATACGGCATCGCCGCCCCCCTTGCCTCGCTGTTCTCATGGCGATGGGGCATCACGGCTATCTCCCTTCCGGCTTTCGCCGCTGCCGTCCTTCTTTGGCGCTGCGTTGAGGACAGACCGGCTTTCCCCGGTGAAGCGGCCCCGGCAGCAGTTCGCAAAGAACCCTTTCACCTCCGCGCCATGTTTCCCGGCGGGCCGAAAGCACCTCTTCTGCTCACCGTGGCATATTGCGGCCACATGTGGGAACTGTATGCGTTCTGGGGATGGATCGGACCGTATCTCGGCGCATGCGCCCTCTCCCGCGGGTGGCCCCTTCAAGGAGCATCGGCTTTCTCGGGGATTGCCGCTGCCGTCATCATCCTTTTCGGCAGCGTCGCGGTGGTGTCGGTAGGGAAACTCTCCGACCGGGCCGGACGTCGCCGGGCGATCCTGATCGCCGGAACGGCGAGCGTCATCGGAGAATTCTTTTTCGGCTTTCTGGAAGGCATTCCCCTTCTCCTCGTTCTGCTGCCGGCAGCGTGGATCGGCTTCTGGTCGGTGGCGGATTCGGCGGTGTACAAGGCGGGGCTTGCCGATCTCACGGCCCCCGGAATGCGGGGAACGGCCCTGGGCATCCAGTCGGCGGCGGGGTTCCTGTGCACGGTGATTTCACCTGTCGTTTTCGGCCGGCTGGTGGAGGCGGGAAACGGTTCCGGATGGGGAACGGCCTTCCTGAGCCTGGCCCTGGGTGCGATGATCGCGCCGCTGGCCGTCTCCTTTCTTCCCGATGGCCGGATGGGGAAGAAATCGGGAGGGGATCCGTCGTGAGGCGGGAAGAAAATCCGCGGCAGCTGCTCCAGTCCGTCATCAGGGCGTTCCGGATCGCCGAGATGCTGGCCGAAGAGGGGGAACTCGGGGTCACGGAGATCGACGGGCGGCTCGGCATCGACAAGAGCACGGCCTACAGGATTCTCGCGACCCTGCGGGAAATGGGCTATGTACGGCAGAACCCCCTGAACAGCAAGTACTCCAATACGCCGAAGTTCTCCCTTCTCGGGGGAACGGCTCCGGATATGCAGCAGATCCGTGAACGGGCCCGGCCGGTGCTGCGCTCCCTGTCCGAAAGGGTGGGCGAGGCGGTGAATCTCGGCTGCCTCGACGGGACCGACATTGTGTACGTGGAAAGGATCCAGTGCGACGAGATGATCCAGGTGAACCTTCCGGTGGGCCGGAGAATGCCCGCTTACTGCTCGGCCCTCGGAAAGGCGATCCTCGCATTTCTGTCCGCCGAAACCGTGAAAAAGCTTTTCTCGGGCACCTCCTTCGCGCCATACACGGAGCGGACGGTGAAATCGCTGACCATGCTGCTAGCGGAACTTGAAACGATACGGTCGGACCGCTTCGCCCGGGATCTGCAGGAATCCCACCCGGGACTGTCCTGCCTTGCTGCCCCGGTCTTCCTTGCCTCGGGAAAGGTCGCCGCGGGCATCAGCGTTTCTTTTCCCGCCTTCCGGCATCCCGACATGGAGAAAGCCGAAAGAACCATCGTCCCCGCCCTTCTGGACGCAGCGGAAAGCATCAGCGGGGAACTGGGATACAGCGGACGGAACCGGGAACATGATCATCCGGGCGGGCAGCCGGTCCCGGAGAGAAAACGACAGGAGGAATGAACATGGCAGTTACTCTGGATGCAGTGTCAAAAATGATGGAACAGGCGGGAATTCCCGGACGGGATCTCTACGACCGGCCCGGGAGCGGAAAGAGCTTCCCCGACGGATGCCACTACCGCATCGAAATGTCGGGCGTGGAGGGGCCGAAGGTCCTTGAGGCCCTGATCCGTGAGCGGAGAAAGCGGAACGTGCCCATTCACCGGCTGGTCTCTTTCTGCCAGGGAGGAACCCTCTACGACGACGCCGAACTGAAGGACTTCGCCCAGATGGCCGCAGAGGAAAAAATGGAGGTCATCGCCATCCCCGGGCCGAGGAACGCGTGGGACATCGGGCGGCAGTTCGTCACCCCCGACGGCCAGCGCTGCGGGGGGCTGAACCATCGCGGATCGGACGAAATCCGCAAGGTTATCGCCGACATGCTGAGGATGTACGACATCGGTTTCCGGGGTTTCATGCTCGTTGACCGGGGCGTTCTGGCCCTCGTGGGGAAAATGCAGGAGCAGGGGAACTTCCCGAAGGATATCGTGATCAAGCTCTCCGTCTGGGCAGGAGTTTCCTCCCCCGCCGGGGCTCTTCTGGCCCAGCAGCTCGGCGCAAGCTCCTTCAACCCCGTGGCGGACCTCACCCTGCCCCAGATGGCCGCCATCCGGTCGGTGACGGACATCCCCATCGACTTCTATATCTGGACTTTCGACTCCTACGGCGGATCGAACCGCATGTACGACGCCCCGGAAGTCGCGAAGGTCTACGCGCCATGCTACTTCAAGTTCGAACCGGCGCCGACCGCGGGGTATTACAACCCCTTCAACTCCGACGAGGAGCACATGCGCCTCATGGAGAAAAAGGTCAAGTGGGCTGAATGGGCCATCGAGCACGTCGCCCTCAACGAGCCGGGGGTGCGGGTTTCGCCCCAGGGAGCGCCGGACCTGCACGTTCCGAAGGTCTGACGGACAGATATCCTGCCGGAAAAAAAGCGGACCCTTTTCAGGGTCCGCTTTCGATTTTTTTCTCCGCCCCGTATTCCCCCGGAATCTGTTAGAGCCTCATGCTGAAGCTGATCATAAAAATGTTGGCGCCCATGTCATGGGAGCGGGAATTCCGGATTCCTTCCCGGGGCCGCGCTTCGAAATATCTGTCGCCGGCGATCAGGTAGGTGTAGGCCAAATCCAGGGACCAGTTGTCCTTCGAGTAGCCGAAGCCGACGGACAGGAGCTGACGGTCTCCCGTGGGAACCTGATAGTCAAGGGTCGACAGGGGCATGGGTTCCTGGTCGTAGGTGTACCCAAGCCTCCAGGTCCACTCGGGGGAATGTTTGTATTCGAAGCCGATCTGGTACCGCCAGACGCTGCCCCAGTTTTTCGGAGAGAAGGACCTGGTGGGCAGTATGCCCAGAAGAGGCTTGTCGAACGTGAAGGCCAGGGATTCATAGCTGTCCCAGCCGGTGTAGATGGCCCCGGCCTCCACATTGAGCTTCGGGGTAAGCTGCCTGCTGATGCCGAACATGTACATCTCCGGGAGGGTGAGGTCCACGTACCCACCCGTGGAGTCCGACCCCATGAGCCACTGGGCGGCCGCTGTCCCCGAAAGGGCCAGCTTCACCCTGCTCCGGTAGTGGAGGCCGATCCTCGTCGCCTCGTCCATCCTGTAGTGGAGCCCCACGTTCCATCCGAAGGCGATGTCGTCTCCCTTGAGCCGGAAGTCGATATCCGTCGCAGGATGTGAAGCCGCTCCCCCCGTGGGATCGATCTTTTTTCTCAGGTCGGCCTCGAACCACAGGGCCTCCACGCCAACGGAAAGGGAGAGGGAATCATTGACTTTCCAGGCGAGATTAGGGTTGACCGAAACCGATTCGATCATCGCCCGGTAGCTGTTGTACCTGCCGAACCAGTCCGCGGGAAAATCGGTCCCGAGACCGAAGCGGGACATGACGCCGATGCCGAACCAGAGGGAGTCGCTCATCTGTCTCGTATAGTACAGATTCGGCAGGATGAAGGTCCTATCATTCTGATCGGTGGAAATACCTCCGCCTGCGACAGAGACAGTGCCGTAGGGCAGCAGAAAGCCTGCGGACGTCATAAGGGAGCTCCCCGGGATCTGGGTGATGCCGGCCGGGTTCAGGGCGAGGGCCGACGGATCGTCCGCCCGCCCCACCATGGCCCCGCCGAGGGCGTTCCCCCTGGCGCTGAAGTCGTAGAGGGCAAACCCGGCCCCGAATGCCGCAGAACCTGCCGCGAGAGACAACAAAAGCGCGATGCATGCGATACGTCCCAGATACTTCAAAACTTTCCACCCCTTCCGGGCATGTCCTGCGGCACCGACGGCTTGAAACCGGTCCAGCCGCACCACGCCCCCCAGATTTTTTTCGCTTCAGTCTTCCAGGATCAGAGCGAACCCGGCCGATCCGGGCCCCGTATTGATACCTACCACAGGTGAAATCTCCATTGTGTATTCAGGGGCCCTGCCGCAGGCTTCTTCCAGGTCCGCCGCCAGTTCTTCCGCCGTACCGGGAGCGTCGGCGTGGAGGACCGAGTATTTCTCCAGGCCGTGCCGGTCGGTCAGCCTTTTGAACTCATCGAGCATCTTCTTCCTGTTGGACCGTTCGCTGCCGGGCCGTCCGAAGCCGCAGGCCTTCCCTTCCGGGTCCACGGTGATCATGGGGAACAGGTTCAGCATGGTCCCCACGAAACCTGCCATGGCCCCTGCCCGGCCTCCCCTTACGAGATAGCGGAGGGAGTTCAGCCCTGCGAAGATCCTCGTCCTGGGGATGGCGCTCCGGAGGATTTCCAGGATCTCCGGGCAGCTTTTTCCTGCCGCGGCCGCTTCGGCGGCCTTCAGCACCAGGAGGCCGAGGGCGCCGGACAGATTTTTGCTGTCGAGAACATGGATTCCCTCGCCGCCTGCATGGTCGGCCGCCTTCCGGCTCACGCTCCATGTACCGCTCAGGGCCGATGAGAGATGGAGGGAAATGACGCTGTCGTAACAGGATTTCAGAAAGGAATACCGCTTCACGAATTCGCCGAAGGCCGGCTGGGACGTGGTGAAGGTTCTGCCGGTCTCCCTGAGGGCGGTATAAATTTCTCCCGGCTTCAGGGTCAGCTTGTCAAGATATTCCCATCCCCCGGATGACACGGTGAGGGGTACTGTGTGCACCTGGTACCTGTCCAGCAGCTCCTGGGGCAGGTCACAGCAGGAATCGGTCAGCAGTCCGACGGTGGAAAGGGGAGAATTCCTCGCCTCCACCTGCCTCTTCATGTCATCCACCTTCTGGAAGCTTACCCTCCCCATACCCGAGAGACGGTCCATCACCTCGGCGGGACGGTCGGTATGGACATGAACCCGAAATCTTCCCCCGCCTCCCCCGACCACGATGGAATCCCCGTACCGGGACAGGCCGCCGATCAGCCCGGGGCGCGAAAGCCTCTCCCCGTGGAGAACAGCCTCGGTACAGTAGCGGAACGGGGGCATTTCATCACCGTGGGAATGCTCGTGGCTTCCGGCGGGAGCGGCGGTGGTTGAACGCAGGGAAAAATGCCTCAGGCTTCCACGCCCCAGGAATTCCACTACCCCTTCCAGAAAGTCGACGAAGCCCTGGGCGCCGGCATCCACCACCTTCTCCCGGGCCAGGAGGTCCATTCTGGCCGGAGTTTCCCGCAGCGATTTCCTGGCATCCTCCAGCGACAGGGGAAGCAGAACGGCGAAGTCCGTCTCTGTTTCGCTGATCCTGCGGACTGCGTGGGACCACTCCCTCATGACCGTCAGGATGGTGCCCTCCACCGGCCTGTGGAGCGCTTCCTCGGCGAAGGGAACGGCGGAGAGCAGGCTCTCGGCGAATGCCGGGGCGTCCACCCTCGGATAGGGCCCGAACGCCCTGGCGAGTCCATGGATGTACTGGCAGAAGATGATCCCCGAGTTTCCCCTGGCCCCCGAAAAGGCGGCCTCCGCCATGGAGGAGGCCGTCTCCGCCAGAGACCTGGAAACCCGTGTCCCTTCGGCGATGGAGCGGCAGGTGAAGACCATGTTGTCCCCCGTGTCCCCGTCAGGGACCGGAAAGACGTTGATGCTGTTGAGGTGCTCCCTCCGGCGCTCGAGGGCGGCGGTTCCCGCCAGGAAGGCGTTCCTGTATCTCTCTCCGTCGATACATCGAATTTTCATCTTCAAGGGGTGAAAAACCTCCGTTGTCAGTCTTCCCGAAAAGGACAGCGGACGATGTCGCCCTCTCACGGAAGGACCGGGTATTGACGGCAAGGAATTGATACTCTGCAGCGGATTGTATTGCTGCTTTTTTGCATTATAGTTTTTTTCTCCGCCTATGTCACCTGGGAGTGACATTTTGCAAACCACCGCCGCAAGGAGAATATCCCTGCAGCGACAGCATAAACTGACCCGGCCATCCTCTTTGTCTTCTGAATTACAACAGAAAATGGGACACCATTTTTTGACAAAATACACCGTGCATGATATTTATTATTCAGTGCCCGATATAATTAGTCATTGCCAACTATTGCTTGTATCACACGTCGACACTACAGCCCTTTGTTCCAACGCCGGGGAAAGGAGGTCTGCAGAAAATTCCGGCTCCATGCGCGAGGAAGACCGTATTTGGGGAGCGCCCTGCCCGGGCGCCGACGTACAGCAGGAAAAGGAGATGACCATGGTGAAGCAGCGATTTCTGAAGCTCAGCGTTTCATTCTTCGTTCTTTTCGTCCTGATGCTTTCGCCCCTGTCCGAGCAGACAGGATTTGCCCAGGGTACGCAAACTGAGGCAGCCGAAAAAGCCCCCTTCATGTATTCCCTGGCGGCCACCTGGGAAGGCAAGGGAATTGTCCGGTACCGCATCGCCGTTCAGCCCGCCGGGGACACCGTTCTTGAAGGCCTGAAAATCGTCGCGGCCGTACCGGCGAAGGGAAAAGTATCCGTGGTGACCGCCGGAGCCGCCGCAGCGGAGGACAAGGTGGCCCTCTCGGTGGACAAGACGACCCCGGGCAAGGTTCCCATGCTGGAATACACCGTCCTCACCGACGCCGCCGGGCCCGATGCCGTGAAACCCGTTTCCGCGGAAATCTTCTGGAAGGAAAATGGGAAGGATGTCTCGACGAAGACTGAAACCGTCGGCGGCGACGGCTTCGTGGGCGGCAAATGCACCGTCATCGACAAGTACGCCCGGACCCCCGAGCTTCCGAAGTACTATCCCTCCGGCAAGGACCTCGGCGTGCTGACCGGTTCCTGGTACGAGATGGGAGTCCAGTACGGCGAGCGTTCCGGCCGTGAGATCGTGGATTTCTTCGACTACCGGTTCGGTGCCCACGTGAATAAATACGGCCTCAAGCACCTTATGGAGGACATCAGCCGCTACGAGGCCCAGGCGAAGCTCTTCTTCCCCGAAGGCCTCGAATTCGCCAGGGGCATCGGCGACGGGGCTGAGAAATTCCTCTCCCAGTCGAAGTTCCATAACGACATTTCCAACTATCTCAAGATCGTCTTCATGAACTGCGACAACTGCCTCTTCTACGGACACCCCGGACCTGCGGACGCCGACCACGGCCTTCCTCCCGAGAGAATAGCCGACGTCAGGGATCCCTCTCCCGTAATGGACGCCTGCTCCATGATCGCCCTTCTCGGCTCGAAGGGAGCCACTGCCGACGGCACGTCCATGCTGGTTCACAACAACGACGGCGATTTCATCGACGAGACCTGGAGATACACCTACATCGCCGCCCCGACGAACGGCAACGCCTTCTGGTCCTCCACCACCCCGGGCAAGTTCTTCGACATCATGGGCGCCAACAACCAGGGTCTCGCCATGGCGCTGACCGTGGGAGGAAACAAGACGTGGATCCCGAGCCAGAATATCTATGAGCGTGCCTTCGGCGTCACCTTCCAGTATATCCTGCTCAAGGCTCTTTCCACCGCGAAGAGCGTTCCGGAGGCCCTCGAGTTCGTGACCGTGGCGACTCCTGAATACCGCAAGGCCACCGGAAGGAAGACCCTCCTGAGGACAAGGCACAACAACTACATCATGCTCGACAGGAACGAGGCGGCCGTGGTCGAGGTCACAGCCAACCGGTATGCGATCCGCCGCCCCGGCGACAACGGAGAGGACCCGGGCTATGTGGTGGCAACCAACCATTTCGTGGCCAATTACAGTTACGACGTCAACAACGAGAAGACCGACTTCCCCATGACCTTCTTCGGCGACGACGAGTACGCACCCATGAGCGCAACCCGCTACTACACCGGGTTCTGGCAGGCCAAAATGAACTTCGGCGCGCTCGACGCCGACAAGATCAGAAAGATCTGGACCTCCCACTCCTACATCACGAAGAAGGGCGAGCTGGTGGAAAAGATCACCAACGGCAAGGAATGGATTCCTGCCAACCTCGCCAGCAACACCATCTGCAGCCATGACGGGGGCTACCCGGAAAGCTACATCGGTTCCACCACCGACACCAAGATCGCGACGGTGGACTTCAACCAGGTCCGGTATTCCGTCGGCAGACCCTGCGAGTACGAGGGAATGCCCAGGATTTTCGATCTCCACCCGTACAAGTAGACTAGTGCCGTACTTCAGGAAGCGGACCCTTCGGGGTCCGCTTCTTTTTTCAGGAATACCCCGCCCCTTTTTCCTGAAAAATCCCCTTGCCCTTCCGCCCCGGGGAGGATACGCTAGTGTCCATTCATGAAGATCCAAAGGAGGCGATCCCGTGAAACCGGGACCATCAGGCCTTGACCAGTTTTTACTGACAACGGCACCCCTTCGGAAAAGGGCTGCGGAAGAAGGCAGGGACGCCTTCCTGGCCCTCCTTCCCGAAGAGGGAATTCCCGGGGCCGGGGACACCCCCAGGGCTGCCGTCCGTGTGGAAAACCGGGTTCTGGAGATTGTCCAGCCCGGGTTCGCCCGGGCCCTCGGCCTGGAGGACGAAGGAAAGGCAGCGCTCTTCACGCTGAGACTGCAGGAGCACCTGCCACCCTTTGCGGCGTCCGCCCCGGCCGTCGACCGGAGCACTCCTCCTCTCCGGACGGGACTTGCCGCAGCAGCGGGGGCCCTTATCGGCACGGGTCTTTTCTCTCCCCTCACAGCCCTCTTTTTCGGCTCCCGTGAAGCGGGATTTCTCCTGGGCGCGCCCCTGGGGGCCTTTGCCCTTTCCCTGGCCGCCCTCCGCCTTCCCGAAAACCGGAAGCTGCTGTGGGCTCTGGCGGCCCTCCTCGGCCTGGCCGGCCTCAGGGAAGCCCTCGCCTTCCTCGGGTCCGGATCTCTTTTTTCCAGGGGCTGGAACCTCCTCACGAAGAACAGGGGCTCCTTTTCCCGCCTGGTGCTCTTTCCAGCCCTCCTGGCGCTGGTGCTCCTGCTCGGAAGAAGAACGGAACGGGTGGACCGGAGGGCGTGGGCGGACAGGATCGAAGAAGACCTCTCCTCCTGGCTCGAAGCGGCCGCCCGAATGGCTTTTCTGCTGGGGACCGCTGAAACAGGCGCCGATAGAGTCCCGGCCGGAGGAGAACTGCCGGCCCTCGCGGCGAAAATTCTCGCCCTGGAGGGAGCTTCCCGGGACGACCTGGATGCCGGAGTGGACGAACTCGCCGGAGAGGTACGCAACCTCGGCTTCGGCAGCGGCGGAGAAGCTGAGGAATTCGGCTGGTATCCGGAGAGGGCGGACCGGTTCGAGGTCTTCGGGTATGTCGAACCGGGCGACCGGGTGAGGGTGGAACGCCCTCCCCTTCTCCGGGACGGGCTGGTCATCCGCCGGGGGCTGGTGCGGAAGGTGCACAGGCCATGAGCGGCCGTTCCGTGCTCGCCGTGGACTTCGGCACCACGAAGACCTACTTCTCCAAGTGCCCCGGCGACGATCCCTCGCCGGTGAGCGTCGATTTCGGCGACGGAAGGGACGGCATCCCCTCCGCCGTCCTCTACAGGGAAGGGAAGGACCCCCTGGTGGGCCAGACGGCCCTGGACGCCTACGGCGAAGCCTCTCCGGAAGAACGGCGCACCCTTCGCCTGCGCACCAACTTCAAGGCCGACCTTGCCCGCTCGGAAGCGGCAAGGACAGCGGCCGCCGATTTTCTTGCCGCCGTGCTCGCCGGTGCGAGAAAACAGCATCTCGACCTGGAGCCGGACCGCAGGCAGGTTCTGTTCGGCGTTCCCAGCGAGGCAGACGGAGCCTTCCGGGCCGCCCTCCGGGAAACGGCCCGGCAGGGGGGGTTCGGCCTCCCGGATCTCGTGGACGAGCCGAAGGGCGCCCTGCTCTACCACCTCAGGCAGGGGGACATTTCCGCCGAACAGGCCCTGGAGGGTGTCCTCGTTGCGGATTTCGGAGGGGGCACCTGCGACTTCGCTTTCCTGGAAGGTGGAAAACCCATCCATTCATGGGGCGACATGAACCTGGGCGGGCGGCTTTTCGACGACCTGTTCTACCAGTGGCTCCTCGACCGGAACCCCGGCCTGGAAGAAACTCTGGAGGAACAGGGGTCCGCCTACTTCGTCCAGTCCCACCTCTGCCGGGAGGCGAAGGAGTTTTTCTCCCGGTCCATGGCCCGGGACAGGGACGAGACCGTTTCAAAAATCCTTCCGGGCTGCGGGGGGATACGGAACATGACATGGGCGGGATTCCGGCGCCGGGGGGCATCCTGGTCCCCGTCGGCCTTTCTCCGGCGGGAGGCGCAGGCGGAAGGAGGAACCCGGTTCTTGCAGGAAAAAGTGGACCTTTTCGGCCTGTTCAGGGAGTGCCTCCTTTCCGGGCTGCGGGAAAAGGGAATCGATCCCCTGAGGATTTCGCTGGTCATCCTCGCGGGAGGAAGCAGTCTCTGGCCCTTCGTTTCCGACAT
>JAHDLC010000022.1 GCA_018436595.1 Synergistaceae bacterium | reverse complement strand
GCTCGCTCTGCTTCTGGAGATGCTGAGATCCGCCGTCCGGGCCGGAATAGCCTTGACGGAAGCTATCCTGGAGGGGATGTTCGCGGAATTCGTACGGAAAACGCCCGGCTTCCTGAGGAATAAAATGGGCGTTTTAACTGCCTTTCCCATGTCATGACAACGATTTACGGTTTTCAAGGTCCTGCGAAAGTTGAGTTGTTATAATTCCTCCTGAATAGGCAGGTGATGCTGAATGTACAGAACTGCAATGGAATCGCTGAAGCAGTGGAAAAGCAGGGAGAACAAAAAGCCGCTTCTTATCCGCGGAGCCCGGCAGGTGGGAAAGACCTGGCTGATGAAGGAGTTCGGACGGAAAGAGTACGTCGAAACCGTCTATATCAATTTTGACGGCAACCGGCAGATGAAGGAGCTTTTCTCCCCTGATTTCGACGTGGACCGTATCCTCATCGGCCTTGAACTCTACTCGGGGAAAAGAATTCTTCCCGGTGAAACCCTTCTCGTCTTCGACGAAGTCCAGGAAGTCCCCGACGCCCTCGCTTCACTGAAGTATTTCAGCGAAAACGCCCCCCGGCATCACATCCTGTGCGCCGGCTCTCTTCTCGGTGTGGCCCTTCAACCGGAAACCTCCTTTCCCGTGGGGAAAGTGGAGTTCCTCGACCTGTACCCCCTCTCTTACACCGAGTTTCTTCGTGCCCTTGGAAAAGAGCGATTTGCGGACGTACTGAAAAAAGGGGATTTCGCCCTTGCCTCCACGTTCGCTCAAACCTACACCGATCTGCTGAAGTATTACTTCTTCGTAGGGGGTATGCCTGAAGCGGTGTCTCACTTCTCCCAGACCATGGATTTCTCCGGGACAAGGGAGATCCAACAACGGATCCTGTCCGCCTACGAGCAGGACTTTTCAAAGCACGCGCCCAATGATACCGTTCCCAGGATCAGAATGCTCTGGAACAGCATCCCCTCTCAGCTCGCCAGGGAGAACCGGAAGTTCATGTACGGATTGATCCGCGAGGGAGCCCGCGCGAAAGAATACGAAATGGCCATGCTCTGGCTTGCCGACTGCGGGCTTGTCCACAAGGTCCACCGGGTGAGCGGCGCGTCACTCCCGCTGAAAGCCTATACCGACCTCCGGGTGTTTAAGCTCTTCTTTTCCGATGTTGGGCTTCTATCCTGCATGGCGGGGCTTTCACAGGGCACCCTTGTGGATGGAAACGTTCTTTTCCGGGAGTTCAAGGGAGCGCTGACGGAACAATATGTCCTCCAGCAGCTAAAAGCCGCTGAAGGTATGGACGTATTCTACTGGTCAAGCGAAAAGGGAACTGCGGAAGTGGACTTTCTTTTCGAAGCCGGCGGGGATATCGTTCCCCTGGAAGTGAAGGCCGAGGTGAACCTTCAGGCAAAAAGCCTGAAGGCTTTCCGTGAGAAGTACAGGCCGAAAATATCAGTGCGGACGTCCATGGCGCCATGGAAAAAGGAGGACTGGCTCGTGAACCTGCCGTTGTATGCGGTGCAATACATCAGGGAAGCTATCGGGGGATGAGTTGGTTGTCGTTCCGAGCGAGCGCAGCGATCGCGTCCCCGGAGGGGGCGAGGAACCTCGCCTTTGCTTCCGGACTGCCTCAAGTACGAGATCCCTCGGCCTTGGAGCTGGCCTCGGGATGACAGCGCTCTGTCGTCCTGAGGAGCAGGGCGACGAAGGATCTGGTGTTGCCTCTGCTTGTCATCCCGAATGAGCGAAGCGAAGAGGGATCTCGGGGTTGCTTTAGTTTTGCTCAACTGCCAGATCCCTCCATTAGCTCGGGATGACAACGCTCTGTCGTCCTGAGCGAAGCGAGACCTGTTTTTCGCCTTTCAAGTATTTTCAGCTAAAATAGCAACAGGACCGTTTCATAAAGAAATACATATCAAGGAGAACACAACATGAAAGCGATCGCAGTCAACGGAAGCCCCAGAAAAACCTGGAATACGGCGGCATTGCTTGAGCACGCCCTGGCGGGAGCCGCAAAAAACGGCGCCGAGACCGAGCTGGTGCATCTGTACGACCACGACTTCAAAGGGTGCGTCAGCTGCTTCGCCTGCAAAAAAATCGGTGGGAAAAGCTACGGCCGTTGTGCCGTCAACGACGGGCTGGCCCCCATCCTGAAAAAAGTTTCGGAGGCAGACGTCCTTCTCCTGGGAACACCCGTGTACTTCGGCGCCGAAACCGGTGAAATGAGGTCGTTCCTGGAGCGCCTCCTTTTCCCGTTTCTCACCTACACCCCCGAGTACGCTTCTCTCTTTCCAGGCAGGCTCCGGGTCGGCCTGGTCTACACCATGAACGTCCCCGAACAGTACCTGCCCACCTTCGGCTACGACAAAACCTTTGCAGCGACTCAGGGAACCCTGAGCCGGATTTTCGGGAACTGTGAACTTCTGCTGTCTACAGACACCTACCAGTTCAGCGACTATTCGGAGTATCTTTCAACGTGCTTTGACGCCGGGGCAAAGAAAAAGCGCCAAGAGGACGTCTTCCCCGAAGACTGCAGGCGCGCGTTCGAGCTGGGGGAAAAGCTGGCCGCCGCCGCGAAGGGTTAAGCAGCCCCGGTAAAGAGCGTTCCAAGAATAGCGGTCAAGCTTCATCCTCCCCGCCGGGCGGCAGGGATTTTCCCTTCCGCTTCTTCGCCGGAAGCATTTTTGCCGCATCCTCCAGCTGCCTGAGATAATCGGACTCCCCTTGGGCTTCCTTCCGCTCGCGGCGAACTGTAAAGGATTCGTTGTTAGTTGACAAAAGCTATTTACTGACTCTAGCCGTACTCTAGCTGCAACTCTAGCCGTAACTCTTTATTTTGAAAGACCGGGCCCGGGCGCAAAAAATACACTTCCGACCGCTTTTCAAGCCTATCCCTCTCCACGGCTTTTGATTTCATACCCCATCGACCGGTATCCCCGCTGTCGTTTTTCCCACATACGGGCCAGCTGAAGATGATTCGTCTCGACATAATCGTAGACGCGGACATCATGCTTGCCTGCATGCTCCCTGTGCAGACGCCCGGCGTATTGCTGCAAAGTTCCTTTCCATGAGATCGGCATCGCCAGCACCAGCGTATCGAGCGGGGGATGGTCAAAGCCTTCACCGATCAGGCGTCCGGTGGCAAGCAGTATCCTCGGCGAGGATTCATCCAACGAATCCAATTCCTTTAGAACGGATATCCGCTGTTTCTTCGACATACGGCCGTGCAGCACGAAACAATGCTCAACATCCTTTCCCACCGCCTCCAGCAAAAGCGGAAGATGGTCCGTCCGTTCGGTTAACACAAGAATTTTTCGGCCTTCCCGGTATGCTGCCGATATATCTTCCGCTATCTGCCTGTTACGGGCGGAGTCGTTGACGAGGACACGGAAAACCTCCTGTATCGGTGAGTTCTCCGGTATCCCGTGGGCAATCAGGGCCTTCGACCAGACTTCCAGTTTTTGCGGAGCTGATTCGGGCCTTGCTGCATTGTAGCGGATCGGGCCGCACTGCATAAAAATTATGGGCTGATGGCCGTCGCGGCGTATAGGCGTCGCCGTCAACCCCATCACATATTTCGCCTTGGCCTGTTTGAGAATCTTTTCAAAGGAGAAGGCCGACAAATGGTGGCATTCGTCGACGATGATCTGGCCATACTGATCCAGAAGACCAGACAGATCCTCACGGCGGGAGAGGGACTGCATGACGGCAATGTCTATCATTCCGGAGGGTTTCTTTTTGCCACCTCCGATAACCCCAAGACTTGCCTTCTGAAACTCAAGAAAGGTTTCCAGCCTCCCCTGCCACTGCCTTAAAAGCTCTGTGCGGTGAACAAGAACCAATGTACTGATCCCCCGCCGGGCGATCAAGGACGTGGCCGCGACTGTCTTACCGAAAGCCGTCGGTGCACAGAGGACACCGACTTCATATTTGAGCATCTCCCCCACCGCTGATTCCTGATCGCTTCTCAAAGTGCCCGTGAATATGACAGCCACGTCTCGTCCAGTCAGGCGTTCCTCCCGAATCACCGGATGGATGCCGTTCTCCTGCAACAGGTCCAGAACTCCATCGAGGCAGCCTCGCGGCAAGCCGATATGCTGCGGGTAATTCTCAGCACAGCCTATGAGTCGAGGTTTGTTCCATACCGGCATTCGCATGGCCTGAGCCTTGTAGAACTCAGGATTCCGGAAAGCCGCGAGCCGGATCAGACGATTGGCCAAAGGCTGGGGCAGGCCGGCTTTGGCGATATAAATCTGGTTTGCCAGCACCAGTGTCAGAGATTCCGGAAGCGGTCCGGCGATTTTTGCAGCCACTGGTACGGGGCTTTGCCATGGTTTGTCGTTTTCTTCACCGGAAGCAAAGGATACATCAAGAAGGTGCCGGCCGCAGCCTGCCCGGGAAATGGAGTCTTCCACATCCCGCCTGGTCATTGAAGAAACGGATGCCAGAAAACCCCATTGGTCCGGATAGGGGATAAGTCGTTCATCCACGAATACGCTGCGCCCCAGTTCTCTGGGGTGTTTCTGCAAGGGCAGCGCGATCAGGTTGCCGAAGCCGCCTTTCGGCAAAGTGTCCTGATTGGGAAAGAGGCGATCATAACTGGCAAGAGACAATTGCCGGGTACGATCACAGGTATGGCTTATCAGCACCTCGCCGAGCTGACGGGCCTCACGGGCCGGAATATTCTCGGAAAAAAAGAACCAGGCATGCGCACCGTTGCCTGAGCGTGATATTTCCAGCGCCGCCGGAATCTCCAGCTCCCGGCAGGATTTCATGTAGGCTCTCGCATCTTCACGCCAGTCTGATCCATCAAAATCCACAGCCAGAAAAAAGCAACTGTCATCGGCAAGGAGCGGATAGACCCCGATGGTCTGTTTTCCGGCCAAGTGGTCATATATCACCTGCTCTGTCACCGGCATCAGCTCGCGCCGAGCACAGGCTGCACATTTCACCCTGGGTTTTTCGCAGATTCCGGGCTTCCACTCATTTGCGCACGCAGGAGAATAGCCGGACGTACCCCTGGCGGACTCCCAGCGCCTGGGAAAAACATCCTCCCGCCCCCGAAACAACCGGCGGAAAAGGGCTATTTTGTCCCCGGCTGTGAGAGGTGTCCTTGTTTGTGGGGATTCCAATGGTACAGAAGCGGGTTCAGGGGCAACCGGCACTTCCCAGGAGATACCGTGCCGGGTCAGCAGATCCTTGAGCCGGGCGTTCTCCTCCCGGAGTTTCCTCAGGTCCTCCCGATCGTTCACCCTGTCGTCCCCTTCATGCAGGCCCGTATTCACCCATCAGATCGTCCATTGCATCGCTCACGCCCCATCCCCAGTTCCGCGCTTCGTGCCGGACCCGTTCAAGCCGATCAACCAAGGCTTTCCGCTGATCAGGCTCAACTTTCTCAATCGCTTTCAGCGCCTGCCCGAACATCCGGATCAGGGCGTCGTAATACCCCTCGTCATCCATGCTGCAAAAGTTGAGCATATCCGTGCAGGATTCGCAATAGAACACCGTCAGTTCCGCAACCCCTTCCGGATGGCCTACAGCCCTTTTATAATCTGAGATCGCCTTTTTGGCTTTGGACACGGAAATATCCTGTTTGCCCATCACATCCGGGAAAACCCAGCGGCTGATGACAGCCTTGTACGGCCCGAGCATGTCCTCGACCAGGGCGAAGCGGGCATGGAGAAAGAGCTGGTTCTTTCTGTCGGCGGCATAGAGGTCCTGAATGAGTCCGAGCAACTCAGGACGGTCAAGGTCGGCAAGACACCGCTTGAGGTCGCTCCAGCCCGGTTTTTTCTTGCTGTCTGTCATGGATTATATTCCTCCTGTGTAATCTGCCGTGTGGTGCGACGGGTACCGTTTCACACCCCACCCGCTTTTCGTCGAGGTTTCAGCAAAATTGAGGTCAGACTCTTCAGAGGAACACTCTTCACGACACCAGCGCTTTGGCCAGTTCCAGGCCGTCCGCAGGCCAGAAGCACTCCGGCCGGGGATGGCGCACCCGGGGGTTCCCCTTTTCGGGACGGCAGTTCAGAATACTGTCCAGCCATTGGGCCGGTATTGCCTTCAGCCCGTAAACGGCTCCCAGGAGGGCTCCGCAAATGGCGGCGTTGGTGTCGGTATCCCCGCCCCGCATGATCGTGTCCACAACGCCCTCTTCCAGGTTCGGGGCATGAAGAAGCTGCCACAGTGCGTTCTGGAAGGCTATCAGCACCCAGCCTCTCTTTGTGACATAGTCTGCCGGAGGTTCGGCAGCCGCTCTCAGGACAGTCTCCATAAGCGGCGGTTCCACCCTGAGCTCCGAAGCCCATCCGCTGACGGCCTGGTAAAGAGACCGGGGATCTGGGCCGGTTTTGACGGCATAGGCGATGGCCATGGCGAACAGGGCGTTCGCGTCCCGGCAGACCTTGTGGGGATGGGTCAGGTCCGCATCCTGCACGGCCCATTCGGCTACCGTTTCCAGGGGATGGCGGGCCCCGAAGATCCCCAGGGGGCTTATCCGCATCAAGGCCCCGTTGGCCTGGCTTTCATAATTTTTGTGTCCCCCGAGAGCGGAGGCTGTGGTTCCGCCGTAGTCGAAGGGGTGGGAACCGAACCAGTATTTGTAGGCTTCGAGGGTCGCCTCCGCATCGTAGGTTTTTCGTTCAACCAGCGTCCGGGCCAGCATCAGGGCCATCTCCGAGTCATCGGTGGGCTGCCCGGCGATGGTGTTGAAGGTACCGCCGTCGGCCAGTTCCCGCAGGCCTCCCGGATACTTTCGCCGGATACTCTCCGTCGGCTCGAACTCCACCAGGCTGCCGAGAGCGTCTCCGGCAAGCTGGCCGATCATGCATCCCTGGGCCCGATCAAGTACCATGGCGTCCATAGTATTCCACCTCCGAAAGAAAGGCTCGAATTTTGTTTTCTAGGTTAGTATAGTCCCATTTCTTTTGAAAACTCCAGGAAAGCCGGGAAAGCAAGCAGAAAGGCTTCCCCGAGGTGCTTTCCTCTTTGCTCTTTCAGGTCGGCAGGTTCAAAAGCCGGTATTAATGTGATTCCTTGAACACCTGGCATTCTGCCCCTGATACAAAGTATTCACCTCATACTGGCAATGACAAACTCTATCGGCACATCCATCCTGACAGCTGTTTCTTCAGCGGTCATGCCGCTGTCCAGGAAACGTCTGCAGACGGCTTGTATGTTCTCGCCGACTTCGATGATGCGGCTGTCGGGGTCGAAAAAGCGTACCGCCCTCTGGCCCCATTGATGCTCCATCACCGGGTGGACGTACCGAATGCCTTCTATTTCCCTGATCCGGTCAATGAAGGCGTCGAAGTCGTCTTCCTCGAAATAGAGTTCCCCGTCCTTCCCGCCGAAGGTGATTTCGTCGGTGGAGGCGTTGATGAAGTCTTTCCAGGTGTCTTTTGTCTGGAGGAAGATGCCGCCTGTCAGCGTAACGTTTGCCCCGAAATCCATGATGACCCGAAGCCCCAGGGTTTCCCTGAAAAAGGCCTTTGATTTTTCCATGTCCGTAACAACGAGTAATGGCCCCTTGAATTCCATGCTCTCTCCGCCTTTCAGGGTTCAAGTCCGCCCTTCATCACACTGCTTCGGTTTGAAGGATACAGGAAACAGCGGTTCCAAGAGTAATACGCACGATTTCAATGTTTTCAGGCGCCACCGTATCCCGGCGAAATGCAATCTATTGCGCGGCACAGCCGTTGATGATCCGCCGGATGTACCAAGGCGTCACCGCGGCATCAGCGCAAACACGCCCCAGCCCAGGTATTCACGGGTGTATGCGGAGTAGCGCAGGGGTTCGGAGGTCAATTCGGCCCGGACGGTTTCCGCCAGCTCGTCGCCGGGGTTGGTTTCAAGCCACCGGCGCATGGTGAGCCATTTGGCGGCTTCGTATCTGTCCCAGCCGTCCTGGTCGGCCAGGACCATTTCAACGACGTCACAGCCGAGGCGGCCGAAAGACGCAATAAGTCCGGGAAGAAGAAGAAAATCGGAGATCGATTGTGCAAGACACCCCCTGGCAATGTCTTCCGAGGGCGGAAGCTGCCGCCAGTAGGGCTCGCCGATGAGAATGATCCCTCCGGCGCCCAAGCTTCGCTTCAGAAGGTCGATGGTGCCGGCGACTCCCCCGCCGATCCAGGTGGCCCCGACACAGGCCGCCACTCCGACCTTCTCGTCAGAGACGTACCCGGCGGCATCACCGTGGATGAACCTGACCTTATCGGCGACACCGAGCTCCAGGGCGCGAAGTTTCGCCTGTTCAGTGAAAAGACTGCTCATGTCGACACCGGTGCCGGTGATGCCGTGATCCCGTGCCCAGGTGCACAGCATTTCCCCCGAACCGCTGCCGAGATCGAGCATCCGGGTTCCCGGTTCCATGCGCAGCGCAGCGCCGAGAACGGCGAGCTTTTCGGCCGTGACCGGGTTGTGGATGCGGTGAGCGCTTTCAGTGATGTTGAATATTCGCGGAATGTCCACTGTAAAAAACCTCCCTGCGGGCGGAAATAGATCGGGTCATGGCCTGACCGGCACTTTCGCCCAAACTCTTGTGCCGGCAAGTGGAGCAATGGCTCCTTTTGTTATTTTTTCTCAAGATCAGTCCTTTCATGCTGATGTCAGGACCTTCCGCCGACAAGGGCATGTGGGACATATTCAGCTCCTCGAGCCGCTTCATTAACAGCAGGCAGGTGATCGCTCTATGGTGGCGAGGACGTTGGAAATGCCGTCGGACCAGATTTTACCCTAGAGCTTGCCGATCTTGTTTTTGAGTACTGGATTGTGCTGCAGCATGGTTATTTTCCTTTTTCCAATCGCCTGAGAGCATTGCTTCCAAGAATGGAAGTCATCTGATCAATCGCCATGGTATTGAGCACGAGGAGTCTCTTGTTTTGCGGGACTCCCTGCTTGATCAGCTCCGCATTCATGCTTTCCAGGTTGGACAGCACCACTAGCTGCTGAATGGTCGCTTCGTCCCGCATATTGCCCTTTGCCTCTGAGTTTTTTTCTTTCCATTCTCTGGCGGTCTTTCCGAATAAAGCCACATTGAGCATATCGGCTTCACTGGCATAGGTGAACGCCTGTTGCTGTTTTGAAACTAGCTTCGGGATCAGGTTGTCTTTAATAGCGTCAGTGTGGATCTTGTAGTTGATTTTGGAAATAACGCGGTTCATGTTCCACTCAAGAGAGATGCGGCTGTTTTCATCGGCCTTGAGACGCTGATAATCTTTGATGATGTAGAGTTTAAATTCAGCGGAGACCCACGAAGCAAATTCGAAGGCGATATCCTTGTGAGCAAAGGTACCGCCATTTCGCCCGGACTTTGAAAGCACCCCCACGGCATTGGTTGCGGCTATCCACTTCTGGGGAGATAAGGTAAATGCGTTTGAACCGGCCTCATGGATTAAGGAGTCGAATTCGACCCCTTTAAAATCCGGGTTGTTCAACTGCTCCCAAAGACCAAGGAATTCTATGGTGCTGCGGCTGCGCATCCAGTTTTTAACCACATCCTTGGGCTCGTCAGGATTTTTGTAACGAGCAATATCGGTCAGAGAGATGAAATCATTTTCGTCCCCTTTGGATAGAATGGTGATTTCCGTGCCCTTTGCATTGATAGTCGCTTTCACCTTCCGGCCTCCCCAATAATCGAATTCGAAGAATTTAAGGAAACTCTTCAGTATTTCGATGAAAGTTCATCCCCAAGCTCGCGGGGCGGCCTTTCCTTGCTGAACCCCAGGGGGAGACTTGTTTCATTTTCAGTCAGCATCGGACATTCCTCCTTGCCTGCGGTCATCCTTTATACAGAGACCAACGCCTCCAGAGTAACCTCTCAGATATGGCCGATTTTAGGCGGGCTTGGCCGGACTGTCAAAGTACATAAAAAAAATAAGCCCCCGTCCGGATTTCGCAGTACACCGGATGAGGGCTTAAATGGTGTTGGTGGAGCCGGGGGCCTCGCAGCAGGCGAGGTTCTCGTCCCCGGCTCGCCCGTTTAATAAACAAAAAGACGTAGGTTGGGGTGCATCCCAATCTACGTCTTTAAATAAATGGTGGAGCCGGGGGAATCCGAACGTATTGATTTTTACTACTGCTTGCGGTTCCGATATACGGCATTATATACAGGCCAATTCGGTTCCCCGTTGTGAATGCTGGTTCCATGGAATCCCGTCTTTGTATACAGTCGTTTTCTGGGACTTTCAGACCACGCCGCGAGGGGAAAGATGGTTCTTAGGGCCTGGATAAAATGTCAGTAGAACTGTCACCCAATTCCGTGGTTTAATTATAGCATCGGATCGGCGGCAGGTATTTTCCCCTTCTCGGGGAAGGGCTTGACCTATTCTCATTCTGTGATAAAATATTTTGTTAGATGGGCGTTTTCCGCCCGCCTTTTTTTAAAGGCTTGAATTCGTTGTTTCAACGGATAAATAACTAAATATGGTTATTACTACTTTTTCCCTTGGTGGGGGAATTGAGCAGCACAAAAAATCTTTTTTTGGAGGGGTTCAAGGTGAATGCAAAATGGTTAGAAAAGCGCTTGGCTAAGTGCCCGCCGGCATCGTGGCGGGAAGAGACCAGGATACTTGAAGAATTCGACCGTATCCGGGCAAACGAGGACAGAAAAAGGCAGGGGCGGCGGGGCTTGCGTGAGGCTCAGGCCAGACTCGCCCCTCAGGTGATAATTTACCACCAGGAAACAAAGACCGCTGTTACTTCGGGGGCTGAGCCTCAGACCGAGGTTGACGATGGCGGCGGAGGAAGTACTGACGACAGTTCGGAAAGTGAAGGCGATCCTGACAGGCCAAGAAAGAGGGAATCCCTCTTTAAAAAGTTTTTGGAGCTGCTCAGGCGATTCTCGGGGGTGTCAAGATGATAAACAGGCAGAAGGAAATTTTCCGTCAGCTTGGCGCTCTTTTTTCTGAACTGGCAGAAATTGAAACCGAGAAGGACCATATAGAAACGACTACCCCACCATTGGAACAAGTAACACCAGAAAATGAGTACTTGCCCGCTGCTGAGTTTTGCAAGCGGTTCAAAATATCACGGGCCACCCTATGGCGTATGACTCAGGCCGGCAGGGTGCAAGTTTTGGACCTGGGCGGCCGCTCTCGGCGCTATCGCCCCGAGGGGGTGAAGTCGTGAGGATACCCCGCACCTTTTTTGGGCTGAGAACATTTATAGAAGAGTATGCCCCTGGCAGGGAAACAATGTGGGCGATTGATTTTTTACCCACACTTGCGGACCGGCTTTTCTGGGGGTACCAATTTTCCACGCGCGAGATAAACCGAAAATTTCAGAAGGCATTCCCTGGGCTGCTGCCGGATGATATTGCGCTTTCCATTATCCGGGGCGAGATAGGGGGTGCTAGGCATGAAAAATTGGTTGACAACCCATTTTAAAAATGGGAAGTTCCAGAAGGACGGGAACTACTTGTGCAGTAGTCCTTTTCGTGAGGACCGGCACCCTTCCTTTAGCATCAGCCCGGAAAAAAGAGCCTGGCACGATTTCGCCACCGGGGAAGGCGGCCGACTCTCGGATTTATGCGCGGAGCTCGGTATTGAAGAACCACCACGAGAAGGAGGGGGAATCCCCCCTCCCCTCCCCTCGCGGCCGGGGCCTTCGGAGGCCGAGGTACTTTGGGACGGTTCATCCCCGGCAAACCCGAAGCATGGATACCTTCAAAGAAAAAGGCTGTCCGCTGACGGGCTCAGGCAAAGCGGGAAATACTTGCTTGTTCCATGCCGCGACCTGAACGGGCGTTTACTCGGGGTTGAAAGGCGGCCACCCGAACCCGACGCAGACCCCAAGGTGTTACAGAAGGGGCCGAAGAAAAACACTTTCTTTTTCTACGGACCGCCCCAGGACGGCATGGGGATTGTCCTTTGTGAAGGACTCGCGACGGCTCACGCGGTTTTCCAGATGAGCGGGATACCAGCCGCTACGGTTTTCGGTGCTGCCGAACTGGAAAACGGCGTCCGGCTCATCAGGGGAAGATACCCGCGCTCGGAAATAATCGTTGCCGCGGACGCTGACGAAGAAGGCCGAAAAGCCGCCGAACAATGCCGAGCCCTGGGGGCCGTCATAATTGAGCACTCACCGGACGCCCCGGAAAAGTGGGACTGGTGGGACGCCCAAGCCCAGGACTTCGACAAAGCCCGGGAGCAATTCAGGGCCGCACTCAAGGCGGGACGGGCGGCACGGGTTGAGCCCGAGCCGGAAATATTGGAAGTGGATGTTGAACCCCAGCCCGAGCCGGAGCCGCCGCGAGAAGGGGAAAGGTTGCCAAACGCCCTCCGGCTGATTCGGGCTGATGAGCTCGAACTGACAGAACCGGAATACCTGGTTCACGGTGTCATTGAACGGGATTCCCTGGCGGCCGTATTCGGGGAATCGGGAAGCGCAAAATCCTTTTTCACCCTTGACATGTTATGCAGCATTTCCACCGGTTGCACGTTCCACGGCCGGACGACGGAAGAGGCCCCCGCCGTTTATTTGTGCGGCGAGGGCAACCGGGCAATCAAGCGCCGCCTGACTGCCTGGGAAAAAGGGCGCGGGGTGTCCCTGGCCGGGGTGCCGCTGTTCGTATCGAACCGGGCGGCAGTCCTTCCGGACGACGCGACGGAAAAAGACCTGCTGGCCGCCGTGGATGAGATTGTGCAGCGGACAGGGCAGGTGCCGGGGGTAATCGCCTTTGACACCCTGGCGCGATCCCTCGCCGGTGACGAGAACAGCAATACCGACATGAACGCGTTTATCCTGGCCGCCGATACACTCCGGCGACGGTATGACGGTTGCGCGGTTGTCCTGGTGCACCATACCGGGCATATGGATAAAGGCCGGATGCGCGGCGCTTCGGCCCTTCGGGGAGCCCTTGACCTGGAAATTCTTGTCCAGAAGGACGGGGGCCACGTTGTGGTAAGCAGCACCAAGCAAAAGGACGCCGGCAGTTTTGAGCCCATGCATTTCAGCCTTGAAACCGTGCCGGTCATGGTGGCGCGGAACGGTGAGGATGTTACAAGCTGCTTCCTTGAGGAAATGGACGAAGCGCCGGAAACCGTCAAGAAGGACGAGCTGACGAAGGTTGAAGCCTACGGGCTCGACTCCTTCCGGCGGGCTGCGGAAAAGTCCGGGACGCTCGACGCCCTGGGGAAATTCGCAGGGCTCGGACTCGAGGAATGGCGCGGCGAGTTTTACAAGGGCTCGACGGCAGACAAGCCCGGCACCAAGCGGCAACAGTTCACCAGGGCAAGGGAAGGGCTTGTGTCCAAGGGACGCCTGACGGTTTCGGATGACGTTTACCGACTCGCCGGGGTACTCGCCGGAATCGAGGAACAGGCGATTTCCGAAAAGCTCAGAAAGGCCCGTGAGGAAAAGGAATCACCCGGCAATGATTGAGGCGTTACAGGCGTTACACGGCGTTACAGTAGCGTTACACGTAACGCCGCCGCATATCCGAAGGCGTTACGTTACGTTACACACCCCTTTAGGGGTGTAACGGTGTAACGCTCGAAGCGGTTGTATCGGGGAAGAATATTTTCCTTCCTCGGGGAAATAGAAAAATGGAAGGAGTGAAAAAAATGGCTGCACCGTTAAAGGATGAAAAATTGAAGCAACCTGTACCCGCTTCACAATGGCCGGATGTTTTTACCGCGCTTGACCTGGTGGAACTGACGGATGGAATCATCGGAGCTCCGACGGCGTATCACCTGGCCAAAACAATAGGCTTCAAAGTTGGGCGGGCTTACGTCATCGACAAGACAAAGTTCTTCGAGTGGTTTCTTGGGATGGATAACATATACGTCCAGCAGATGAAAAAGGAAGATTCGGAATGGACGCGAGATTTACCGATTCCCGAAGGATGGGAGGCGGGCGAAACAATCAAGTTGACCATGCCGAAAAAAAAGGAATAACTTTCCCCTTCTCGGGGAAGAAGAAAAGACGGGGCCGGCTGCCCCGTTTTTTATGAACACACAAAATAAGGGGGACTACTGAAATGGAACTTCGTGAAATGCTCGAACTGAAAGAGCGGTATCTGAAGGAAGCGCGGGGAATTATGGACAAGGCCGAGGCTGAGGGCCGCAGCATGGTTGACCGTGAACGGAACGCATATGAACACCTTCTTGAACAGGCAACCGAGCTCAAGGGGAAAATCGAGGCTGAAAAGAAATTCCGCGAGGAAGAGCGGACGGCCGCGTCCCTGGAACAGGCGAAAAAACTTCACAAAGGAATGGCTCTCAGGAACTCGGAAAAGATTGCCGACAGGCTGACGCTTACCCAGGAAGAAAGGAACATTGCCGAAGGCTTCGACATGGGCAAGGCTATCCGGGGAATCGTTACGGGTAACTGGGCTGACGCGGACTTTGAACGGCGGGCGATGAGCACCGGCACCCCTTCGACTGGCGGGTATCTCATCCCCTCCCCCGTGGCGGCGCTTGTCCTGGACGCGGCCCGGAACCAGTCCGTTTGTGTCGGGCTCGGGGCAATGACTGTACCCATGACAACCTCCACCCTCACAATGGCCAAGGTTGACACAGACCCGGCGGTTTACTGGCGGGCTGAGAATGACGCCATTACCGAGGATGACGCTATGGGGCTTGGTGCCATGAGCTTTGAAGCTCAGTCCCTCGGCTGCCTGGTGAGGACGTCCATTGAACTTATCGAGGACGCCCCCAACGCCGGGGAGCTCATCATGAAGGCGATCAGCGGGGCGCTTGGTGCTGAGCTCGACAGGGTGGCCCTGGTAGGGAACGGCACTACCGAGCCCAAGGGAATTTTCCTTACCTCCAACGTGGGGGCCGTGAGCATGGGAACTGACGGCGCGGCGCTTGTGGGGTACTCGAAATTCGTTGAAGCTGCTCAGAAAGTCCTCGAAGGGAACGGGACGCCCTCGGGCTTTGTTTTCGCCCCCAGGACATGGGCGGCACTCGAGAACAGCCTGAGCGGTGAAGGACAGTTTATCATGATGCCCCCGGGACTCTCGGGGATGCAGTTCAAGGTCAGCAATCAGATTCCCATTGACCAGGTGCAGGGTGAGGCCGATAACGCTTCCTGCATTTTCTGCGGCGGTTGGGAAAACCTGTACTTTGGAATAAGGACTCAGGTTGTCCTCGAGGCTTCCAGGGTGGGCGACGCTGATACCTTCAAGAAAATGCAGGTGCTCATACGCGGATACCTCCGGGCTGATGTCGGGATTGCCCGGCCTAATCAGTTCTCCATCGTGAAGGGGATTATCCCCTCGGTCGGTTAAGCATGGCATAGGGGCGCCGTGTCCCGCGACGCCCCTTATCCTTTTTCGTCTGGAGGGCTGCCTGTGAATTACATGGTCTTTATCGAGGAAATTGTCAGAGTGGAAGCGGAAAGCATAAAACGGGCAATTCGGCTGCTCAAGGCGCGTGAAAGAACGGAGAATCTTATCTCCCCTTCTCTCGCGGCTGACAGGGTTCAAGGTGGGGAACGTACACCCCAGGCGCTCCGGCTTCTCGAGATTGATGATTGTTTGAAAGGCTGTTCCGACAGGTTGGTAAAAATAGCGCGTGCCTTCTTGGGTTTGGATAACCTGAAAGCCCAGGCTTATATATGGGGGCTTCTGGACGGGCTGCCCTGGGAATCAATACGGAAGCGCGGCCGGATAAAGGAAGAGGACCGACAGAAGTTTCAGCAATGGCTGATTGAGTTATTCCAGCCTGGCGAGGGGTAGGGGGGGGCTTGCGATAGCTCCCGCCCGTGACTACGCCCAACGCCCGAGGGGCAGACGCGAAATAGTTCATTTCGAACATTAAGGGGGGTTAATAAATGGCACAAAGAAAAAAGCCGGCACATTTACGGGCGCTTGAAGGATTGCCGGGAAAAAGCCGACATACCCCCGTTGTTGAGAAGGGAAAAGTCCCAAGGTGTCCAAAATGGCTGCCGGATAGGGCAAAAGAGGAATGGAAACGGGTTGCGCCGGCACTCCACGTGGCGGGACTGCTTACCGGCCTGGACTTATGCGCCCTTGAATCCTATTGCCTGACATACGCGAAATGGCGCGAGGCTGAGCAACGGTTAGCGGAAGAGGGGTTGACGGTCCTGACGCCGAACGGCTGCCTACAGGCCCACCCATGCCAGAGCGCAAGCAACCAGGCGCAAAAGCTCCTTCTCTCGTGGGTAAAAGCCTTTGGGCTCTCCCCCGACGCGAGGGGAAGGATGGACTTGCCGCCGCCGCCCCCGTCAGATAAAGACTCGGTTTTCCTGCGGAAGCTGCTGGACGGCGACAACTGGGACGATGATATTGATGACGATGACGTTGATATTGAATGAGCCCCGGGTTTTACCCCCCGAGGGCAAAAGGCGCGGGCACGGAAGGGCTAGTCCAGGGCGGCGGTTTTAGGCTGAGGGCCGTACCTTTGCCCCTTCCCCCCTCCGGGGGGTCTTACCATGAAAGTATTCCCCGCGTCATTCCATCCGCGGGGTTTCTGGACCAGGTGGCGGTGTCCAGCTTGAATGTTCAAAATAACACCACCGGGCGGGGAAGGTCCTCCAACACTTTGACCGCTGCGCCGGCCGGGGCGCTGAGTACCGGAGCTCATGCCGGGGTGTCCTAAGAGTGGACGTAATACCCCGGCACTATTCCAGGCAAGTGAAAGGGGATCCTTTTATTGAAAGGTAAAGTGAAGTGGTTTCGGGATGCAAAGGGATATGGATTCATCGTTGGCGAAGATGAGAAGGATTATTTCGTGCACTTCAAACAAATCAAAATGGACGGTTTCAAAACGCTTCGGGGCGGGCAGACTGTAAAGTTTGAACCCGGGGCGGATGACCGCGGGCGTGAATGCGCCGTGAACGTGGAAGCGATATAGTCCCGGGGTGAGGGTATCCATAATGTGGACACCCCCGCCCTCGCGGGCGTCAGTCTATCGGCCTTTGATGCTAGAGCCCTAAGAACGGAGCCCTTCCGAAAGCCCCAACTCCCCCAAATGAAAAACACCCTCCTATACGAAAAACTGACTTGGGATATTTACAACTGATTTGAAATAATGTAAAATGCTCTCGTGGAGGTGATATATTGACCGTTGAAAAACTTTACAGCAAGGAAGAGGCGGCAAAGATACTTTCCATCTCCCCTATCACTTTGGGCGATTGGCTCAGAAAGGGGAAAATACGGGGGGTGAAACTCGGCAGGGTATGGCGCATTCCGGAAAGTGCATTAGAGGAACTGGCAAGAGATGGGACACGGAAGGAATAAAAAAAGGGGTATCCCCCAGGCAAGGCGAAAACCCCTTTATACTCACAATCCCCCATGCGGGAAGAAAGGAGCACCACAATGATATCACAAGGAAAAGGCATTGAAAAAACTGTGGAAGAAGAGACATACAGAATACCCGGTTCGCTTATCGACGTCAAAGCAACGCCCAACCTCAAAGAATTTTCCCTGATATACATCGAAGATTCCCTTAACCTCATGACAGGTACCATTGAGCGGGTCTTATCTATTATCGGCAAGCTGGCCAGCGACGCAGAGGGAATTTTCGAGGCCGCTAAGCTAGGGTATTCTTATGAGAAAGCTGTCCAGAAAAGGGATGACCTGGTTTGTGATTCCTCACTATATCTTCCGTTGGTTGAAACTCAGCTTGACGCCCTAAAAATCACAGGGAGTTTCCTTGCGCAAGGGATAAGGCAAATGAGGGAAAACCATCCGGTACCGGTAGAAAAGCGAAGCGCTTAAAAGGGCCTTTCAAAACCAAAAGAAGGGGAGCCTTTCACGGCTCCCTTTTTTCTTTTCCTTCTCGCGGGCGTTTATTTCCCCGTGAGGCTGAAAACATAATCACCCCACCATTGTGCTAATTTCACCCGTTCTTCCCAATAGGCGGCGCGGTTATAAACCCTTCGGATGGCGTTTGTATCCTGATGGGCTAGCGCTGCCTCTATCACGTCCGGAGAAAAGATTCCTGACTCATTGGCGAAGGTTGAGAAGGTGGCCCTGAATCCGTGAGGGGTAAAATCCTCTTTCCGGTATCCCATATACCGGAGCGCTGCCCTTACCCCCGCGTCGGACATTGGCCGGCTGTTCGTCCTGGCTCCGGGAAAAAGGAACTTGGTATTCCCCGTCAAAAGGTGCAAGCCCTCGAGAACTTCCACAATCTGACTGCTCAGGGGAACCGTATGTTCCAGGCCCATTTTCATTTTTTCGGCCGGGATAGTCCAGGTCTTTTTCTCCAGGTCTATTTCCTTCCACTCGGCCGCTCGGACTTCACCAGGGCGGGCAGCCGTGAGAAGGGAAAAGAGAAGGGCATATCTCATCATGGGCTGTTGGTAGCTCAGAATATCGCTGACGAGTTTTTTCAGCTCGGGCTCGGTTGTGACGGCTGGAAATGGTTTTGACTTCGACGGTTTTAAGGCGGCTGACAAAAGGGCGGCCGGATCACCGGAGCAATAACCGCACGCGACGCCAAAGCGGAAAATCTGACTGATGATATTTCGTACCCTGTGGGCCGTTTCGACGAAGCCGGAGGATTCTACAAGCCTAAGAAGTGTAAGAACCTGGGGCGCGGTGACGTCGTTGATTGGAGTTGAGAAAAGGGCCGGTTCGATATATTTCGATATACGGAGCTCTATTGTCCGAAGGTGATTATCTTTTACCGTATTTGCCACCCGGACAGAAAGCCATTCCTCCGCGACTTCACCAAACAGCTTTTCCTTCTCGCGGGCTTCTTCGGGCTTCTCCCGTAAAAGGATGTTTTGAACCCTGGCCGTCCGAAGGGGCATATCGGGAAACTGGCCAAGGGTTTTCCTTTTCTCTTTCCCCTGAATCCATAGCCGGGCAATCCATGTTTTCCTTCCCGTGGGGTGGACTTCGAGAATGAGCCCGTTACCGTCAGAGAAAACTGATACCTTCTCTCGGGGTTTGAGGGCCTTTACCTGCTTTTCTGTGAGCGGCATTGTCTCCCCTCCCGTCGTATATTTTCACCCTGTTCTATATACGGGACTATACGGTTAGGACGAAAAAATGTCAAATTTCGATGAAAAACCATGAAACGCGTTGAAACCAGAAAAGCGAAAAACCCGGTATTTGGCCGGGTTTTCCTCTCTTCTGACTATTCCTGATTATTAAGTCTGGTGGAGCCGGGGGGAATCGAACCCCCGTCCGACAAGGGCCAGCCGTGGAAGCGCTACGGGCGTAGTTCCCGATTTAGTGTCGGCTCAAAACTCCCGGGAACAGGATTTTCTCGCCCAAGCCCCCTTATCTTTTTTCCGGGACCGGAGACACTCCCCGAAAAGCATCCGCCATTTTGTGTCGCCTTACGCAGTAACGGCGGCTGCTGCCGCGTAAGACGTGACTGCATTAAGCAGCCAGTGCGTAGTTATTGTTGTTGACGTTTGTTTTTGTGTCCGCGTTTAACGAGGTTCGGACGACCTCGGCCCGCTCTTCCAGACCCTCCGTCTTGCCGTCGAGACCAGTCGGCCCCATGATTGGCAATTTAATCGTCCCTGTTTCTCTGCCGAACCGCCCGCTCCATGTCACGCTTCGCATCCCTTTCGGCGATGGAGTCGCGCTTGTCGTGGAGCAGTTTCCCCTTGACCAGGGCCAGTTCCACCTTGGCCCGCCTTCCCTCCTTGAGGTACACCGAGAGAGGAACGAGGGTAAGCCCTTTTTCCCGGACCTTCGAGAAGAGGCGAAGAATTTCGTTCTTCCTCATCAGGAGCTTCCGGTCCCGGAGAGGTTCGTGGTTATAGTAGCTGCCCTTTTCGTAGGGGGAGATGTGAACCCCCACGAGCCAGAGCTCGCCGTTCCGGATCAGCGCATAGCCTTCCTTGAGGTTGACCTTGCCGTCCCGGACGGATTTGATCTCCGTGCCCGTGAGGACGATGCCGCATTCAAAGGTCTCAAGGATGAAGTAGTCATGTCGGGCTTTTCGATTCTGCGCTACTGTCCGGTCAGTCATTTTTTCTCTCCGATGAAAATTTTAGCAAATTAGTCAGTATTAGTCAATCGACGGTTCGTGAGAAAAAAGAGGTCCCGGCGTGTGCCGGAACCTCTCCTCAGTTCCCAAATGGTCGGGGCGAGAGGATTTGAACCTCCGACCTCCTGGTCCCGAACCAGGCGCGCTTACCAGACTGCGCTACGCCCCGAAACACCGCGCTGCCGGAGATGGTATTCCGGCAACGGCGAAGATTGTAACACCCCCGGGCCTACCTCGTCAAACGGTCGTCCCGTTTTCTTTCGTCTTCTCCCGGAGCCGCTCCGCCCTTCCGGTTGTTCCATATCATCCGGTTGCCGGGAGTGCCGTCGGCGGCAAGGGGTATTTCCGTCCAGCCCCAGGGGGTGACCAGGAGGAACCGGAAGGCGATGCCCTGTGAGCCGAGGGCCCGGATGTGGGAGATGTACCGGTAGACGTCGCCGATGATAAAGGTGTCGCTGATCATCCACACCCTGCGGCAGAGCTTCCGGTTGAAGAGGGATGCGTAGTCGATGGCCATGCGGAGGCTGTCCTCGAAATCGGTGGGACCCACGTTGAGGACGACGGCGTCCTCGTGGCCTGAGGGCTTTTTCAGGTTGGGAAGGAGATCGGCGCAGTCGTCCACCCACTCGAGCTGGGTGAAGAGTTTCTCCCCGTCGGCCTCGAGTACGCTGTCAAAGAGCGCGGAGAGAGGATCGCCGTCATGTTCGGCGGTCTCGGATGTGAGCGATTCCTCCATCCACTGCTGCAGCTGGGTCACTATTTTCTGGATGTACCGTGGGTGTTCCGTTCCCGCCATGGCTGAAAGAATCTCCCCTACCGTCCATTTTTCTTCATTTCCGCGTTCGAATGTCATGGAATCCTCCGGAACTTCTATTATGGGGGAAGCATAACATATACCCGTTCCCGCCACAACAAAAAGCAGGGAAAGAAAATGGGCGGTTTTCAGGCGGAAATGCTCTCGATTTTTCCCCGCCTCATGAGGATGCGCCTGCCGCAGACACCGTCGAGCCACTGGATATCGTGGGAGGCAATGAGGGAGACTGTACCCCATTTTTCCCGGGCTTCCCCGATCACCCGGGCCATGAGAAGGGCGTTTTCTTCGTCCACATTGGCGGTGGGTTCGTCGAGGAGAAGGACCTTCGTCCGGAGGGCAAGTCGGGAGGCTAGGGCCACTCTCCGGGATTCCCCCCCGGAGAGCCTGAACCATTCTCTTTTTCCGAAGTCCGGGGGGAGACCGACCATTTGAAGGGCTTCGGCGACCCGTTCAACAAGACGGTCCGTGGCCCCCCGGGCCCGAAGGCCGTAGGCCACGTTCTCGAAGACGGAACGCCGGAGGAGATAGGGTTCCTGGAGGAGGAGGGTCACTTCCCTGCGGAGTTCCCCTTCCCGCTCTTCCGTGGGTTCCCCCAGAAAGCGTATGGTGCCTGCCGCGGGTTTCAGAAGGAAGGCAAGGGCCTTCAGGAGGGTGCTCTTGCCGCTGCCGTTATGGCCGACGAAGGCGGTGGGACCGTCGGAGGAAATGTCCAGCCGGTCGATATGCAGTACCGGTTCGTCTCCATAGGCGCAGACGAGGTCCCTGATCTCGTAGAGAGGGGCAGTTCCGTTTTTTTGGGCCTGCCGCATCATGATGCCGTCCTCCTGCGGAGGGCCGCCAGGGACCAGTTGAGAACGAAGGAGAGACCGAGGAGCAGGACGCCGAGGGCGATGCCGGTGGAGAATTCTCCCTTGCCCGTCTCCAGGGTGATGGCGGTGGTGATGGTCCGGGTGTGCCACTTGATGTTGCCGCCGATCATCATGGAGACCCCCACCTCGGCGGTGACCCTTCCGTAGGCGGTGACGGCGGCGAGGAGGATCTGGTGCCTGCTCTCCCAGAGGGTGGAAAGGGCAAGCCGCTTTCCACGGGCGCCCAGGGTGAGGAGGGTGAGCCGGAGCCGGTCATCCACGCTCTCCACAGCGGACGCCGTGAGGGCGACCACGATGGGAAGGGCCAGTATGGTCTGGCCGATAGCCATGCCGGGAATGCTGAACAGGAGGCTGTAGCCGCCGAGGGGTCCCCGGTTGGAAATGAAGGCATAGACGAAGAGCCCCACCACTACCGTAGGGATTGAGAGCAGGGTGTCCACCATGATCCGGAGGATCCTGCGCCCCGGAAAGGAGAAGTAGCCCAGGATAAAGCCCCCAGGTATGCCCAGGGCAAGGGTGACGGCCATGGACAGGAACGAAAGCTTGAGGGTGGTGATCACTGCCGTCCAGACTTCCTCGTTCATGGTGAAGATGAGACCGAGGCCCTGAATGAATCCTTCCGAAAGGTAGCTCACGGAATTCCTCCCTTTCAATAAAAAAATGCCCCTCCCCATACCGCAGGAAAGGCACGCTTCGCGTCCTTCCCCCCTTGCCGTGCGGGAGGCGCTTCCGTTTCCGGGAGCACCCTGTCGGCCATGGATCCGTGGGCTGGCGCCTGTAGGTTTCATGGCTCGGAGGGACTGTCCGCAAGGTATTGTACCCTGCTCTTTTTCCCAAGGCAACCGGAAGGGGGACTCATGGGGTACAATGATTCGAGAATATCTGCGGAGGTGAATATATGATTCCTTTCAGACTGCGGCGGGAGACCGCCTGCATGGTGATGGTGGATGTCCAGGAGCGGCTTCTTCCGGCCATTTCGGGTGCTGAGGAAATCCGCCGGAATACGGTGAAGCTGGCGGCGGCGGCGAAAGTGCTTTCCATTCCCTTCGTGTACACGGAACAGTACCCCAGGGGGCTCGGCCCCACCGACGGGGAAATCCTGACGGCATTGCCGGATGGTGTCACCTCCATGGAAAAGAACACGTTTTCCTGCTGCGACGAGGCCGCCTTTGAAGAGCTCCTTCAGGGAACGGGACGGCCTGTACCGGTGATCTTCGGCATCGAGACCCATATCTGTGTTTTGGCCACGGTGCTCGATCTGCTGGAAAAGGGCCGGAAGGTGGTGCTCGCCTCGGACGCCTGCGGGAGCAGGGATCCCCTGAAGGCCGAGCGGGCCCTCTCGGCCATGGCGTCGGCAGGGGCGATGGTGGTGCCGGTGGAGTCGGTGATCTACCACCTGATGGGCAGGTCGGGAACCCCTGAGTTCAAGGAGCTTCTCCCCCTCTTCAAGGAATAACGTCCTGAAAAAAGAAAAAAAATTCTGGAAGGAGGCAGAACGACACAGTGAACATCGACAGGGAAAAGGCCCTCCAGCTGCACCGGAATGCCCGGGGGAAGATCCGGATCTACCCCACGGTGAACATACGGAACGAGGAAGACCTCGGCATGGCCTACGTCCAGGGGGGCGCCTACGCCGCCGCAGGTATCATGGAGGATCCGGAAGCCATCTTCGAATATTCGGGGAAGGCCAACAGGCTCGCTCTCATCAGCGACGGCTCGGCGGTCCTGGGCATGGGCAACATCGGTCCCCGGGCGGCGCTGCCGGTGATGGAGGGCAAATGCCTGCTCTTCAAGAACTTCGGCGACGTGAACGCCATCCCGCTCTGCATCGAGGCGCGGAATGCCGATGACATCGTCGCCATGGCAAAGATGGCGGCTCCCACCTTCGGGGCAATCAACATCGAGGACGTGTCGAGCCCCAACTCCTTTACCGTGGTGGAGCGTCTCCAGAAAGAGCTGGACATCCCCGTTTTCTGCGACGACCAGCACGGCTCGGCGGTGGTTGTCCTTGCAGCTTTGGAGAACGCCCTGAAGCTGGTGGAAAAGGAGCTGACGGACACTTCCACCGTCATCATGGGAGCCGGCGCGGCGGGAATCTCCGTGGCCCGGCTGCTGCTCCACGCCGGAGCGGGGCAGGTCACGGTGCTGAACAAGTGCGGTATCATCGGCCGCGGCAACGGCTGCATGAATTTCGTCCAGGAAGAGCTTGCGGAGCGGCTCGGCGAAACCCGGGGAGGCGCCTCCCTGGATGTTGCCATGAAGGGAGCGGACATCTTCATCGGGCTCTCGTCGAGGGGCAAAATCAGCGCCTCTCATGTGCGCTCCATGCACAAGGGAAGCATCGTCCTCGCCCTCTCCATGCCCGAGCCGGAGATATCCGCCGCGGAAGCCGCCGAGGCCGGGGCTTCCGTCTTCGCTGAAGGGCTCACGGGAACATCCAACGCCATGCCGAACCTCCACGCCTACCCGGGGATTGCCCGGGGTCTCCTGGATGTGCGGGCGAAAGGGCTGAACGAGAACATTCTCATGGCGGCCTCCCGGGCCGTTGCGGGGGCGGTGGACCGGAGACGCCTTTCCCGCCGGTGCATCATCCCCGACCTGTTCTCCGACGAAGTCACTCCGAGAGTGGCGGAGGCCGTGGCCCAGACGGCCATCGCCGAGGGGCTCGCTTCCCGGCCTCTGCCACCGAAACAGGTCTACGAGGAGACGTGGCAAAGGCTCTTCGGCGGCATAATGGAAAGGGTGTAAAAAGTTCCGGGGCCCCCTCTCGAGGGAGCCCCGGTGCTTTTTGGGAAGGCTACAGCGCCCGGAAGAGCAGCAATACCGTTCCGGCCAGCGTGACGAAGACCGAGTGCCGCTCGCTCTTCCAGAGAATTGACAGGTCGAAGGGTCCGTCAAGGTCTTCGGGATTCCAGCGTTTCGGAAAATAGCGCCCGGTCCGCTCCATGTAGAGTTCGTAATCCCGGCCGAACTTCCCCCGCAGGAAGGATTCTTCCCATGGAATGATGAGCAGTCCGTAGATGATGAAGAAGGCTGCGGCGAACAGAAGCAGGGCCTTCCACCCGGCGAGAAGTCCCCATCCGGCTCCGATGAGGCCGTTGCCGATGTAGAGGGGGTTCCGGGCGAGGGCGTAGGGCCCCCAGGTGACAAGGCGCTCGGCCCCCACATGTTCGCCCCGGTAGCGGGTGATGCACCCGGCTGCCCAGAAACGGACCCCCTGCCCCAAGGCCACAAGGAACAAACCGGCGGTAATGCTCCCGGCCGGTACAGGTTCCGCGAGGAAAAACACCCCAAGAAAAAGGGCGGTCCAGAGGCCGCCCCTCAGTTTGAACGCGGCCGCCCGTATCTTATTCACGGCGGTCATCTTTTTCGACATCGTCGGAGAATCCGTTTTCCGACACTTCTTCCTCCACCGGCGGCTCCTGGTCATAAAGCTCCTTCGTGACGCCCCATCCGAGGAGCTTCACCGCCACGACAACACCCATCCCTATGGCCAGGTACTCCGTAAAGAACCGCCACGCTATGGCCATGACGCCCGCCATGTTCCAGGGAACAAGCAGGCCGAAGAGAGCCGCTCCCCCGCCTTCGGCAACGCCGCTGGCCCCCGGGGTGGGGACGAAGTACAGCAGGAACATGAAGACGGCCTGGGCGAGAATCGCCTGGAGATAGTGGAAGGGAAGGCCTACCGACGCGATAAGGCAGGGAAGCACGGAGAAGATGAAAAGCAGGTGGAATACGGAAAGAACGATGGCGAGGAGGAAATATTTCAGACCGCAGGAAAAGAACATCTGGAAGTTGAGATTATAGTTGTCCACCTCGAGGTTGATCCGCTTGACAATTTTGAGCACCCGCTCAGGCTTGACCACGCCGAAGCGCTTGAGCCACAGCGTCAGAACCCTGCCCCACCGTTTGATGACAGCCGGTCTCGCCACGCTGAGCACCACCAGGACCCAGGAGACAATGATGAAGGCGAGGACGTAAGAAAAGACTCCCTTGAGGAAAAGTCGCCCCCTGAGAAGTTCCGGTTCGATGAAAACCGCCACGGGAACCACGATTCCCAGGATAAGGATGGTGAGCAGGGTCCGGGTGAGGGTGATGGCGATGCCTTTCCCGAGGGGAACCTTCCGCTTGTAGAGAACGTAGACCTGGAAAGGTCCTCCTCCGCTCTGCATGGGAGTGACGGCACAGCCGAAGTAATGGAGCCATGTAAGCACCATTCCGAGTTTGAAGTCGATCTTTTCCCCCGCTGACCGGGCGAGGGCGCAGAAACGGGAGGCATCACAGGCCCACGCCGAGAGGACAAAGACGAGGGCAAGCAACAGGAGCCGCTTGTCGGCACGCAAAATAGTGGACCAGGTATCGGAGTCCACGCTGGACAGAAGTACCACGGCGCTGACTCCGAAGGAGAGCAGCAGGAAAAGCACCAGGCCTTTACGAAGGGTCAATGAAGGAAAAGCCTCCTCTTTCGGTGGAAAAACCGGTCTCCGCTTGTTCAATGATACCGGCGGCAGCGCGGAGATCGTCGGCGATGAAAAACATTGTACCAGATTTTTCGTTTTCCCTGATTCCGGTGAAGGGGGAAATCTCTCTTTCCGTCTTTTTTCCCCAACCCGTCCGGACGAGGACGAAAGGACATCCGCAGTTGGAAGCGAACCGGAGGTCGGATGGGGAGTCCCCGATCATCCAGCTGTTCCGGAGGTCAATGCCCAGCTCTTCCGATGCCCGGATTCCCATGCCGGGAGCCGGCTTCCGGCAGCGGCACCCCGGGAACCCATCCTCGGCGGGGCCATGGGGGCAGTAGTAAAAGGCGTCTACCCCGGCCCCTTCGCGGAGGAGCAGTTCACCGATCCGGCCGTGGATCCCGGGAAGAGCCGATTCGGGGAAACAGCCCCTGGCGATGCCGCTCTGGTTTGTAACCACCACGATCAGGAATCCCAGGGAACGCAGCTTTTTGAGAGCTTCGGCGCTGCCCGGCAACAGCCTCACCGACGCGGGGTCGGAGAGGTAGGGGATATTCTCGATGAGCGTACCGTCGCGGTCAAGAAAAACCGCCCGGGCCATTACTGAACGGTACTGTCCCCGATGTCCTTCAGGGCGCCGATATATCCGCCGAGGCTTTCGATGCGGGGGAGAATGCCCGACCGGAGGGTATAGGCCAGTTCGAGGGGTTTGCCCTCTTCCACCGAACGGGAAGCATTCTCGAGTTCCGAAAGAAGGGCCGTCTTGGTTTCACCGAGTCCGCCGCTCCCCACCTCGCCGTCGTCCAGCCCGAGAAGGAGCTGGCTGTTGTGGATCACCTGAAGGACCCATCCGATTCCTTCCGCTGCTTTTCCGACGAGTTCGAGTCCCTCGCCGGTCCGGTCCGCTTCGAGATGGTCGGCGGCCCGGGCGAGACCCGCTGCGAGCCGTTTTTGATATTCCGATGCGTCTGCCAGGGTCTCCGCCAGGAATTCACGGACCGGCCGGCCCTCAAACCTGGCTTCCGTCCCGCCGGACAGCGCGAGGAACCCTTCCTCGTCCATTTCCGTCCCGTCGACCTCGATAGAACGGATGAGACTGGCTTTCCTGCCGAGGGTTTCCTTCACGGACGCGAGCACATCCCCTTTTGACGGGCTGTTTTCCGGAAAGGCGATCTCTTCGCCGTCAAGATATACTTTCATATGCAGCCCTCCCTGCGTCGGTTTGCCTTGCATCCCCGCCCCCAGAACAAAAAAGCTTCGTCAGGCAGGGGTATTCCCGGAAAGCCATTGTATCATGACCGGCGCCCGAACCGGAACGTTTAAGACGGCGGCCTTCTCAACCGATAAGAAAGGGAAGCACTATACCCTTATTTTCAGGGAGATGGTTTCATGGGTGATTACCAGTCCACTTTTTCAATACCCGGCATTTCCTCCAGCATCGACTGGGGGAGCATGGCGGACAAGCTGCTCGAAAACGCCCGGAAGTCCCAGGAACCCCTGATAGAAAAGCAGGATACCCTGGAACTGAAGATCGGGCTGTTCAACGAATTTTCCGCCTCCATGAAAGGCGTCAGGAATACCCTGTCTCCCCTCAAGCTGGCATCCACCTTCAATGCCAAGACAGCGGAGTTCTCGGTTCTCTCCGGGGTGAACGCGGAGAGCGTGGTGAAAGCCACGGTGTCAGCCGACGCCGCCGTCAGCAGGCACGAGATCGAGGTCCTGCAGAAGGCCGTCGCCCAAAGCCGGTTCAGCGACAAAATCGAAACCACCATGGGGGACGCCGGCCTTGCCGCCTCACAGAAATTTTACATCAACGTAGGCGGCCGCAGGGCGGAGATTCTTGTCAACACCACCGATTCCATCACCACCATCGCACAGAAGATCAACGACGCAAAAGACATCACCATTGATCCCGCCACCGGTGAAGCCTACGGGGAAGGGCTCGGCATCACGGCCTCGGTGATCGACAACCGGCTTATCATCAGGAGCGCCAATACAGGGCTGGGAGAGACCACCGACACAAGCACCCTCACCAGGGGCAGCGGCACCCGGGACAAGCTCGGGTTTACCGTGGCCAAGGACGCGCCGTCGAACGGAACGCTGGCCATAACGGCTGGAGCCGTGACCTATGTCGAGGGAACGGATTTCACCGTGGACTCGGGAAGCGACGAAATTGCCTGGATCGCGGGGCACGGTCCCGCGACGGGAACATCCTACGAGGTATCCTACACGGTGAACTCCAACGTCTTCAGCATCGACGGCGACGCCGGGCTGCTCTCCCTCCTGAAGCTGGACGATGACTCGGCGGACCACTACCTCGCAGCCCAGGACGCCGAGATCAAGATCGACGGCCTCTCCATCACCAGATCATCAAACCAGATGAACGACCTCATCGAGGGCGTGGAGCTTACCGTCAACGGTCCGGGATCGGTGGTCATGGACATTACCCAGGACGCCGAGCAGGCAGTGACCGGCATCCAGGACTACGTCACCTACTACAACGACCTCATGGACTGGATCAATATCCGCCTGAGCGAGTCTTCGACTGCTTCAAGTTCCGAGAAGGACGACCAGTACAAGAACGACGACTTCTACAAAAAGTTCGGTCTGCTCCATGGAAACTCCATGCTCTGGCAGACAAAATCCCAGATCAGGCAGCTCATGACGGATCCCGTCACCGCGGCCTACACGTCGAAGACGGGGAGTCCCGTGCTGGGGACCTTGGCCGGAGAAGGCCTGACGGCAAACACCTCTTTCACGCTGACGGTGGGCGTCCGGACGGCGACTATCGAAGTGGCGCCCGAGGATACCCTGCAGACCATCGCAAGCAAGATCAACAGCTCCTACGAAATGACCCACGACCCCCAGGGACGGACGTACCCCATACCCATGACCAGCGCCAGGGTGGTGAACAACCAGCTCGTTCTCGAGGCATCGCCGAACCGGAAGTTCTCCCTGGCGGCGTCGGACGGAGTTCTGGACACCCTGGGCCTCGGAACGCCCTTCACCCTTCTCTCCCAGATCGGCATCTCCACGGAGAGCACCGACTACGGCAAAAGCGGGAAACTGGAATTCGATTCGGACAAGTTCATGGAAGCGCTGCGGAACGACCCCGACGGCGTGGCGGCCATCATGAACACCGTCATGGGAAAAATGGACGACTACATAGGCAACATGGTGGATACGTCCCAGGTCGAGGTGGGATACACCACGGCACCCAAAGGCAGGATCGCCAGCCAGATCACCACCTGGCAGACCGAAATCGCCACCATCGACAAAAGAATCGCCGAATCGGAAGCCCGCCTTGAGCTCCGGGCACGGGGCCTGTACGAACAGTTCGCCCAGGCGGAGGTGAACCTGGCGAAGCTGCAGCAGCAGGCGTCATGGCTGGCCTCTGTGGTGAGCCAGCTCTCAGGCTCGTCGGGTTCAAGCTCCTGATCAATTGACAACAAGCGGCCGGGGGATCCTTTGAAAAGGATCCCCCGGCCGCTTGTTCTTTCTACCGTTCGACGCTCTCCAGTATGTGGTTGAGCGTTTCCGGAGAGAGCTGGGCGAAGCCGATCCGCCAGGCCAGAATGGCCGCCTGGGTCCGGTCCCGGAGGTCGAGCTTCTTGAGAACGTGACTCACATGGTTCTTCACCGTCTTCTCCGAAAGCACCATCCTGTCGGCAACTTCCGTGTTGCTCAGTCCCTGGGCGAGCCAGTAGAGGATTTCCTTCTCCCTGGGGGTCAGCTCGTAAAGCTGATCGTTCTCCTCTTTTCTCCTGGAGAAGGAGGTAAGGAGCTTCCCGGCGACCCGGGGATCCACGTAGGCCTGTCCCCGTGCAGCCGAGCGGATGGCGGAGAGCAGTTCCACCTTCCCCGAGGCCTTGAGGACGAAACCGAGCACCCCCGCCGCCGAGAGGGCGGAAAGACAGTCTTCGTCGTCGTAGGCGCTTATGGCTACATACCGTGTTTTGTGGGGAATGTTGTTCAGCTCCCGGACAAGCTGTATGCCGTCCACCCGGGGCATGTTGATGTCAAAAAGAAGGATGTCCGGTTCTTTTTCCCTGATGAGGGAGAGTGCTTCTTCTCCGTCGCCCGCTTCCCCGACGACGGCGATATCCGATTCCAGTTCCAGAAGTTTTTTCACTCCGTCGCGAAAGAGTTTGTGATCATCCGCAATGAGTACCCTGATCAATTCCATCTCCCCACCCCCGTCACGTGGGCCGAAAACGGCCTCAACTCCTAAGAATGCGATTATGCTATAGTAGACGTTGCCCCTGCTTGTACGGTAAAGGAATTTCCGCCATGGGCATAGGTCTTAAGAACTATTCTATCACAGATTTCCTGATTTTCAGAGGAGGAGCGCCCTTTGACCCGATCCGCCGTACCCGTCCTTTCCCTGTCCCTCAGAAAAAAAATCGGCCTCGCGGCGGGCCGCTTCCGGATGATCGCCCCCGGAGACCGGATCATGATCGGTCTCTCGGGCGGAAAGGACAGCCTCGTATTGGCCCTTGCCCTCGCGGGACTCCGCAGAAGGAGCCCCGTTCCTTTTTCCCTCGCCGCCTGCTTCGTGGACATTACCGGCGGGGAAACGGAGGTCTCGTCCCTGCGGGAATTCTGCGATTCCCTCGATATTCCCTTTTTCGTCCGCCCCCACCCCATCGTCGGGATCATCGAGGTGCGGGAAGAACGATCTCCCTGCAGCCTGTGCGCCAACATCCGGCGGGGGATACTGAACACCGCGGCGAAGGAGGATGGGTGCAACCTCCTCGCCCTGGGACACAACCTGGACGACGTGGTGGAGACGGCGCTGATGAACCTGTTCCATACAGGCAGGTTCAGGGCTTTTCAGCCGAAATTCCGGCAGAGCAGAACCGGCATGACGGTCATACGGCCACTGGTGTTCGCGGAAGAACGGAAAATCGGGAAGGAAGCCCGCAGGCTCGGCCTGCCCGTTCTGCCCTACGTCTGCCCCTTCTCCCTCGAAACGGAACGGGTAAAGGCGAAAAGTATACTTGACGGACTGAGTGCCGGGAATCCGAGAATCAAGTACAATATATTACATGCCCTTCAGTGCCTGGACGAACGGGACAAATGGTCCGAAGGAGGGGAGGACGAAGTTTCACCGCCCTCCGGGGACGAGGTTCAAGGAGAGATGACATGGGAAAAAACGGCGGACAGTCTTTAGGGCCCACACCCTCCGAAGCGTCGCGGACGTTTCCCTTAGGGCCCGAGTTTCCCGGAACCGACGACACGGTGACGGAGCGGTATTTCCAATGGGATCCTCTTGACGATCCCGATTTTGCCCATCTCATCATCGGGAAGGGCAGCATCGGCGGGAAGGGACGGTCCCTGCTCTTTGCCATGGCCAAACTCCGGGACAGCACGGAGGAGACGCTGAAGCGGGTGGTCTTTCCCCCGTCTCTTTTCATCGCCACCGATTCCTTCGATTACGTGCTCCGCCAGATTCCAGACCTGGAGGAGCTGAAGAAGGAAGAGCCGGAGGTCATCGAGTACGCCTTCCTCCAGGCAAAACTCCCCTCCGAGGTGAGCGAAGGGGTCCTGAAATTCCTCGAAAAAATCACCGACCCCATCGTGGTGCGGAGCAGCAGCGTCCTCGAGGACTCGCTCAAATACTCCTTTGCCGGGAAATACCTCTCCACCTTCGAGTTCAACGACGGAGAAACCCCTCTGGAAGAGCGGGCGGCCGAGGTGGAGCGGGACATCAAGAAAATTTACGCCAGGACCTTCTTTCCCGTGGCGGTGGCCTACCGGACAAAGCACGGCCTTGGGAACGACCGCATGGGGATCATTCTTATGCGGGTCGCGGGCAAATGGCGGGGCAGGTATTACTACCCCACCATGGCAGGAGTGGGTTTCTCGAGATATTACAGGAGATGGACCACCAGGATCCGGTCAGAGGACGGGATCATCCGCCTTGTGTTCGGCATGGGCACTACAAGCACGAAGCGGGGATACGCCCGGACCTTCGCCCTGACCCTGCCGTGCCTCCGGCCGGAGGGACAGAACCCCTTCAACATCATGCGCCACGCCCAGGAGCATTTCCAGGTGATAGACCGGGAACAGAAATCCCTTGTGACGGTGGACGTAAAGCGCATCTGGAAGGACATTTTCCCCTACCACAGCTGTTTCCCCGATTATGCCCAGATCTACAGCCCCGACGACGACGGGGGGTACTTCACGCCCATGTCCCGTCACGGTTCCAGCATCAAGACCGGGGAAAAGGTCTGCTTTACCTTCGAGGAGTTTGCCTGCCGGTCGAAGCATTTCTTCGACAGGATGAAGAAGCTTCTCGCCCTCCTCGACAGGGAGATGGGGGTTCCGGCGGACGTGGAGTTCGCTTATCACCCAAGCGAAGACCTGGTGGAGATCGTCCAGGCCCGACCGCTCTGGCTGAGCGAGCAGACCCACTCCGTAACCATACCGGACCTCGAGAACAGAAAGGTGGTTCTCAAGGCGGACAGAATGGTGACCCACGGAGTGAAGGAAAACATCCCCTACCTGGTGTACGTGGACCATCACGTGTACGCCCAGGAAACCCGCTTCCACGACGTTGCCCGGGGCATAGGCACGGTGAACGACACCCTGAAGGGCTCCCGGTTCATTCTCGTGGCGCCCGGGAGGGTGGGTTCCAGCAACCCCCTTCTCGGCGTGCCGGTACAGTACAACGAGATCACGAGATGCTCCTGCATCGTGGAGGTGGGATTCCCCAAGGAGGGATACATGCCGGAGCTTTCTTTCGGCACCCACTTCTTCACCGACCTGGAGATCGACGGAATCCTCTATATGCCGGTCTACGAAGGGGCGAAGAACAACATTTTCGATGAAAGCTTCTTCGACTCCTCCCCTTACGCCCTGGGGTCCCATGCCGGAATCCGCATCTACTCCGGGTCCTTCTCGGTGTACACCGACGGCGACCGGAATTTCGGCGTGGTGGTAGCTGACAGGGTGGACGAACCGGAGAACGGGTGGGACTAAAACCCGGCCTTTGAAATACAAAGACGCCGTCCGCAGGAATGATTCACCCGCGGACGGCGCTTTTTTTCGCCGATTCTAGAGGGAGACTTCCCTGAGGGAGAGCTTTTCCGCCAGTTCTGTCACTTCAAGGGCCTGGGCGCTGTAATTGGGGCGCCCCATGAGGCCGTAGGTGTAGTTCTTTCCCTGCTCAACTCCCGGCTGGTCGAAGGGGTTCACGTCCAGGAGATACCCGGCGAGGGCCGTCACATGCTCGTAGAACTGGATCATGGCTCCAAGCCTGCGTTCGTCGAGCTTCGGTATCTCGATGGAGACCACCGGCTTTCCGGATTTCGCTATGGCGGCGGCGGTGGAAAGGGCCTCGTACCGCCGGAGGGAATTCATGGACTGGCCGAAGAGGTAGGAAAGGGACACCAGGGCTTTTTCCTCCGTCTCGGGAATGGTGATTTCCTCAGACGGGTCGGCCACGGTCATCACGGTAAAGAGTTTGTCGTCAGGACCTTCGGTGTAGAGCTGGATCTGGGAATGCTGGTCGATGGCGCCGAGGGCCCTCACGGGGGTTGAACCCGTTCCGTTCTTTCCGAGGCTCTCTCCCCAGAGCTGGGCAAACCATTCGCAGAACCGCTCCAGGGCATCCTCGTAGGGCATGAGAACCGTCATGTTCCTCCCCTGTCGGTAATGGGCCACCGAAAGGGCGGCAAGAAGCCAGGCAGGATTTTCGAGAACGGTGTCCCGTTCCGCGAGTTTCCTGTCCATGTCTGCCGCTCCGTCGAGCAGTTTCGCTGCCGGTATGCCCAGGGCCACGGCGGAAAGAAGCCCCACAGGAGAGAGCACGGAAAAGCGGCCTCCCACGTCGGCGGGAAGAACGAGGCGGCGGCAGCCTATCTCGTCGGCGAAGGGCCGGAGAACGCCCTTCTCTTCATCGGTGATGACCACCACGTGCTCCGCCGCTTTTTTCGGGCCGAGATCAACCTTGAGGCGGTCCCAGAAGAAGAGGAAGTTGGCCATGGTCTCGGCGGTGCTCCCCGATTTGCTGATGACGGTGAAGACGGTCTGCTCCGGGTCGATGAGGTTCCAGATCGCCCGGTTGTCGGCAGGGTCAACATTGTCGGACATGTAGAATCTCGGCCCCTGCCGCTTCGACCGGGGAAGCTCGTTCCAGTACGGGGGCAGCAGCGCCCCGTGGAGCATGAGGTTCCCCAGGGCCGATCCGCCGATGCCCACCTGGACAAGAGCGTCGAAACCCGCAATCCACTTTCCGGTCTCCTCAATGTCGGCGATATCCCTGCCCGGCAGGTTGAGCCAGCCCACACCTTCCCGCCCTTCGGCAGCAGCTTCCCGAAGGCGGGCGTCTCCTCTCCGGAGTATTTCCTCGTATCCTTCGACGGCTTCGATATCCACCGCGCCGCCGGGCGCGAGGGATTCGCCGTCGCTCACCGCCATCCCATAGGACAACGTGAGAAGTTCCGGTCCTGTTCCCGATCCTCGAGGCACGACGTCAACCCCTTCCTCTCAGGCTACTTATCCTGCTTCGCCAGCTCCGCGTCAATGGCCTCCGGGTTGTACCCAACGATGTACTTCTCGCCGATCTGTGTCACAGGGACACCCATCTGGCCCGTTTTTTTCACCATTTCCATTGCCGCTTCCCGGTTAGCCTGCACATCCACGTTCTCGTAGGCGGTTCCCTTGCCGTCAAGATACTCCTTCACCTTGGTGCACCAGGGACAGGTCTTCGTCGAAAACACTTTTATCATGATCTGACACCTCCTCAAAATATATACCCATATAGGGTATATATTAAAAAGTCCTTTAGGTCAAGTTCATTATATACCGAATTTCACCGGGAGAGAAAAATTCCCTTCTTGGGGGTATAATGCATACCATGTCCGGGGTATTTCACCGAGAATATGCAAGGAGGAAATGGAATGACCATGTCTGCGGCAACCCTTACGCGTTCCGATCTGGAGACCCGTCTCCTCCCTCTCGCGGACCGCTACAGGGGAAGAAAGGGCATTACGATTCCCCTGCTGGCCGATATGCAGAGGGAAATGGGCTACATCGACCCCGAAGCGGTGGACTTCATTGCGAAAGAGCTGGACATCCCGGCTGCGGAGATGTTCGGCGTCGCCACCTTCTATGCCATGTTCCGGCTCCAGCCGGAGGGCAAGTACGTGGTCCGGCTCTGCCGGGGAACGGCCTGTCACGTCCAGGGCTCGGCCCGCATCGGTGAGCAGCTTCAGCGCCATCTGGGCGTACAGGAGGGAGAGACCACGAAAGACGGCCTGTTCACCCTGCAGTACGTGGCCTGCCTTGGCTGCTGCAGCCTTGCGCCCGTCATGATGGTGGGAGAAGAGGTCCATGGAAGACTGACGCCGGAAAAAGCCGTGGATGTGCTTGAAGCCGTCCGGGCTTCCCAGCCGGAATAGACCCTGGAGGTGCCCATAATGCCCAAGACTGTCGTGAAGGTGGGCCTGGCAAGCTGCGGAGTTGCCGCCGGCGCCGTGCCCATCTATGAGACCCTCACTGAAGCCCTAGCCGGGCAGAAGGACGTTGAAATCAAGAAGGTCGGCTGCATCGGCCTCTGCTACATGGAACCCATCGTTGAAGTGGAGCGGGACGGCAAGTCCATCGCCTACGGCAAGGTGGACACCGCCATGGCCAGGGAGATAGCCGAATCCCACGTTGGCCGGGGGGAGATCGTCCAGCGGGGAGTCATCCTCGACCCCGAAAGCAAGGCCTGCGAGAACGAGCGCATGGACAGCCAGGTCCGCATCGTCCTCCGGAACAGCGGCCTCATCGATCCCGAAAAAATTGAAGAGTACATTGCCAACGAGGGCTACAAGGCCCTTGAAAAAGCCCTCTCCATGACGCCCCTGCAGGTCATCGACGAAGTCCTATCCAGCGGACTCCGCGGCCGGGGCGGAGCAGGCTTCCCCACGGGCCTGAAGTGGAAGTTCGCCAACGGGGCGAAGGGGGACAAGAAGTACTTCGTCTGCAATGCCGACGAGGGCGACCCCGGCGCCTTCATGGACCGCTCCGTCCTCGAGAGCGACCCCCACAGCATCATCGAGGGAATGGCCATCGGGGCCTACGCCATCGGCTCCGACGAGGGCATCATCTATTGCCGGGCTGAGTACCCCCTGGCGATAAAGCACCTGAACGTAGCCCTGGACCAGGCAAGGGAGAAGGGCTTCCTCGGGAAGAATATCCTGGGGTCCGGATTCTCCTTCGATATCCATATAAAGGAAGGGGCGGGCGCTTTCGTCTGCGGCGAGGAAACCGCCATGATCGCCTCCATCGAGGGACGGCGGGGTATGCCCCGTCCGCGGCCTCCCTTCCCGGCCAACAGCGGCGTCTTCGGCAAGCCGACGAACATCAACAACGTGGAGACCATCGCCAATATCCCCTGGATACTGCTGAACGGGGCGGCGAAGTTCGCGGAGTACGGCATCGGCAAGAGCCGGGGCACCAAGGTCTTCGCCCTGGCGGGAAAGATCAAGAAGGGCGGCCTCGCCGAGGTTCCCATGGGGATGCCCCTGCGGGAGGTCATCTTCAACGTGGCGGGCGGCATCGCCGAGAACAAAAAGTTCAAGGCCGTCCAGCTCGGCGGCCCCTCGGGAGGATGCATCCCCGAATCGCTGCTGGACACTCCGGTGGACTATGAATCCATTAACGCCACGGGCGCCATTATGGGCTCCGGCGGCATGGTGGTCATGGACGAAACCACCTGCATCGTGGACGTGGCCAAGTTCTTCCTGGCCTTCGTCCAGAAGGAATCCTGCGGCAAGTGCCCCTTCTGCCGCATCGGCACCAAGCGGATGCTGGAGATCCTCGAGCGGATCACGGAAGGCAAAGGGGTCATGGAAGACCTGGACACCCTGCTTGACCTGGCCCGCCAGGTGAAGGAAGGGTCTCTCTGCGGCCTGGGCCAGACTGCGCCGAACCCGGTTCTGACCACGCTGAAATATTTCCGGGAGGAGTACGAGGCCCACATCCGGGACAAAAAGTGCCCCGCCAAGGTATGCACCAGCCTCATCCATTACGTCATCGACCCGGCAGCCTGCATCGGCTGCACGAAATGCGCCCGGAACTGCCCCGTCTCCTGTATCGCGGGAGAAGTGAAGAAACCCCACGTCATCGACGACGAGAAGTGCATCCGCTGCGGACAGTGCAAGAAGGTCTGCCCCGTGGGCGCCATCTCGGTGGAATAACCTTTCGGGAGGATTTCGAGCTGCCATGAAGAAAAACATAAAAGTCACCCTCAACGGAAAAACAGTCTACGGATACGAAGGGCAGAGAATTCTCGATCTCTGCTCCGACTGCGGCGTGGAAATACCCACCCTCTGCTACGATCCCCACCTGAGCCTCCACGGCGGCTGTTCCGTCTGCCTCGTGGAAGTGGAAGGGGCCAAAACACTGCTCCGGGCGTGCGCCAACACGATCACCCACGGTATGGTCATCAGGACCGAGACGGAGCGGGCCGTGAGCGCCCGCCGGACCGCCCTGGAGCTGCTGCTTTCCGACCACGTGGGCGACTGCCGCCCCCCCTGCACCCTCACCTGCCCCGCCAACGGAAACGTCCAGGCCTACATCAACCTGGCCGCCCAGGGGAAATACCAGGAATCCCTTGACGTGCTCCACCACCACGTCACCCTTCCCGCGTGCATCGGCCGGGTCTGCCCCGCCCCCTGCGAGAAGAAGTGCCGCAGAAACTTCGTGGACGACGCGCCCGTGTCCATCCGGGAGATCAAGCGGTTCGTCGGGGACTGGGCGTTGAAGAACGACTATCTCGGCGTCATCCCGGAGACCGAAGACAACGGCAAGACCGTCGCTGTCGTCGGAGGCGGCCCCGCCGGAATCTCCGCGGCCTACTACCTGCGCCTGAAGGGCTACCGGCCCGTCATCTTCGAGAAGGAAGCCCTTCTCGGCGGCATGATGCGCTACGGCATTCCCGACTACCGCCTTCCCCAGGCCGTCCTCCAGAAGGAGATCGACTGGCTCCTCGCCCACGGCGTGGAGGTGCGCACCGGCATGACCCTGGGAAAGAACATCACCCTCGACGAACTCCGCAGGGATTTCGACGGCGTCATACTGGCCATGGGCTGCTGGAAGTCCTCACCCATGCGGGTGCCCGGGGAGGACCTGGACGGTGTCCTTGGAGGCATCAACTTCCTCTACGACGTGAAGACCAACCCTGACGTGAAAATCGGCAGAAGGGTAGCCGTGGTGGGAGGAGGCAACACCGCCATGGACGCCTGCCGTTCTGCCCGCCGCCTCGGCGCCGAGGAAGTGTCGGTGCTCTACCGGAGGAGCCGGGAGGAGATGCCCGCAGACGATCTCGAGATCGAGGAGGCCACAGGGGAAGGCGTGAACTTCATCTACCTCGCGGCCCCGAAATCAATCGAGGGGAACGGCAGGGTGGAACGGGTGGTCTGCGAGAGGATGAAGCTCGGGGAACCGGACGCATCCGGGCGGCGGAGCCCCGTCCCCACGGGTGAGACCTTCGTCCTCGAAGTGGATACGGTCATCGCCGCCGTGGGCCAGGCCATCGACTTCTCGGGAGTGCCCTCGGAACTGCACGACGGCCGGAAGATGAAGGCCGGCCCCGACTACGACACTCCCCTCCCGGGCGTATTCGTGTGCGGCGACCAGCAGACGGGCCCGAAGATCGCCATCGAGGCAATCGGCAACGGCCACTGGGCCGCCGATTCCCTGGACCATTACCTGACCCATGGGACGCCGAAGAAGCCTTTCTTCTACGATATCGTCCGGACGGACCTCGGTCCCGAGGACTTCAGGCACGTGGAGAAAACCGTCCAGGAGCACGTGGCACACGTGAGCGGAGAAGCACGGCTCGCACAGCCCTTCGAGGAGTACAGCGCAGGCCTGACGGAGGAACAGACTCTCCGGGACGCAAAGCGGTGCATGGAGTGCGGCTGCGCCGATGTCTTCGAGTGCAGGCTCCGGAAATACGCCACCACCCACGAGGTACAGCCGGAGAAGCTTGCCGGCGAACACGTTGCCAAATTCGAGGATGCGAACCAGTACTATGTCCGGAACCTGGACAAGTGCATTCTCTGCTCCAAGTGTGTCCGGGCCTGCGATGAAATAGCCGGCTTCCACGCCATCGATTTCGCGAAGCGGGGCTTCGAATCGGTGCTGACGCCCCAGTTCTACAACGACATGGAACACTCCGACTGCACGTTCTGCGGACTCTGCACCCAGGTCTGCCCCGTGGGGGCCCTCATGGAAAAACGGGCTGAGCGGTGGCCCCACCTGGAGGAACCTGAAATCATCAAGACCACCTGCCAGATGTGCTCCGTGGGCTGCGAACTCGATCTCAACCTCGACCGCAGGCGCTCCCGGATCGTCCGGGTCACCACCGACCTGGACAATCCGACAGCCCCCACCGCCGGATCGTGCTGCTTCATGGGACGGTACGGCTTCCGGGACGTGAGGGACTCCGGGAACTTCGACCCTGCGGTGAACGGCGACTCCGTGTCCCTTGACGAAGCCGTGGCCGCCTTCGACAGCCTTGCGGCAAAGAACGGTGCGGTGTTCGTTGCGGGAGCGGATCTCACCCTGCAGGAGGCAAGAGCTCTCCGCGACTATGCGGCGCTCCGCACACCGGAAGCGGTCATTTCCGCGGCGGAAGGAGCGGAATTCCTGCCCTTCCTTTCAGAGGCGGGAAAGAGAAAGGATATCGTCCGGGCTTCCTACGCCTCCTTCAACGAAGGGGACGCCTTCCTGCTTCTGGGGGCGAACACCGACGAAGACCAGCCGGTGCTGACATCGTGGCTGAGGCGGGCCATGCGGCACCGGAAGGCCGCCGTGGTTTGCTTCGGCGGCACGCCGGGCATACTTGACAGGGGAGACGCCGTGATTCTTGCCCCTGACGCGGGCAAAGAGACACAAGCAATCGTGGCCCTCACCGCTGCCGTCCGGGCCGCCAGGGAGAAGACTTCTGCGGATTTTTCAGCCCTGGCGGGCGAGGCCGGACTGTGCCCCGTAACCCTCGAAAAGGCCGCCGGCCTTCTTGCGGCCGCGAAGCACCCCGTCACCCTTCTGGGGGCGGGAATGCCTGCGGGGGCCTCTTTCGACCTTGCCGCAACCCTTCAGGGGGGCCGGTACCTCCTCCTCTTCAGGGGAGCGGGGACGGCGGGTCTGCTCTCTGTCCTGCCGGAAGTTCTGTCGGTCGCAGAGGCGAAGAAGAACCTGCCCTCGGGGGTGCTCTTCATCGGAATCACACCGGAGGAAGCGGGCTTCTCGGAAGAGGATCTGCGGAACACCGAGTACGCAGTGCTCGCCGCCGATTCCTCGCCTCTCTCGGAGAAAGCGTCGGTGCTTCTGCCCCTTCTTCCGTGGCCTGAAAAGGAAGGCACCACGGTGAACCTGGAGGGCAGGGAACTTGCGGTCCGAAAAGGTCCCCTGTCGAAGAAGACGGGACGGACCATCTGCGACCTTCTGGCCAGGGCGGCTCTTCCCTCCGGAGGAAAAATACCGTCGAACCCGGTAGTCCGCTGAGACTGCAGAAAACAGCATTTCTCATGTTCAGAGGGCGGCTTCTGCCGCCCTCTGAATTTTTGTTGATTTTTTGTCAGCCTATTGACACGAAGGACAGCCCCCTTTAGACTAAGCGAAAAATTTGCAAGGAGGCGAAACAATGAAACGATATGGTCTGTTTTTTGCGGTTGCGATACTCCTCGCCCTGGGTGCCGCAGCCTGTGCGGCACCGTCGGGCGAACCCATCAAGATCGGCTACCTGGCCACGCTCACCGGGGACGGGTCCACCTGGGGTCAGCATGAGCGGGACGGCGCCCTTCTCGCAGTGAAAGAGCTGAACGAGGCGGGAGGAGTGCTCGGTCGCCCCCTGGAGCTGGTGTACTACGACGTTCGCGGACGACAGGAAGACGCCATCCAGGCGGCCAGGCGGCTTGTCCACGAGGATAAGGTAGTGGCCATCGGCGGAACCAACTACAGCGGTCTGAACATCGCCACCGCCTCGGTGGTCACCGCCGCCGGAGTTCCCCAGATCGGCACGGCGAGCACCAACCCCGCCGTGACGGTGGACCCGAAGACGGGCCAGGTCCGGCCGTTCACCTTCCGCATGAGCTATACCGATCCCTACCAGGGAAAGGTCATGGCGGACTACCTCATCAACAAACTGGGAGTCAAGAGCGCTGCGGTCATCACCGACGTGGGCAGCGACTACTCCGAAGGGCTGAAGGAGTTCTTCACCGCCCGGTTCGCGGAGCTGAAGGGCGACCTGAAGGGCGTCTGGGGATTCCGGGGCGGCGACGTGGACTTCCGTGCCCAGCTCACGGAGATGAAGGCGACGGGAGCGGAAGCCGTTGCTCTTCCCATACTCTACAAGGAGATGGGTCTCATCATGAAGCAGGCCGCCGAACTGGACTGGAAGCCCATTTTCATCGGCGGAGACGGCTTCAGCCCCAGCATGCACGAGATAGCGGGCGACACCATGGAGGGAAGCTACTGGGTCTACAGCATGGACCTGACCAACCCCCAGCTGGTTCTTCTGCTCTCCAGGTTCGAGAAGGAATACGGCAAACCGGCCGCCGAGCCTTCGAACGTGGCAAACGCCTATGACCTCATAACCTGGGTGGCCGAGGCGATCAAGAAGGCGGGAAAAGCTGACCCTGTGGCGGTCAGGGATGCCATGGAAAACACGAAAGACCTCCGTCTCGTCCATTTCACCCTTACGGTGGACAAAGAGACCCACAACCCCCTGAACAAACCTGCGGCTATGATGATCTGGAAGGACAGGAGCTTCAACTTCCTCGAGATGTGGGCGCCCCAGGACACGTTCTAGAGCGTTGCCCGCAACGGGCAGGAGGAGCGGGAAATCCCCCGCTCCTCCTTTTTGTTTTTCCCTTACTCTTCCCTCGCGGCAGCGAGCTTTCCGTGTACGGAGGAGACCAGGATCCTCGACTTCAGTTCTTCCCTTTCCTCCGGGAAATCCTCCCTGAAATGAACGCCACGGCTCTCTTCCCGGAGAAGGGCCGCCCGGGCCACCGCTTCGGCGGTACAGGTGAGCCCCTTCATCTCCAGGGCGTGGAGAAGGTCCATGGGACCTTCCGCCTTCAGGGACGGGAATGAGGCTTTCCATTCCTCCAGGGCTTCCAGGAACCGGCGGAGGCCCGTTCCGCTCCTGCAGGGCCCGAGCCCTTCCTGGACCATTGTCCGAAGGCGCTCCCTGGGCTCCCGGGGACGAATCTTCCCTCCCTCCGGATGAACGGGCACATCAGCCCGGATTTCCCTAACGTCCCAAACGCCGCCTTCCGCGGCTTCTTCTGCCGAAAATCTGCCGGCCCGGAGGCCGAAGGTGACGATGTTCGTCAGGGCATTTCCTCCCATGCGGCTGGCGCCGTCCACTCCGCCGGTCACCTCGCCGCAGGCGTAGAGCCCCGGAAGTCCCGTTCGTCCCCCGGTATCGATGGGAATCCCCCCCGTGAAATAGTGCTGGATGGGCGAAAGCTCCACCGGCCCGGTCCGCCGCTCCGGCGGAAGGTCCACCATGAGGGACACCCGTACATCAGGAATAGTCAACACCTCTTCCCTCAGGTTCTCCAGGTGAAGCAGCGTCTTTCCTCCCTGCAGCTCGTGACGGGAGAGGAAGATAGCGCATTTATCCCGTGCGAAGTAGTTCGCCTCTTTCCCCGAGGAGAGCCCCCAGGAGAGAATGGCCTCCCGGAGGAATTCCCGGCCGCTGTCGTCGGTAACGGGAATGTAGTCCAGGATGGTGAGCCCCACCATCCACAGGGGGAATGCGGGATCCTTCCAGCCCAGAGGGTAGAACTGGACATACTCCATGTCTGCGAGGTCCAGTCCCGCCTCGAGAGCGAGAGCGTACCCGTCGCCGGTCATCCGCGCGGGATTGTCAGTCCGTGAGTAGATTCTGCCGCCACCGCCGGTGGCGAGTATGATCGCGGAGGCAGGTGCCCGGTACTGTTTCCCGGTCTTCCAGTTCACCCACTCCAGCCCCTCCGCTCCCCTCTCGCCGGCGAGAATTTTCGTTGCGACACAGTTTTCGAGGATGGAGACTCCTTCCGCCTTTGCCAGGGCTGCAAGTTCCCTGGTCAGGCCTGCTCCTCCCATGATCTCGGAAGGGGCAGATTTCCGGACCGAGGCCTGCCCCGAGGAGTTGATCTTCAGAGTGATTCCCCATTCCGCAAGGGTTCTCAGGGTTTTCTCCGATTCTTCCGCGAGGATCCTGACGAGTTTTTCGTCATTCACGCCCCGCCCGGTTTCAAGAATCCGCCGGAAGTGGTCGTCAGGGGTCACAGTTCCGGAGGAGAGGGAAAACATGCCCCCGGAGTAAGCGGTGCAGTTTGCGTCCCCGCAGGCAGTCTTCGAGAGCAGCAGGACATCCGCCCCCTGTTTTGCCGCCGCTACGGCGGCGGTGAGGCCCGCTCCGCCGGACCCGACAATGATGATTTTTTTCTTCATGGTTCTCCTCCTCCCTATGAAGGGAGCCCCGCGGCATGCGCGGGGCTCCGAAAACGGTTCTTTTCGAGTGCGTCGAGCTATTCCTCTTCGTCTTCCTGCTTGTGGGCCGCGATGACCTTCTTCGCGATCTCGGCGGGAACTTCCTCGTAGTGGTCGTATTCCATGGTGAAAGTTCCCCTGCCGGAGGTCATGGAACGGAGGATGATGGCGTACCGGAACATCTCCGCGAGGGGGCACTGTGCCTTGACCACCTGCTGGTGCCCCTTGCTGTCGATGCCGAGGATCCGTCCCCTCCGTCCGTTGAAGTCGCCCATGACGTCGCCGAGGTACTCCTCGGGAACGGTGACTTCCACGTTCATGATGGGCTCAAGAAGAACGGGGTTCGCCTCGAGAATACCCTTCTTGAAGGACAGCCGCGCGGCAAGCTTGAAGGCCATTTCGGAGCTGTCCACGTCGTGGTAGGAGCCGAAGAAGAGGGTGGCCTTGAAATCCACCACGGGGAAGCTGGCAAGGGGTCCCTTGACGAGGGCTTCCCGGAGGCCCTTCTCGACGGCGGGAATGAATCCCTTGGGAATGGCGCCGCCGACAATTTTATCCTCAAAGACGAAGCCCTCTCCCCGCTCAAGGGGAGTGTAGCGGACATGGACGTCGCCGTACTGGCCATGGCCGCCCGTCTGCTTCTTGTGCTTGCCCTGGGCTTCGGCGGTCTTCCGGATGGTCTCCCGGTAGGGAACCTGGGGGGTCTTTGTTTCAAGGTCCACACCGTACCGCTCCTTGATGCGGGAGAGGACGATGTCGATGTGCATGTCGCCCATTCCGGAGAGCACGCTGTCATTGGTCTCGGCGTTCTTATCAAAGGTGAGGCTGGGGTCTTCTTCGAGGGTCTTGTGGATGGCGTTGCCCAGCTTGTCTTCGTCGGCTCGGCTCTTGGCGATGATGGCCACGCTGTAGACGGGCTTCGGGAAGTCGATGGGCGGAAAGGTGACCGTGGACCCCTTCACGGAAAGACTGTCCCCCACCTGGGTGCTGTGGAGCTTGGGAATGGCGAGGATGTCGCCCACGGTTATCTCCTTGACGTCCCTGCCTTCTTTGCCGGTCATGAACTTGAAGGCGCTGATCCGTTCCTCTTCGCCCTTGTTCACGTTGAAAATGGTGTTGTCGGACGTGAGGCTCCCGGAATTGACCCGGATGAAGGAGAGTTTGCCCACGTAGGGGTCAACCATGACCTTGAAGCAGATGGCGGAGAACTGTCCTGCCGGATCGGGGGAGATCTCGACGCTTTCCTGTCCCTTCAGGGCGGGGCGTTTCCTGGATTCGACGGGGGAAGGGAAGAAATCGGCGATGAAGTCGAGGATCTGGTGCACGCCCACGTTCAGGGTGGAAGAACCGGGGAAGACGGGCAGAACGGTGCGGGAAACGATGGCCTTCCTGAGAGCGGGAAGAAGCTCCTCCACGGAGATGGTCTCGCCGTCGAGGTAGCGCATCATGAGTTCGTCGTCCGCCTCGACGATGGCCTCCACGAGGGATTCCCTTGCCTGGGCGGCTTCGTCAGCCAGATCTGCGGGAATGTCGCCCTCGGTGAACTTGCCGCTGCCGTTGGTTTCATACATATAGGCCTTGTTCCCGAGGAGATCCACCACTCCCTTGAAGGAGGCCTCGGCGCCCACGGGCAGGAAAACCGGCACGGCCTTGTCGCTGTAGTCGGACCTGATGTCGTTGAGGACCTTGCCGAAATCGGCGTTTTCACGGTCGAGCTTGGAGATGTAGAAGGCTGTCGGAATTTCGAACTCGCTTCCGGTCTCCCAGGCCTTGTCCGTCTGGACTTCAATGCCGCTGACACCGCTCACGGCGATGAGCAGCGAATCGGCAACTCGGACGGCGGACCGCATTTCCCCGACAAAGTCCGCGAATCCGGGGGTGTCGAGGACGAAGAGCTGTCTGCCCTTGCGCTCCATGGTGATAAGGGAAGTATTGATCGAGATTTGCCGTTTCTGTTCCTCCTGGCTGAAATCGCTGACGGTGTTGCCGTCTTCGACCTTTCCCAGTCTGGACGTGATGCCGTTATCGAAAAGCATGGCCTCGACGAGGGACGTCTTTCCTGCCCCTCCATGGGCCGCAATTGCGATACTGCGTGTGTTCTCAGGCTGACGGGTTCCCATTCCAACTACCTCCTCCGGCGTCTCGTGCTGTGCCCCGGACTGTTTTTTCCTTCCATTGAGGGCAACTTTAATATCTTACGCATAACGTTTCCGTTCGTCAACAAATGGAGCAGAAAATAAAGAGAGGTATCTAACGGCCCTCTCCCAGCCGGCGTTCGAGGATACCGGAGACCGCCGCCGCGTCGGCCTGCCCCCTGGCCTCTTTCATGACAAGGCCCGTGAGGAACTTGATTTTCTTCCCCTTGGGGTCCCTTCCGGAGCGGATTTCCTCCACCACGTCTCCGTTGGCCAGAAGGACCCGGTCCACCATTTTTTCCACGTCTTCGGCGGACAGGCCTCCGGGAGAGGCCCCTGCCGCCGGGAGGGCATCCTTGAGGGACCGCCCTTCCGCAAGATGGGCGAAGACCTCCCGGGCCACCGTGGTGGAGAGCTTTCCGCCCTCCACCAGGGCGACGAGTTCCGCCAGGACGGAGGGTTTCACCGGGAAAGAGTCCATGGAGAGGCCCTTCTCGTTCATCACCCGGAAGACCTCGGTGCGGATCCAGTTGGCTGCCCGCAGAGGGGCAGCACCGTTTTTGACGCATTCCTCGAAGTACAGGGCAACGGGAAGGCTCTCCGCCATGAAGGCGGCGTCAGCCTCCGGAAGGCCGTACTCCCCCGCAAACCGCCGCTCTTTGGCCCAGGGCAGCTCCGGAAGGGCGTTCCGCGTGCTTTCGAGAAGCTCCTCCGTCACCACGATGGGGGGGATGTCCGGGTCGGGGAAGTAGCGGTAGTCGTTGGCGGCCTCCTTGCTTCTCATGGAGGTGGTGATCCCTTCGCCGTCGTTCCAGTGCCGGGTCTCCCTCTCCAGGGAACCCCCTTCGGCGAGGACCCCGGTCTGGCGGATGATTTCATACTCCAGCGCCCGCTCCACGGCCCGGAGGGAGTTCATGTTCTTGATCTCCGTCCGCTCGCCCCAGTACAGGACCTCTCCTGATGTCTCGTCGGTCTTCTTCACCGACACGTTGGCGTCCACCCGGAGGGACCCCCGCTCCATGTCGCCGTCGGAGACGCCGAGGTAGCGCACCGTCTGGCGGATGCGGGCGACATACTCACGGGCCTCCCGGGGTGAGGTGATGTCCGGCTCGGAGACGATCTCCGCCAGGGGAACGCCGCCCCGGTTGTAATCCACAAAGGAAAAGGCCGCTCCTTCGAGGCGGCCGTCGGCGGCCGAGTGGACCAGCTTTCCGGCGTCTTCCTCGAGGTGGAGCCTTGTGATGCGGATCCGCCGCGGCCTGCCGTCGTCGCCGGGTATGTAAATCTCTCCGCCCTCGGCGAGGGGGAGGTCATACTGGCTGATCTGGTAGGCCTTGGGCAGGTCGGGATAGAAATAGTTCTTCCTGTGGAAGACCGTGTGGTTCCTGATGGTGCAGGACAGGGCCAGTCCGGCCCTGACACCCAGCTCCACCGCCCTTTTGTTCAGGACGGGAAGACTCCCAGGGAGGCCGAGGCACACCGGACAGACGTTGGTGTTCGGCTCGGCCCCGATGTAGTCCGTGGAGCAGGGGCAGAAGATTTTCGTGGCCGTGGAAAGCTGCACGTGGATTTCCAGGCCGATGACGGGAATGTACCGGAAAGTCATGGGGCGTTCCCTCCTTCTGTCGCTGCGCCCAGGGGCGCTATGGGCGCCTTCCCGAGGCGCCGTTCCAGGACCGCCGCCGCGTTCAGCAGTTCGGGCTCGCCCCACTGGGGCGCGATGAACTGGACGCCCACGGGAAGGGGCTTTTTCCCGCCGGTGAATCCCCCGTTGAGGGACAGGGCCGGAAGTTCGGCGAGGTTCACCGGAAGGGTGAACACGTCGGCCAGGTACATCCGGACGGGATCGTCCACCAGCTCGCCCTTTTTGAAGGCAGGCGTAGGGGCCGTGGGCAGGGCGATGAGGTCGCACCTCCCGAAGGCCTTCCGGAACTCCGCCTTCATGAGGGACCGGACCTTCTGGGCGGTGAGGTAGTAGGCGTCGTAGTACCCCGAGCTGAGGACGTAGGTTCCCGTGAGGATCCTGCGCTTCACCTCGGCGCCGAAGCCGGCTCCCCGGGTGGTCAGGTAGAGGTCGAGCAGGGAGTCCTCTCTGCAGGACAGGCCGTACCGGACGCCGTCGAACCGGGCGAGGTTCGAGCTCGCCTCGGCGGGGGCGAGGATGTAGTAGCAGGGCAGGCCGAACTCAAGGGAGACGGGAAGGGAGACCTCCACTATTTCCGCCCCCTCTTCCCGGCAGAGGTTCAAGGTGTTCTCCAGGACCCGGAGTACCTCGGGGTCCACGGAGGACCGCATGGCGTCCAGTTCCTTCACCACGGCGATCCTCTTTCCCCTGAGAGAAGCCGCTGCGAGAGGGGCCGCGTAGTCCGGGCGCTCCCTGGGACTGCACGTTCCGTCCCGTGCGTCGGGAGCGGCGATGACCGAGAGCAGGAGGGCAAGATCCTCCACGGTGCGGGCGAAGGGGCCGATCTGGTCGAGGGACGACGCAAAGGCCACGAGGCCCCACCGGCTCACGAGGCCGTAGGTGGGTTTGAGGCCGTAGAGGCCGCAATAGGAGGCGGGCTGGCGGATGGACCCTCCCGTGTCGCTCCCCAGGGCCAGGGGGGCGTACCCGGCCGCCACGGCGGCGGCGCTTCCCCCGGAGCTGCCTCCGGGCACCCTGCCGGTATCCCAGGGGTTGGACGTGGGGTGAAAGGCGGAGAACTCCGTGGAGCTTCCCATGGCGAACTCGTCCATGTTGGCCTTTCCGGCGAATACGGCCCCTGCCCCTGCGAGCAGTTCCGCGACTTTCCCGTCGTAGGGGGGGATCCATCCTTCAAGGATCCTGCTGGCGCAGGTCGCCGGAACTCCCCGGAGGCACATGTTGTCCTTCAGTACCACGGGCACGCCGGCGAGAGGGCCGGGGTCAGTACCCCGGGCGATCATTCCGTCGATCCGGGCGGCTTCTTCCCGTCCCATGCCGGCGGTGAGGGCCAGGAGGGCGGACAGTTCCGGCTCAAGGGCTTCTATCCGGGAAAGGCAGGAGGCGAACACCTCAGACGCCGAGAAATCCTTTGCTTTAATGCCGCGGACCATCTCCGCGGCGGAGAGGGCAAAAAGCTCCATGGCCTATTCCTCCTCAAGAATCCGGGGAACGACAAAGAAGCTGTCTTTCCGCTCCGGGGCGGCTGCCAGCACGTCATCCCTGACGGCGGACCGGACGGGCTCGTCCTCCCTGAGGGGAGGGGCTTCTCTCTCGGAAAAGAGAAAGGGGTCCACCCCGTCGAGGTTCAGCCGACCTTCTTCCCGGGCCCGGGAAAGGGTGGCGAAATGGCCCAGGATGGCTTCAAAATGGCGCACGAGAGGTTCTATCTCTTTCTCCTCCACGCGCAGCCTGGCGAGATCGGCCACGTGCCGAACGTCCTTTTCGCTGATCGTCATTGGCTTTGCCTCCTGTTCGACGAAACGACCGGTGGGGTATTTCTTGAAGAGGCCTTCAGGAAGTCCTTCCGCTGCGGATCATTTCGAGAAATTCTTCTTCTCCCGCGATACGCACCCCGAGGGCGGCTGCCCTGGCGAGCTTGCTGCCCGCATCCTTGCCCGCCACCACCAGGGATGTTTTGCCGCTCACGCTGGAGGAGCACGCCGCGCCCGCGGCCTTCGCAAGGGCTTCAGCTTCGCTCCGGGTCAGGGATTCCAGCTCTCCGGTGAAAACAATGCGCATGCCCTCGAGGAACCGGGGTCCCTGCTCCCCGGGCTGTTCTTCCGCTGCGGGAAGGGCGCCCCGGACGCCGAGATGGGCCAGCTCCTCCAGCAGTTTCCTGTTCTGTTCCCGGGCGAAAAAGGACCGGATGGACGCCGCCATGACGGGCCCGATGCCCTCCACCGACGCCAGGGCCTCTTCGGGAGCCCTGCTGAGGGTCTGCACATCCCGGAAGGCCTCCGCCAGGATCTCCGCTCCCCGGGCACCCACAAACCGGATGCCCAGGGCGGCAAGAAGGCGGGAGAAGGGCCGTTCCTTCGACACGGCGACAGCGCTGATGAGATTTTCCGCCGATTTCTGGCCCATCCTCTCCAGTCCGGCCAGCGGGGCCGGCGCGAGCCGGTACAGGTCGGACACCGTGCGGACGATCCCCTTGTCCACGAGCTGCTCCACCAGCCTGTCGCCCAGGCCCCGGATGTCCATGCCGCCCCGGGAGGCGAAATGGCGGATCCCCTCCTTGAGCTGGGCGGGGCAGGATGCCCTGTTCATGCACCGGAGAGCCGCCTCGCCTTCGAGACGGACCGCAGGGGAGCCGCAGGACGGGCAGGATTCAGGCATGGCAAACTCCCGCTCGGTTCCGTTCCGGAGCTCCGCCGCGGCACCGAGCACCTCGGGAATGATCTCCCCCGCCTTCCGGACCCGGACCAGATCTCCGATCCGGAGGTCCTTTCTGCGGAGTTCGTCCTCGTTGTGGAGGCTCGCCCGCCGGACCACCGTACCTGAGAGGGTCACGGGCTCGAGGACGGCCACGGGGGTGAGTGCCCCGGTCCTCCCCACGGAGACGAGGATGTCTGTAAGGCGGGTGGTCTTTTCTTCCGGGGGATACTTGAAGGCGACGGCCCACCGGGGCGCGTGGGAGGTGGATCCCATTTCGCTCCAGGCGTGGAGGGAATCAAGCTTCACCACCACGCCGTCGGTGGCGTAGGGAAGAGAAAAGCGCCCTTCTTCCCAGGCGGCGACGAACTCCTTCACTGCAGCGCCGTCAGGGCAGAACTGCCAGGCCTTCTGGACGGGAAGCCCGGTCCGGGAGAGCCATTCAAGGATCTCTCTCTGGGAGGCGAGACCAAGCCGTTCGGGGAAAACCACCGAGTACAGGTAGATTGAAAGCCTTCTTCCGGCGGTGACCGCCGGGTCGAGCTGCCGGAGGCTTCCGGCGGCGGCGTTCCTGGGGTTGGCGAAGAGGGGTTCTCCCCGCTCCTCCCGCTCTTCGTTGAGGGCGGCGAAGTATTTTCTCTCAAGAAGCACTTCGCCCCGGACCTCCACCCGGCCCCTGGGAAAGTCCGACAGGGTGAGGGGAAGGGTGCGGATGGTCCTGAGGTTGGCGGTGATGTCCTCCCCCACCCGTCCGTCGCCCCGGGTCGTTCCCCGGACGAAGGCTCCGTCCTCGTAGGTGAGGGAAACGGCGAGGCCGTCGATCTTCAGCTCGCATACATACCCTTCCGCCGCCCGGGGGGCGGTGCGGTTCAGGAAGCCGTCCAGGTCCTCTTCGTTCAGGGCGTTGTCCAGGCTGAGCATGGGCACCGAGAGGGGAACCTTCTCGAACCGTTCGCTCGCCTTCGCGCCCACCCGCTTCGTGGGCGAATCGGGGGAGGCGAGCTCCGGCCAGGCGGCCTCGAGGTCGACAAGCTCCCGGTAGAGGGCGTCGTATTCGTCGTCGGGTATTTCGGGAGCGTCCTCCACGTAATAGAGGCGCCCGTGGCGGGCGAGCTCCCTTTGCAGGAAAGCCGCCCGCCGCCGGGCCTCTTCAGGTATCGCCAATGTCCGTTCCTCGTCCCGGGGCACGGGGGTCCGCCTCCTACTCCCCGGCGTCCTCTCCGCCGTCCTCCCGTGTCCGGGAAGGCAGGGGCTTCATGGTCGGGAAGAGAATGACGTCCCGGATAGACCTGGAGTCGGTGAGGAACATGACGAGCCGGTCCACGCCGATGCCCAGTCCTCCGGTGGGCGGAAGGCCCGTTTCAATGGCGTTGATGAAGTCCTCGTCGAAATCGTGGGCCTCGTCGTCGCCGGCTTCCTTCTTTTTGAGCTGGTCCTCGAACCGGCCCCGCTGGTCCAGCGGATCGTTCAGCTCGCTGAAGGCGTTAGCCACTTCCTTGCCGCAGATGAAGAGCTCGAACCTGCGGGTGTAGTCAGGGTTTTCCGGGTCCCTCTTGGCGAGGGGGGAGATCTCCGTGGGATGCCCGGTGACGAAGGTAGGCTGGATCAACTTCTCTTCCACAAAGGTCTCGAACATGAGGTTGAGGACGGTGAACCGGCTCTCGGTCCCCTTGATCTCCACGCCCCTGTCTTTTCCTATCCTCCGGGCCTCGTCGTCGTCGGAAATGTTCCGGAAATCGACGCCCGTGTATTCCGCCACGAGGTCGAGCATGCTCCCCCGCTTGAAGGGTTTGTCGAAGTCGAGGTCCACGTCCTGAAAACGCAGCTTCCTGGGGTTGCCGGCCCCGCAGACCACGTCGGCTGCGTTCCGGATGATCTCCTCGGTGAGGTCCATCATGTCGTGGTAGTCCGCGTAGGCCCAGTACACCTCCATGGCGGTGAACTCCGGGTTGTGCATGGTGTCGAGCCCCTCGTTGCGGAAGTTCTTTCCCATCTCGTATACCCGGCCGAACATGCCCACCACGAGGCGCTTCAGGTAGAGTTCCGTGGCGATGCGGAGGTACATCTCCATGCCCAGGGCGTTGTGGAAGGTCTTGAAGGGCCGCGCGTTGGCGCCTCCCGCAAGGACCGACAGGATCGGGGTCTCCACTTCGATGGTGCCGTGGTCCTCCAGGGTTTTCCGGATGGAGGAGATGATCTTCGACCGCTTCCGGAAGGTCTCCCGCACCTCGGGGTTGGCGATGAGGTCGGTGTACCGCTGGCGGTACCGGACTTCCGTGTCCTTCAGGCCGTGCCACTTCTCGGGCAGGGGGCGGAGGGCCTTGCAGAGCAGCACGCACTCACGGACATGGATGGTGAGTTCCCCCCGCTGGGTCCGGAAGGGATGGCCCACGATGCCGACCCAGTCACCCGAGTCGACCCATTTTTTCGCGAAGGTGTACTTCTCCTCGCCCATGGCGTTGAACTGGAAGTAAAGCTGCAGGTTGTCCGTCTCGTCGGCCAGGTTGGCGAAGGCGGCCTTCCCATGCTTGCGGAGGGTCATCACCCTTCCCGCGGTGACGATGGTCACCGACTCGTCAAGCTCGTCCTCGACCAGGTGGCTGAAGTTCTCCCGCACGTAGGCGAGGGAGTGCTTCCGGTCCCACTTCTCCACGAGGTAGGGGTTGTACCCCTCCTCGGAGATCAGCCGCTCGAGCTTGTCCTTACGCTGGCGGACGATCTCGTCCTCTCCGTCGTTCCCCTGGGGGAGACGGTTCGGGGCGTCCTTTTCATACTGTGCATCCACTGTATTTTTCTCTCCTTTCAAAATACTCGCCGCTTTGTTCAATAATTCCCCGGAGATCCGTCCATGAGGACACTGATGCGGCAGCCCTTCGAAGACCGCCCACACCGGCCATGCCCCGAAACAGCCCGGCAAGGATACGCTTGGCGAAAAGCGCCGCCATCCTTTGCCCGCACAAGGAAGATACGCTGTCGCCGAAATCGAGCAACAGCAATATCTGAAAATCCGGGGATGGATTTCCGTAGATATTATGCACGTCATAGCCCAGAAACGCCAGGGTCCGGGCAAAAAGGAAAGGGTCCGCCACGGCACCCCTCGCAAGGAGCACGGACGAACATCCCGCATCCAGGTAAAAAGAGATGTCCCCGGGAGAATAGATATCACCGCTTGCGCATATTTTCCCGGGGAACATTTCAGCAATCCGTGCGACCATATCTTTGTCCGCTTCCCCGGCATACCGCTGTGCGGGAGTCCGTCCGTGAAGGCAGACCAGGGACGCGCCTGCATCCAGAAGCCCCCGGCAGAACTCCTCCGTAGTCAGGGGGTAGCCGGGAGGACATTTGCGTATCTTCGGCCATACAGGGAAACCGAAGCGTGTAAGGGCCTTCACCATGGCAAAAGCGGTGTCAGGGTTTTCCAGGAGGCGGGCTCCCGCTCCTTTTTTCAGCACCTTCGGCATGGGGCAGGCCATGTTTATGCCTGCGGCACGAAACAGTGTCCCCTCCGCCAGCGCCGTTTCAGCTCCTTTCGAGAGCGTATCCGGGTCTCCGGCAAAAAGCTGCACGATCACAGGTCCCTCTCCGGGAAGCACCTGCAGCATCGCCGCTGTTTTCCGGTTTGTCCTGAGCAGCCCTGCGCAGCTGATCATTTCTGTATGGGTCGCTGAAGCCCCGAGGCGGGAATAAAAAAGCCGCACGGGGGGGATGGTGACCCCTGCGAGAGGGGCGAGCATCAGTGGGGAATCGAGAACCAGCCCCCCAGTCTCCCATCCGGGCCCGGAAGGTGACGTAAGAACGGGAGGAAAACGGGTCACCTGGGGCGGTTCCTCTCGTGGATGAGCCGGAGCCCCTCCAGGGTGAGCCACGGGTCCACGGCGGTGATGGTTTCCGAGATGGAGGCGATGGCCGCCGCATGGCCCCCGGTGGCGGCCACGGGCGTTCTGCTGCCCAGCTCGTCCCAGGTCTTCCGGACGAGAAAATCCACGAGGCCCGCGTTGCCGAAGAGGATACCCGCCTGGATGGAGCCGATGGTGTTGTTCCCGATGACGCTCTTCGGCGGTTCCAGGGAGACCTGGGGCAGCTTCGCCGTGCGTCCGAAGAGGGCTTCCATGCCCGTCACCAGGCCGGGGGAGATGGTCCCGCCGAGGTAGGCGCCCTCGGAGTTCAGGATGTCGAGCGTAATGGCCGTGCCGAAGTCCACCACGATGAGGGGGGCGCCGTACCTGGCCTTCCCCGCCACGGAGTTCACGAGCCGGTCGGCTCCCACTTCATGCCTGGGCGAATAGGCGATGTCGATGCCCAGGTCCAGGGACGACGACACCTTCACCGGGTCCACGGAAAGGTATTCCCTCAGGCCTTCGGAAAGGGCCATATCGAGGGAGGGAACGACGCTCGAGTAGATGGCCCCGTCGATGGACGTCCGGGGGATGCCGCAGATATCCAGCAGGTTCAGCAGGTAAATGCCGAGCTCGTCGGAGGTGTGCCTTTCCGACATGAGCCGCCAGTGCTTCACCAGGGTCTCCCCGTCGTAGATGCCGATGACCGTGGTGGTGTTTCCGACGTCAAGGACGAGCAACATGGTACCGTCCTCCTCTTTTGAAGGATTTCAACATCAGGATATTATACCCTGTCGGAAGGGAAATTTCGTCCCCCTTGCCCATTGGGGTGAATATTGCCGGTACCGGAGGGCGGAACATCAGAAAAGAATCATCCCGGCGAGAAGAAGGAGCAGGGCTCCCCCGAAGGTCCGGAGTCCCGGCCGGAAGAGCCCGAAGGCCAGGGAGGCGAGAAAGGCGGCGCTGCCTGCGGCCGCTGCAGCAGGCGACCAGGATAGGGACCACGGGATGAATGACGTGAGCGTGTCGGCAGCCCACTGCCAGAGGAGAAAAAGCCCCTCGGCGGCTCCTGCGAGGAAATACCCTCCCGGTAGCCCGGCAAGGGCTGGAATCGAAAGCAGGGCGGCGAAAGGATAAAGAAAGGCGAAGACCGGGAGGGCCACCATGTTGACCACGATACCGGACAGGGGAACCACGCCGAAGGCTGCGGCGGTCTGGGGGTAGGTGGCCAGCCAGACGAGGGGACTCGCCGCGAGGGCCGTCCTCCAGCCCGCTCCCCGTTCAGCAAGGGCGGAAAGAAGAAGGGCCGCCGTGACGGACAGCCTCCATCCGAGGTCGGCATACCACTCTGGTCTCCAGAGAAGGAGAAGGAGCCCCGCAAGGGAGACGGCGTTCAGAGGGCTCCCCTTCCGCCCAAGGACATACCCGAGGAGAACGGACTGCACCATCAGGGCTGCCCGGAGAGCACTGGGGGCTCCCCCGGCCAGCAGGGCGTAGGCCCAGAGCAGGACACTTGCCGCGAGAATCCGTCCTCGGAAGGACAGCCTCCGGCGAAGGGCGCCGAGGGAGAGAATCTTCCAGGCCGCCGCCGCCGCAAGGCCAACGTGAAAGCCGGAGACGGCGAGAAGGTGGGCTGTCCCCCATGTCCTGTGATCATCGGCGAGGGAGGGATCCCGCACGCCGAGAAAGGCGGCGAGAAGGTATCCCCTGGTGGCGGGAGGAAGATTGAGGAGAATGTTCCTGCGAAGGGCCGTCCGGATGTCGGGCAGGCTGAAGCGCCCCTCCCGCCGGGAGAGGAGCTCGTCGGGAATGACCTCTGCTGTAACGCCCCTGGCCCTCCAGTACAGGTCTTCCCGAAAGGATGAATCCCCCCTGGCCCTGAAGGGAACGGCTTCCCCCGCGAAGGTGAGGGTCTCCCCTTCCATGACGGACTGGTCGGGCCGGAGCCGAAGAAGGTACCGTCCCGACCCGCCGTCCACCACCGCGACCCTCGAGGATCCCCACGGGCGTTCGAGGATCACTTCGCCGCCGTCAAGGACCCGTCCCCGGGATACGGAGAAGCTCTGCACCCTCCAGAGGGAAAAAAGGGAACAAAAAAAAGCCAAAAAAAACAGGGCAAGGCAGTAGGAGAGAAACCGGGCCGGACGGCGGCCAGAAAAGAGAAGAAGAATTCCGAGACACATCAGGGATGCTGCGGCTCCCGCCGCGGAAGGGGACATTTCCCTGTCCCCGAGGGCGAGGGCCGTGAAGACCGCTCCGAGGAGGAAAAGGAGAGGGGCCCTGGCGATGCCCTCGTCATATCCCGGAAGGGGGATCATCGCAGGTCGACGTGGTCCCTGAGGCTTTCCAGCTTCTTCGGGCCTATCCCTTTCACCTTCAGGAGATCCTGCAGAGTGGAGAACCTGCCTTTCTGCGTCCGGTACTCGAGGATCGCCCGGGCGATGGCCGGTCCGACCCCGGGAAGGCGCTGGAGTTCCTCCAGGGACGCGGTGTTGACCCTCACAGCGCCGCCGCCGCTGCCTCCCGGGATTGCGGGCGGACGGAGGAAGCCGCTGTCCTGCGGGGCAGAAGGAGCCGGAATATCGTTCTTTCCGCCGTCCTCCCCTGCCAGGGGCACATGGACATGCACCCCGTCCGCCAACGGAGCGGCCAGGTTCACCTTCACTGGGTCAGCGGTGGGAAGCAGTCCCCCCGCGGCGTCCACGAGGTTGTGAACCCTGCTTCCCGGAGGGAGGGAGTAGACCCCCGGCGAGGCCACGCCGCCGGTAATGTAGAGCACCCATTCTTTCGTCTCCGGAGGCTCGGGGGCGGGGGGTGATACTTCTCCCGCCGGAGGACCGGAGGGTTTGTCCACAGGTGCGGTTATGGAGAGGGCGGGTCCTGCCGTCGCTCCCGAGGGACGGTCCACAAAACGTCCGGAGAAAAAGAACACCAGGAGACCTGCAAGGAGAAAACACCCGAGCCCCAGGGCGAGGAAGGCAAGTCCCTGGAATTTCGGATCGGAGAAAAAGCCCTTCTTCACTGCCCGTCCCTCCCTATTTCCCGTTATCGACGATTCTTCCCGACAGGCACCAGTTGTCCGCCCGGGTGATCTCGACACGGACGAACCGGCCGAGCATCTCCTCCCCCGCTTCCACGAGAACCACCTTGTCCGATGGGGTCCGCCCCTGCAGGAGTCCTTCCCCCCGGGGGGCCGCGTCGTCCAGCAGCACGGTAAAGAGGCTGCCCACGAGAGATTCATTGATCTCCAGCGCGATTCCCGACTGGAGGCTGTTCAGTTCATTCAGCCGGGCCATTTTCTCCTCCCGGGGCACCTGGTCTTCCCGGCGTGCCGCCGCGGTTCCCTCACGGGGAGAGTAGGCGGCGGAATGGACGAGGTCAAACCGGAATTCCTCCAGCACCTTCAGCGATTCCCGGAAATCCTCTTCCGTTTCGCCGGGGTGCCCCACGATGAGGTCCGTGGTGAGGCCGGCTCCCGGCAGACGGCTCCGGATGACGGAAACGGTCTCCCTGTAGCGTTCCACCGTATATCCCCTGTTCATGAGGGCGAGGATGCGGTCGCTTCCCGACTGGATGGGAAGGTTTATGGAGGGGCAGATCACCGGAGAATGCTCCGCCATTGTATCCACGATATCGGGGGTAAAATCCCGGGGGTGGGAGGTGGCGAACCGGAGGAGCCGGACTCCCGTCTTCAGGGCGCCGTCCCTCAGGAGGTTCGCGAAGGTGTAGTCGTCGGAGAAGTCGCTTCCGTAGCTGTTCACGTTCTGGCCCAGCAGGGTGATTTCAAGGACACCGTCGGCCACCAGGGTTCTCATCTCTTCAAGGATGTCCTCGGGAGGACGGGAGACGAAGCGGCCCCGGACGTAGGGTACGATGCAGTAGGAGCAGAAGTTGTCGCAGCCGTGGGCTATGGTGACGAAGGCCTTCCAGGGGTTGACCCGCTCCACGGGGGCCCCGGGGAGGTCGATGAAAGCCCGGGGGTCGTCGTCGAGGAACTGGAAGGTTTCTCCGGGGGAGGCCATGAGCTTCTCCAGCCCGTCAGGCACGGCGCCTATGTGCCTGGGGCCCGAGACGAAGCGGACCCAGGGAAACCGGGCGGCCATTTTTCGGCCCACGTTCTGGGCCACGCAGCCCGTGACGGCCACGAAGGGCTTCCGTTCTCTCTCCCAGCGGGGGGCGAATCTGCCAAGGTCGCTCCAGACTTTCTGTTCGGCTTTGTCGCGGATGCTGCATCCGTTGAGGATGACCACGTCGGCCTCCTCCTCGACTGTCTCGGTCCATCCCCGTTCTTTGAGCGCTGTTTTCATTTTGTCGCCGTCATAGACATTCATCTGACAGCCGTAGACTTTCAGTGCATATCGGTACACGGAAGAACTCCTCCCGGCGGTTTTGAATTGTAGACACACGGTCAGAGAGTCATTATACCCCCTATCGGGGAGATTGAAAAATTTAGTTCGCCCCTGTAGTAGAATAGAGGAAAACGGCCGAGGGGGTTTTGAAAGTGAAGCGTTTTCGTTTCTCCGGACTGGTTCTTCCGGTTCTCCTGATTATCCTGGCCCTTCCGGGCACTGCCCTGGCGTGGAGTCTCCCCGACATCCCCGGCTTCACCGGGGGAGAAGTCCAGCGAACTCTGCTTGAGGCTCCGTCAGGGAATTTCGGCGAATGGCTCGTTCGGGTCTACAGCACCGGCGGAGGCCGGACCCTGAAGGGCACCCTGATGGCCGGCCCCGGTGCCGGAGAGCTCCGTACTCCCCCTGAAGGGATGAAGACCAATGACCGGCCCCTGGGCTTCGGCTCTTCATGCGAAGGACTGACCGTCGAAGGGAAACGGGCTCTCCTGGAGGAGGTCCCTACGGTGGGGCTTGCCCTGGCGGTGGCCCTGGCCGACGACGCAACCCTCACACTCGAGTCGTCCTCCCTGTCCCGGGAAGAGCTTCTCCAGGCGGCCGCGGCACTCATCCAGGCTCAATGACAAAAGGGAGGCCTTCCGGCCTCCCTTTGCTTATTCTTTCCTTTTATTCCTCGGGTTCGAACATATCCTTGCCCACGGCGCAGACCGGGCAGACCCAGTCATCGGGAATGTCTTCAAAAGCTGTTCCGGGGGCCACTCCCGAATCGGGGTCGCCCTCGGCGGGGTCGTAGACATAGCCGCACACGGTGCACACGTACTTTTTCATGAGATATCCCCCTTCTGCTGTTCTTCGTGATTGTGTTTCCTGAAGCTCATTATATCTATTTCCGGCAAGAAAAGGCAACCGGAGAAACAGATTCTCCGTAATCCCGCTCCCCTGCCGGTCACAGGGCGGGTGCTTCCCTTCCCTTGCCGCCGGAGAGGCAGACCGCACCGCCGGCGGTGACGAGGTAATCGTCCTCGATTCTCATGCCGCCCCAGCCCTCGATATAAATGCCGGGCTCCACCGTGACCACGTCACCTTCCTCGAGAACGTCCCGGGAAGCGGGAGAGAGCCTCGGCGCTTCGTGAACCTCCAACCCGAGACCATGCCCGAGGCCGTGGGGGAAATGCTTCCCCCATCCCCGCCGGGTGACCACGTCCCTGGCGACGGCGTCCACGGCCTTGCCTTCCACACCGGGACGGAGGGCTTCCGCGGCCCGCAGGTGGGCTTCCAGGAGGGTGTCCTGGATGTCTCTGCCCTGGGGAGAGAGGGGACCGAGAGAAAAGTTCCTCGTCAGGTCGGACATGTACCCTTCCACGGTGGCACCGAAGTCCACCGTGACCATGTCTCCTTTCCGAAAGCCCCGTCCGGTGGGCGCTCCGTGGGGCAGGGCGCTCCGTTCACCGGAGGCGACGATGAAGCCGTTGTTCGTCCATCCTCCTTCGGCGCCGTTTTTCCTCAGGGTATATTCCAGCAGGGCGTTGAACTCCTTCTCCGTCATGCCTTCCCGGACGGCCCCCAGGACTTCAAGGTAGGAATCATAGGCAAGGTCCCCCGCGGTCCTGATGAGGGCGGCTTCGGTTTCGTCCTTTCTCCGGCGGAGGGCCGGAAGAAGGCCTGAGCAGTCTTTCCACGACGACACCGAAGATTCGAGTCCCCGGAAAAAGGAGACCGGGACCCGTTCGGCCTCGAAACCCGCGGTTTTCCACCCGCCCTGCCGCAGGATCTCCGCCGCTTTTCCCTGGAGGGATACCCCCTCGAGGATGAGAACGTCAAGGGGAGATTCTGCCTGGGCCTGGAGGGCGTACCGCCCGTCCGTGACGAGGTACTGCCTGTCCTGGGAGATAACGAGGGCGCCGCTGCTTCCCCGGAAACCGCTCAGGTACGTCATGGATTCGCTGTTGTACCGCTCCGCCACGAAGAGGAGAAACACGTCCGCCCTCTCCCGTGAAAGAAGTTCCCTCAGTCGGGCGATCCTCCCCATGATGGTCCCGGAACTCATGGAGTCATTCCTCCTTCGGCCGGCCGAGCAAACCCCACAATTCTTCGGCCACGCTGTCGGGACAGTTTCCCCGCCCCTCGACGAACCGGCCTGCCGAAGCGGCGGGAATGCCTTTCTTTGCCAGCCTCGCAAGGGCTTCCTCCTCGTGTTCGGGAGCAACTACCGCCAGGAGGACCCCGGAGGAGATGAGATGGAAGGGGTCGAACCCCAGGCCCTGCCGCGCCCGCTCCGTCAGGGGTGACAGGGGGATTTTTCCGTAATCCAGCTCCGCGCCGAGGCTGCTGAGCCTCATTATCTCCGCTATGCCGCCCCCGATGCCCCCCTCGGTGGGGTCGTGGAGGAACCGGGCGATGTCCCGGAGGCACTTCGCTTCCTCGAGGACCGAGATGCCGTCCAGCCACCCGGCGGCTTCCCGGACACCCTCCCGTCCGATGACGGGTTCCAGGAGGTCAGGACGGTCGGAGGCGAGGATGGCCATGCCTTCGAGACCGGCGTGTTTCGTAAGAATCAGCCTGTCCCCCGGGCGGATGTCCGTGGCCCGATGGACATATTCCGTGGGGCCCATCATGGTCCCCACGAGGACGGGCTGGTCGTAGCGGTCGGTAAGTTCCGTGTGGCCTCCCACCACTGCCGCCCCTATGGAGAGGCAGGCCTCGTGGATCTCCCTCATGAGGGCCTCCACCATGGAAATGCCCTGCCTGGAGGGAACGAGGAGGGTGACCACGAAAAAGGAGGGGTCTCCTCCCTTGCAGGCGATGTCGTTGGCGTTGATGTGGACGAGAAACTTGCCTGCCCCGGCGGACGCGCCGACGATGGGGTCGGAGGCCACGGCCACATACTTTCCTTCCGGCCACCGGATGAGGGCGGCATCCTCCCCTATGCCGGGACCGATAAGCACCTCGGGCCGGGATGCCCCGCAGAACCGGAAGATGCTTCCTTCAAGCTGACCCGGGGGAAGTTTCCCCACCGGAGACTGATTCATGTGCCTCACCTCTTCGCAGGCTGAAAATGCAGCCGCAGTAGGACTGCCTGTAAAGACCAAGCTCCTTCGACATGGCGACGGAGCGGACAAAGCCGTTTTGCTTCCGGAAAATCCTGAAGAGCCACCGGAGGCCGAAGGTCCGGGCCATTTCCTCCCCGATGGCGTTGATGAGGCCCGCATCCTTGTGGGGGCTGATGGTCAGGGTGGTGCAGAGCAAAGAAATCCCTTCCCGGACAGCCGCCCGCGCCGCTCCCTCGAGCTGGAGCCTGAAGCAGAGAGCGCACCGTCTGCCCCCCTCGGGCTCCCCCGCAAGGGACGAGGCCGCTTCCATCCACGGAGGGGTGAAAGCATCCTCCACGATGACCGGCACGTTTCCCCCCGAGAGGGAGGCCAGGGCCTCCCTCCGTTTTTCTTCCTCTCCCGCGGGGTGGATGTTGGCGCCGTACCAGTAGAGTGTCACGGCATACCCTTCCGCCGAAAGATCGGCGAGAGGCACCGTGGCGTCCGGAGCACAGCATGCGTGGAGAAGAAGCCGCTGTTCCACGGCTCTTCTATTTTACCGGCAGGGACTCGAAGGCTTTCGCCAGGGAGATCTCGTCGAGGCCCATGGCCGCGATGACATCGGGGGAGCTGCCGGATTCCCCGTAGGTGTGAACACCCACGGCCCTGAAGGATGCGCTGAGCCCCAGTTCAGTCATCCGGGCGGCAAGGATGGACCCCATGCCGCTGTTCACCGAGTGGTCCTCGCAGGTGAGTATCCGGCCCGTGGCCGCCGCTTCCCGGAGGGCCCCGTCGTCGGGGGCGAGGGGGCTGGAAACGCAGTATACCGAAACCTCCAGGCCGTGTTTCTCCCGGAGGATATCCCGGGCCTTCACGGCCCGCTCCGTCATGGCGCCGAGGGCGAAGATGGCGCCGTCCTTCCCGGGGCGCACCAGAACCGCTTCACCGTAGCGGAAGCGATAGTCGCCGCCGAAGAGAGGGTCTCCCTGTTCATCGGCCAGGACGCCGAGCTTGCTCCGGCCCATGGCGATGCAGACGCACCCCGCCTCGCCGAGGGCCCAGCGGGTGGCCCTGTCGGTCTGGTTGGGATCTCCGGGCACCACGAGCTTCCAGCCGAAGGTGTTCCGGAGCAGCCCCACGTAGTCGATGGCCTGGTGGGTCTTGCCGTCCTCGCCCACGTCAAGGCCCACGTGGGTGAGCACCGTCTTGAGGTTGGCGGAGTTGATGTCGTTCAGCCGCTGCTGGTTGTACGTCTCGGACAGGCCGAAGACGCCGAAGTCGGCCCACAGGGAAACCACGCCCGCCGTGGAAGCTGCCCCCGCGGCGGTGGCGGTGGAATGTTCCTGGATTCCCGCCTGGATGAACCAGTCGGGGCACTTTTTCGCGAAATCCCCCGTCTTCACGGAACCGGCGAGGTCACAGTCGAAGACGAGAACGGGTGTCCTGCCTTCCTTTTCGTAATTCTTCTCCCCTATGTCGGCGAGGGCCGTGCCGAAGGCGGAACGGTTGTCCGTCTTCTTGTCAGTTCCGTAGGTGACGGGTTCTCCCGGGTCGAGGTCCGCCTTCGAGGGCGCCACGTGCCTTCCTGCGGGGATCTGTGCCGACCCGCGGAGTTTCCTCGCTTCTTCGAGAAGAGAGGGGTCACCGCCGAGCTCCTTCATGGCCTGGACATAGAGTTCCGTCCGGGGAGCCTTTCCGTGGAATTCGGGCGTATTCTCCATGAAGGACACCCCCCTGCCCATGACGGTCCGGCACAGGATCACCGTGGGCCGGTCGCCGGACGTACCCAGGCGGAGAGCCGCGTAGAGTTCCCGGAAGGAGTGGCCGTCGCATTCCAGCACATTCCACCCGTCAGCCCTCCAGAGGGCGGGGATGTCCGCGGGCATGACCGACTCGAGGGTTCCCGAGATCTGGATGTTGTTCCAGTCCACGAGAGCTGTGAGATTGGTCAGGTTTTCCTTGACGGCGATCCGGCGGGCCTCGGCGCTCTGGCCCTTGGTCTGGCCTCCGTCCCCCATGAGAACGTAGGTCCTCCTGCCGTTCTTCCTGGCCTTCTGGGCCAGGGCGAACCCCACGCCCGCGGAAAGGCCCTGGCCAAGGTTGCCGCTCCCCCAGTCGATACCCGGCACATCCCGTTCGACGTGTCCCTGGAAGGGGGAACCGCACTGGCGGAAATGGGCGACTGCGTCCATGGAAGAAAAGAAACCCCACTCCGCCAGGGCGGCGTAGGCTCCCGGCGATGTATGGCCGTGGCTGATGGAAACATAGTCCCGGTCGACATCGGAGCAGTTCTTTGGCGTCAGGTCAGCCACACCGTAGACGGCCAGGTACATTTCCGTGCTCGAGAGGGATCCGGCGGGATGGCCGCTGTCCGCCAGGGAGACCATGGTGACGGCATTTCGCCTGCAGCGTGCGGCGGCTTCCTCAAGGGCGCGGACCATGGCGTCATCGAGGGAGCCGACGGAAAAATTCCTCAGTGCGGGAAGGTTCATTTTCGTATCGCCTCCTTGAATTGTGACAGGACTGATTATACCCAAGACGGGAGAAAAAGTCAGGAAAAAGGGCGGTCCCGCCGGACCGCCCGAAGGTGCCTTGCATAGCGGATGCCCGCAGGGAATGCTGCGGCCCTCAGGAGATGTAGACCCTCGGAACCCGCCTGAGGAACATGATGGGCACTTCGTAGTTGATGGTGTTTCTCGCGGCGGCAATCTCCTCCGGGGAGATGCGCTCGCCCCCCTGACGCCCGATGAGAACCACCTCGTCACCCACCTTCACGTCCATGCCGGTGACGTTCACCATCATCTGGTCCATACAGATGTTCCCGGCATGGGGGACCCGCTTGCCCCCTACCAGAACGTCCACCTTCATGGAGAGGGCCCGGGAATAGCCGTCGGCATACCCCACTGGGAGCACCGCCATGGTCTCCGTTCCCCGGGTCATGTACTTCAGCCCGTAGCCGACGCCGCTTCCGCGGGAAAGCTCCTTCACGAGGGCCACTTCCGTTTTCACCTCGAAGGTGGGAAGAAGCTCCACGGACCGGACGCATTCCGACGAGGGGTACATGCCGTAGAGGATGACTCCCGGACGGACGCCGTCTAGGTACTTCTCCGGGCAGGCGAGGATGCCGGCGCTGTTGCAGGCATGACGCAGCGGGATGGTGATCCCCCTGGCCTCAGCCGCCTCCAGAGCTTCCTTCAGCCCGGAAAACTGGTGTTCCGTAAAATCGAGGCGCCGCTCGTCCGCCGTGGCGAAGTGGGTGTACATACCCTCGAGGGAGAGCCCGGGAAGGGCTGCCAGTTCATCGAGAACTGCCGGAATTTCCCGGGGGAGGAACCCGATGCGGCTCATTCCCGTGTCCACCTTCACGTGGACCGGCACCTTTTTCCCCTGCCGGACCGCCTCGTCGCTGAGGCTGCGGGCAAAATAAAGGTCGGTTACTGTCGCCGTTATGTCCTGCCGGACATATTCCGCCGCGGAACGGGCGGGCGTGGGGCCAAGTACGAGGATTGGGGCCGTCACTCCCCCTTCCCGCAGTTCAAAGGCTTCGTCGGGGATGGCCACGGCAAAGCGGCGGCATCCCGCCTCAGAAAGGGCCTTGCATGCCGGAAATACACCATGGCCGTAGGCGTCAGCCTTTATGACTCCTAAAATTTCCGGGCCCGGCCCCACATGGCGCCGAATGGCCTGGAAATTGGCTTTCAAATTCGCAAGATTCACTTCCATACGGGTTGCGCGGTGCATTCACATCGCCTTCTTTCCCGAAAAAAAGGGGACGGAAATCCGTCCCCTTTTCCCGAATCTGGAGCGAGTTTTCGTTAGACCTTCAGTTCGCCGCTCCGGCGCTTCTCGTCGAAATCCTTCACGAGCCGTCTCAGCTCGCCGGAAAGAAGCAGCAGGGCCACGAGGTTTGGAGCCGCCATGAGTCCGTTCAGCGTATCCGAAAGGTCCCACAGGTTGCTCAGGAATCCGGCGGCGTCTCCGAGGAAGACTCCTCCGGCAGCTCCGACGACGATCAGGGCAACCCAGAGAACCTTCAGGACCGGGATGATCCACTGACCGAAAATGTAGGTTCCGCAGGTCTCACTGTACCAGTACCAGCCGAGGATGGTGGAGAAGGCGAAGAGGGCGAGACCGACGGAGAGGATCATGGTGCCCGTGCCGCCGAGGACGGTTTCAAAGGCGGAGAGGGAGAGCTGGGCTCCGGAAAGATCCGCTTTCGCAGTAAGCACGCCGCTGGTCAGGATGGCCAGGGCGGTAAGGGTGCAGATCACGATGGTGTCGGTGAACACCTCGAAAAGGCCGTACATGCCCTGGCGGACAGGATGGTCAACCACGGCAGTGGCATGGACCATGGGTGCAGAGCCGAGACCGGCTTCGTTGGAGAAGACGCCCCGGGCGATACCCTTGGTGATGGCGACCTTGACCGCCCATCCGGCGATGGCGCCCGGCATGGCCATGGGATCGCTGATGGCGTATTTCACGGCGCTGTTGAAGGCCGGTATGATCTGATCGCTGTGGGTGGCAACCACGAGAACGGCGCCGACGATGTAGAAGATGGCCATGAAGGGCACAAGGTAGGTGGTGACTTCAGAGATTCGCTTCAGGCCGCCGATGATGACAAGAGCGGTAAGCACTGCGACCGCGATTCCTGTGTACAGGCTGGGAATGCCGAAGCCGAGGCTGAAGCCTTCAGCGGTGGAGTTGGCCTGAACGGCGCAGCCGATGCCGAAGGAGGCGAAGAACCCGAAGAATGCGAAGAGCCAGGCAAGCCATTTCTGGTTTGCGCCCTTGTCCAGTATGTACATGGTGCCGCCGCGCCAGCTGCCCGTTTCGTCTTTCTCACGGTATCTGACGGCCAGGGTGACTTCCGCCATCTTCGTGGTCATGCCGAACACGGCGGAAACGAGCATCCAGAAGAGGGCTCCGGGGCCGCCGAGATGGAGGGCCGTTGCGACACCCGCGATGTTGCCCGTTCCCACCGTGGAGGCGAGGGCGGTGGAGAGGGCGGCGAAGGAGGAAATGGTCCCTTCCCCTTCCTTCTTCTTACCGAGGTTCCCGAAAACTTCCTTGAACATAAGGAAAAAATAGCGAAGCTGGGGCACACCGAGAATGATGGTGAGGTAGACTCCGGTGCCCACCAGGAGGGCCAGCATCCAGGGCCCCCATACGATTCCGTTGACAATCCCGTTGATTCTCATTACTTCCTGCATAGCGTGCGATTCCCCCTCTCATGTTATTCAGCGCGGATACTTCCTCCCCTCCGGGCTCTCCCGGGATGGGGGTGCCTCAAAAACAGAAAAAACGGTGGAATCTGAAACAGGGTGCAGATTGAAGTTCGGCCTTCACCCCCTTTAATGTCGGAATAGGTTCATTCTTTCAGAAAAAGTATAGCACAGATCACTTCTTTTGAAAGAGAAAGGGGAAGCTCAATCAAGCTTCCCCCCTGCTAATGTCAAATATATCCGTTGGTCCTGAGAACTTCCTCAGCCCTGTCGAGGTGTTTTGCGGGAACCTTTATCACGGGGCCGGTGCATCCCATGGAGGACTCCGCATAGATCCCCTCTTTCCAGAGGACCTTCACGCCGTCCTCAATGGACAGGACATCGACACCGTGGATCTCCTCGTCGGTGGGTTCGGCGGGAGGAGCGGTTACCTGGTCGGCGCACGGAGCTTTCGGAGCCAGCCCCTCGAGCAGGTTGTCAAGACCGGCTTTCCGGGCCGAGTCGAGCTCCGCCGCCACCTTTTCAGGCAGTCCGCCGGAGGCGGCCCTGGCGGTGTACTCCAGGGCACCTGCGATGACCGGCGCTCCGGAGGCCCTGGAGATGATGGAGATGATTTTGCCCCACCCTTCCCCCGCCGAGGGACCATAGCCCCATCCCAGGGATTCATAGGATCCTCCGGTGGTGAAGGAGGAGAACATCTTCATCAGGACATTCCCCGTCAGGGTGTCGGTGACGCAGACGTCCACCGCTCCGGCGAGAATGTCGTTCCCCCGGAGAACCGCCCCTCCGTCCTTCCGGACGCTGGCACCGAAAGAAATGGGATATCCCTTTTCCTTCAGGGAATTGAGGGCCTTGTAGGCAAGCTGGGCGCCGTCCACGTTGAGGATTCCCACCGTGGGGCTCTCCAGGCCGATGGCTTTTGCGGTCGCGATGCCGTACAGGGCGTTCCGGACCATGGCTTCGACCCTGCCGACCGCCGCGGTGCCCGTGGACGAGGCAAGAATCATGGGCTTGCCCCTGCCCGGAGTCAGGACCCGGCCGATGGTGGTGACGCCGAGAGGGAAGGGATAATGAAGGGCGACCGCTCCGGCGATCCTGCCGTCGGAAAGGGCCTTCTCCATGGCTTTCGCAACGTCTTCCTCGCAGTCCGGAGTTTCGATCCATGCCAGGTCGTCATAGCCGGGAATTTTCGGACCGATCATGACCACTTCGAGCCGGGAGGAATTTTCCCGGGCCATCCGCGCTCCCCTGGCGAGTTCTTCCGCCCCGAGCTCACTGCCCATGGCCATGAGTCCGACGGAGATCCGCGGTCCGCCCGACCGGGCGTCGGACACGATCTCGGCCAGGGCTTCACCAATGAGCTTCCGTATTTCGGACATTGTCGCTCACCTCCCTCTACAGCTTTCCGGACAGTTCAGAGAGAACCTCCAGGAGAAGAGCCTTGATATCGTCCTTGGAGACCGCCGCTCCGGCCGCCCCGGTGCCGGAGGGGGGCTCGAGAAGGAAGGAGGCTCCGTCGGCAAGATTCGTGAGCCTGGCGAGGAAGAGGCTTCCCTTGCCGATGATCATGGCTCGTTTCATGGAGCCGTCCTTCAGGGCGTCACAGGCATGGCCGATGAAGGGGACTCCCGAAGGGATGTGCCCCTGGGTGTGGGCAAACCCCGGAACGCCCCGCTCCTTGACGAAGGTCATCATGTCCGCCTTCTCTATTGCCTTCTTCGTAACGGCAAGGGCGGCGGTCATCTTGATGTTCGCCAGGGGCACGTCGCCGGCGCCCGCAGGAAGGGTGATTTCGTTGATATGAAGCTCCGCGGCGTACTTGTCCACGTCCATGAAGGAAAGTCCGGCCCGCTCAAGGGGGTCGAGAATGAGCGCGGTGGTGACGGCCTGAGGCGAAGACCCCGCACCGACGGTATGTTTTCCGAGGACGTCGAGCCGCAGAACGGGGTTCGTCCCGTCGTCGGGAACAAGCAGGACGGCGAAGTTTCCGAGGCAGTCCTCGAGGGCGGGCATCTTTTTCTTGACGTGGTCCCGGCCGTTCATATAGAGCTTCGGTATGGCGCCGCCCGCCAGTACGACGCAGTTCTTCCGTGCGCCGGAGGCCACCTGGGTTGCACCGGCTATCATGGCGTTGACGGGACCGGCGCAGAATCCCCGGACGTCGCAGCCGCTCGCGTTGACACATCCGGCGATCTCGGCGACGGCCTTGGCGAAGTTGCCGCCGGCCCTCTGGTTCATGTCTCCTGCGCCTTCCTCGGAGCATTCAATGACAAAATCAACTTCTTCGGGCGCCATGCCCGTGTTCTTCAGCAGGTGAAGGAGGGAGAGCACTCCTCCGGCCTTGCAGGCAAGGTTTTCGAGGAGGACATAGGCGAAGAGGCAGTCGTCCACCTCGTGTCCGTTCCGGGCGCAGCCCACGACCGCTCCGTTGAAATACAGGGGAAGGGCTTTTTTGTGGGCCGTCTCGGCGGCGATCTCGTCGGCTGAATGGCCCCCTTCGAGCCGGGCGAGCAGCTTATCGTTCATCACCGGACTCGCGGCGAGCTTTTCCCTGACGGAGGCGGCAAAAGAGGTCTCCAGCCAGATGATGTCGAAGACGTCGCATATATCCATAAGGCCGAGGAACTCGTCCTCGGGCATGATCTCACCGTAAGCCCCGTAGCGGTTTGAACCGGTCATCCTGTTGACATACCAGGGCTGCGGGGATTTTTCCAGGGCCTCGAGGCCGATGCCGCCGATGTAGGCCTGGTTGGGGGCATAGTCCCGGGCTTCTTCGTATTTCTGCATAAAGGACGGCAGTTCCCGGAGGAACTCTGTCTCACCCTTCGTCTCTCGTTCGATGAACGGCGTGTTCCCGTAGTGGAATCCCGTCTCCGGGGCGTGGTTCAGGCAGTAGGCATATCCTTTGATTCCTGCGGTGGCCATGGGGGTCCAACCTCCTTGTGCTGTTCTCTCTTGGGCTGTGGGGCCCGGAAAATCTCCGGGCCCCCGCATGAAAAACCGTCAGTCGGCGAACACCGTCTGATCGGAAATTTCGGTCTGAAGCGCCTTCAGGGATTTCTGGACCAGATGGCGCCGGATCTCCTTCTCTTCTTCCATGGTCCTCGTGGGATCACCGAGAGGATGGGGAATGGCAATTGCGGGAACGATCCTGTTGGCTCCCACGGTGAGGGAGATGGGAACTATGGTGCATACGTGAACTACGGGAAGGCCTGCACGCTCGATTTCCTTGACCATCGTTGCGCCGCAACGAGTGCAGGTTCCTCAGGTGGAAGTGAGGATGACGGCGGTCACTCCGTCGGCGATGAGCCTCCGGGCGATCTCGGCGCCGAACTTCTTGGCGCTGGCCACGGCCGTTCCGTTGCCCACGGTGGTATAGAACTTGTTGTGGAGCTTCTTGAAGACGCCTTCCTTCTCCATGTCGCGAAGCACGTCCACGGGGAGGACCCTGTCGGCGTCCTGGTCGGCGTAGGTGGCGTCATAGCCGCCGTGGGCCGTGCAATAGCCGTCGGCGGTGAGGTCCATCACGCCGGAGATGTCGTACTCGCCGAACTTGCTGGCGCTGGAGGCCTCTATGTGGTCAGGGTTGCCCTTGGGGCAGATGCCGCCGGAGGTGACCAGGGCGATGACCGCGTTCTTCATGTCCTTCACCGCCGGGTTGGGCGCAACCCGGTCGAAGACGGGCATGGGATACTCGGTGACGAAGGGCTCTCCCTTGAGCTTGGCGGTGAACATGTCCACCGCCCGCTCGGCGGCGAGCTTGTCGTAGAACTTGTTCTTCCTGACGCCCCGCTCGATGTAGCCTTCCTCGGCGGGAGTGCCGAGCTTCTCGCCCTTCAGGAGCTTCAGGACGAGGGCCGCCATGGCGGGAACGGCCTTTTTCATGCCTGCTGCGCTGTCCGGGGTTTCCACGATGTAGAAGCTCTTCTTGTACATCTCCACGCCGGGGTTTTCGGGGTACATTCCGGACACCGCGGGGATGCCGAGCTGCTTGACCACGGCTTCGCACACGGCGCCGCAGGCGGTGCCGTAGCGGCCCGCGTTGAAGGCCGGCCCGGCAACCACTGCGTCGGGCTTGTACTTCTTCATCATGTCAAGTATTTCGGCGGACGCCTTCTCCATGTTGGAAGCGAAATAGGAGTCTCCGCAGACAACTGTGGCAACTATCTCGGCATCCGTTCCAAGAGCGGCCTTCAGGGCCATTCCCGGCCCGACGACTCCCTCCCGGATTTCGGGAGTGACGTCAGCCTTCTCTTCGCCTCCGATTCCGGCGTAAAACTGGTTTATATAATGAATGATCCGGTATGACACAATTTCTCCCTCCCCTCTTATAGGGCGTACTTGCTGAACTGTGCCCGAATGCCGCTCACGGCTTCAGACAGCTTCTCGGGGTCGAGCACCATTTCCATCATGCTGATCTGCTCTTCCCAGGCGTTTGCGTCGCATTCGTCCCGAATCTCCTGTTCAAAGACATGGTATACGGCGAGTCCAGACTGGACTCCGGCCAGGGGACCTGCAAAGGTGGGGTCTCCGTTGCTTACCGTTTCGGCGTAGATTTCTGCGCCTTCGGCATCGGAGGAACCCAGAATGACGACCACGTTTTCCGGGCCGTACTTCTCAGCGGCATCCTTGATGCGCTGCTGGTTCTGCAGATCCATGGCTCCTGCGGCGGTTCAGACGAAGCATTCGGTCACCGAAAAGACGATATCGGCGCCGCTGTCCTTCAGGCATGCTTCCATGGCGGGGCCGGGAACGCCGTCGCGCTCACCGAGCAGCAGCACTTTCTTGCCTGCCAGTTTAGCCATGCTGTGACACCTCCTTGTCGTTGTGCGGTACGTCGGATCAGATGGTGTAGGCTCCGAGTTTCGTGAAGCCGAGTTCGCTGGTGGCTCCGAGGATGGCCTGGAGCTCCACGGTAATGGTCCCGTCGGCGGCGAGGGATCCCTGCCAGCCTCCGGCGATGACGTTGGCTTCCTCGGGAACGCCGATGACCTTCTTCATGGGAGGAAGAACAATCACTTCATTGGCGTTTCCGGCGGTGACGCATGCATCTCCCTCGGGGCAGGAGTCGGCGAGGGACTGGCTCGCGCCGTCCTGGCCGGCGTATTCGTCGGTGAGAAGGGTTGTCTTGATTCCTGACCGCTCGGCCTTCCAGCAGTTCATGATCAGGTCGGCGTCAGGATTGCCGAAGCCTTCCTCGGAGATGAGAAGACCGTCCACACCGAGGGTCTTCGCGAGCTTGATGGAATAGGAGGAGCATCTCTTCTTGTCGGCAAGGGTCACGTTTTCGTTGGTGACGATGCAGCCGAGGAAGTTGAAGTCCTTGCCGTGGCGCCTGAACATGTGGTGGATCACCGGGTTGTTCTGGTGGGAGTAGGTGTTGTTCTTGTCGCAGGCGGACACGCAGTTGCCCGAGACGATGGCTCCGTCCATGACTTCCGTGGGATTGAGGAAGGTGGGAAGGATTTTTTTCACGTCCACTCCGTAAAGGTAGGTGTCGTGAAGAAGTCCCTGGGACTGGAGCATGTAGAGGTAGGCGACCTTCGGCAGTCCGGGATGGGCCGCCATGGCGTCCTTGAGGCAGGGGGTCTCGTAGGTCTCAACCTCGTCGGCGGGCGTGCCGAGGCACTTCTCGGCCAGGTAGGCTGCAGCTTTCAGCCCCGCCATCCTGCAGGCGGTCTCGTAATCGTGCTTGTCGATTCCCTCGACGTTTTCGAGGATGATCACGACATTGCATGTCCCGGAATAGGGCGTGTAGTCGGCCCCGGGACCGGTCATGTCAATGATGCCTTCCTGGAAGCGGACAATCTTTCCAGTGGTCACAACGGCGGCTCCCGAAAGGACGAGGGTCTTGCCCTCGCCGACGGATTCCACGTCGGACACCATGCCCGGGAACACTCCGCCGGGGCCTTCCATTTTAAAACGGGGCTCCACGACGTCCTTCACGGGAAGGATGCGGACGCTTTCGCCTGGAAGGGCAATGTCCACGTCCACCTTTGCAAGCCGTTCATCGCCTGCGAGAACGGAAAGGAGCTCCTCCTTGTTCACCGTCAGCACACCGGCCCGGACGGAGGTCGTGTCTCCCCAGGCCAGCTTGTTGATTTTCACCTTGTGCAGCTCGAGTCTCATGGTTGTCTGTTTCCCCCCTTTTGGGCGCGAAGGCTACTTCAGAAGAGCCTCCACATTTTCCCTGATCTTCTCCAGGGTAACATCTCCGCCGCTGATCCTGGCGACTTCCGCTCCGTCCTTCCAGAAGAGGAACGTGGGAAGACCCATGACCTTGTTCGCGATGGCAACTCTCCGGTTCTCGGAAACATCCACGGAACAGAACTTCACCTTGCCTTCGTACTCCTCCGCCATCTTGTGGACATTGGGGAGCAGCGCCATGCAGGGGCCGCACTTGGGGCCCCAGAAGTCAACAAGCACGGGGAGCGCGCTCTCCTTGACCTCGGCGTCAAAATTCTCTTTCGTCAATTCAACCATTATCCTTCACCTCCTTTCAATAGATCTGTCTTCAAAGATTCCCGGGGCCACAGGCCGTACCGGGAAAGGCTTTCCTTCATGAGCTCGGCGTCGATGACGGCGAAATCGTCCCGGACGCCTTCGGGCATTCCCTTGTCTGAGAGAATCCGCTCCTTCTCGGCGGAATACACCCCGAGAGCGTTTTCGACGTATTCCAGGGACTGGAGGTCGAGAGCCGGCCGGGGTTCACCGTCAGGGCGCTCCAGGAGAATGGAGCGGTACGGATGCTGGTGGGGACGGAGGTTCCCGTAGAGGGGGTGGGACAGCAGTATCCATCCGAGATGGACATAGTCCCTTGACCGCAGAAGAACAGCAAGAGGGTTTCCGTCGATGAAATCGCAGGACGGGACAGCGTTCCGCAAAAGGGGATTGTTGGTTACAAGAAGCCTGCGACAGGACATTCAACTGCCTCCCTATACCTATAGGTAAGACACTCTCTGTCGCATAGCCCCGGAGAGGAGAGAAACCGCATCGGGGGAGCTATTCATTTCAGAGATCCGTCCGGCCGCAATCCTTTCGCCTGAGAGTTTCCGCCCGCCCTGTACGGCGGGCCTTGCCCCTTCGGCGCTCTCCTGTGTGCTGGAAAGTCTCTCTTGCGGCGTTCATCCGGAGATCATGTTTATTTTACACAATGAAAAAAAGGAGTCAAGCCTTTTTGTGAACGGAACAACAAAATGATTTTCGGGGCCGGCCCGGGAATAAAAAGAGGGCCCCCGAAGGGGCCCTCAAAAAAGCTGGTGCCGTCACCACTTGAGGCCGGTGATGAAGATGTACAGTATTCCGAGAGGAGCGATGACCCTGCAGACCCAGATCCACGGCTCCATCATGCCGAAGGAGTGGGTACCCTCGTTGGTGACCTCTCTCCTTGCATCCGCCGTCCAGAACCAGCCCACAAAGAGGGCGATGAACACGCCGCCCAGGGGCAGAAGGACGTTGGATGACAGGAAGTCCATGGCGTCGAGGAAGTCTTTCCCCGCGATCTTCGGCGCTCCGGTGAGGGACATGGCGGAAGGCACGCCAAGGGCGAAGATCAGGAGTCCCATGATGACTGCGGCCTTGGGCCGTGCCCATCCCTTGTCGATGACGTAGGCCGCCACCACTTCGAGAAGAGAGATGGCCGATGTCAGGGCGGCGATGAAGAGAAGCAGGAAGAACAGGGCCGACCAGATGGAAGATCCCGCCATCTTGGCGAAGACGGAGGGAAGGGTGACGAAGGTCAGTCCGGGACCGGCTCCCGCATCCACTCCGAAGGCGAAGACTGCCGGGAAGATGGCGAGTCCTGCCAGGATGGCCACCATGGTATCGATGACGCAGACCTGGATGGCCGCTCCCGGAAGGGTGGTCTGCTTGTCCACGTAGCTCCCGTAGGTGATCATGCACCCCATGCCCAGGGAGAGGGAGAAGAAGGCCTGCCCCAGGGCGGCTGCGAAGGATTCACCGGTGAGCTTTGAAAAATCAGGCTTGAGGTAGAACTCCAGCCCCTTGCCCGCCCCCTCGAGGGTCACGGAACGGACGATGAGGATAAGCAGGATGACGAAGAGGGCCGGCATGAGGATCTTGCAGTATTTCTCGATGCCCTCGCCGATTCCCTTGTAGACGACCCAGATGGTGATGAGCATGAAGATGGCCTGGTACATGATCACCTGCGGGGTATTGGTGACGAAGGCGCCGAAAACGTCGCCCGCCTTGCCCGCAGCCGCGTCACCCATCAAGCCGGTGAAGGACCAGATGAAGTACTTGATGGTCCAGCCGCCGATGACGCCGTAGAAAGACAGGATCATGAATCCGGCGAGCACTCCCATCCATCCGACGATGGGCCATGCGCCGCCCCTGAGCTTCTGGAAGGAACCGACCGCGTTCAGCTGGGCTTTCCGGCCGATGGCCATTTCGGCAAGCATGACGGAGAAACCGACAATAAAGATCAGTGCAAGGTACACGAGAACAAAGGCAGCTCCGCCATACTTCCCGGTAATGTACGGGAAACGCCAGATATTTCCCAGTCCGACTGCCGATCCCGCTGCCGCCAGTATAAATCCGATTCTGCTTCCCCAATGTTCACGATGGGCTTCCTGTGCCATTTTTCCCATACCCCTCCTTCATTGTCTGTGATCAGGTGCTGGAACACGCCAGTACTGTCCAATCCCGGTCTGTCCTGAACGTCACCTGCCTTTCATTATTTCGTTTGTTTTCTTAATATAGAATAGTCGAAGCATATTATAGCACCCTCCGGCCATCTTTCCACTCCATGAAAGTGTATTTTCTTCATTCTCCCGTCATTCTGGAGTACAATAGCCCGGAAAAGGAGGAGTATTCATGTGTCTTGCCGTTCCCCACACCATTGAAACGATACTTGGAGAACACCGGGCCCTTGCCGCCGCCGGCGCCGTCCGGACGGAAATCCGCACCGATCTCGTTGATGATGTCGAGCCGGGCGATACGGTGCTCGTCCACGCGGGATTCGCCATAGAAAAACTTTCCCCGGAGGACTCGGAAGAACTGAAAGCCCTCTGGGACGAACTGCGGGCTCTCGCGGGAGATCCCTATGCCCATTAGCGCCCCTTCCATAGCTGCTCTTCTGGGGAAGATCTCCAGGACACCCCTCTCGGTGATGGAAGTCTGCGGAACCCACACCGTTTCCGTCTTCCGCTCCGGGATCAGGTCCATTCTTCCGCCGACACTGCGGCTGGTCTCCGGACCGGGGTGCCCGGTGTGCGTCACCGACCAGGGAGAGATCGAAGCCGCCATTTCCCTTCTCGACCGGGGGGCCGTCGTCGCCGCCTACGGGGATATGTTCAAGGTCCCCTGCAAGGGAGGATCCCTTGCGTCAAAGCGGTCCGGGGGACTGGACGCCAGGGTGGTCACAAGCGCCATGGAGGTTCTGTCCATCGCCGTGGAGAATCCCGATCGGGAGGTGGTCTTTCTCGGCGTAGGGTTCGAGACCACCGCCCCGGCTACGGCGGCCCTGGTGTCCGAGGCTGCCCGGAGAGGCGTCCCCAACCTCTCGGTACTTTCGTTCCACAAACGAACGCCGCCGGCGGTGGAGCTTCTCGCCGCGGACCCGGATCTCCGGCTTTCGGGATTTCTTCTTCCCGGCCATGTGTGCGTCATCCTCGGCCACGCCCCCTTTCGTTTTCTTCCCGAGAAGTACGGCCTTCCCGGCGTGATTGCCGGATTTGAGCCGGACCAGATTCTGCTGGGCCTCGCGGAAATCGTCAGACAGCACGAGCAGGGGGCCCCTGCCCTCCGTTCGGTCTATGGCACAGCGGTGAAAAAGGAAGGCAATACCAAGGCCCTCGGACTGCTTGAAGAGGTCTTCCGGCACCGGGACGCCCCGTGGAGGGGTATCGGGACCATTCCGGACTCGGGGCTGGGCCTGAGAAAGGCGTATGAATCCTTTGACGCGGAAAAGCGGTTCAGCCTCTCCCTGCTCCCGGGCGCCCCACCTGCCGGATGCCGGTGCGGCGAAGTGCTGACGGGAAAGATCATCCCTCCGGAATGCCCCCTGTTCCGCTCGGCATGCACCCCCCTGTCTCCCGTGGGCCCCTGCATGGTGTCCGGGGAGGGAACCTGCGGGGCGTACTTCCGTTTTTATAAAGGAGACAGGTCATGAAGGACACAGCAATCACCCTGGGACACGGAAGCGGCGGGCGGCAGAGCGCCGATCTCGTATCGCACCTCCTCGAATCCTTCGGGAAGCGGGGCATCGGCCCCGAGATGGAGGACGCGGCCCTCCTTCCGGGAGGCTACGCCATGACGATGGACGGCTTTACCGTCTCGCCCCGGAGATTTCCCGGCGGCGACATCGGTCACCTGTGCGTCTGCGGCTGCGCAAACGATCTGGCCGTCCGGGGAGCGAGCCCTGATTTCCTCGGCATAAGTCTCGTCCTCGAGGAGGGAATTTCGCCGGAAGAGGTCTCCTCCTACATGGAGAGCGCCGCCTCGACCTGCGCCGAACTCGGCATGACCCTCGCCGCCGGGGACACCAAGGTCGTGCCCTCTGGAGCGGTGGAGGGAATGATCATCACGGGCTGCGCCTTCGGGCAGATCAGGACGCCCCGGACGCTCTCCATGAGCTCCATACGGGAGGGTGACGCTCTTCTCGTCACCACGTCCGTGGGAAGGCACGGAGCAGCCATCGCGTCCGCCCGGTTCAACCTTCCCGTGGAAGGACTGCTGAGCGACTGCGCACCCCTGTGGCCGGCCCTGAGCCCCCTTCTTCACCTCGAAGGGCTGCGGTGCATGAGGGACTGCACCAGGGGCGGGCTGGGAACGGTGCTCTGCGAATGGGCGGAAGCCTCGGAACTCCACTTCTCCCTCGATGAGGACTCCATACCGGTAAGCTTCCAGGTGAAGTCCCTCTGCGACGTTCTCGGCTTCGATCCCCTCTACATGGCCTGCGAGGGATGCGCCGCCCTTGCGGTGGCCCCTTCAGACACCGAAGAAACTCTGCGCATCCTCAGACAGTCGCCTCTCTGCGGAGACGCGGCCGTCATCGGCCGCGTCTCCTCCGCGGAACCGAAGGGAATGGTTTCCATGAGGACCTCCATTGGAGGAGAGCGGCTGGTGGATATGCCCTGGGGGGAGATTCTTCCCAGGATCTGCTGAAAGACAAAAATGAGCGGGGGAGCCTTGAGGCCTCCCCCGCTCATTTTCAGTGAGACAGTTTTTCGTTGATTCTGAGAATGTCCACGGCCCGGCCCGTCTCGTCATCCAGGGTGACGGCCACCCCGTTCAGGGCCAGCCCCTCTCCGGAGACTTCAAACCGTGACGGCATGCCGGTGAGAAACTTCGGGAGCACGCCTTCCATTTTCATTCCGATGGAACTTCTGTGCCCTCCCGTCATTCCTGCGTCGGTAATGCAGGCCGTGCCTCCGGGAAGAATGTCCTCGTCGGCGGTCTGAACATGGGTGTGGGTTCCGATCACCACAGCGGCCCGGCCGTCGAGATAATGGGCCAGCGCCTTTTTTTCCGATGTGGCTTCGGCGTGGAAATCGAGAAGAAAGGGAACCTGCCCCGCTGCGGCGAGAAGGGCGTCCGCCTTCCTGAAGGGACAGTCGATGGGGGGCATGAAAACCCTTCCCTGGAGATTGGCAATGGCGAGACGCATGCCGTTTTTCTCCAGCACCGCCATTCCCTGTCCGGGGCATTCGTCCGGGTAGTTCGCCGGGCGGATGATCCGGTGGTCCTCCTCCAGGACGGCAACCCCTTCGGGTTTGTCCCAGATGTGGTTCCCCGAGGTCATGCCGTCGATCCCGAGGCCGAAGAGTTCGTCGGCGATTTTCCTGGTGATTCCCTTCCCGGCGGCGGCGTTCTCGCAGTTGGCGATAACGAAGTCAAAACCGCCGCACCGCTCCCGGAGGAGGGGAAGCACCGCGGCAACAGCCTTGCGCCCGGGGCTTCCCATGATATCTCCGATAAAGAGTATCCTCATTTTTCGCCTATTTCGCGTATTCCGTCGCCCTGGTCTCCCGCGTGACGGTGACCTTGATCTGGCCGGGATACTTCATTTCCTCCTCGATCTTCCGGGCAATGTCGAAGGCAATCTTGTGAACCACGCCGTCGTCGGAGATGTTCGGGGATACCACAACCCGGACCTCTCTGCCCGCCTGGATCGCATAGGCTTTGCTCACGCCGTTGAAGCCCTTGGCCAGCTCCTCGAGCTTTTCAAGGCGTTTGACGTATGCATCGAGGCTTTCCCTGCGGGCCCCTGGGCGGGACGCGCTGACCGCGTCGGCGGCGGCTACGATGACGTCGTAGATGCTCTTCGCCTCCTGGTCTTCGTGGTGGGAGGCGATTGCGTTCACGATTTCGGGAGATTCATTGTACCGTCTGGCGAGGTCCGCCCCTATGAGGGCATGGGGCCCCTCAATCTGATGGTCCACCGCCTTGCCGAGGTCGTGCAGCAGTCCGGCGCGGCGGGCGATTTCCTCGTCAAGCCCCAGCTCCGCGGCGATCATGCCCGAAATGTAGGCGACCTCGAGGCTGTGCTGGAGCGCGTTCTGTCCGTAGCTGAACCGGAATTTGAGCTGCCCGAGGGTATGGACAAGCTCGGAATGCATGTTCTTGATTCCCGTTTCGAGCAGGGCGCTTTCGCCCGCTTCCACTATCTGTTCCTCCACGTCCCTGGTGGCCTTTTCGATGAGTTCCTCAATGCGGGCAGGGTGGATCCTGCCGTCGGTCACGAGGCGTTCCAGGGAAAGCCTGGCGATTTCCCTCCGGACGGGGTCAAAGCTGCTGAGGGTCACCGCCTCGGGAGTGTCGTCCACGATGAGGTCCACTCCGGCGAGGGTCTCGAAGGTCCTGATGTTCCGCCCTTCCCTGCCGATGATTCTTCCCTTCATTTCATCGGAGGGAAGATGGACCACGCTCACCGCGGCCTCGGATGTGTGTTCCACCGCGCAGCGCTGCACAGCGGTGACGATGATTTCCCGGGCCTTTCGTTCGGCCTCGCGCTTCGCCTTCTCCTCGAGCTCCTTGAGTCTGAGTCCGAGAATGTGCTGGGCATCTTCCTCGGTCTGCCGGAGAAGGAGATCCCGGGCCGTTTCCCTGGTCATGCCGGCGATTTCCTCGAGGCGTTCCATCTGCTTCCGCTTGGTTTCCTCGACATCGAGCAGCCGGGCTTCCAGCTCCTCCTGCCGTCCCTTGAGCTCCTCTTCCCGGTGATTGACCCGGTCGAGCTTCCGGTCGAGGTTTTCCTCCTTCTGTTCCAGCCGGCGTTCGGCCCTCTGGAGTTCGTTGCGGCGTTCCTTGCCTTCCTTCTCGATCTCCTGCCTGAGCCTGAAGATCTCTTCCTTGGCTTCAGTCAGTTTTTCCCGCTTCATGTGTTCGGCAGACACCTGGGCTTCCCTCAGGATGTTGCGTGCCTGGGCTTTCGCGCTTTCAAGGTTGCGGGCTCCGAGAGTTTTGGAAAGGAGGAATCCCGCCCCTGTTCCGGCGGCAATTCCCACGACAATTGCGACCATTGCTGTTAGAAAATTCATGGTGCTGTAATCACTCCTCAATTTAATTTTCAAGGTACCGGAAAAAAGGGAAAACAGGTTTATCCTATTTTCCGCGCTTCGTACTATTTTACAGGTCAGCCTTCACCCTCACAAGCCCTTTCCGCTACCTTTCGGCAGACCGAAAAGGAAAACCCCCTCCGGAGAAGGCGCCCGACGATCTTCTTCCCTTCCAGCCCGCCTGCGGACCACTCCTCCGCAAGGACTGCCGCCCGGGCTTCCTCGTCGACATCAGAAAGAGCCTCGCGGATGAAGGAGGGTGCAACGCCTCTCCTCCGCAGTTCATCCTTCAGGCGAAGAGGTCCCCAGTCATGGTGGGAATCGGCGAACAGGACGGCATAAGCCCCGTCGTCAAGATAGCCGGCATCGCTGAAGCGGAGAACAAGGTCTTCGGCTTCCTCGGGCGACGCTCCCCGGGCGGCGAGCTTTTCCCTTACCTTCGCCGTCGGCAGAATTCCCCTGGAAAGCAGGTTCAAAAGATACCGCTCAAGGTCGGCGGAGCCGGCCGTTTTCTCCCCTGCCGGGAGATCCCTGTCACGCCGTTTCCACAAGGTTCAGCGACCTCCCCAGAGTGGTGTACAGCCGGTCCTTCAGCTCCGGGCACGACAGGAGTCCCGGGTCCTTCGCCACGAGGCTGAAGGCTTCCCTTCTCGCGGTTTCGAGAATGTCCCTGTCCCTGATCAGGTCCGCCACGCGAAAGTCGGTGACGCCGGACTGACGTACTCCGCAGACTTCACCGGGCCCCCGGAGCCGAAGATCGGCCTCGGCGATGGCAAATCCGTCGGATGTTGCGCAGAACGCCTCGATCCGTTCCCTCGCTTCCGGCGAAGAAGGGGCGCATATGAGAAAGCACCAGGATTCGCCGGTTCCCCGCCCAACCCGGCCCCGAAGCTGGTGGAGCTGGGACAGGCCGAACCGCACGGCATCCTCAACCACCATGATGGTGGCCTCGGGCACATCCACTCCTACCTCCACTACGGTAGTGGAGACGAGGAGAGAAATGTCCCCCCGCTGGAAGCCGTCCATGACATTTTCCTTCTCGCCGTTGGGAAGGCGGCCGTGGAGCAGACCGGCCCCGAAAGGGGAAAACCGCTCGCCGAGTTCGGCGAACCGGGCCTCCGCCGCCGCCAGGTCAAGGGTTTCGCTTTCCTCGATGAGGGGGCAGATCCAGTAGACCCGTTCCCCGGCTTCCATCCGTTCCTCGAGGAACGAGAGGAGACCCGGAATTTTCTTCGGCGGAATTGCCCTGGTCGCAACGGGTTTTCTTCCCGGGGGCAGCTCGCTGATAACAGAGACGGAAAGGTCGCCGTAGACCGTGAGGGTAAGGGTGCGGGGAATGGGGGTAGCCGTCATGACCAGGACATGGGGGCTCCCGCCCTTTGACCGGAAGGTGTGCTTCTGGAGGACGCCGAACCGGTGCTGCTCGTCCACGATGGCAATGCCCATCCTGGCGAAGGCCGTTTTTTCGGAGAGCAGGGCATGGGTTCCGATGGCCACGGAAATCTCCCCTGATTCAAGTCCTTCCTGTATTTCGGCTTTCTCCCTGGCCGGGAGGGAACCTGTGAGAAGGGCACATTTTCCGCCGAGGGCTTCGATCATGGGGGCGAGACGGAGGTAGTGCTGGCGCGCGAGAATCTCCGTGGGAGCGAGAAATGCGCCCTGGCACCCTCCATCCATGGCAGCCAGGAGGGCCAGCAGGGCCACCACCGTCTTGCCCGAGCCCACATCCCCCTGGAGAAGGCGGTTCATGGGAACCGTCCGTTCCATGTCTGCGAAAATGTCTTCCACCGCCCTTTTCTGCCCGTCCGTGAGGCTGAAGGGAAGCCTGTTTTCCAGGCATTCAGCCACAAGCTTCCCGGGAGGGAGGGAGGGCGCCGGGGACGCCGTTTCTCCGGCAAGGCTGCGGCGAACGGCCAGTCCTGTCTGGAGCAGGAAGAATTCGTCGAAGGCGAGACGCCTCCGGGCGGCCTTCCACGTCTCCCGGGACCGGGGAAAGTGAAGCTCCCGAACGGAACCGGCGACGCCGGGCAGCCCGAGCCTCGAACGGAGATCCTCCGGAAGGTATTCGTCGAGATCGGGAAGGAAATCATCGAGGACAGAGCGGGTCATTCTCCGCAGGGCCTTCTGGGAGAGCCCGGCAGTGGTGGGGTAGACAGGAACGATGGCGAGGGACTGTTCTTCGTCCCCATCCTCGTCCAGGATCTCGAAGTCGGGGTTCGTGAGCTGCACCGCTCCGCCCCGGACGTCGACCCGGCCATAGAAGAGAACCCTGACTCCCGGAAGGAGCACTTTTTCAAGGCCCACCCTGTTGAACCACACGGCCCTGGCCATGGTCCTGCCGTCAGAGATGAGTGCCGTGATGACGGAAAGCCCTTTTCTGGCTGTTTTCCGCCGCTCGAAAGCCGCCACCCGCGCTGTCACCGAGACAGTCTCACCGCCCCGGAGGGATGAAAGGGGGGCGAGGTTCCTCCTGTCCTCGTACCGGGCAGGAAAGAGAAAAAGGAGATCCCCGGCGGAACTGATCCCGAGCCGGGCAAGCAGCGCTTCCCGGGCGGGACCCACCCCCTTTACGAACCTGACCGGGTCGGAGAGGCTGCGGACGGGAGCGTTCACCTCGCGGACTCTTCCTCCTCGGCCAGGGATTCGTCCTCCCCGTCGGAGAGGGAGGCAAACCTGGAAAGAAGGGCCCGAAACTCCGCCTTGAACTCCTGCTTCATCTGCCGGAGTCGCTGGAGATCCCTCCGTTCCCTGTCCTTCGCCGCCGAAGCTTCGAGGACGATCTGCTCAGCCTTCAGCCTCGCCTCGTTGAGCAGGGTTTCCGCCTGCCTGCTCGCCGCCTCTTCCTTGGCCTCGGCACTTTTCTGGGCCATAAGGAGCGTTCCCTGGAGGGTCTCCTTGAGGTTCTCGTACTCCCGGATCTGTTCCTCCAGCCGGTCGATGCGCCGCTCGAGCTCCGCGCACCGAAGGGAATATTCCTGGATATCCTCCGCCACCCGGTCGAGAAATTCGTCCACCTCGCTGATAGCATAGCCCCGCATTGCCCTGGGAAAATACTTGCTTTCGATGTCCCGGGCGGTCAAAAGATCAGGCACCGTTTTCGTCCTCCCATTCCTCAATCATGGTTTTTCGTGGCGCTGCGAGAAAAATGCCCCCCGCTACCCTGAGCACCGTTCCCCTGTTCGCGAAGGCAACCCCGCAGAGAAAGTCCAGCAGGCTCTGGCCGGGTTCCCGCTCCATGCCCCGGAGGTCCACCAGGAGCATTTTACCCTTTCTGAGCGCCTCCGCGAGTTCCTCCTTCCGGTCGGGCCCGGATGAACCCCGGAGGAGAATAAGGTCAGCCTCTCCCGCAGCGGGCCTGAGAACCCGTCCCTCCCGTTCCTCCAGGTCCGGGCGCAGATCATCCTCCTCTTCATCGTCATAATCTCCGCCTGGATCCACCAGTCCCAGGAGCGCCATCAGCCGTTCAAGCATTCCTCCACCCCCGTCCTTCACCGGCGCGCACCGAAAATGGACGACCCGATGCGCACCATGGTGCTTCCTTCCTGCACCGCCCAGCCGAAATCGCCGCTCATACCCATGGAAAGCCCGGGAAGAGCCAGCCCCGTGTTGTCCCGCGCCGTTTCGCAGATGGTCCGGAGAAGGGCGAAGGCCTTCCGTACTTCCTTCTCTCCTCCCGCCAGAGGCCCGATGGTCATGAAACCTTCCGGGCGGAGGGCGGGACAGTTCTCGAGAATGCCGTGAAGCAGGTTTTCCGCCTCCTCCGGAGCAACCCCGTGCTTGGAGGCTTCGCCGGACGTGTTCACCTCGATGAGCACCCGCAGAGTCCTGCCCTCTTCCGAGGCAATCCTCGAAAGAACGGCCGCCAGCTCCGGTGAGTCCACCGAATCCACGGCGGAGGCGGCCGATAGGGCTTTCCTGGCCTTGTTCCGCTGAAGATGGCCGATGAGCCGCCACTCAGGCTCGTCCCCATCGGGCCAGAGGGCCCGCTTCTCAAGGAGTTCCTGGACCCTGTTCTCACCGACGGACGTCACGCCGCAGCGAACCGCTTCGACGACATCCTCCACCGGGCGGGTCTTCGTCACGGCAACCAGGAGAATATCTTCTTCCCTCCTGCCGCTCCGGGCGGCGGCCTGCCGAATTTCTTCCCGGACCAACTCCAGGTTCTCCCGAATAGACGTTACCATAAACGGATTTTCCCTTCCTTTCCGCTCTGGGCATGGAGCACTACGATCTGCCCCGGCTTCAGCCCCTCTGTAATGAAAAAACGCCCGCCTTCAACGGGAACCCCCCGGACGGCCCGGAAATGGACCATGTTGCCGTCGGCCAGAAGCACACCCAGCCGCCCCTCCCGAAGGAGCACCGCTGATTCGGGAACGGAGACTCCGCTTCTCTCCCCCGCTTCGAGGAGAAGATCCATCTCCCTGGAGGTGATCACGGAGGCGGGAAAAAACGGGAGCGTCAGGTAGAGTTTCACTTTCGATTCAAAAAAACGGGCAACCCGAACCTCGGCTTTCGCGGGCCATTCCGTCTCCTTCGTCTTCACCCGGACGAAGCCCGCCTTTATGTCCCGTTCCAGGGACGGCGTCAGGTCCGCGTAGAGGATGCACCGCAGATCCTGGGGCTGGGGAACGAGCTTGCCCACAGGCCGCCCTTTCTCCACGAAGGCTCCCGGGCCGAGGAACTGCGCTGGGGGTGCGGACGGCAGCGGAGCCATGCCGTTCCAGAAGGCCGAGTAGGCCCATCGTCCCTCCATGCCGTCAAGAGCCGGGATAAAATATCCCGTCCGGTCAGCCCTGACCGCCATCTTCCCCGAGGATGCGTCCACCGCCGCGAGGGTCTCCCCCCTGGGGACCCGTCTCGGTCCGGGGAAAGGGAAGGTCACCGTGCCGCTCCACCGGGATCTCACCAGTTCCTCCCGCCAGAGAAGAATGGCCCGGGCAGGTATCCTGTCGGTGTGGGTGAAGGGAACGGCGGATACAACCTCCGGGTTCAGGGATTCCCGGCGCTCCCACCACAGAAAGTAGATGTACACCGTCCCGACGGCGATGACAAGGATCAGAAAAAAATACAAAAACCTGCGGAACAGCGCTGAGACGAATTCCTTCAAGGCGTCTCCCGCTCCGTCCCGCTTTCGTTGAGACACGACAGGGGAGTCTTTCCTCCGGCGAGAAGGGCCGCATTTCCCGCGATGAACCTGAGGACTCCCTCAAGGGAGGCGTCGTTAACACCGCCGATGTGGGGGGTCACCACCACCTTCGGGTGGGCGAGGAAGGGATCGTCCGTCCGGTGGGGCTCCTCCCAGAGGACATCGAGTCCGGCCCCGGCGATCCATTCTTCCTCAAGGGCGCGCTCCAGAGCCTCGCGCTTCACGATGCCGCCCCTTGCAACGTTGATGAAGAAGGCATCTCTGTCCATGGCCCGGAAAAGGGGTTCGCCGATGATATTCTCCGTCTCGGGGGTGAGGGCAAGGGCCGTCACCACGAATTTCGCGCCCTTCACCGCCTTTTCCGCATCCGTGAGCGGCACGAAGGTGTCAATACCCCATCGGGCGTGGTCTGCGGGGAGAGTCCTGTTGACGCCGGTCACGTTCATGCCGAAGGCCTTCATGCGCACCGAAACGGACCGCCCCACGTTTCCGAGGCCGATGACGCAGGCCTTCTTTCCCCACAGGGCGATTCCCGGAGGAGTGTAGACCTTCCCTTCGAGAAGCTTTTCCCGGGCCCGGAAGAATCGCTTCGCCAGAATCAGCATGTGGAGGAACGCCACTTCCGCGACCCCTTCGGCATTCCCCGTTCCAATGGACGGAACATTGCAGGCGCAGATTCCCCTGCGGGTACAGGCGTCGAGGTCGATCCCCTCGGCCCCGGCCCCCCACTGCTGGACGAGTTTCAGCGCGGGTGCCCCGGAGAGCAGCTCGTCGTCAACCGTCACGGGCCTGACGACGAGCATTTCCGCCTCCGCCAGGGCATCCCGTCCGTCCTCAGGATCGGCAATGAGAATATCGTGGCCCGCGAAGGCTCTTTCCAAAGATTCTTTCAGGCGGAGAAATTCTTTTCCCCAAAACACCACCTTCATTTCTGTTCCTCCCGGCCGCCGGCCGTTCCTTCCTTCTCCCTTTCCAGGGAGGCGAAGGCGTCGTGGTTGTGGATGCTTTCGCTGCTGGCGACCCGGATGCTGTACCAGGTGATCCTGTTCTCGGCCTCCAGGTCCACCGCCACGTCCCGCAGAACGTCCTCCACGAAGCGGGGGTTGTTGTATGCCTGTTCGGTGACGAACTTCTCGTCCTCCCGCTTCAGTAAAGTATACACCGGTGCGGAGGCATTTTTCTCCGCAACGGCAACTAGTTCCTCTATCCACACAAGCCCCTTCATCCGGACAGCGATGGTCACGAAAGCTCTCTGGTTGTGGGCACCGGCCTCGGAGATCTCCCGGGAACAGGGGCACAGGGTCTGTACCGGTACGGTGACGGAGGTCACCAGGTCGAAAACGTTTTCTCCCTTGACGGCCGTAAAGGAGACGTCGTACCTGGTGAAGCTGGTCAGCCCCGTTACGGGGGCCTTCCTCGAAATGAAGTAGGGGAAGGAGAAGACGATCTCCGCGCACTCGGCGGAGAGCACCGTCCTGAGGTCTTCGGCGATATGCTCCATGTTGGGCAGGGTGACCTTCCCCTGGAACTCGTGGAGCACTTCGATAAAGCGGCTCATGTGGGTTCCCCTGTACTCGTGGGGAAGGGACACGGACATGGAGACGGAAGCCACCGTATGCTGGATATTCTCTTTCTGGTCCATGACCACGATGGGGTATGACACGCCGCCGACGCCCACCCGGTCGATGGGAATGCGCCGGGAATCCCGTTCGCTCTGAACGTCACGCATGGTCCATGTCCTCGGCGGTGAGCACCGCGCAGCTCGTGGCGGTCTCCCAGACCTCCACCTCCCAGAGCCTGCAGTTCGGCCGGCGGAGGGGTTCTTCCACCTGTTCCCAGACCCATCGGGCGATGTACTCCGCCGTGGGCTGGGGAAGAATATCGTTCAGGTAGGCATGGTCGAGCCTGGAGATGACCCGCTCCTTCACCAGGGAAGAGACCTCGCAGAAGTCCGCTATCATTCCCTCCCTGTCGGGAGAGCCTTTCAGCACCACCGCCAGGCGGTATGTATGTCCATGAAGCCGCTCGCACTTTCCGTGGTATTCCACCAGGTTGTGGGCGGCGTCGAAGGTGAATTCCTTCCGGAGCAGCATGGGGAATCCCCGCCTTTCGAGAAAAATGGGCGCCGGTAAGGACCGGCCCGGAACAGGGGCAAAAATCATTTCCTCATTGATTTTACACCAAATCCCCGGAAGAGAAACGGCCGGCAGGCCCCCGCAGTCTCCGGCCCCGGGGAAGAATGAACACTGGACATCCGCCTCTCGTACCGACAACCGACTATGTTCGTTTTTTCGAGAAGTTCCCGCCTAAAAAGAAGATGGAGTGTCATAAAAACGCTGTTTTTGTTTTTTATGCAGCACTTTTTACCTTTTCTATTGACTAATGTACGGGTAGAGTGCTATAAAGTGGCATCGTTTTTTTATTTTACGGGACCAGCCGGAAGGAGTTGAACCGAAGTGGAATTCGACAAGGCACGGGATATTTTCGGAATGTACGTTTTCGACAGGCGGGCAATGAAGGAGAGACTTCCCCAGCATATTTTCGAGGCGCTCATGGCCTCCATCGAAGGAGGACAGAAGCTCGACTCGGCCATGGCGGACATGGTGGCGGCGGCCATGAAGGAATGGGCCCTCTCAAAGGGCGCCACCCACTGGACCCACTGGTTCCACCCCCGGACGGAGATGACCGCGGAAAAACACATGTCCTTCATGTCCAAGGACGAGAGCGGAATGCCTATCGAGTCCTTCAAGGGCAAGGAACTCATCCAGAGCGAACCCGATGCGTCCTCCCTCCCCTCGGGGGGCATACGGTCCACTTTCGAGGCCCGGGGCTACAGCGCCTGGGACCCCTCGAGCCCCGCCTTCATCATGATGAGCAAGAAAGGGGGAACCCTCTGCATCCCTTCGGTCTTCATCTCCTACGACGGCACCCCCCTGGACCTCAAGACCCCTCTCCTCAAGGCGGTGGACGCCGTTGAGACCCGCTCCATGCGCCTTCTGAAGCTCTTCGGCAACAGGGGGATAAAGTGGGCTCACGTCACCGTCGGCGCTGAACAGGAATACTTCCTTGTGGACAGCGCCGTGGCAAAGAACCGCCTGGACATCCGGTACTGCGGCAGAACCATCCTGGGCTGCCCTCCGCCCAAGGGACAGCAGATGGAGGACCATTACTTCGGATCCATCCCCACCAGGGTCCTCTCTTTCATGGAAGACGTGGAGCGGGACCTGTACCGGCTGGGAGTGGTCATCACCACCCGGCACAACGAGGTGGCACCCTGCCAGTTCGAGTTCGCACCCCAGTTCGCCGATGCAAACCTCGCCTGCGACCAGAACCAGCAGATCATGGACGTGATGCGGAAGATGGCGAAGCGGCACGATTTCCAGCTCCTGCTCCACGAAAAGCCCTTTGCGGGACTGAACGGCAGCGGGAAGCACGTGAACTTCTCCATTATGGACAGCGAGGGCCGGAACCTTCTGAAACCGTCGTCGAACCACCGGAAGAACATCCAGTTCCTGACCTTTCTGAGCGCCCTGCTCCTCGGCGTATCGAAATATCACAGCCTGCTCAGGGCTGCCATCGCCTCCCCGGGGAACATGCACAGGCTCGGCGGGAACGAGGCTCCCCCGGCCATCATGAGCGCCTACCTCGGCTCCACCCTGACCGGAATTCTCGACGCCGTGGAAAAGGGACTTCCCGACGACATGCCAGCCCAGGCCCTCATCGACCTCGGCATGAACAAGCTTCCCTCGGTCATGGCGGACAACTCGGACAGGAACCGGACGTCTCCCCTGGCGTTCACGGGCAACAAGTTCGAGTTCCGGGCTCCTGGCGCCCCCCAGTCCATCGCCGGCCCCCTGACTATGATTCTCGCGGCGTGGGCCTGGGGCCTGGAAACGGTCGGGGACATGATCGAAAGCCGGGTCGGCGAGGTGGATGCCCTGGATGCCGCCCTCGAGGCCATCAAGTTCGCCGCCGCCGAGAGCCGGGCCTTCCGCTTCGAGGGGAATGCCTACAGCCCCCAGTGGCACGAAGAGGCAAAGAAACGGGGTCTTACCATCGTCAATTCCACACCGGAGGCGCTGGCCCTCTTCCTCCTGCCGGAGAACAGGGAGCTTCTCTCGAAGCTCCACATCATGACCGACCGGGAAGTGATCGCCTACTACGAAATTCGGCTCGAACAGTTCATCAAGACGGTGGAGATCGAGATGGGTGTCCTCCGCACCATGGTCTGGGAGGGAATCCTTCCCGCCCTGTCAAAGCAGATCCTTCTGGAAAGCTCCTCCCTTTCCGTCCTCCCCGAAGATGTCCGGAAAGAGGCCTGCTCCTGGAGCGCCTGCATCGGCAGGCTCGGCTCCCTGAAGACGGCCCTCATCTCCGCCTCGGAGAAACTTGACGCCATCAAGGAGAAAATGCACTCCCTGGACATGGAGGAACAGGCGGCGTCCATCACCGGGGAAGTACTTCCTCTCTGCGCCCATATCCGGCAGATTTGCGACACCGCTGAATCCTTCGTAGCCGGGGATATCTGGCCCTACCCCACCTACACAAAACTGCTCTCCATTTCCTGAGCAGACATACACAGAACGCGGGGCTCCGGCCCCGCGTTCTGTGCCCGTATTCTTCTATTTTTCCGCCGGCGGCCCGGATACAGGCCCCCCGTAGGAGGCAAACTCGTCGTAAAGCGGAACGTTTTCCAGCCTCCGGCTCCACTCCCTGAGGTAATTGAGCTCCCGGACGTGGGGCTGCCTGCCGAAGTACGCCATGAGTTCGTTCAGCCCCTCGGAGACGATCTCGGGGTCTTTCTTCTCCTGGCCCAGAGACACGAGGAAATAGGCCCGCTCTTTCTCTGCGAGATCCCGGACCATGGGCGCGGCAAGCGCCCTGGAGATGAACTGTTCCCGCAGGACCGGATCGTCCGCGTCCGATGCCAGGCGGAGCATCCGGTCGCCCCTGACCCCGGAACCGAAATAGACGATGCCGATGAGGCAGACCGAGGCAATCACCGTTCCCAGCAGGCGGCCGCCCTTCCGGAAATCCTCCGGTGACGGGGCCTCAAAGAGAGGCAGGAGCATCTCCCGATTGGCCAGCGCAAAAGCAAGGGAAAGCCAGAGGACGTTTTCTATGCGGTGGAAGGGCCGTGTCCACAGGGCGTTGAAGAGAAAAAGGGCGACCATGGCGCTCCCCCAGTAGGCTTCCGGAGAATGGCTTCTTTTCCTGAGAAAGGCGGAAAAGGCCGAAACCGCCCACCATCCCCAGAGAAACACCATGAGCAGCCCCCCGGCGGTTCCCGTTTCGGCGAACCACTGGAGGAACTCGTTGTGGGCCCAGTGGGTGTACTGCCACCTCATTCCCGGCCACCGCTTCAGCATCTCCCTCTGGGCGTCCAGGTAGTGCCACTTGTACTGGCCGAGTCCCACGCCGCGGAGGGGACGATCGGCGTACATGGTCCAGGACGTGGCCCAGATGCTGTCCCGATTGGCGATGGAGAGAGGGTTTTTCAGCACGTCGTCCATCTTGTGCATCAGGATTCCCCACCGCCCCTCGTTGAGGAACAGGTTGAGGCCCAGGACGGAACAGAAGAGAAGGGCGACGGCGAGAACATTTTTCAGGTTTTTCCTGCCGAGGTTCCGGAGGTAGTAGCAGGAGAGGACGGCGAACCCCGTGAGAAGGGCGAGGATACCCGAGCGGCTGGTGGTGGAAATCAGGCCCCAGAAGGTGACCGCAAGAAGCGGAACGAGGATGGCACGGACAATTCTTCCGTTTTTTCCGGCGGAAAAGAACAGAAAGGCGCCGTTCAGGCTGCCGAGAGCGAGCCAGAGGGCGAACATGTTCTGCTGCCCCGTATTGGCGATGTAATGCCCGGGGGTGGGGAGGATAAAGAACGGAAGATCCCGGATCTCCAGTACCTGGAGCTCGGCGAAGACGACGCTCACGGCGCAGTTGACCAGGCTGCCCCAGAGAAGGATCCTCAGCAGCCTTCCTCCTGCGAGGCGGGAGGAAAGAACGTAGACGAGCCAGAGAGAAGCGAAGAAAAACCATTCCTGGAAAAAGGTTTCCGGGGACCGGAGTCCCGACCAGAAAGGCTGGGCCGTCACGTAGAGGAGCAGCAGCAGCCAGACCACGGCGAAGCCGTCTATGGTGAAGGCTGTCCGGACCGTGCCGCGGACGGTTACGGTTATTCCGGCCAGAAGACCGCAGAGTGCAACGGGAACCAGGGCGACCCCCCACTTCATGAGGTGAAGGGTGGAATAGAACCAGGGGCCGGAAAAAACGAGGTTCGGCAGCACGAGGGAGACAAAGAGCGCAAGGGGGAATAAACAGGAGGGCACGATGAGCGAGCCCGGTTCCTCCTGAGCGGGAAGGGTGCGTCCGCCTTTCAGCGCTTCATTCATTCTGCGTCATTCCTCCGTCTGTCCGAGATCCCCGTTGAGTTCCACCACGAGCTCCACCACAAGCTCCCTCTGGGCAAGTTCCTTCACTTTCCAGACCACGGGTATTCCCTTTTTCCTGTTCTGTTCCACCAGGGCGGCCACGTCACGGAGGATTTCCCCGGTGGGGCCGTCGGGCCCGGAAAAGGAAAGAGGATTCTTTTTCAGCCGTTTCTTCCCGGTCTTTGACTGCGACGGGGCGCGGTCCTTTACCTTCTGCTCCACTTCGCTGGCGGCCATGTTCTCCGCTGCGGCTTCCGCGGCGAGGGCGATCTGGTCTTCCGGGGGGAGGGAGAGGAGTGCCCGGGCCTGCCGTTCGCCGAGCTTTCCCTCCATGACGAGACGCTGCACCGGTTCCTCGAGCCGAAGGAGCCGGAGCTTGTTTGCCACGGAGGACTGGGAGCGGCCCAGTTTTCCGGCGAGTTCCGTCTGGGTCCAGCCGGAACGTTCCATGATGGCCTGGAGGCTGGCGGCTTCCTCCACCGCCGAGAGGTTGCTCCTGTGGATGTTTTCCACAAGGGCCAGGATTTGCTGTTCGCCCGGGTCCGCCTCGGTAATGATGGCAGGAATGGTGGAAAGGCCGGCTTTTTTTGCCGCCCGGAGCCTCCGTTCGCCCACCACGAGTTCGTAGCCCGATTCCAGGGCGAGAACCACTACGGGCTGGATGATGCCCACCTGGGAAATGGAGGCCGCGAGATCGTCCAGGTCCCCTTCGTCGAAATGGCGGCGGGGCTGGGTCGGGTTGGGACTGATCAGGTCGACCGGTATTTCGGTGAGCCGCCTGGCCTGTCCGTCCTCCGGAAGGTTCTTTCCGGCATTTTTTTCCTTTCCCGTGTCACTCCTCAGAAAATTCAGGACTCCCGCCATGTCGTTCCTCCGGTTTCCAAAGCTTGGGCGAAGAAAAAGGCTTCACATGCATTCTACTCCACCGTGCGCCGACCAATCAAGGGAAATCAACCAAAACCCGGAGGCAGCGGGGAGCGTCACCGGTGCTCGCTTGGGCCGTCGGTGCAGATTGTCGTCCATGACAACTGCACCTTAAACCGACATCCATGCCGTTTTCCCGGCCCGGGCGCTTTTCCCGGCGACGCTCCCTCTGCCCGAAAAAAACTGCGGATTTAGGATCAATAGGAACGGTCGGCATTTACGAACCGGGTGTATTCCCTGAGGAAGACGAGAGAGATTTCCCCGGTGGGGCCGTTCCTGTGCTTGGCCAGGTTGATGAAGGCCCTGTTGTCGTCTTCCTCCCCCGGGGCACCTGCCTCGTAATAGCCGGGCCGGTAGAGCAGCATGACCGTGTCGGCGTCCTGCTCGATAGCGCCGCTGTCCCGCAGGTCGGAAAGCTGCGGCTTCTTCTCCGTCCTCTGCTCCACCGCCCGGGAGAGCTGGGACAGGGCGATGACGGGAACTTCGAGTTCCCTGGCCACTCCCTTCAGTCCCCGGGAAATTTCCGCCACTTCCTGCTGCTTGTTCTCGATCCGCCTCGAGGAGTTCATGAGCTGGAGGTAGTCCACCACCACCAGTCCCAGGTCCTTGTGCCTGGACTTGAAGCGGCGGCACCGTGCCCGGAGTTCCAGGGTGGACAGCATGGAGCTGTCGTCAATGTAGACCGGGGCCTCGGCGAGCCGGCCGGCAGCTTCAGCGAGAGTTTCCCAGGAGGATTTCGGAAAGGAGCCGTTCCGGAGGTCGTGGATGTTTATCCTGGCCTCGGCGCCCAGCATCCGCTGGACAAGCTGCTCCGCGCCCATTTCCAGGCTGAAGATGAGCACCGGGCGCCTCATTCCCTGCCCGCCGAACTGGGCGATGTTGATGGCAAAGGCCGTTTTTCCCATGGAGGGACGGGCGGCCACGATGTTCAGGCTTCCCGGCTGGAATCCGCCCATGAGCCTGTCGAGTTCGTAGAATCCCGAATTGAAACCCGCCACGTCCTGGTCCGAACGGTTGTACTGCTCCTCGATCTGGAGGAAGGTTTTGCCGAGGACTTCGCCGATGTGCCGGAAGTTGGTGGTGTTCCTCTTCTGGGCGATCTCGAACACCGCCCGTTCCGCTTCCTCGAGAACCTCGTCCACGTCGAGCTCCTCGGAATAACCGAGCTTGACGATGGTGTTCCCCGCGGAGATGAGCCGCCGGTGGATTGCCTTGTCCCGGACGATGCCCGCATGGTATTCCACGTTGGCCGTTGTGGGGACGCTGTCCACGAGGGAAGCGACAAAGGGCTGCCCCCCCAGGCGTTCACTTTTTCCCTGCCTGGAGAGTTCCTCCAGGAAGGTGAGGGGATCCACCGGCTTGTCCCTCTGGGCCATTTCGTAGACGATTTCGTAGGCGGCCCTGTGGTTCAGGTCATAAAAATCCTCCGGCTGGAGAATCTCAAGGACGATATTGAGCGCCTCCCGGTCCATGAGACATGCGCCGAGAGCTGCGCGCTCCGCCTCCGGGGAGACGGGGGGCGTTCGGTCCCATGACGGGTGGGCGGCCATCATTCGCTCTCGACGGTAAGGGTCATCTCAGCCTCGATGCCGGGATAGAGGCGGACGGTGAATGTATAGTTCCCTGTCTGCTTTACCGTGTCGGGCATCCGGATATCCCGCTTGTCCACGGACGCGGAATGCTGGGCAGCCAGGTTCTCCGCCACCGCGGCGGCGGTGACGCTTCCGAAGAGCTTGCCCTTCTCGCCGGTGCTCGCCCGGACCCGGACAACTTTTCCGGAAAGGCGCTTCTGAAGTTCAAGGGCCTCGTTTTTCAGCTTCTCGTCCTTTTTCTTCTTCGCTGCCTGCCGGTCTTTCCACTCTTTCAGGCGCTCCGGCGTGGCCTCCTCGGCAAGTCCCTTCGGGAAGAGGAAATTTCGGGCGTAGCCGTCAGAAGTCTCGATCAGTTCTCCTGCGGCGCCGATCTTGTTCACGTCCTGCTTCAATATTACTTTCATCGTTCATCATTCCTCCTGAAACGGGTTCTGAAATCAAGCCACATATCCGCTATGCCCACCATGACGGTGGCCGTGGAAAGCATGGGCACGAGAACCGCCACTATTATAGCAACGGTCCTGAGGAAACGTCCCGCCCCCCTGTGGGGACTGTCCCCTCCCCCGAGGAAATACCAAAAGAGGGAGAGTCCCTGGAAGAGGAACAGGAAGTTCACGAGCATCCGGACATTGGTGCCGATGCGCATGGCCATGTTCCATTCCCCTCCCTGGGATCCGAAAACCGAGAGAAGCACCGAGGCGAGAAGCGCACCGAAGACGCTCTTCGGGAATCTCCAGCGGGAAAAGGGAGGCAGCGGAGGAAGGGAGGTTCCGCCGATCCGCTTCAGGACGAAGCCGCTCACCCTGTAGCTGAGATAGCAGTCCAGGGCCGCCGCCATGGTGAGAATGGTGGGGAAGATCACCGGGAGCACCCCTATGGCCTGGGAAAACTGCTGCTTCACCGCTGACAGGGATTCCCTGGACATTCCCGCCGTTTCGTAGAAGCCGAAGATCCTGTCAACCATGGCCTGCATCTCGGCCCCATCGAGCTGGAAAGGATTGATTCCCGTCACCTTTGCGGCGATAACCATAAGAAGGAGCTTGCTTCCCAGGGAGAGGAGGATGCCGAGGAGCATCACCTCCACGCCGGAAGAGCACCGCCTGGCCAGGAAGCCGAGACCGATCCCCAGGACGCCGAACCCGAGAAGGAAGAAAAGGGATGACAGGGGGCCGAGGAATACGGCTGTCAGCAGGGTGGCTATGGCCAGGCCGAGAGCGGCTTTTTTCAGGTCATGGCGCAGGCCGAGTATCACGAGAGGGGCTGGAGCGAGCAGAGAAAACGCCGCCCCGACAAAGGGGAGAAACTGGGCCGCCAGGAAGAGAATCACGGCAAGACCCGCGAGGAGGGACGATTCCACCAGGCTTCGTGTGGGGGTCACCTTTTGGCCTCCTTTTTCGCCGCCCTGAACCCGGAATGGGTTCGGGGGGAACATAAAAATTTCGGAGGAGAAGCTGGGCTCCTCCCCCGAAAAAAGACGCTGTTTCGCTGCGAAGCCTTACTCCACGGAGAAGGGGAGAAGGGCCATGTATCTCGCCCGCTTGATGGCTTCCGTAAGCTGGCGCTGGTGTTTCGCGCAGTTTCCCGTCACGCGGCGGGGCATGATTTTCCCCCGCTCGCTGACGTACTTGCGGAGCTTTTCAACATCTTTGTAATCCACGTGCTCTATTTTGTCCACGCAGAAGAAACATACCTTCGGCCGGCGCTTTCCGCCTCTCCGGCCGCCGCGGCCTCCGGGGCCGCCGGGTCCTCTGCCTTCGCTTCTGCCTTCATTCACAGCCATTGTGCACTGCCCTCCTTAAAAAACCTCTCTGCTAGAAGGGGATGTCCGCATCCTCTTCGTTCCGCACCTCGGAAATATCCATGGGGAAGTCCTCGTCCTGGGAGCTGAATCGGCGGTCCTTCCGGACGCTGTCTCCATACCCTTCGTCATCGCCGAAGGAGCCGGATGACGAATCATCCTGCCGCTTCGACCCGAGAAACGTCACCCCCGAGGCGACGACATCGGTGGCGTACCGTTTTCCTGAGCCATCCTTCGCCTCGTAGCTCCGGACCTGGATCCGGCCTTCCACGAGAACCGGGCTGCCCTTCTTGAGATACCGCTCGCAGTTTTCAGCGGACGGCCCCCAGACGACCACGGGGATGAAATCGACGCTCTCCTGCAGTTCACCGTTCCTGTCCTTCCAGGTGTTGTTCACCGCCACGGCAAAACGGGCCATGGCCCGCTTGTCGACTGAATAGCGTATTTCAGGGTCCCGGGCAAGGTTGCCCATCAGAATGACCTTGTTAAATCCTCTCGCCACGGCGCTGCCTCCTTATTTTTCGTCAAGACGGACTGTCATCTGACGATAGATATTCGGGCGCAGTCCAAGAACACGGTTGAGCTCAACAAGCTGGTCCGGGTTGAGCGAAAAATTGCACACGGCGTAGAAGCCTTCCGTTTTCTTGTCGATGGGATAGGCAAGACGCCTTTTCCCCCAGAAATCGGTCTTGGCCACCTCTCCGCCAAGATTGCGCACGACCTCCTCGACCTTCGCGATCTCTTCTTTCGGATCCTCGATCTCGGCGCTCACAAGCACCATCATTTCATATGGCCGCACGTTCCTTCACCTCCTCCCTTTGGACTTTTGGCCCTCTCCCGAGGAAAGGGCAGGGAAAAACTTGCCCCGGAATTATACCCTATCGCTTCTCCCGAGGCAAGGAATTCTTCTTCACCTCGATCTTGAACACCATTTCTCCAGGAAAGGAAAGATTGTACTGCTCCCGTGCCAGGTGGGCCACTCCATCGGGCGTGCCGTAAAAGGCCACCTTTTCCCGGAGCTCCTGGACCGACCGGCTCATGGAGACGAGAGCCGCCATCCGTTCGTCCGCCAGCGCCGTGAGGCGGCCTATCTTCCGGAATTCGAGGAAATAGGCCGTCCCCATGATCGCCGCGAAGAGCGACACTGCGGCAGCGAGGAGTATCCACCTGAGCCGGAGCACATTACATCCTCTCCGGTGCCGCCACGCCGAGGAGACCGAGGACGGTGGAAATGACCGTGCCGGCCGCTTTGACCAGGAGTTGGCGGGCCTTCACTACCGGCTCCTCCTCGCCGAGCACCCTGTGGGCATTGTAGAAGGAGTGGAAGTCGCCCGCAAGGTCGGAGACGTAGTTCACCAGGATGTGGGGAGCCAGGTCCTTCGAGGCCTTTTCAGCCTCCTTGGGGAAATCGGCAAGCCGGGAAAGAAGTTTCTTCTCCTCATCGGAGGCAAAAATTCCCTCCGGCACATCCGCTCCCGCGGGAACGGCGATCCCCCGGGCTTCAGCCTCGCGAAGAACGCTGCAGATCCTGGCGTGGGCGTACTGGACGTAATATACCGGGTTATCGTTGGACGTCTGCTTCGCCAGTTCGAGGTCGAAATCGAGGTGGGAGTCGCTCCGGCGCATGACGAAGAAGAACCTGGTGGCGTCCACGCCGACCTCGTCCATCACGTCCCGGAGGGTGACGAACTCCCCGGAGCGGGTGGACATGGCCACCTGCCGGCCATCCCGGAGAAGGTTCACGAACTGGATAAGGAGGACCTCCAGATCTTCCGGGTTTCTCCCGAGGGATTCCACCCCCGCCTTCATCCTGGGAACATAGCCGTGGTGGTCCGCCCCCCAGATATCGATGACCCTGTCGAAGCCCCGGTCGAATTTTTCCTTGTGGTAGGTGATGTCGGAGGCGAAATAGGTCGGGACGCCGTTGCTGCGGATGAGCACCCTGTCCTTCTCGTCGGTGAAGTCCGTGGACTTGAACCAGAGGGCGCCGTCCTGCTCGAAGGCGAATCCGCGGTTTTTCAGGGTTTCCATGGCCGAGGGAACCAGGTTACGCTCATACAGGCTCTTCTCGGAGAACCACACGTCGAAGGTCACACCGAAGTCGGCAAGGTCCTTCCGTATGGTGGCGAGGACGGTGTCGGCGGCAAAGGTTTTGAAAAAGGGAAGGCTCTCTTCGGGAGGGAGGGAGAGAAAACGGTCGCCTTCACGCTCCCTGACCGACCCGGCAATGTCGTAGATGTAGCCGCCCTTGTACCCGTCCGACGGGAAGGGGGCTTTCTCCGGGCATCCGGCAATCTCGAAGTAGCGCGCCTGGGTGGATCGTCCGAGAATATCCATCTGGAGCCCCGCGTCGTTGATGTAGTACTCCCGCTGAACATCCCAGCCGGAGAAGTTCAGGATATTGGCGATGATGTCCCCCACGGCCGCGCCCCGCCCGTGCCCCACATGCAGTGGACCGGTGGGGTTGGCGCTCACGAATTCCACCTGGACCCGTCTGCCTCCGCCGAGATGTGACGAACCGTAATCCTTCCCCCGGTTGAGGATATCGGCAAGGACCTCCCCCATCCACCTGGACGAAAGGAAGAAGTTGATGAATCCCGGCCCTGCCGTCTCGACCTTTTCAAGATACGGATCGGAGGAGAGCCGTGCCACTATTTTTTCCGCCAGCGCCATGGGCTTTTCCCCGAAATGCCTGCTCATCTGCATGGCGCAGTTGGTGGAAAGGTCCCCCTGGTTATCCCGCTTCGGCTTCTCAAACGCTATCTCGGGCAGCCCGGAGAAAACAAGACCCTTTTCCGCCGCGACGTCCCGAAGGGCTCCCTCGACGATCTGCCGAAGGGTTGCCGTAACATCACCCATACACCGCCACCTCCACGAAATCTCTGAGACTATTTAACCCGCAGGGGAAGAGTCCTGGAGGCATAGGCCATCCATCGCTGAACCGACTCGGCCAGGCTTCTTCCCACGCTGTCGCTTATCGCATCCGTGCTGAGAACGATTTTCGTCCCGGCGGTCAGGGTGTTCCGCCGCTTGTTGTGGTACACGGATTCCTCGTATTTCACCCTGTCGAGCGCCCTGTTCACCACCGAGGGCATCATGACCACATCGGACTTCGGGGGCAGTTTCAGGACAAAACTCTGCTCCACCACGAAGGGGAAGCGCATCCGGTATTCGCCGGAAGATCTCCCCAGCTCCCCGAGCCACGACGGCGTCGCGCCGGGGAAGGGAACGAGCATGGCCCCACCGTTCACTATGGACTGCCTGGGTTCGGCGGGAAGGGAGATCTTCCAGCCGTACTTGATGGGGGCGAAAGAGGCGCCGCCGCCGGAAAAGCGCATTCCGGGGAACAATTCGGCCGCCAGGCGGCCGACGGCGTCTTCCGTGGGCGTCCCGCCGGGGAAGAAAAAGGCGACCCAGCCGTTGCGGACAAAGACGTCCGCCGTGCCTGAGGCAACTCCGTTCGCGTCAAGGTCGATAACCCACTCCACGGAGAGGCGGTGTTCCGCTGCGGTGCTTCCCGAAACGGTCCGGCCCTGAAGCCCGCTGCCGGAAGGCGTGGTGAGATGCTTTCCCCAGAGGGAGGGCGGCGTTTCATTGGGGCTGCTCCCCTGCCCGAGATCGCAGTAGAAAGGTGAGATTCCGGAAACGTTCAGCTCTACCACCGGCCGGACCACCGCGGCTTCCGGGGCCGGGGAGGAGGAGTCGAAGGGATGGGCGGCCAGCCAGTGCAGCCTGCTCTCCCATCCGGCCTTCCGGATCCACCGGTGCAGGAGAAGGACCTTCTCCCAGTCGGTCCAGGGGCCTTCTCCGGGGATGTCCGGCCGGACGAAGGAGGGAGGAAATCCCTGGGAGAACCCGGGGGCCCGATTCATCCAGCCGATAAGCTCCTCTCCGGCCTTGAGCCTGTTGGCCTGGCCGAGAATGGACTGCACTGCCGCCGGCGGCTGGGGAACAAGGATGCCCTCCAGGGCGCCAAGGTACCGCGCCAGGGCTTCCGTGCCCTTTCGGGTACTGAAGGAAAGGAAGGCCCGATCGTCGCTTTTGAGGGTCCGCCCGCTCCAGGCGGAACTGTTCACCATGCTCCACAGGAGTTTCTCGCCCCCTGCCGCCTTCTCGCGGCGGGGTTCGCCCGCCCCTTCCGAAGCGACGTACAGCTCCATTCCGGCAGGAACGTTCACCGTGACTTTCTGCTCCCACAACGGAAGGGTTTCGTTCACCCAGAGGAGATCTTCCACGGCGAACCGCTTGGGAAAGACCTCCCGCATGGAGAGAACGATGATGAACTCGTCCTGGATGTCGGGGAAAAGAACCTCGGTGAAGGCAATGCCGTTCACTTCCCCCTTCCTCGGGAGGACCGGGCTGAGAATTCGTCCCGACCCCGGATCGTACAGGGACGCTGAGAGAACCTCCGCGGCGCCTCCCTCGGGAACGGGAATGCTCCACCGGGTCCAGCGGTCGTCGATTCCCCGGCGGGCCAGGACCACCAGGGTAGTCTTCCGGGTCATGGAGCCGTCGGCACCGAGAGAATACTCCGAGTCCTTCAGCCAGATCACGCCGTTGCTTCCGGGGTGGTCCGAGAAGTGGGGGCACTCCTGGATCATCCTGGGGATGTTCAGCGCAGGAACGGCACCATAGGCAGCGGTCCCTCCCGCCCAGCAGGCCGCCAGCAGAAGGACGGCGAGAGCCGGAAGGGCTCCCGGGATACATCTTCTGATCTTCTTTTTCATGCTTCCATCCCCTTTCCTGCGCCCGGGCCTACTTGCCGGCGCCGCAGCAATGCTTGTATTTTTTTCCGCTGCCGCAGGGGCAGGGATCATTCCGTCCCACCTTGGGTCCTTTTTTCACAGGCTGCCGGGGCCCCTCACCCACAGGCGCGGGATGATCGGCATTCCCGCCGAAGGGAAGGACAAACTCCCTGCTCTCCCTCAGTTCCGAAGGACTGCCCCGGCCCGTGTCGGACACCACCCGGACCCTGAAGGCGAGTTCCGCCACCGATTCCCTGACCCTCTCCATCATTCCCTGGAACAGGTTGTAGGATTCGAACTGATACTCCAAGAGAGGATCCTTCTGGCCGATGGCCCTGAGACCGATTCCCCGGCGCAGCTCGTCCATGGCAAGCAGGTGGTCCTTCCAGCCGTTGTCCAGGGTGTGGAGAATGAGGAACCGGAGCAGCGCCCCTCCCTCTTCCTCGCCGAGGGTTTCCACCTTGCGGAGGAAGCGGTTCCGGATTTCCTCCTTCAGGCCGTCCTTCCGGCCGAGCATGTCCCTGGGGTTGTCCACTCCCTCAAGATGGTTCTCGAGGCCGGGCCCGAAAATGGCCTTCAGCCTGGCCTGGGCCCTTCCCGGGTCGGACTCCCCTTCTTCGGGGAAGTACTTCTCCAGGATATCCTCCACCACGCCGTCGATCACTTCCCAGACGCGGTCCACGATGCCGTCGTCCGAGAGAATCTGCTGCCTCTCGGCATAGACGGCCTCCCGCTGGCGGTTCATCACGTTGTCGTAGGCGAGAAGCTGCTTCCGTATGTCGAAGTGCATCTCCTCCACCTTTTTCTGGGCGGAGGCGATGGCCTTGGTGAGAAGGGGGTGTTCGATGGACTCCCCCTCCTCCATTCCCAGCTTCTCCATCAGCCCCTGGATCCTCTCCGAGCCGAAGAGACGGAGAAGGTCATCCTCCAGGGAAAGGTAGAACCGGCTCGAACCGGGATCTCCCTGGCGGCCCGCCCGTCCGCGGAGCTGGTTGTCGATCCGCCGGGCCTCGTGGCGCTCGGTGCCGATGATCTTCAGGCCGCCGAGCTCCTTTACCCGCTCCCGCTCCGCACGACACTGCTCACGGAATTTCGCAAGGAGGGAGGCGTGCACTTCCTGTTCTTTCGAGGGATCGGGATTCTGGGACCGGAGGGCTTCCCTGGCAAGGAATTCCGGATTGCCGCCGAGAAGAATGTCCGTTCCGCGGCCGGCCATGTTGGTGGCCACCGTGACGGCACCCAGATGCCCCGCCTGGGCGACGATCTGGGCTTCCCGCTCGTGGTGCTTGGCGTTCAGCACCTGGTGGGGGATCTTCCGTGCCTTCAGAAGTTTGCTGATCCTCTCGGAGTTTTCGATGGAGGTGGTTCCCACGAGAACCGGGCAGCCCTGGGTGTGGGACTCCTGTATCTCGTCGGCCACGGCGGCGAACTTTTCGGCCACCGTGCGGTAGATGACGTCGGGATAGTCGTTCCTGATCATGTCCACGTTGGTGGGGACCACGATGACTTCGAGGCCGTAGATCTCCTTGAACTCCTCGGCCTCTGTGGCGGCGGTTCCCGTCATGCCCGCCAGCTTGCGGTACATGCGGAAGTAATTCTGCAGGGTGATGGTGGCCAGTGTCTGGCTCTCCCTGCCCACCTTGACCCCTTCCTTCGCCTCGATGGCCTGGTGGAGCCCGTCGGAGTACCGTCGTCCCACCATGAGCCTGCCCGTGAATTCGTCGACGATGAGGATCTCCCCGTCCTTCACCACGTAATGGACGTCCCTCTGGAAGAGAACGTGGGCCTTGAGGGCCTGGACGATTCTGTGGGCGAGATCCGAGTGGGCGGCATCGGAGAAGAGCTCCGGCATCTTCAGGATCTCCTCGCACCTGGCGATGCCCGCTTCCGTCATGGCCACGTTCCGTTCCTTCTCGTCCTTCTCGTAGTCCCGTCCCTCCCGGAGCTGCCGGGCTACCTTGTCGGACAGGGTGTACATGTCCACGTTGTCGTCCGAGGGACCGGAAATGATCAGGGGGGTCCTCGCCTCGTCGATGAGGATGGAGTCCACCTCGTCCACGATGCAGTAGGAATGTCCCCGCTGGACGAGGTACTCCTCCGAGGTGGCCATGTTGTCCCTCAGGTAGTCGAAGCCGAACTCGCTGTTCGTTCCGTAGGTAATGTCGGCCCGGTAGGCGGCGAACCGCTCCTCCTGGTCCATGTAGGCGTAGATAACCCCCACCGTGAGACCGAGGAAGGAGTAGATGGGGCCCATCCATTCCGCGTCCCGCCGGGCGAGGTAGTCGTTCACCGTCACCACGTGGACGCCTTTGCCGGAAAGGGCGTTCAGCACCACGGCAAGGGTGGCCACCAGCGTCTTGCCTTCGCCGGTCTTCATCTCCGTGATTTTTCCCTCGTGGAGGGCCATTCCGCCCATGAGCTGGACATCGAAGTGGCGAAGCCCGATGGTCCTCTTCGAGACCTCCCGCACGACGGCGAACACCTCGGGAAGAAGATCGTCGGGGGATTCCCCGTTCTCAAGGCGCCGTCTGAACTCCGGCCCCCTGCTCCTGAGTTCCTCGTCCGTCAGGGCCGCCGTTTCCGGCTCGAGGCGGTTGATCTCCTCCGCCTTTTCCCTGTAGCGTTTCAGCGCCCGGTCGTTGGGATCGAGGCCCAGGGCTTTCTTCAGTTTATCGAGCATGACGTCACCTCAAAAGAAAGATCAGCCGTGGTTCGGGATTCTTTTCCACGGCGGTTTCCACCCGGACATTATATGCTCTGGGAGTGCATGGGGTCAAAGTATTTCGGCGGAAAAGGGAAGGCGGGCGTTCAGTCGGTGAAGAGCTTCTTTCCCTTGACGAGGTAGTCCATGCCGGACCACACGGTGAGGATCATGGCGATCCACATGACCTGGATTCCGAAGGGAAGGTTGAAAATAAGCATGGAGATGGCCACGATCTGGAACACCGTCTTGACCTTCCCTCCTCGTGAAGCTGCGATGACCACCCCTTCGGCGGCGGCGACCATGCGCACCCCGGTGACAATGAGATCCCGGGAAAGGATCACCACCACGATCCAGGCCGGAATGCGCTGCAGCTCCACCAGCGAGATCAGGGCCGCCATGACGAGAACCTTGTCGGCCACCGGGTCGATGAACTTGCCCAGGTTGGTGACCATGCCCTTTTTCCTGGCGATGTAGCCGTCGGCGGTATCGGTGAGGGCAGCGAGGATGAAGACCGTTCCGGCGAGAATGTCACCCACGGTGACCCTCAGCTCAAGTTCTTCAACGGCGTAGACGGGATAGGTGAACTGGAACGTGAGAAAGATCAGTACCAGCGGAGCGAGAAAGACTCTCAGAAGGCTCAGCATGTTCGGGATGTTCCAGGTTATCTTCCTCACGGATACAGCCTCCTCGCAATGATATTACGCCTTCAAGTCTAGTATAGGAACCGGAAAAGGGCAACAGGGTGGAGGTCCTTCAAAGGCCCATCTTTCCCGACAGAGGGAGTGCCGCCGGACTCGTCCTGCCGGCGACACTCCCCTGGCTTTCACCATCCGCGGGCCGTTTTTCCCGGTCCGGCGTTCATTTTCGGGTATCAGCCTCCGAGATAGGCCTCCTTCACCCTGCTGTCCTTCAGCAGGTCCTCGCCTTTCCCTTCAAGGACGATGGCCCCGACTTCCAGAATGTAGGCGTAGGACGCGATTTTTAGGGCTGCAAAGGCGTTCTGTTCCACCAGGAGCACTGTTTTTCCCCGGGAATTGATCTCCCCGATGATGTCGAAGACCTCCTTGACGAGCAGGGGGGCCAGTCCCAGAGAGGGCTCGTCGAGCATCACCAGGTGGGGCTGGCTCATGAGTGCCCGTCCCACGGCCAGCATCTGCTGCTCCCCTCCGGAAAGAGTGCCCCCTTTCTGCCAGGAACGCTCCTTCAGCCGGGGGAAGAGATCGTAGACGTGATCCCTGTCCCGTTGAATTCCGTCCTTGTCGTTCCTGATGAAGGCACCGAGCTGGAGGTTCTCCTCCACGGTGAGGTGGGGCAGGATGCGCCGACCCTCGGGGCTCATGGCGATACCGAGCTTCACCATCTCCTCGGGTGCCTTTCCGACGAGGCTCACCGGCTCCCCTTCGGGCGGGGTGTAGACGATCTTCCCCTTGACGTTCCGCACCAGCCCAGCCACGGCGCGGATGGTGCTGCTTTTTCCGGCCCCGTTGGCGCCGATGAGGGTCACGATGCTTCCCTTTGGAATGGAGAGAGAAATTCCCTTGACGGCGTGAATGGCCCCGTAGTAGACGTGGAGATCTTCAATTTTCAGCATATTTCACGTACTCCTCTCCGAGGTAGGCCACGATCACTTTCTGGTCCGACTGGATTGCGTCGGGGCCGCCTTCGGCGATCTTCACGCCGTAGTCCAGGACCCAGATGTACTCGCAGACTCCCATGACTACCTTCATATCGTGTTCGATGAGAAGGATGGTGATGCCGAACCGTTCCCGGATGTTCCGGATGAATCCCATCAGCTCCCTGGTCTCCTGGGGATTCATTCCTGCCGCGGGCTCGTCCAGGAGAAGGAACTTCGGGTCCGTGGCGAGGGCCCTGGCAATCTCCAGGCGACGCTGGGCACCGTAGGGAAGGGAGCCGGAGTTTTCATCCGCATACTGGGCGAGCCCCACGGTTTCGAGGAGCTTCATGGATTTTTCCCGGATTTCCTCCTCCTCCCTGCGGAAGAGAGGAAGTCCCAGGGGCGCCATCCACCATTTCGCCTTCCTTCGGACGTGGCACCCGACCATGACGTTCTCCAGCACCGATTCGCTGGCGAAGAGCCGTATGTTCTGGAACGTCCGGGAAATGCCCGCCCGGCACACCATGTGGGGAGGGATACCGGTGATGTCCTGGCCGTCGAAGAGAACCTTCCCCTCCGTGGGCTTGTAGAAGCCGGTGACGATGTTGAACACCGTGGTCTTGCCCGCCCCGTTGGGACCGATGAGGCCCACGATGGAGCCCCGGGGGACGTCGATGGAGAAATCCCTGACGGCGGTGAGACCGCCGAACCTCATGGTGACGTTTTCCGTCCTGAGAATGGGTTCAGGATTGGTCATTTCGCGTCACCTCCCCGGGCGGAACGGCCGAACAGCCTGTTCCAGCTGAACTCCCTCATGCCCATGATGCCCTCGCTCCTGAAGAGGATGATGAGGATGAGCGCCAGGGAGAAAATAACCATTCTCATCCCCGGGATGCCCGGTATTTCAAAGTCTCCGATCACCAGGGGGTTTTCCACGATCCGGAGCCATTCCAGGAGGACCGTGATGACCACGCTCCCGATAAGGCTTCCCGTGATGGACCCCAAGCCGCCCGCCACGGTGATCATCAGGACGTTGAACGTCAGGGTGAAGACGAACATCTTCGGGTCGATGGTGGTGATGAGGCTGCCCATGAGGGCTCCTCCCACTCCGGCGAAGAAGGCCCCTACCGAAAAGGAGACCACCCTGTAGAAGAAGGTGTTGATGCCCATGTTCTTCGCGGCGATCTCGTCGTCCCGGATGGCTTTCAGCACGTTGCCGAAGTTGCTGTTGACGAGCCTGACGATGACGAAAAGGGTCAGGAGAAGCCACCCGTAGTTCCACCACAGGTTCGCGTAGTTGGGGATGCCCTTGATTCCCAGGGCTCCGTTGGTGATGAAGCTGAGGTTCGTGAGGACCACCCGGATGATCTCGGCGAAGCCCAGGGTTGCGATGCCGAGATAGTCGCCGCCGAGCCGGAGCACCGGTATGGCGATGATCAGGCCGCAGAGGGCCGCTATGAGCCCTCCCAGGAGCACCGCCACGAAGAAGGGGGACTGGATCACCGAAAGGGGCCAGACGAGAGGCTCGAGGATCCACATGGTTTCCTTCTGGGCGGGGGTGAGGATGAGGAGGGCGCACACGTAGGCGCCTATGGCCATGAACCCCGCGTGGCCCAGGGAGAACATGCCGGTGAAGCCGTAGATCAGGTTGAGGCTGAGGGCGAGAATGGCGTTTACTGCGATGAGGTTGAGCACCTGGATCTGGTACCCGTCAAGATTGTCCTGGGCCCACCAGATGAACGCCCCCAGCCCCGCGACGGCCAGGCAGTTGAGGATGAGATTTCTCGTCCGGTTCATATCTTGTCCTCCAGCTTCTCCCCCATAAGCCCAGTGGGCTTCATGAGCAGGATGATGATGAGAAGTACGAAGGCGAAGGCGTCACGGTACCCCGACAGGGTGGGAAAAAAGGCCACCGCCATGATTTCGATGATGCCGAGGAACATGCCGCCGATGACCGCTCCCTGGATGGAGCCGATGCCGCCGAAAACGGCCGCGATGAAGGCTTTCAGGCCGGGGAAAAGGCCCATGAAGGGGTGGATCTGGGGATAGCGCAGGGCCCACATAATGCCCGACGCGGCGGCAAGGGCCGAGCCGATTCCGAAGGTGAAGGCGATGATCTTGTTCACCGACACGCCCATGAGCCTCGTGGTTTCGATGTCCTTCGAGATGGCCCTCATGGCAAGCCCCGGCTTGGTCCGGTACACGATCCAGAGGAGACCGAGCACCAGGAAGAGGGTCACCACGGGGACGACAATGGCAAGAGGCAGAATGCGGATCTCGCCGATTTTAAAGACTTTCACGAGCCAGTCTGGCCTCGAGACGGGCCGGGGAAGGCCGGTGAAGATTACGATGCTGAGGTTCTGGATGAAGAAGGACACGCCGATGGCGCTGATGAGGGCGGAGATGCGGGGAGCGTTCCTGAGGGGCTTGTAGGCGATTTTGTCCACAAGGACGCCGCAGAAGGAGCTGGCGGCCACCGCAAGAACTGCGGCCACTCCCCAGGGGAGGTTCAGCAGGGTGATGGCGAAGAAGATAAAGTAGGCGCCCAGCATGAAGACTTCTCCGTGGGCGAAGTTGATGAGCCTGAGAATACCGTAGACCATGGTGTAGCCGATGGCGATGAGACCGTAGAGAGATCCGAGTGTTATTGCGTTGAAAAGATGCTGGAAAAACATGCTTCCGCTCATTAAGGTTCCCCCTGACTTCAAGAAAATGGAGGGTGGAGGCGTTCCCCCACCCTCCGGAAAAAGAGGCGCAAACGAACCTTGAGGAAGGGACCTCCCTTACATTTCGGGTTCGACGGTTCCGATGAACTGCTTCTTTCCGTCCTTGATCTGCACGATGCCGACAGGGCTCTCGGCGTCGTGGGTCTCGTTGATGGTCTTGTTGCCGGTCACGCCGGGGAACCCCTTCGTCTTGGCAAGAGCGTCGCGGATGGCATCGGGCTCGGTGGACCCGGCGACCTTGATGGCGTTGGCCACAAGCATGTAGGAGTCATAGCCGAGAGCGGCGTTGACGTTGGGATCCTTGTCGGGGTGCGCTTTCTTCCAGTTCTCGGTGAAGGATTTGGCGATGTCGCTCATGCCGGTCATGGAAGGATCGTAGGGGAAGGTGGTGTGGATGAAGCCTTCCACCGCGTCTCCGCCGATCTTGACGATCTCGGGGTTGTCCATGGCGTCGCCGCCCATGATCTGGAACTCGGCGCCGAGCTCCCGGGCCTGCTTCATGATGATGGCCCCTTCGGCGAAGTCGGCGGGAATGTAGAGAAGGTCAGGCTTCTTGCTGATGATTTCCGTGAGCTGGGCGGTGAAGTCCTGGTCGCCCGAGTTGTACATCAGTTCGGCGACGATCTCGCCGCCGAGTTTCTTGTAGGACTGCTTGAAGAAGTTGCCGAGGCCCACGCAGTAGTCGTTGGCCACGTCCACGAGCAGGGCGGCCTTCTTCATGTTGAGGGTCTTCACCGCATAGGTGGCGGCGCCGGCACCCTGGAAGGGATCGATGAAGCAGGCCCTGAAGACGTACTTCTTGCCCTGGGTCACGAGGGGGTTGGTGCAGGAGGTTCCCATCATGGGAATCTTTGCCGCTTCGGCCACTTCGCCGCCCGCCATGGCGAGGGAGGAGCCGTAGGTCCCGATGACGGCGACGACCTTGTCGCGCTCCACAAGCCTCTTCACGGCATTCGCCGCTTCAACCTTGTCGGTTTTGTTGTCGACGATGACAAGCTCCACTTTCTTCCCGAGAAGTTCGGGCAGTTCCTTGTGGGCCATCTGGACGCCCTCGAGCTCAAGCTGGCCGCCGAACGCCGTCCTGCCCGTCAGGGGGAGATACACGCCGATCTTGATGGTATCGGCCGCCACCGCAGTTCCCGCAAGAACCAGAACAAGAATTGCCGCAAGCAGTACATTACGAAGCTTCATTTGCTTTTTTCCCTCCTCGGATATGATTTACAGACTTCCCCGAAATTATACACAAAAAAGACGCATACAGGAAGAGTTTTTGTCCTTTCAGGAATTATGGAAATCATTCCCGCAGACCGGACGGCTGCAGGGATGACCTCACCCGGTCCCGGAGTTCCGCCCTCTTGCCGCCGTTCCAGCTCGAGGTCCTGGTGAAATAGCCGGTGATCCTCGTGATGCCGTCCACATCGCCGCTCCCGCACCAGGCGCACTCCGTCCGGAGCCCCCGGCTCACCCGGCCGCAGCCGTTGCATATGGTGAATTCGGGACTGAAAGCCACCTGGGCGTTCTCAGAGTGGAGGAACACTTTCCGTATGAAGGACGCGAGAGCGTCGGGATCCGGCTTGTGCTCCCCCATCCACAGGTGGGTGATGGCCCCCGCCGAAATCATGGGATGGAAGCTTCCTTCCCGGAGGACCTTGTCCGCCGGGTCCATGCGGACGGAATAGGGAATGTGGCTGCTGTTGGTGTAATAGACTTCACCGGTGCCTGGATCGCCCTTCACCACCGAGGCAGCTTCGGGCCAGGACTTGAGGTCGAGCTTGGCGAACCGGTAGGCGGTGCTCTCGGCGGGAGTCTGCTCCAGCACCATGGTGAGACCAAGCCGCTCGGAGAGCATTTCACACTTCAGGTTCATGTACTGGACCACCGCGAGGGCGAGGTCCAGCGCCTCCTTCGACTCGTGGAGCTGGGATCCGGTCATCACCTGGACCATCTCGTTCACGCCGAGGATGCCGATGAGATACTTGGCCTTCTCCAGCCGGAGATACGCCTCACCGTCGTGGTCCATGCAGAGCACGGAGAGGGGCCCCTTCTTGCCCTGGGCCAGGATGCCCCCGAGGAACTTCCTTTTCTGGACGTGGGCCTTCGCCGCGACCTCCATGTAATGGTCGACGAGGTCGAACAGGGTCTCCCGGTCGCCGGCGCTCCGGTAGGCGAGACGGGGCAGGTTCAGGGTCACGTTCTGCAGGGCGCAGAAGCGGAGCTTCCAGGGCGTGCGGGCATCGAGGAGATCCTGGTCGTCCAGTTCAAAGCTCAGCCGGCAGCACTCGGAGAGCTTGACCACATCTCCCCGGTCGAAGACGTAATAGGTGTTTCCCTTTTCCGCTGAAAGCTCGCAGGCGAGGGAGAGCATCTCCTCCCACCCCTCCTCGCGGAAGAAATCCTCGGTGATGTGGAGCAGCGGCTTGGGGAAGAAGAACGGCTGCCCCCGGCTGTCCCCCTCCAGATACACCCGGAAGAGGGCCTTCAGGAAGCTCTTCGCCTCGGCGGCGTAGTCGCCGTAGGTCTTTCCCGTCTCCACTCCCCCCGGGCCGATGGCGGGCACGTCCCGGAAGTGCTTCGGCACCTCGTAGTAAAGGTTGATGTCCGTGAAGGCCACCTGACCTCCCCTGCCGCCCGCGAGCTGGTTGAACTCGAAGATGAGCATCTGGGCGAGCTGGTGGATCCGCTCCTCCGCCAGGCCGGTGAGGTAGGGTGCGAAAAAGGTGTTCACCGCGTCCCACCCGATGGCGCCGGCGAAGTTGTTCTGGAGCACCGAGGTCATCTTCAGCAGGTGGGCAAGCAGCACGTCGGGATGCTTCGCCGGCTTGGAAATGCTGGTGATGGAGGGCAGGTTGAGGCCGAATTTCGCCACGTAGGCGATGCTCTGGCCGGAGCAGTAGGGCCGGTTCACCATGCCCAGGTCGTGGAGATGGATGGTCCCCGACAGGTGGGCTTCCGCCACGTCCCTGGAGAATACCTTGGTGAGGGCGTACTGCTTCAGCGCCAGCTCGGCGATGGACAGGTTGATGGATTCCGGGTTGTGGGTTGTGTTGCTGTTCTCCCGGTTGGGGTTCAGCATCATGGTCTCCAGGTCGTGGACCGGAATGCCGATCCGGCTGTGGTCCTGGAGCTTGGCGTCCAGGCCCCGCTGAAAGAGCTTGACGTTGACGAGCTCCCTGACCAGAGAGGTGGTGACCCTGTCCCTACCCCACCGCAGCAGGTCGGACTCCACCTCGGAGGCGATCTCCCCGGCAAGGCCCGGCTCCACACCGGCTTCTTTCACCAGGGCGTCCCGGATCCTGGACGGGTGCCAGGGCTGAGTCTCCTCGTGGGCGAGGGCGTCCACCATAAGGGCGAGGTCGGTGGACTCTCCCCCCGGGGAGAACATGACCATCTGCCGCCCGGGCACCTCCTTTTCACCGCCCCATGCCGAACCTTCCCCCCTTGTGAGGAAAGTCGCCTGTTCGTCAGCTTTCTTCGCCATTTCTGGAAACCTCCTTTTCACCGATGAGGCGGGCTATTTCATGCTGGAAGCTCTGAAGATCGGTGAACTCCCTGTAGACCGAGGCAAACCGCACGTAAGCCACCTGGTTGACCTTCCGGAGACCGTCCATGACCCTCCGGCCGATCTCCGACACCGGAACCTCCCCGAAGCCTTCACCCTTGAGATCGTCCTCGATCTTCGAGGCCAGGTCCTCTATCTGCTCGAGGGAGACAGGGAGCTTCTCGCAGGCCCTGCCGATGCCCCGTATGATCTTGTCCCGGTCGAAAGTTTCCCTGCTCCCGTCCTTCTTGATCACCCGGAGAGTCCGCTTTTCTTCGGCCTTCTCGTAGGTGGTGAAGCGGTTCGAGCATTCGGGGCACTCGCGGCGGCGCCGGACGATCCGGCCCTCGTCGGCGGTCCGTGTCTCGATGACCCGGGTTTCCATGGCTCCGCAGGATGGACATCTCATGGGCGAACCCCCCTATATATAGTACAACCTTGGGTATGATACCCCGACATATGGTGCTTTTCCAGAGAGACGAAATTCCCTATTCTCCGGGACCCGGTGCCTATAGCCGGTTGTCCACAATGTCACCCGGGAAATGTCAAAGAAAAGGGATGAAAAAAAGCCGGGTTTCCCCGGCTTTCTGTTTACTGCTTATTTTTCGGATTGCCCGCAACGCTGGGAAAAAGGCTACTCCTCGAGGGACTGGAGATACTCCTGAACCCTGGCCTTTACCCTCTTCCCGTCGGCACGGCCCTTGACTGCCGTCATGACCCTGCCCATGACCCGGCCCATGTCCTTGGGACCGGCGGCTTTCGCGAAGGCGCCCGCCTCCTCGACGATCTGCCCGAGTTCTTCGTCGCTGAGCTGCTCCGGAAGGTACGTCTCGAGGAAGAGGGCCTCTTTCAGTTCCTGGGCGGCACGTTCGCCCGCCCCGACGGCCGTGTACTGGTCCGCCGCCTCGCGGCGCTGTTTTACAAGACGCTGCACCAGGGAAACAACCTCGTCCTCAGTCAGCTCGCCCGCGTGCCCCTTCTCCGTTTTGGCCCTCTGGAATTCCGCCTTGAGCATCCGGAGGGAGGAAAGCTCCATCTCCTTCTTCTCTTTCATGGCGGCCAGAAGATCACCGGAAATCCGTTTCTCGAGATCGATCACAGTGCTCTACCCCCTGGACTTGGTCCGCCTCTTCCGCGCGGCCTCGGCCCGCTTCGTCTTCTTTGCTTCACTGGGCTTCTCGTAGTGCTCTCTCTTTCGCACCTCGCGAAGGGTTCCAACCTTGGAGACCTCGCGCTTGAACCGTCTGAGAGCGTCATCAAGGGATTCGTTTTCTCTTCGAACGACAGTCGTCATACACCATTCCCCCCTTTCTTCGCCACCCGCATCTACCCCGGTGGCCAGCGGAAACTGCGTCCCGCCAACAGGTGAATATGAAGGTGGGGAATCGTCTGCCCGGCCTGCGCCCCACAGTTGACTACCAGCCTGTATCCGCCGGGATCAATCCCCATGCGGCAGGCCGTCTGCACGGCACAGTCCATGACTTTCGACCACACTTCGGGTTTCCGGACATGGGCGGCTGATTCCACGTGTTCTCTCGGTATCACAAGAAGATGCACGGGCGCCTGCGGGGCTATATCCCGAATGACGAACACATCGTCGTCACCGTAGACAATATCCGCAGGGATCCTTCCTGCCGAAATTTCGCAGAACAGACACTTTCCGTCCAAAAATCCCACCTCACAGCTCACAGTATTCTATACCAGATTTTCGGCCCGCACAATACTCCGGGCCCAAACTCTGACAGCCGGGGAAGGATGTTTTTCCGATAGTGCAGTCAGCCTCGGAACCGCCCATGGAGGAACTCCCCGCACTTTCAGGACCCTGAGCAGCGGAATGAGAACGCAGTCCTCATCCCGCTTGAGCAGCCGGAGAAGGGCCAGGTCATCGGGAAGGCCTCCTCCGGTCCAGAGGGAAAGGGCCGCGGCGAGAACCCGGGGAGACTGGTGGGAAAGAGCTTTGCCCAAAAAAACCTCCCTCCCCGGAAGGGGAGAGATCCACCGGAGAAAGGCCAGGGCTGCCCGTTCAGGCAGGACCCCTGCCCTGGCGGCGAGGGCTTCGGCCATCTTTCTCCTGCGGTCCGGTGAATAGTCCAGCAGGACAAGGTGTTCGAGTACGTCTTCATCCACGGGCCAGAGGCGCACCATCTCGAGAAGGGCGGCGAAGACCTCCCCTTCCGCGGCCTTCCGCCCCAGGGACCTCAGGGCAAGAAGGCGGACTTCGGGGTGGGCGCCGAGCAGGCGGCGCACGACCCGGGAAACATCCCCGTCATTTTCCCCTTCTCCCGCCTTTTCAAGGAGCCTGGCCACCGAAAGCTCCGCCTCGACAAGAGCACGCTCAAGGAGCAGTTCCCGGACCCTCCCCGAGCCTTCTTCCTCTTCCTTCTTCTTTTCCGACGGAGACGGAGGAGCCTGTTTTTTTCTTCTCCAGCGGAAGGGAGAACCGCCCCGATCCTTCCCCGGCGGAGTGCCGGGGGCTTTTCTTCCCTTCTTCAGGGCGTCGGCTATCTCTACGGGACTCGCCGACTTCAGGACGGAATAGGCTGCGGCAATGGCCTCGAACCGGCACGCTCCCTGGGGTCCGGCCACATCGGGGTGGAAGGAGAGGGCAAGGCGGCGGAAGGCGGAGCGGATTTCGCCGGGATGGGCTCCCGGAGAAACGCCCAGGATTTCGAAGCAGTCCAGCAATTCCAGGGGAACGGCCATATCAGCGAACCACCCTCTCCATTTCGGCCACCATCTGCTCCAGGGACTCCACTCCCCCGGGGTAGCATTCCTCGTCCCTGAGCCCCCTGACAGTGCGGAAGAGTGCTTCCCCCCGGGCCTGCTGCGCCTGAGACAGGACCGGGGATACCCGTGCGAAGCGTTTTTCGAGTTCGAGGAGTTCTTCCGGCGGAGAGGCGAAGAAGGGGGCGTCCGGAGTCCCCATGTCGAGGGGGGGAATGACCGTTGTCCCGCCGCCCTCCCTCAGGATGTCGATCCGGAGCAGCCCCCCCGAATCGACCGCAAAAACAAGGACGACAGACTCGCCCTTTTTCGCATCAGGAATCCTCACGGTGGAAATGATCCGCCCCCCGTCTCCCTGGAAGACCCGAAGGGTGAAGGGACCGCTCCCGACGCTCTCAAATTTCTTTTCCACCCTGGCAGGAAGATGCATGCCCTTCTCCAGCAGCGGAACGGGAGTTCCATCTGCTGCGAGAATGCCGAGGCTGTCGGAAAGCACGTCCAGGAGCAGCCGTTCCGACCTGGCCTGGCTGCCGTAGAGAGCGGCGCCTATGACCACCGCCTCGTCGGGGCACAGGCTGAGGCGTTCAGGCCTGGCCATCCTCCCGGCGAGAAGGGTTCTGAGAAGGGGAATGCGGCTTCCTCCGCCGACGAGAAGGAGCCTGGAAGGCCCGTGGAATTTCCAGAGGTCTTCCGCCATGGACACAACCCGCTCCAGGGAGGGCCGGACCAGATTTTCAAACTCGTTCCGCGTGACCGCCACCGAAGATGCACCCACCCCGGCGGGAGGGGTCCACTCATGGTTGAGGCAGCCGGAGAGGGCAATCTTGACCTCCTCGGCTTCGGCCAGCAGCAGCCGGTGAAGGGGAGAGTCCACTCCTCCGGGGTTCGCGCCGGCCTTTTCTGCGAGAAGCAGCGCCAGGGCGGCATCGAAATCCCGGCCGCCGCAGGAGGGCGTTCCCCTGCTCTCCAGGACCTGCCAGACCCCGCCCCCGCACTCCACCACCGACAGGTCCACGGTACCGGCGCCGTAGTCGAGGATGAGAAACCGGCCCGAAGCGCCGAAGGCGAGGGCCGCCGCCGTTGGTTCGTTGACGATCCTGGACTTCGAAAATCCGGCGGCCCGGGCCGCCCGGGCCATGGCGGACCGCTCGGCGAAACTGAAGGAGGCAGGGACGGCAAGGACGCAGGACTCGACAAAGGTGCCGAGAAAAACCTCCCCATCCTCCCGGAGAAGGGTCAGCAGCGGCACGAGGGCATCTTCTGCGGACACGGAGGTCCTGCCGCACCATCCTTTCCACGGTGTGCCGACCTTGCGCTTCAGGTCCCACCACGTTGTGGAGGGGCGCTTCATTTCTCCGGCCGCAGCCGTCTCCCCAGCCGTCCACCCGCTTCCCGTCCAGGCCGTGACCGAAGGAGTAGTCCGCTTTCCCCAGCGGTTCGGAATCACAACGGCTCCCCGGGCTTCGTCGAAAACGGCGCAGAGGGCATACCTCGTTCCGAGATCGATTCCGAGAACGGGCCCGTCAGAGGGGGAAAACGGACCGGAGGTCCTCACGGCACCCTCCGCCCTCTCAGGGAATCGCCGGAGATCCGGGTAATTCTCACCGGCAGCTCTTCTCCCCGCTCGGCTCCGCCCCTGGCCGCCACTCTCAGGAAGGACGGCGTGAGACCCTGGAAGGAATTCCCGGCAGTTTCCTCCACGAGGACGGGAACGTCTGAACCCACCCACCGGGAAGCGAATCCCGCCAGAAGTCCGTCCGCCGCCGAGAGCGCTTCCCGTGTCCGCCGGAGCACCGTTTCCCTCGGTATTTTGTCCGGATAGGACCACGCCTCCGTCCCCTCCCTGGGTGAAAAGGGGAAAACATGCACCTTGCCGAAGCGGCAGGCCTTCATCAGGGAAAGGGTGTCGTCGAAATCGCCTTCGCTCTCGCCGGGAAATCCCACGAGCACATCGGTGCTGATATGGAGGTCGTCCCCCAGAAAACGTCTCGCCTTCTCCGCCAGGGACAGAAATTCCCCGGGAGTGTACCCCCGCTTCATCCGGGCCAGCACGGACCCGCTTCCGCTCTGGAGGGGAAGGTGAAGGTGCCGGCAGAACCGGGGCTCGGCCGCCAGGGCTTCGAGCAGTTCGTCATCGAGGCCGAAGGGTTCCAGGGATCCGAAGCGTATCCGCCGCAGCCCTTCCACGGAGGCAATGCGCCGCACGATTTCCGCCAGGGAGACGGAGCCGTACTTTCCGTACAGGCCGAGGTGAACGCCGGTGAGCACCACTTCGGAACAGCCCGATCCCGCGATTTGTTCAACTTCGGAGAGGATGTCGCCGGGATCCCGGCTTACGGGAAACCCCCGGACATAAGGAATGGCGCAGTAGGAACAGAAATGGTTGCACCCGTCCTGGATCTTCACGAAGGCCCGGGTATGAAGGAGCGGCCGGCTCAGGAACAGTCCGTCCCATTCCCTTGAACGGAGGACATCCACCCGGTCCTCCACGAAGGAGGGGGTCTCCTCCCGGAAAGCCCCGGCGAGAAGGGCGGGAAGTTCGCCTTTGCGCCGGTTGCCGACCACGATCGAAATCCCGAGGGAATGGGCTTCTGTCCTGGTGATTTTCTGGGCCCAGCATCCGCAGACAGCCACCAGGGCGTTCCGGGACTGCCGCCGGGCCCTGCGGACCGCCTGTCGGCATTTTTTGTCCGCCATGGCGGTGACGGTGCAGCTCACAAGCACCGCCCCGTCGCAGTCCTCCGGCGAATCCACAAGTTCCGCGCCGGCGTCGGTAAAGGCGTTTGCGAGGGCTTCGCCCTCATACTGGTTCGAACGGCAGCCCAGGGAATAGATCCAGATTTTCTTACCTTCGAGACCGTTCATCATTCCGTTCAGCGGCAACTCCCCACCAGTCGTTGATCACCAGTTCGTCCACGATCCGCAGCCCCTGTTCCCCCAGGGCGGCGGCGAACCGTTCCCTCTCCTTCGCCAGGAGTCCCGAAAAGAGAGCACGGCCGCCCTCCCCCAGAACACCGGGTACCGCCGGAAGCATGTCAAGAAGGGGTTCGATGATGATGTTCGCTGTAAGGAAATCCACCGGCCCCGCCATGCCGTCCAGGAGGTTTCCTTCCTGGAGCTCCACGCTCCCCGGGCCGATGTCGTTGAGCTCCAGGTTGTGCCGGACTTCCGACAAAACGGCGGGGTCCAGGTCCCTGGCCCGCACCCTCGCGGCCCCCATTTTGACGGCCGCTATGGCGAGGATGCCCGACCCCGTGCCGATGTCGGCTCCCTCGGCTCCATCAAGGGAAAGTCTTTCCATGAGGGTGAGGACGATCTGGGTGCTTTCATGGTAGCCCGTCCCGAAGGCCGATCCCGGATAGATATACAGGGGGGTTCTTCCCTCCGGCTCGGTGCCTTTGTGCCACGGGGCGAGAACCACCAGCCTCTCCCCCACCGGAAGCGGAGGGAAAGCGTCTTTCCAGTCCGTGTGCCACTGCTTGTTTTCTATCTTTCCCATGTCGGCTATTTTTATCTCGGGCCAGGGGCTGAGGGCTTCTTCAAGGCGCTCCACCCAGAACCCCAGGTCCTGGGAGGCCCGGAAATAAGCCCTCACGCGGACGGCGTTTCCCGCCGCACTTTCCTCCGAACCGATGCTTCCCGACATTTCAGCGAGGGATGCGAGCACTTCCTCACTCCCGGGGCCTCCTTCCAGGGTGACATACCACCAGAAACCGTCCGTCGTATTTGTCATGGAAAATCTCCTCCGGGGATATGAAGTAAGGGAGGCTTAAGCCTCCCTTAAACAGAAAAAGTGTACCAGATGGGACGCCCTTTTGACAGGGCGGCTGGGCGGAATTGCTCCGGGACCGGCTTCCTAGGAATCGAAAAGGTTGCGGAAGAACTTGCCGAAAACCCCCGAATCCTCCACTTCCACCCGCATCTCCCGGGCCAGCTCCTCGAGGAGGGCCCGCTGCCGGTCTGTCAGCTTCTTCGGCACATCCACCACGACGTGGACGTGAAGATCCCCCGTTCCCCTGGCCCCCCGAAGCCGGGGCATTCCCTTCCCCCGGAGAGTGAAAACCTTTCCGGGCTGGGTTCCCGCCGGAATGGAAAGATTCTCCGGTTCGCCCGAGAGGACCGGAACCGGCACCGTGCATCCCAGGGCCGCCTGGGGGAAGGAGAGGACCAGCCTGGTGTGGAGGTCCGCGCCGTCCCTCTTGAAATCGGGGTGTTCCTCCACCGAGACCACCAGAAAGAGGTCGCCGGAAGAACCTCCGTTGGTCCCGGGCTCACCTTCGCCGGCGATGCGGAGCCTGGTGCCCGTATCCACCCCGGCGGGGATTTTCACCTCCACCCTGTGGGTCTTCCGGGTACGCCCTGCGCCGCCGCAGGACGGGCATTTTTCCTTTACAACCCTGCCCGCGCCGTTGCAGCGGGGACAGGCGTTTACCGTCACGAACTGGCCGAAGGGCGTGTGCTGTTTTGTCTCAACCTGCCCTCTGCCGCCGCAGGCCGGGCAGGTCTCGGGAGAGGTCCCGGCCTTCGCGCCGGAGCCGCCGCACTCCCCGCAGGACTCCCACCGGGGGATCTGGAACTCCCTGGTCACGCCCCCTGCTGCTTCGAGGAGGGTGACCTCCGTTTCCATCTCGAGGTCGGCTCCCCTCCGGGGGGCGTTGGGGCTGGTCCTTCTCCGGCCTCCCGCGCCCCCGAAGAGATTGTCGAAAATATCGCCGAAGATGTCGCCCACCCCTCCGCCGAATCCATCGAAGGGGCTTCCTCCGGGCATGTCGCCCACGGTGCCGAACTGGTCGTACTGGGCCCGCTTCTGGGCATCGCTCAGAATTTCGTAGGCCTGGTTTATCTTCTTGAAATGCTCTTCCGCTTCCTTGTTTCCGGGGTTGGCGTCAGGGTGGTACTTCCGCACCAGCTGCCTGTACGCCTTCTTGATCTCAGCCGCGGAGGCGTCCCGCGAAACCCCGAGCACCTGGTACAGATCGTCGGTCTCTCCCCGGCCGTACATCTTCGGTCACTCCTACGCCTGGCCCTGATCGCTGAATTCAGCGTCCACGGTCTCCTCGTCCGGGGCGGCCGCTCCGCCGTCGTTCCCACCATCCCCCTGGGCCGACGCCTGGGAGTAGAGCCTGGTCGAGAAGTCCTGTACCGCCTTCTCGAGCTTCGACTTCGCCGACCGTATGGCGTCGAAGTCCTCGCCGGGCAGGAGACGGCGCACCTCTTCCATGGCGGAGGTGATGGCCCCCTTCTCCTCGGCGGTCATCTTGTCGCCGTTCTCCGAAAGGAGACGTTCTGCGCCGTAAGCTGCGCTGTCCGCCTCGTTCCGGGTCTCCGCCCCTTCCCTTTTCTTTTTGTCCTCTTCCTCGAAGGTCTCGGCATCGGTCTTCATCCGCTCGATATCGTCCTTCGACAGGTTGGACGAGTGGATGGAGATGTTCTGGGCCTTGCCGGTGCCCTTGTCCTTGGCTGCCACGTTCAGGATGCCGTTCACGTCGATGTTGAAAGTCACCTCGATCTGGGGGATGCCCCGGGGTGCCGGAGGAATGCCGTCGAGGACGAAGGTGCCGAGCTTCACGTTGTCGGCCGCCATGGCCCGCTCGCCCTGGAGCACCACGATCTCCACCTGGGTCTGGCTGTTGGCCGCCGTGGTGAAGACCTGGCTCTTGGACACGGGGATGGCGGTGTTTCTCTCGATGACCTTGGTGAAAACGCCGCCGAGGGTCTCGAGGCCCAGGGAGAGAGGCGTCACGTCCACGAGGACGATGTCCTTGTGATCTCCGGCCAGGATTGCGCCCTGGATGGCCGCGCCCGCGGCGACGCATTCGTCGGGATTGATCCCCTTGGTCGGATCCTTGCCGAGGAGTTCCTTGATCTTCCGCTGCACCATGGGCATCCTGGTGGAGCCGCCCACCAGCAGGATCTTGTCGATCTCGCCGGCGGAAAGGCCGGAATCCTGCAGAGCCTGGCGGGTGGGCTTCACCGTCCGCTCCAGCAGGTCGGCGGTCATTTCCTCGAATTTCGCCCTGGAAAGGTTCATCTCCAGGTGCCTCGGGCCCGACGCGTTGGCGGTGATGAAGGGCAGGGAGATGGTGGTTTCGGGCATGGAGGAAAGTTCGACCTTGGCCTTTTCCGCCGCTTCCCGGAGACGCTGACCGGCCATACGGTCGTTCTTCAGGTCGATGCCTTCCTTTTTCCTGAACTCTTCGATCATCCAGTTCACGATCCGCATGTCCCAGTCGTCGCCGCCCAGCCGGTTGTCTCCGGCGGTGGCGAGAACCTCGAACACGCCTTCCCCTACGTCGAGGATGGACACGTCGAAGGTGCCGCCTCCGAGGTCGAACACCAGGATCTTATGCTCTCCCTGCTTGTTCTCCCCGTAAGCGAGGCAGGCGGCCGTTGGCTCGTTGATGATCCGGAGAACCTCAAGGCCGGCGATAGACCCGGCGTCCTTGGTGGCCTGCCGCTGGGCGTCGGTGAAATAGGCTGGAACGGTGATCACGGCCTTGGTCACCGGCTCGCCGAGGTAGTCCTCGGCGTCCCTCTTCATCTTCTGCAGAATCATGGAGGAAATCTCCTGGGGGGTGTACTTCTTCCCGTCGATCTCCACCTTGCGGTCCGTTCCCATGTCCCTCTTGATGGACAGGACGGTGCGGTCGCCGTTCACGATGGCCTGCCGCTTGGCAAGCTGCCCGACGAGCCGCTCCCCTTCCTTTGTGAAGGCCACCACCGACGGGGTGGTGCGGCTCCCCTCGGAATTGGGGATAATGGTGGTCACATCACCCTCCTGGACGGCGATGCAGCTGTTGGTTGTTCCAAGGTCAATTCCTACGACTTTCGACATTTCTCTCACCTCATAAAGTGTAAAAAATCTGCAACGGCCCGCAGGGGGTCATTCAGTTTCGTTCGGGGCACAGGATGCCACTTTGACCTTCGCCGGACGGAGCACCCGTTCCCGGGTCCGGTACCCCGACAGTATCTCCTCCGTGACAATGCCGTTCTTCTCGGGATCATCCGTCACCTCGGCGGCCACGGCTTCGTGCAGTTCCGGAGAGAAAAGGGCACCCACGGTGGGAATCTGCTCCACACCCATGCTTTCCAGCACGGTCAGAAACTGGCGCCGCACCATGGTCACTCCCTGGAGGATTCCCGCACTGTCGGGCGTTCCCCCGGCTGAGAGAGCGCGGTCGAGATTGTCAAGCACCGGAAGGAACTCCATGGCCTTCTCTTCTCCGGCCATTATCCTTTCCCGCTGCCGGTCCCGCTCAATCCTCTTCCTGTAGTTGAAAAAATCAGCCCGTGCCGCGGCAAGGGCAGACGTCAGATCCCTGTTCCGCTCCTCGAGGCCGGCGATTATCTGCAGAAAATCCTCCGGCGAGGGCCCGGCCGCCGCGCTCTCTTCAGGCGCGGTTTCCTCACGGATTTCCCCGGCCTGCCCTGCTTCCGTCTCCGGCACGTCCTTCGCCGGGTCTTCCGGCCGTTCCGCGGCCGGGTTGTTTTCTTTCCTGCTCATGGTTCCTTCTCCTTTCGGCGGTTCAGTTGACAAGGGAATCGTCGAGATCTTCCGCTATGGTCTCAAGTATGGAGATGGACTTTTCGTAGTCCATCCTCAGGGGGCCGATCAGGCCGAGAATGGTCCTCCGCCCGTACCCGGAGGCGGGGACGAGGACCAGGGAACATTCCTTCATCTCTTCGGAAATCTCCTCGCCTATGGTCACGGAGACACCCTGCTTTATGCTGTATCGCTCCACCATGTCCGCCAGGGCCTGCTCCTGTTCCAGGAGGGAGAGCACCGTCTGGAACTTCCCGATGTCCTGGAAGTCCGGAAGGTTCAGAATGTGCTGGGCGCCTCCGACGAACAGCCGGGAGCTTCTGCGGTTCAGAATGGCGTCCATCTGGACAAGGGCCTCCCTGCAGGTGTCCCACACCCGCTCCAGCCCGTCGAGGACATAGGTGAAGAGGGCGTCCCGGACCTGTCCCCATGGATGACCGCACGCAACGGCGGAAATCTTCCGGGCGAGCTCGTCAAGCATGTCCTGGGACAGCTCGCAGGGCAGCTGGATGTTGGCATGGTGCACAAGCCCTCCCTCGAGGACGATGAGCACCAGGACGGTGCTGCCCCCGAGACGGACAAAATTCACACGCTGGATCTGCACTTCCTCCAGGGCGGACAGGGCGGCCACCCCGACACAGTTAGTGGCTTTTCCCAGAAGCTGGGACACATAGCCGAGAATGGAGTCCACTCCCTGCCTGCGCTCCCGGATTTCCTTCTTCCATTTTTCCGTCTCTGCGGGGGCCGAACGGCGGCGCTGCATGATGGAGTCCACGTAGAGGCGGTAGGCCGTCGACGTGGGGAGCCTCCCGGCGGACGTGTGGGGCTGGTAGAAATACCCCATCTCCTCCAGGTCGGCCATCTCGTTGCGGATGGTGGCCGGGCTGCTTCCCCGGAGGTATTTTTTCGATATGGTCCTCGAACCGGCGGGCTCGCCGGTCTGGATATACTCATACACCACTGACAGCACGATTTCGAGCTGCCGCTCGGTAAGCATGACGCCACCTCCCGCTCGTTAGCACTCTTTCGATATGAGTGCCAACACGATTCCACCGAGAGGTAGAGTAACAATCCGTGATATTATTGTCAAGACTGGTCAGACGGATTTTTCCATTTTCCGGCCGCTTCCCAGCCGGACAAGGGAGGATGCAGAATGAAAGAACCTGAACGAACCACCATACTTCTGGCGCGGCACGGCGAATGCCGGGGAAATATCGAGGGCCTTTTCCGGGGAAGGGTGGACTTTCCTCTCAACGAACGGGGCCTCCGGCAGGCAGCCGAGCTCGGGACCGCCCTTCGCCCCTTCCGCCCTGAAGCGGTGGTGACGAGCCCCCTGCTTCGGGCAAAAAGCACCGCCCGGGCCATTGCCGGCGCCTGTTCCATCCGGGTGGAAGAGGACGAAGGATTCAATAATATCTCCCTCGGCATCTGGGAAGGGCAGCCGAAAACCGAAATAGCGGAGCGGTACCCCGGGCAGTGGAAAATCTGGCTGGAAAACCCCGAGCGCCTCGCCGTGGAAGGGGCGGAATCTCTCGACGATGTTCTGAGGCGCTCCATGGCGGCCCTCGACCGGGGGGTGGCGAAATACCGGGGGAAGACCTTCGCCGCAGTGACCCACAGGACGGTCATCAAGCCCCTTCTCGCGGGGTGCCTCGGTATAGCCTCGCCCTATTTCTGGAAGGTCCACATGGACACGGGGTCCTACTCCATTCTCGTCCACGACGACCTCCACGGCTATTCCCTCTTCTCGCTGAACAGGACGGACCACCTTTCAGGCTTCATCACCGAATGGGTGTGAAAGCCATCCCTTGACCGCCCGGAAAGGACACTATATCATCGGGACAGCGTTTCCTACATTCCCGGGAAGGAGCTCCCGCCGTGATCGTTTACCCGCTTCCTGCTCAAAGCCGTGAAGACCTCTTCTCGGCACTGCGCCGCATCGGCGCCGATCTTCGCTCCAACGCGTACTTTGAACCCAAAAGGAATCTTCTCTCCCTCTACATTCCGGGAGTCGACTTTCGGGCCGCGGCGTTCCTGAAGCAGGAACTGCTCGCCCGGGGCGGGGACGCCGTAGTGAACCGGGGCGTCATCTCCTGCGAGGCGTCGGAGAGCGCCGTGCTCCTCCTGGGGACCCCGGGCCAGCTCCGGTCCCTGTCGGAGAAGCTGGGGGCCCTGCCCTGCTGGGGCCTTCCCGAAATCCGGGAGGGTCTGTCCCGGACCCTTGCCGGCCTGGACAAGTCCGCATGGACATTTTCCTTCCGGGAGGGCAGGGCCCTTCCTCTCGGAAAACGAACGGCCGTCATGGGTATCCTGAACCTCACATCCGACTCCTTTTACGAAAAGAGCCGGATTTCTCCTGAAGACGACATCCTGTCCCGAGCGAGGTCCATGGTTGAAGCAGGCGCCGCCGTTCTCGACCTCGGTGCTGAATCCACCCGGCCCGGCTCGGAACCGGTGCCTGAACAGGAAGAAATGGAACGGCTGATCCCCTCCGTCTCGGCAGTCCGGAAGGCCTTTCCGGAAACGGTAATCTCCGCCGACACATGGAAGGCGAAGGTAGCCCTGGAAGCCGTCCGGGCAGGTGCCGACATCATCAACGACATCTCCGGCCTCGGCTTCGACCCGGACCTCCCCGGAGCGGTGGCGGAATCAGGAGCGGCCCTTGTCCTCTCCCACATCCAGGGGACACCCCGGGACATGCAAAAGGATCCCCGGTATGACGACACCGTGGGAGACATCCTCCGCTCTTTCGAGGAACGGCTCTCCCTGGCCGAAAAGGCCGGGATTCCAGCGGAACGGATTATCCTCGACCCGGGACTGGGCTTCGGCAAGCGCTGCGGGGACAACCTCAGGATCCTGCGGAACCTGGACGCGTTCCGCGTTTTCGGACGGCCCCTCCTCATCGGCCATTCTCGGAAGGGATTCATCGGCGCCACCCTCGGTCTTGCCGACCCGGAGGACCGGCTGGAGGGAACCCTGGCTGTCACGGCCCTCTGCGGCCTGCGCAATGTCGCCCTCGTCCGGGTTCACGACGTGGAGGAAAATGTCCGGGTTCTCTCCATGCTCAGCGCCATCGGGGAGTGCATGGAATGAGCACCGTGGCCCTTTCCCTGGGCAGCAACCTCGGAGACCGGCTGCAGCTTCTCCGGAAAGCCGTCTCCCTCCTCAAGGGCGCCGGCCTCGTGATCCTGGCCTCAAGCGACGTGTTTGAAACCCCTCCCTGGGGGGTGGAGAACCAGCCGCGGTTTCTCAACGTCTGCGTCCTGGCGGAAACGCGTCTTTCCCCGGAAGAGCTTCTCGACCTTCTGAAGCAGATGGAGGACGCCCTGGGCAGGACCCCGGAAAAACGGTGGGGGCCCCGGATCATCGATATTGACATTCTTTTCTGCGACGGGGTGTCGGTGCGCTCGGACCGCCTGACCATCCCTCACAGGGAGATGGCGCGGAGAGCCTTCGTACTGCTGCCCCTGGCCCAGGTGGCCCCGGAGTGGAGGCACCCGGAGACAGGACTCACGCCGGAAGACATGATCCGGCTTCTGCCCCCCGCCGAGACCGGCGGAATCCTCCGGGTCTGCAGCCTCTGACATGGCATGGCATGACAAGAGGCGGAGAGCATTCTCCGCCTCTTGATTTTCCCGAACGTCAGCCGGCGTGTTCCTTCAGGGATTGGAGAACTTCCTCAGCGTGGCCGGACACCTTCACTTTCCTGAAGATCTTCACGGCCTTCCCGCCGGGGTCCGCGATGACCGTGGAACGCACCACCCCCATATATTCCCTGCCGTACATCTTTTTCGCCGCCCAGAACCCGCAGGCTTCGATGAATCCGTGGTCCGTGTCGCTCAGCAGGGGAAAGGAAATTCCCAGTTTCTCCGCGAACTTCCTGTGGCTCTCCTGAGAGTCGGGGCTGATTCCTGCCACTGCGCAGTTCAGCGCTTCAAATGCGGGCATCCTGTCCGCAAAGTTCCTCACTTCGCTGGTTCACCCCGAGGTATTGTCCTTGCTGTAGAAAAAGAGGACAAGCCATCTGCCTTCAAAATCCGCCGCCGTCCATTCTTTTCCACCGCCGTCGGAAAGGCGGAACGGGGGCAGCCCGTCTCCTTCTCTCATGTTTTTCCCTCCCTTCCCTACCCGGCCAGAGAGGCCAGCAGCTCCTTCACTGCCTTCCGGGGCGCCTCCCGGCGGAAGAGAGGCCGGTCGTCCTTCCGGTAGGCCGCCAGGGTTTCCTCGAAAAGGGGAACCCCTTCCTTCCTGTAGAGAACGCCCAGGGGGAAGGGACCTTCCTGGAGGAGGGCCAGCTCCATGGCCTTGCCGAAATCCTCCTCCTCATGCCCCTCCAGGGTGTAGGTGTTGTCCATGAACCACTTGTAGGTATTCACGGAGTTGAAGGAAACACAGGGCTGGAAGATGTCCACCAGGGCGTATCCCTTGTGTCGGACGGCCCTCTTGATGATTTCCTTTGTCTGGTCGCCGTTTCCGGCGAAGGCCCGGGCCACGAAGGTCGCTCCCTGGACCAGGGCGGCTGCCAGAGGGTTGAAGGGCTGTGCATGGACCCCGTCCACCTGGACGGAGGTGCGGAATCCCCTCGGGCTCGTGGGTGAAGCCTGCCCCTTTGTGAGGCCGTAGACCATGTTGTTGAACACAAGGTTGGTGATCCCGGGATTCCGCCTGATGGTATGGGTGAAATGATTCCCGCCCTCGCCGTACATGTCGCCGTCCCCTCCCACGGCGATGACCTCCAGGGCGGGGTTTGCCGCCTTAATGGCCGTTGCGTTGGAGAGGGCCCGTCCGTGGAGGCCGTTGAAAAAATGGGCCTTCATGTAATGGGGTGTTTTTGCCGCCTGGCCGATCCCCGAGACCATGACCACGTCCAGGGGCCCGAGGCCGAGCTCGGCAAGGGCCTTCTTGATGGAGTCGAGGATTTTGAAATCCCCGCATCCGGGGCACCACGAAAGATCAATTCCCGGAAGATCGAATGCCGTGGAGTCCATCATCTGCCGCCTCCTTTGCCGGGAAGAATTTCGCCGAGCCTGTCCGCGACCTCTTCCACAGAGAACTGCAATCCGTTGTATTTCAGCACCGTGCGGTCCGCCGCCACGCCGAAGGTTTTCCGAAGCAGCCCGGCGAACTGGCCGGTGCTGTTTCCCTCCACCACAGCGGTGAACGACGCTTTCCGCAGAAGATCCCCGGCGGACGGCGCGAGGGGCCACACCTGTTCGAAGGCCAGCAGGGCCGTGTCGTCCCGCCCGAGACACTCGAGGGCTTCCCGGACGATGGGGAAGGTGGATCCCCAGCAGATCACCAGGTTCGAGAAGGATTCCGGTCCGACCAGCACCGGGGGAAGGGCACGCTCCTCCATTCCCGCGAACTTCCGCATCCGCTTGTCCTGCATCCTGGTCCTGAGATCGAAGTCCTCGTAGACGTGCCCCACCTCGTCGTGCTCGTGGCTGTCCGCCCCCACGATGCCCTTTCCCCAGCCGGGAACGCCGAAGGGCGAACAGCCGTCGGGAGTATCCTCGTAGCGGCGGTAGTCTTCTTCGGTTTCCCTGACGGACGGCGGTTCATCCAGCCACTCGAGGCCGTCCGCATCCAAATTGTAGAAGGCATTCATGAAATACTGGTCCGTCAGCACGATGGCCGGCGTCTGGTACTTCAGGGCGATTTCGAAGGCTTCCTGGGTCAGCCTGAAGGCACTCTCCATGGTTCCCGGAGCGTAGAGGGCCCGGGGAAATTCACCGTGTCCTGAATAAAGGGCAAGATCTAGGTCGGCCTGCTCCGTCCGTGTGGCCATCCCGGTGGCAGGCCCTGGTCTCTGGGCGAGGTGCACCACCACCGGAGCTTCCATGACCCCTGCGAGGCTGAGCCCTTCCGCCATGAGGGCGAATCCGCCTCCGGAGGTGGTCACCAGGGGACGGGCACCCGCATAGGCGGCCCCAACCGCCATGTTCATGGCGGCAAGCTCGTCCTCCACCTGCTCCACCACAGCTCCCGCTTTTTCGGCGTGCTTCGCGAAAAAGGAGAGCACTCCCGTGGCCGGGGACATGGGATAGGCGGTGACGAAGTTGCACCCCGCCGCCATGGCCCCGAGGGAAACGGCATCGCTGCCGTTGATGATCGCCTTCCGCCCTTTCGGGTTCCGCGGACGGCCTTTCAGAACGCCCCCTTCTCCGGCCATGGCAAGTCCAAGTTCGTACCCCCTGGTGACGGCCCCGATATTGCTGGCCACCACCCCGTCCTTTCCGGCGAACCGTTTCATGTAAAAGTCCTCCGCACCCTTCGTTCCCAGCCCGAGCACCCCGAGGAGGACGCCGGCCGCGATGGAATTGGAGTAGATCCTGCCGCCGGCTTCCTTGGCCATGGACGACAGGGGAATGTCCACGAAGGAAGCCCCGAGGTCTTCAAGCTCCCCCTTCAGTTCTTCCCTGTCGCCGAAAATGACCGTGTCGGAGGAGATCCGCTCCAAGATGTTCCTGCGCACCTTCCGGCTCAGGGCAACGAGAATATCGATCCTGTCGATCAGGGCATCCACAGGCTCGGACGCTATCCGGAGCTCTGTGGAGTTGTTCCCCCCCCGGACACGGGACATGTACTCCCGGGATCCGAAGACGGAAAAACCTTCGTCCACTATGATTCCCGCCAGCATATCCTCCACGGTCTGGATGCCCAGCCCCGCGGCTCCGCACAGGACGCAGCAGACGTCCCGACTGTCCTTCAGCGATGAAAAGAGCATGTTCGTCCTCCCTTCAGTTTCAAGCTGGACCTATTATACCCTCTGCCGCAGCCCGCTGCAGATTCCTTCACCAACCGGGGCGTTCTGGTATAATATGAAACAAATTCTTTTGCCGATACCCCAGTATTGAATCAATACCGGAAAAATATGCGGAGGTGATTTTCCATGGGAAAATTTCGATGTCTGTCGTGCAAAAGTGAATTTGAACTGGAAGAAAAGGCGGCAGCCATGAGATGCCCCAGGTGCGGGAGCAGATTCGTGGAAGTGCTCGACGCCGCCAACAGGAAGCGGGGGAAGTCCTGGAGCGCCAAGTCGTTCAGCGTGGGAAAAAGCGGCAAATAACCGTAAGTATGCACCGCAGAAACACTTTTTCGGAATACAGAAGAGGGAAGGCCGAATAACGGCCTTCCCTCTCTTTTCTGCAGGTCTGACCTTTACAGATCCTTCTGGGCCTGCTTCAGGGCCTTCATGGATTCAAAGACCATCAACAGGGCAAGGACAAGGAGAATGATGGAAGGAACCACGAGGACGTAGTTCGGGCTGGCGTAGGCGAGGTTGTCCTTGATCATGATGCCCAGGGCCGCCACGGTGGTCACAAGCATGAACCACATGGGAACCATGGCGAACTGGTTGTTCTTTTTCAGTCCCTTGGCAACCCAGACGCCGATGGCCAGGAGAGCAAGGGCCGCAACGAGCTGGTTGGATGCGCCGAAGATGGGCCAGATTGCCGCCCATGCCGGAATGACGTTGCCTGTGGGTCCATGGGTCTTGACAAGAAGCAAGGCCATGGCGGCGGCAACGGTGATGAGGGTGGCGGTGTACTTGTCCACCTTCATGTTGGTCAGCTCCTGGATCTGGTAGCGGGTCAGACGGGTGGCCGTGTCAAGGGAGGTCAGAAGGAAGGAGTTGATGGCCAGAAGTCCGAGGGACATGCCGATCTTGGGATCGATCCCGACGATGGAGGCGAACTTTCCGAAGCCTTCGGCGTAGGTGATGGTGGGGCCGCCCTTGGCGATGACGCCGCTGAGCATGACCGTGCCGATGGCGATGACCGCCACAACGCCTTCAAGCAGCATGGAGCCGTAGCCGACGATCACGGAGTCTTTTTCCTTCTTCAGCTGCTTGGAGGTGGTTCCGCTTCCCACGAGGGAGTGGAAACCGGAGACAGCGCCGCAGGCCACGATGATGAAGAGCATGGGCCAGATGTACTGCCCGTTGGCTACGAAGCCCTTGAAGGCGGGAAGAACGACCTGGAAGCTCTCGCCTTTGCCCATGATCATGCCGATAGCGCCGATGATGACCGCGAAGTACAGGAAATAGGAAGCGAGATAGTCCCGGGGCTGGAGAAGAAGCCACACGGGGAGAACCGAAGCGAGGAAGATGTAAACGACAAGAATCCACCGCCATGTCTCCATGGGGAGCTTGAACATGCCGGCGACCCAGGGGGAGTAGTTGCCGTACCAGCAGGCATAGATGACGATGGGGACCATGACGACGGTCATGAGCCACAGGGGCACCCGGTACTTGTAGATCAGCACGCCGAACAGAAGAGCCATGCCGATGTACAGGGAAGCGGAGAAGGCCACTGCCGGGTCGGCCGCGAAGGATCCGGCGGAGAGCTGCAGGAAGACCGCGACGACGAGGACGAGGGCAAGGATGGTGAAGCAGAGGAAGAGAATTTTTCCCTTCCGGCCGATCCACTTGTCCACCACTTCACCCACGGATTTGCCGTCGTGGCGCATGGACGACACAAGGGCGCCCATGTCATGGGGACCGCCGATAAAGGCGGATCCGATGAGGCACCACAGGTAGGCGGGAAGCCAGCCGAACATGGCGGCGGCGGTGATGGGGCCGACGATGGGGCCGGCGCCGGCGATGGATGCGAAATGGTGGCCCAGAAGAACCGCCGGGTGGGCCGGGCAGTAGTCGATACCGTCAAACATAGCTTCGGCAGGGGTCTTGTTGTCATCACTCAGACCATAAACACCCGCCATGTAGGAACCGTACACCTTATAACAAACTGCAAACAAGACGATGGCAATAATAAACAGGGTTGCGAGCACTTGATTCACCTCCGGAAAATATGAAAAGAGTGTGAAAAACTGATGCAGCCTCTATTTTTCCGGGGCACCACCTCCAGACTCGTTTTTCCGTGAGCGGAGAAGCTCCAGTGCTTTATCCACGAGAGGGGCAAGATCCTTGATCCGTTTCTCAAATCTGCCCCCGGGCGTAAAGGAGTGTACCTCCGCATACCCGCGGAACCCGAAGAGGAAAGACCGGATGGCGCATTTCTCCCCCGATTCCGCTCCCTCAACAAAAAGATAGCGCTGCGTCATGAGGTCGGGCTTGGGCCTGCAGGACTTCAGAATCCGCTGCCTGTCAGCTTTGCCGTTGTGGCTCCAGATTATGTAATCATCGGCATAATATCTGCATACCTCACCTATCAGCGCGCTCTTCACGAATGTAACCCTTCTATAGACTCCTTTCATTCCCTCGGAATTCCAGGGAGAGAACCCCCAGTATTCCCACAGGTCGGAAACAAGTCCCAAATCGGAAATTTCGGTCACTCACTCATCACCTGCCGAACAGATTATACTCCTCATAGAAAAAATAGGAAGTGATTTAAGTTCCTTTCCGCCATATTTTCTATCAAAAATTCAGTATGGTTTTCTGGAGAATGATGAACCAAGATGGTGTCTTCCAAAGATTTTCCGACTTGCAAAGCACAACCGGGCACGGTATAATACCTCCTGTTTTCGGGCGATTAGCTCAGCGGAAGTAGCGCTTCCTTCACACGGAAGAGGTCACTGGTTCGATCCCAGTATCGCCCACCATGAATGAACAGAGGCTCCGGCAAAATGCCGGAGCCTCTTCTTTTTCAGGGAAGGGATTGTGAACGCCCCGATCAATTCTGGACAATAAGCCTGCTCTCCTCTAAAAACTCCACCTATCCCGTCAGGAAGACACCATGCCGAACAGCATGCCCGCCACGGTGGACAGAAGAACGACAAGCACAACGTAGGTCACCGTTTTTTTGGGCCCCAGGATGCTGTTGATCACCAGCATGCTGGGCAGCGAGAGGGCCGGGCCGGCAAGGAGCAGGGCGAGGGCAGGTCCCTTCCCCATTCCTGCGCCGAGAAGCCCCTGGAGTATGGGCACTTCGGTGAGGGTGGCGAAATACATGAACGCGCCGGAAATGGAGGCAAAGAAATTGGCCCCGAGGGAGTTCCCTCCCACGAGCATGGCCACATAACGGCTGGGGATAAGGGCCTCGTGGCCGGGACGGCCCAGCAGGAAGCCCGCCACCAAAACACCGCCGAAGAGCAGGGGCATGACCTGGAGAGCGTATCCCCACGTGGACGCATACCAGTCCTGCCGCTCGTCACGGGTGAACCACATCCATGCGGTCAGCACCGTGACGGCGATTCCTGCCCCTGAGAGCACCCACTTCAGGTTGTAAACCCCTTCCCAGAAGGCGCTGGAGGTCTTCGGCGCCGCCCAGTTGGCGAAGACGAGAAAAACCACCATGCTCGCCATGTACACAACGGTCTTCCATAGAGGGCGGCCGCCCTCTTCCTCAGGGAGCTGGGCGAACCCCTCCTGTCGGGTCTGTTCCTCCCTGCCGAAAATGGCCGCCATGAGAAGACCGATCACCACGCTGAATATTACCGCCCCCACCGCCCTGGCGATGCCCAGCTCAAGGCCGAGCACCCGGGCCGTGAGAACGATGGCCAGCACATTTATTGCAGGTCCGGAGTATAAAAATGCTGTCGCCGGGCCAAGCCCGGCGCCCCGCATGTAAATCCCGGCGAAGAGGGGCAGCACGGTGCAGGAACACACTGCGAGCACCGTCCCGGAGACGGAGGCCACGGAGTAGGCAATCCCTTTCTTCGCCTTTGCCCCCAGATACTTCATCACCGACTGCTGGCTCACGAACACCGAAATGGCACCCGCGATGAAAAATGCGGGGATCAGGCAGAGAAGAACGTGTTCCCTGGCATAGTCGGCCATCATGGCCACCGATTCCGTAAGACCGGCGATCACCCGTTCATTTCCCTCGGGGAGGAAGTAAAAGGTCAGGAAGAACAATGCAATCCAGAAAAACTTTTTGCGGTCGCTCATGAACGAATCATCTCCAATGCAAATATGTGACAATTTCTTCACTCAAACTGTTCAAAAAAAACCCCCGGTCGTCCCGGGGACTCGTCTTTCTACGCTATTTCACCGAAGCCGCAAGAAGTTCCTTCACCTTTTCATAAGAGGGCAGGCTCCCGGCTGCGAGAACCTTGCCGTCGACCGCAAGCCCCGGTGTCGTCACCACTCCGAAAGCGATGATTTTCGGGATCTCAGTGACCTTTTCAAGCTCATAGGCGAGCCCGAGCTCTCCGGCGGCCTGCTCAGCCAGTTCGGCCAGTTTTTTGCACTTGGGGCACCCCGTCCCCAGGATCTGTATTTTCATGCGTTTAATTCCTCCTCACGGTCATTGTTTGATAAAGAACCGCACCCGCAGAACAGTGCGGACATGTCCACCTCCTGCCCAAGAACCACTTTTTCCACGCAGGAAAGAAGGGAGGCGAGACATTTCATCCTCAGGCTGTACATCACGTTCAGTCCGTCCTTCCGGCTGTCCAGAATGCCCAGGCCTTTCATCAGCGAAAGATGCTTACTGATGGTGGTCCTGTCAAAATTGAAGAGCTCGGCGATTTCGCAGACGCACATCTCCCGTTTTGCCAGGGCTTCCACAACCCGGAGCCGGACAGGGTGGGCAATCCCCTTCAGAATTGCCGCTTTTTCTTCCTGGAGCTTTTCTTGTTTTTTCAACCGCCTTCCCCCCATTTACGTGGCAATATTACCACATAATGAAAAAAGGTCAAGCATGAAGTCCCTTTTATCAATTCGGGCCTCTTCCTCTTGAAGGGAAACCTTTCCGAATCCCCTTCTCCACAGGATTTACCTTTCTTCCTTTTTCTCCTGCGCAATTTCTTCGTTCACTGATTCCTCTTCCGATACTTCTTCAATCTTCACCTCGCAGCACCCGCATCCGCAACCGCCTCCGAAGAGCCTTCCGAAAAAACCCTCTTTCTTTTCAGCCAATACAACCGCCTCCTATATCTGAATGAAATTGAAGACCACGCCCGCCAGGACGGCGGTCGAAAAAACCAGCGCAACGAAGACGCATACGAGCCGGGTCTTGAAAATCCCCGCCAGCATGCTCATCTCCGGAATGCTCATCCCAGCTCCTCCGATGACGAGCGCGATCACCGCCCCGAGGCTCATCCCCTTCTGCGTCAGGGCGACGCCGATGGGAATCACCGTCTCCGCCCGGACATAGAGGGGAATGCCGATGATCGCGGCGACCGGTATGGCAAGGGGGTTCTGCGGCCCGGCAAGATCCGCGATGAAGTCGTTCGGAACGAAGCCGTAGATGACGGCGCCGATACCCACGCCGACGACGAGATAGACGAAGACGCCCCGAAAGTCGGCCCACGCGCCCGAAAACACCCGGCGGAGCTTCGCTCCGAACGAGGGGAGCGTTTCCCGGGCGCCGTGCCCTCCGCTGACGCGAACCTTCTTCACGTCCTTTGCGAGGCCGAAGAATTCGAGCAGCATTCCGCCGGCCATAGCGATCATGAAGGTCACTGCGCCGTACATCAGGCACGCTTTCCACCCCAACAGCGCCCAGAACATGGCCATGATGATCGGATTCAGGAGAGGAGAAGCGAGGACGAAGGAAAGCGTCGCCCCGAAGGGCACTCCGGCGCGGAGGAAGCCCACCGTCATGGGGATGGTGGAGCAGGAGCAGAAGGGCGTTATGGCCCCGAGTGCCGCGCCGAGAAAGTTCCCGAGAAGCCCCTTCGAAGACATCCGGCGGCGGATCGCGTCGTCGGAAACATACTCGAAGATCAGTCCGATGAGCGTGCTCACCCCGAGGAAAAGAACCGTCAGTTCGATGAATATGAACGCGAAGAACTGAAGCGAAACGACGAACGTATTCATTGCACTCCTTCTTTCTTGAATTCCTGTGCGGATCAGAAGCCCAGGTAGAACATGAAAAAGGAGATCAGCAGCGCACCCGCGCCGAGACAGTATTTCAACACGGTGCTGAAGACACCGTATTTTTCGCTCGCGACGAGTTTCGCCGCGAAGCCGACCGAAGTTCCCGCTGCCAGGACGAGGACGCTGTGCCCCAGGGAATAGAGGAGGAGCAGCAGTATTCCCCGCCCGATTTCCCCGCTTCCGGCGACAATGCTCAGAAGAACGACGAGGACGGGCGTGGCGCAGGGGGACGAGAAGAAGCCGCCCAGAACGCCCGCCAGAAAGGCCCCGGCGTATCCTCGTTTCGTGTTCTTCGACAACAGGTTCGTCGACGGGAGGAAATTAAAGATTTCCAGTATCTGCAGCCCCATGAGCAGCATGAGGACCCCCAGAGCGATGTACCACCACGAAGAGGACGTCCCCATCAGCCGGCCAAGCAGAGACGCCGCGGCGCCAAGTACCGTGAAGGTCAGCGCCATGCCGAGCGAAAAGACCGCTGACAGGGCAAACCCCTTCCGGGGGTCGCCTGCAGTCGTTCCCCCAACGTAGGCAATCACCAGCGGAACGCTCGTCAGGGCGCAGGGAGTAACTGATGTAGCAACTCCGGCCAGCAGCGCGAGGAGCGGCGCAAGCGCCGTGCCTGCACGTATGGATTCCGAGAGTGCGGAAAGCCAGCCATCGATCATTGCACGCCCATCTCCTTCAGCGCCGCGAGAAGCTGCGCCTTCGTCATGCCGCCCTCGTGGACGGTGAAGACATGGGTGTTCGTATCCCTGGTGGCATACATCTGCATCGGAACTCCTATCGAATCCGAGGGAGTAAAAGGCTTTCCCCCCCTGTCGAAAAAGAACTGGGTCGGTATCGCCCGGAGAGGGTACCCCTCCGCCAGGTTCTGATGCTTCCAGACATCCACAAACCTGATAATCGCCTTCCCCTGGAGAGTTTCGTTCAGCTCTTTCAGAACAGGAGCCATCTCCTTGCACGGTACGCAGGAGTCCGCGCCGAAGTCGATGATGATCGGCAGTCCGTAGGACTTCAGCTTTTCAAGGTCGATCGATTCCGTTATGTAGAGCGCAAAATCGGGATTTCGGTCAGGGGCGGAAGAGAGTTCCCGAAGAACCTCCTTTTCCCTGTTCTTGACGAGCCAGATGCCGCCTATGACTACTGAGATGAGAAGGATTGCCGTTACTTTGAGCAACGGTTTTTTGTTCGATGCCGGGGACTGCGGATTCTGCTCCATCGGGTCTGATCATCCTTTGCTGTATGTTGTATTTGAGGTTTATTGAGAAACATGAACAGGCTGAAGAGGGGGAAAGACACTCCCCCTCTTTGGTCTGTAGAAGCTTCTAGTGTCCCTGACGGAACCAGTGCGTCGTGTTGTTGCAGAACCTGACCAGCATCAGCATCACCGGAACCTCGATGAGCACCCCCACCACCGTGGCGAGGGCAGCCCCCGAGGAGAGGCCGAACAGCATGGTGGCCGTTGCGATGGCCACCTCGAAGTGGTTGGACGCGCCGATCATGGCGGACGGCGCGGCATCCTGGTAGGACAGGCCGAGCTTTTTCGAGAGCCAGTAGCCCAGGCCGAAGATCAGTACGGTCTGGAGAAAGAGCGGAATAGCGATCCAGAGGATCGTCAGCGGGTTGGCGACAATAACTTCTCCCTTGAAGGAAAAGAGCAGCACCAGCGTGATGAGCAGGGCCGCGATGGTGACCGGCGTCAGGAAGTGAAGGAATTTCTCCCGGAACCAGGCCTCCCCTTTTGTCCTGAGGATCATTTTCCTGGAAATGTAGCCCGCCGCCAGGGGCAGCGCCACGTAGACGGCAATGGAGAGTGCGAGGGCCTGCCACGGCACCGGAATTCGCCCCACACCGAGGAGGAACCCGCCAAGGGGGCCATAGAGAAAGAGCATGGTGAGGGAGTTGATGGCCACCATCACAAGGGTGTGCCCGTCGTTGCCTCTGGCGAGGTACCCCCACACCAGCACCATGGCGGTGCAGGGGGCGATGCCCAGCAGGATGCAGCCGGCGAGATAGCTCCGCCACAGGGGAACGGAGAGCATCCGGACGCCGTTTTCAAGGACCACTGTACCGAGTCCGTAGGTCGCGCCGGGCTCGAGGTTGAGTCCGAAGGGAAGCCGCACCAGGTCCACTGCGTCGGGACCGATGAAGTGGATGAAGATCTTCCCGAGGAAGAAGACGGCTATGGCGTACATGGTGAAGGGCTTCACCGCCCAGTTTATGAAGAGAGTGAGTCCTACAGGCCTGATGCTCTTACCCGCTTTCACTACCTCGGCAAAGTCGATCTTCACCATGATGGGGTACATCATGAAGAAGAGGCAGATCGCAATAGGGATCGAGACCACGGGAGCGCCTCCCACAGAAATGGCCATGCCGTCGAGGGCCTTCGCGAAGTCCGGGGCGACCTTGCCGAGCCCGATTCCGGCGAGGATGCTCAGAATCACCCAGACGGTAAGATACTTTTCAAAGAAGCCGAGCCCTTTCGTTTCTTTCGTGACGAATGCCCTGTTTTCCATTTTCTAGCACTCCTCCTGAAGAAGAATTTTTTTCATGACGGTGCTGCCCTGGGGGCACACCATGTCCAGCGCGGAGCTTTGCATCAGCGGAGCCGGGATATCTTCCCTCCGGGCGTCGGTGAAGCCTGCTCTTTCAAAGAACTTCTCCGCCGTTTCGGTGAGAAGATAGACTATCCGGACGCCCTGTGACCGGGCACGGTCGATGACGGCCGAGGTCATCCGCTCGCCGAAACCCTTCTTCCTGTCCTTTCGCCGAACCGCGAGGGAACGGAGAAGCCCCGCGTCCCCCTGGATCTCCATGCCTGCGACGGCGGCGATGCCGGAGTGCTCCAGGACAAGGAAGTTCTCGGGAGCCTCCGCCACTCCGAGGGAAGTAAGTCCGTTCTCCTCCAGAAGCGCCGCGATGGCGGAGACATCCGCGGCTTCGGCACGGCGGATCATGTAATCGCGTCCCTCTTTGGGTTTCACCAAGGGTTTTCTGCCCTGAATGATCGCGCTGGCCAGTGCGCCGTTGATCTCCTTCCGTTCTTCGGCCGAGAGTTCGGGAAATGCCATGGCGGCCAGAGCGTCAGGCACATCGTAGACCTTCGTGCGCCGGACTTCGATCTCAATGAATCCCGCTTCCTTCAGAAGATCGGCGTACTCCGTCTCCTGCAGAGCCCCGGCGATGCACCCCGACCACGCGGCGAGGTTCTTCACGGCCCGCTCCGTCACAGGACGGAGAAACACCGTGTCGGAGACGCAGAACCGGCCGCCCGGTCGGAGCACCCGGAAGGCCTCCTTCAGCACCTTCCCCTTGTCGGGGGAGAGGTTGATGACGCAGTTGGATATGATCACGTCCACGGTGCCGCTCTCCAGCGGCATTTCCTCGATGTAGCCCTTCACGAGGGTGACGTTGTCCAGCCCCCTGAGGTTTTCGGCGGCGGTCTCGAGCATCTCGTCGGTCATGTCGAGGCCGATGACCTTCCCGGAGGGTCCCGTGGCTTCCGAGGCCAGGAAAAGATCGAGACCCGCGCCGCTTCCAAGGTCGAGGACGGTCTCCCCCGGATGGATGTCGGCTTCGGTGAAGGGATTGCCGCACCCGAAGGACTGGTCCGCCATCTGCGGGGGCGTCTTTTCGAGCACCGTGCCGTCGTAGTTGCCCCGGGTCATGCTCAGGATGTCGGATGCGCCCGTCGTGCCGCAGCAGCACCCTCCCGAGCCGCAGCAGGAAGTATTGTTTTTGATGGCCCTGGCGTACCGTTCTTTCACGTAGTTGCGGAGGTCGTCCATTGTCAGTCCAGCTCCTTTTCTATTCAGGAAGGTTTTCCAGAAAGCCGGGAAGGTCCTCTAGAAACGCGCGTATTTCGTCCCGGACCCGCCGGTAGCAGTCCATTTTTTCCTCCTCCGTTTCCTTCCCCGGGGCGAGCTTCGGAGGGTCGTCGAATCCCCGGTGGATGATCCGTGCGTTTCCCGGGAAGAAGGGGCACCGTTCATCGGCGTCGCCGCATACGGTGATGACGAAGTCGAAAGGAACGTCAAGCAGTTCGGCAACGTTTTTCGACCTGTGCCCGGAGATGTCCACTCCGGCTTCTTTCATCACCGCTACGGCATTGGGGTTCAGGCCATGGTTTTCAATCCCCGCTGACCATGCCTCTACGACGTCTCCGTGAAGATGCCGGATCCATCCTTCCGCCATCTGGCTGCGGCACGAGTTTCCGGTACAGAGAAACAGAACCTTCAGCTTGTTCTTCATACGGTCGTTTTCCTCCCCCCTGAGTCACAGAGGCAGCTCTCCCTGTGCAGCCTGACGATTTCCCTGATTTTCTCCCTGTCCTGCGCCGGAAAGCCGTCATTCCCCACGGAGCTCCGTATCCACCCGAGCAGCCGGGGATCGACGGCTGTTCCCATGCGGTAGTAAACCCACCGCCCCCTTTTTTCCGATTCGATGAGCCCTGCCTGGTGGAGGATGCTCATGTGGCGGGAAACCGTGGCGGGCGCAAGTCCGAGGAAGTCCCCCACGTCGCAGACGCACAGTTCTTCCGTATCCATAAGCGCCAGGAAGACCCGGAGCCTGTTCTTTTCACCAAGTGCCTTTGAGATGGAGAGAATTGATTCCACAGTGCCTCGCCTACCTTTTGTTATTTCTGCATTTAACGAAATGATAGCACGTCAGAAATCTTCCCGTCAATGGTCTCTCCGGCTCCTCAATCCTCCGGCAGCGGGGAGAGTCACAGGGGAAGGGATCCCCTGCCTGATTCCGCCGGGAGGAAAGGCGTTTTATCCCTCCGGTTTCCTGAAGGGCTCTGCCGGATTCTTCCGCCGCTTCAGCGCCACGGGATCTTTTCGGGCGAACGAAGGGCCTGGTGTTTGACCACGGGAATGCCGAGCCGTTCCCCCAGGGCGCGGAAGCGGTCCTTGTACGGGCCTTTGAGGTTGTCGTGGAAAGCGATGGCGCTGATGCCCCCCCTGATGGATGCCACGCACCGGTCCAGCTTGTCCGGCCCCGTTTCCTCCTCGTAGCGCCCCCCCACGAGCCACTGGTTGGCGAGGATGTGGGAGACGCCGAAGGCGCTGCCGTTCCAGGAGGTCAGGGCGGCTGCGGCGAAGTTGGGGTCGAAGTGGACGCCCCCAGCGCAGAGGATATTCCGCACCTCTTTTCCGTCTCCCGTGAAGACCGAAAGAAGGGACCGGGCCAGCACCCGGGCCGCCCTATCGTCGGACCAGCATCGGGGGGAGCTTCCGATCTCGATGTCCAGCAGGGGAACGGGATAGCGGAGAATCCTGTCGGGGTCTCCTCCCCCGTAGACCATGCCGGACCAGTGGGTCGCCTCGGTGACCACCCTGTAGTCCTCCATGCCTTCCTCCACCCTGCCCTGCTCCATGGCGAGGAGGAGATTCCTCATGCACTCCGGGTCGGCGGGACCGAAGGCCCCCGAGTCCACGTCCCCGGTGGTGTGGGTGGTGAGGATGCCGTCCGGGGCGTTTTCACCCTCGTGCCATGTGATGATTCCGGCGAGATCGCAGTCGGCGAAGTGGCCCGTCATCACTGGGAGGTAGCGGGAATAGTCGTGGCTGACAACTTTCAGGGTGCGAACAAAGGAAAAGAGGTCTCCCGAAGGAGAGCTGCAGGCAAGAACGGGAAGCCCGTCAATGAGAAGAGACGTCTCTTCCGGAGAAAAGAAGTGCCGCACTGCGGCCAGGACATTCCCCGCCACGGGGTCGAAGGGGTCGTCGCAGAAAAAGTAGACCGCTTTCTTCATGTTCTCTTCCTCCTTTCCGGCCTGCTCCTGCCGGAAGAATGCCGGGAATGGTTTTGTTCTATAATACACCCGGGAGAAGGAGGACGACATGAGAAAGAAAGCTGCCGCATGGGGAGCAGTAGTGGTGTTCATTTTGCTGGGGGCGCTTCTCAGGGCCCATCCTTCCAGGGAATCTCATTTTTCCTGGGGAGGGAACAGGAAGACTGTTCTTCTTTTTGAAGGAGAGCAGGTTCTTTCATCGGATGTTCCCGTGCGTTCCGGCGACGGAGAATACCCGGAACCGGCTTCCCCTGACAGGGACGGTTCCCCCCTCTCCCGGCGCACCGTCCCTTCCGGAAAGCGGACGGGCACGGGCGGCAGGGATCTCGATTCGCTGAAACAGGGAGTGAAAGCCCGGAAGGGGAACCCGGGAGACATGAAGGAATACCTGGACGAGGCGGAGCGGCTTCGAAGAGAGCGGGTGCGGAAATCTCTCGAAGAAATCCGGCGGAAGGTCAGGGAGTACGAGCCGAGCATCTTCGATCCCACGTGGTGAACAGCCCGAAGCTCAGCCCGGGGGCGGATACCCCCCGTCGCCGTCGTCCGGAAGACGGAGGGGAAGGGAAGCTTCCATGACCAGGGCGTCTTCTCCATCGGCGTAGTAGCCTGTATGCCGCCCGAGGACGGAAAAGCCGAAGAGACGGTAGAGCTTTGCCGCCCCTGTGTTGGATTCTCTCACGTAGAGGTTCATCCGCAGGCTTCCCAGCGATTCGGCGATTTCTGCAAGACCTGCCAGGAGCTGGGAACCTACGCCCCGTCTCCGGAATTCCGGAAGCACCGCAAGGTTCGCAAGCTCGGAAGTTTTCCCTTTCCTGAGGACGGTACCGAACCCGAGGATACGGTCCCCCGCCCTGGCGCACAGGTAAAGGTAGGGGCTGTCCCCGGAAAGGTCGGCCCCGATGACCTCCCGGGGCCAGGGAGAAACAGACGACTGCTCCTCCACCGAGCAGATTCCCTCAAGGTCGGCGGAGGAGCAGAGATCAAGTTCCACGGGAAGAATGGGAAGATTCTCCCTTCTAGAAATTCCTGAGAATGGTCTGGTCCCTTCCGGGCCCGACCCCGATGAGGTTGACGGGAACGCCGCAGGCCGTCTCGATATACTCAACGTACTTCCTTGCCTGGAGAGGAAGTCTGTCAAATTCCGCACATCCCGAAAGGTCTTCCTTCCATCCTTCCAGGTACTCGTACACCGGTTTCGCCTTCCACTGGCGGTGAACTCCGCTGGGGAAATGCTCCTCCGCCTTCCCGTCGATCTCGTACCCCGTGCAGACGGGAATCCGCTCGAAGTCCGTGAGCACGTCGAGCTTTGTGAGGGCGATGGAGGACATGCCGTTCACCCTCACGGCATAGCGCAGGGCGACAAGATCGAGCCAGCCGCACCGCCGGGGCCTGCCGGTTGTGGCTCCGTACTCCGCTCCCTTTTCTCTCAGGCGGTTCCCGCTCTCCCCTTCATCTTCCGTCGGGAAGGGACCTTCACCCACTCTGGTACAGTAGGCTTTCACCACGCCGATCACCCTATCCACCGCGGCAGGTCCCACGCCGAGACCCACGCATCCTCCGGCGGCCACGGGCGACGAGCTCGTGACGTAGGGGTAGGTGCCGTGGTCCACGTCGAGAAGGGTTCCCTGGGCTCCTTCGAAGAGGACGCCCCTGCCCTCCTGTATGGCTTCATCGATTATGAGGGACGCGTCCCCCACGTAGGGGGCGAGGGCCTTGCCCCATTCAACGGCCTGATCGAACACTTCATCGAAGGGAAGAGGTTCCTCGCCGTAGATCTTGGAGAGGAACAGGTTTTTCTCGTCAAGGTTGTACTCAAGCTTATCCCGGAGGGAATCCCCGTCAAGCAGGTCTTCCACCCGAACACCGCACCGACTGTACTTGTCCACGTAGGCGGGACCGATGCCTCTTCCCGTGGTACCGATCTTCCGCCCCTTGCCCCGCTGGTTTTCCTGGGCTGTGTCGAGCTTTTTATGGTATGGCATGACCACGTGGGCGGCGCCGCTGATGACGAGCCTCGCCCGGTCCTTCCCCTGCTCCTGGAGTTCCCTCAGTTCGTTGAGAAGCTGCTCGGGATCGATGACCACCCCGTTGCCTATGACACATACCCTGCAGGGGTAGAGCATTCCCGAGGGCAGGAGGTGGAAGACATATTTTTTCCCCTCCACGATCACAGTGTGCCCCGCGTTGGCGCCTCCCTGGTACCGGGCAAAGACGTCCACCCTCGATCCGAGGGCGTCAACGACCCTTCCCTTTCCCTCATCGCCCCACTGGGCGCCGATGATGACCTCAACCCGACCTTTCACGAAAAATCCCCCTCATTGGCCGCCCTGAACCGGCGGCCTGCTTTGAATACGTTTCTCCCGGAAACACTCTGCCTGGATGACATGTCGCTCCGGTCCCACAGAATATGCATAAGTTCCGGCATGGTGACGAAGGTCACTTTTTCCGGAGGGGAGTCGCTTTTTTTCTTCAGAAAGTCCAGCGTTCCCTGCCGGGTATGGGCGATCATAACCACCCATCCTCTCTTCGCGGCAAGGTCCAGTCCCCGCTGGAACTGTTTCTCCATGAATTCCTCCGACGGTTCATGGTCGAGGAAGACGGAGCAGAATGCGGCGGGAATGCCCTTGGTCCGGGCTGTATTATACGCCACCGAGGCGGAGGATGTCCTGCTGTCGAGAAAGAAAAGGGAAGTGGAGGCCAGTTCCGTCATGACGGTTTCCATGAGGTGTTCGTCCCGTGTCGCCCTGGATCCCCTGTGATTGTTCATGCCGAGGGCGCCCGGAAGAAAGGCCAGGGCCTTTCGGAGAAGCAGGGTAACCGTTTCTGCGGACATGCCGGAGTCGATGACCCCCGTCTTTTCATCCCATTTTTTATCCCCGCCGGCGCCCATGGGCATGTGGATCATGTAGGGAATCCCTGCCTTTTCCGCCTGCCCGGCAGCGTAAAGGGAGTGGGACTGGAAGGGGATGATGGACCATGTCAACGGGAGAGTCAGCTCCCCGTAGCCGTCGGTGATGGCCTTCGAGAATCCGAAGTCGTCGATGACGATGGCAACGTAGGGTCCGGGCCCGGGCTTCCGGGGGGCCTCCTCCGTTTTTTCACCGGAAGGAAGAACGGCAACGGAGTCTTCATTTTCGCCGCCCGGATTTTCCCGCCCCGGGTGCTCTCCGTTTTCAGCCCGGACCGCACCCGGTCCGGCCGTTTCTTCCCGAAGGGGTTCCGGCAGGGTTTTCCCCCCGCCGGAACCGAAAAGGATCACGCAGGCCCCGGCGGCGAGAAGGCACAATCCAACGGCGAGACCCCGAAGGTCATTTCCGTGTTTCAAAGCTCAGCCGTCCGTCCTTCAGGATGCCTCGGGCAGCTTCGCGGCAGGAGCGCTCTTGCCGGAGATGATATTCCTGAGTTCTTCCAGGGCACGCTTGAGCTGCTCGTCCTTGTCCTTTTCCTTGGTGACCTCGCCGTCGACCTTGACGTCCGGCTCAAGTCCGACGTGGTCGATCACCTTGCCCGAAGGTGTGTGATACCGGGCGATGGTCACGTAGAGCCCGGACCCGTCGGTAAGGTTGAACAGGGTCTGCACCGATCCCTTCCCGAAGGTCTTCTTTCCCACCGAGACCGCCCGGCCGCGGTCGGAAAGGGCGCCCGCCACGATCTCGGAGGCCGAGGCGCTTCCCTCGTTGATAAGCACCACCATGGGCAGGCTCGTAAGGGTTCCCGGGTTGGCGTAGATTTCATCGTTGGCCCTGTCCACACGGCCTTTCATTCCAACCACCAGGCCGCCGTTCAGGAACATGTCGCAGATCTCCACCGCCCCGTTGAGGAGCCCGCCGCCGTTGTTCCGCAGGTCGAGCACAAACCCCTTCGCCCCCTCCTTCATCAGGGCGGAAAAGGCGCTCCGCACCTCATGGGCGGTCTTCTGCTTGAACTGGCTGATCTTCACGTACCCGAGGTTCTTGTCCATCATCTCGGAACGTACGGAGATGAGCTTGATGTTCTCACGGACAATCTCGAATTTCAGGAGCTCCTCCTCGCCTTCCCTCCGGACCCAGATGGTAACCGAGGTGCCCGGCTTGCCTCGAAGGCGCTTCACCACCTGCTGGGAATCCCAGCCGAGGATGATCTCGTCCTCTATCTTCACGATCTGGTCCTGGGGCTTGAGTCCCACGCGGTCGGCAGGAGTGTCCTCGATGGGGCTGATGACCAGGGTTTTACCGTCCCGCTGGCCGATGTAAATCCCGAGCCCCCCGTACTCCCCTTCCATCTCGATCTCTTCTTCCTTGAGCTGGCCCGGGTCCACGAAACGGGTGTAGGGATCGCCCCAGGCCTCCACCATCCCCCTGATGGCCCCATAGAGCAGCTTGTCTTCCTCGGCGGGCTTCTCGGCGGAATCCACCTGGTATGTTTCGATGATCGCCCGGGCCTGTTTCATGAGCCACATGGCCTGGGGATTGAAGGGGGCAATCCGCTCGAAATCGCCGAGATCGGCGGCGGTTGCCGATACGATGAGACCCGCTGCCGCCGCTCCGAGAACGATGCCTCCGAGCCAGTCCCGAACTCTTTTTCGAAAGTGTGTTTTCTGTTCGGACATTGTCCTTCTCCTTTTCTATTTTCTCAAATACCGCATGGGATCCCTGGCATCGCCGCCGACACGCACCTCGAAATGAAGGTGTGCCCCTGTGGCCGTTCCCGTGCTGCCCACTGCCCCTATTGTCTGTCCTTTCTTGACCGCCGAGCCTTCCCGTACCGACATGCTCGAAAGGTGGGCGTAGACGGAGGACAGATTGTTCCCGTGGTCGATGATGATCACCTGTCCGTACCCTCTCAGCCATCCGGCAAAGAGAACCTCGCCGGGCCCGGCGGCCCGTACGGGCGTTCCCCTGGGCGCACGAATGTCCATGCCGGTGTGCATCATCTTCGTCTTGAAGACAGGATGCACCCTCTGGCCGAAGGTGCTCGTGATCTGTCCCTGGACGGGCCAGGAAAGCTGCCCCCCCGAAGGAAGATAGGTATACTGGGCGGACCGTCCTTTGTTCCTAGACTCCTCATCCCGCTTTTTCCGCATGAGGGCCATCACGGTCTGCTGGATTTCCTTCTGGGACTGGAGAAGCTCCTTCACGGCCTGTTCGTGCAGTGACCGCTCCTGTCGAACCTTCCCCAGAAAGACATTGCTCTTGTTGATCTCGTTCCGGAATGTCTTTCGTTCGCCGTTGAGGCGGGACGTGTTCTCAGAAAGTTCTTTTTCCTGCTGCTCCATCTGGGCGGCGGCCTTGATGAGACGGTCCTTTTTCTGGAGCATTTCGCTGATCATGGCCTGGTCCTGGAGGGCGATGCGGTTCAGCAGGTAGGAGGTCTCCATGGCCTCGTGGGCGGTGGTGGAGGAAAGAAGGAGGTTGAACTCCGCCACGCCGCCGTACTTGTAGATGTCCACGAGACGGTTTTCAAAGACGTACATCATCTCCCCAAGCTCCTGCTCGGTCAGGCGGACTTCCGCCCTGAGCCCCGCGATGGTGTTTTTCACTTTTTCAAGCTTCAGCTCCAGCACCCGTATTCTTTGTTCGGTCACCTTCTTCTTCTGGTCCAGGGAATTGAGCTGGGTGAGCACTCCCTTTTCTTTCTCCCCCATCTGCCTGGCCCGCTTCTGGTGTTCGGAAATCTGCTTTTCCAGAACCCTCATCCGGGCCTCTTCCTGGGCTATCCTGCTGTCGAGGCCCGAAGCGGCGGACAGGGGACCCGCGGAAGCAAGAAACAGGGCGATCGCAAGGAGAAAACAGGCTGTTCGTGCGGTCTTCACTGTGGTCAGCTCCCTTCGTCGGAGTCAGCGGGGGCGCAGGGCCCTCGACGTAAAACGGCTCACGGCGAGCCAGCTGCACATCCAGCCCATGGTGGCGCCCGTGGCGAAAAGAAGAAGGAAGAACTGGAGCAGGATCTGCTGGTTGACAATTATATCAAGAAACGCGAGGGTGGAGCGTACGGCGTTCACCGCCGACGCGTAGGTGGCCCAGAGGCCCGCCACGGCGAGAAGGGCTCCCCCGGCGCCGAGGAACATTCCCTGGAAGACGAAAGGAAGGGAGATGTAGGTCTTGGTGGCCCCGATGAGGAGCATGACCTCGATCTCTTCCTTCCTGGAGTAGATGGCGATCCTGATGGTGTTGAAAATCACCAGGGCGCTGATGATCACCGCGAGAACGAGGATGGTGGCCGACACGCCCGCCGATGCCCGGGATATGGTGGAAAGGCGCTCCACCAGCTTGCCCGAGTAGATCACTTCCTCCACGGAGGGGAAGACCACGAGGTCCCGGACGAGGGGCGTAATGTGCTCCGCCCGCTGGACCTGGATTTCCAGGCTCCACGGCAGGGGGTTTTCCCCCATGAGGGTAACGGCCCTGGCCTGGTTTCCCAGCTTCGCCCGGAGGCGGTCGAGAGCCTCCTCCGGCGAAATGGCCCGGATGCTGGTGACCGTGGGGTTTGTCTTCACCTTGCCGTACACGTCGTCCGGCTTTTCGCCCTTCTTCATGTAGACCTGCACCACGAGACCTCCCTCGATTTGGGAGACCATGTGGCGCACGTTCAGGGCGAAAAGGGCGGTAAATCCGAGGATGTACAGCACCGAGGCCGCGGTGATGAGGGTGAGAATGCTCAGTCCCCAGTGGCGGCAGATGAGCCGGAAGGTGTCCCGCAGGGCATATTTAAAGCTCGCCATCGATGAAATACCTCCCTCTCCTCTCGTCCCGCTTGAGCCGCCCGTTGTGGAGCTCAACGAGGCGCTGGCGGTAGGCGTCGACGAGGTACTGGTCGTGGGTTGCCACGAGAACGGTGGTTCCTGCGGCGTTGATGGAAAGGAGAAGACGCATGATTTCTTCGGACGTCCGGAGGTCAAGGTTTCCGGTGGGCTCATCGGCGAGGAAGATGGAGGGCGAGTTCGCCATGGCCCTGGCGATGGCGACCCGCTGCTGCTCTCCCCCGGAGAGCTGGGGAGGCTTGAGGAACCGCCGTCTCCACAGCCCCACCTGGTCGATCACCTCGTTGGCCCGGTTCTGCACGACCCTCGGCGGAATGCCCATGGCCTCCAGCACGAAAGCCACGTTTTCGAAGACCGTCAGGTTGGGCAGCAGCTTGTAATCCTGGAAGACGACCCCCACGTCCCGCCTGTAGAAGGGAAGCCTGCCCCGTCCGATTTTTCGCAGATTCACGTCCCCCACGGTGATCTGCCCCCTGGTGGGAAGGTATTCCCGGGAGATGAGCCTGAGGAGGGTGGTCTTTCCAGAGCCTGTGGTCCCCACAAGGTAGACGAACTCCCCCTTGTCGATGGAGAGATAAATATCCTCGAGGGCGACGATGTCCGGTTCGAATACCTTGGTGACTCCTGCCAGGCGAATATCCATTTCTTACCTCCTGCGCATGGTCCAGGCCTGCACTGCGGCGCTCACGATCTGGGATGCCGTCAGGCCGTAATACTCCTGCAGCTCCGCCGGAGAACCGCTCTGGCCGAACTTGTCGAATACAGCGACCTGCTTCACCGGGACGGGGTAGGCGCCGCTCACGAGGGCGGCGACACCTTCTCCCAGGCCTCCCCGGGCAAAATGCTCCTCGGCGGTGACGCAGCACCCCGTCCTGTGGACGGAGTCGAGAATGCTCTGGGCCGGAAGGGGGGATACACTGTAGCAGTCTATCACCTCGGCGCTGATGTTCTGCCGCGCCAGCACTTCCGCAGCCCGGAGCGCCTCGGAGACCATGATACCACAACAGCAGACCGTCACTTCCGTCCCCTCCCGGAGCACCCTTCCTCCTCCGGGAAGGATGCCTTCGTCACCGTCGGCGTAAACGTCCGGAACCGGCGACCTGCCGAGCCTGACGTACACGGGCCCCCTGGAGGAGACAGCGTTTTTCAGCAGCGCAAGGGCAGATGTGTAATCAGCCGGGACGAGGACCGTCATGTCCGGGAAGACTCTCATGAGAGCCAGGTCCTCGAGCATCTGGTGGGACGCCCCGTCCTCCCCCACGGTAACCCCGCAGTGGCTCCCCACAATCTTCACAGGGAGGCCGGGGATGGCCACGGCGGACCGGATCTGCTCGTACCCCCGCCCCACGAGGAAGGAAGCGTAGGAGGACACGTAGACGTTCTTTCCCCCGAGGGCCAGTCCGGCAGCGGTGAGGATCATGTCCTGCTCCGCCATGCCCACGTTGAATACCCTGTCGGGATGGAGGGCGGCAAACCGCGCCGCACGGGTGGCGGATCCCACGTCGCCGTCCACGGCCACCACCGAAGGGTCTGCCGCAGCGAGGTCAATAAGGGCCTGCCCGTAGGCGTCCCTGGTGCTTCTTTCAGGAGCCGGCATCGTTCAGTCCCCTCCCTTTTCGAGTTCCCGGAGGGCCTTGTCCATGGAATCCCGCCCCAGGACCATCCGCCCTCCGGAGGGATCGTTTTCGAGGAAGGAAACACCCTTTCCGAGCACGGTGTTCGCCACGATGCACCCCGGTTTTCCCCTGCGGGACCCGAGGCGGGCACGAGCCTCCTCCATGGAGGCGAAGTCATGGCCGTCACACTCCTCCACGGCCCAGCCGAAGGCGAGAAACTTGTCCCGGACCGGCTCGAGGGACATGATGTCCTCCGTGGCCCCCTCCATCTGCCGTCCGTCCCTGTCCACCAGGAGCAGCAGGCTGTCCAGGGAGAAGTGGGCGGACGTCATGGCGGACTCCCAGAAGGCTCCCTCCTGGAGCTCCCCGTCGCCCACAAGACAAAAGACCGACGGAACGGATGCCCGGTCCCTCAGCGCGAGAGCGAGGCCGTTGGCGAGGCCGAGCCCCTGGCCGAGGGATCCTCCGGGGGCGTCCACGCCGGGGGTCCTGCGGACCTCGGGAAATCCCTGCAGCATGGCGCCGAGCCGGCGGTAGCTCCACAGCTCTTCCCGGGGAAAGAAGCTCCTGTTGGCGAGGACGGCGTACAGGGCGGGACATCCGTGCCCCTTCCCGAGGACGAACCGGTCCCTGTCCTCCCAGGACGGTTCGTCCGTCCGCAGGGAAAGAACCTCCCAGTACAGCCAGACAAGAAGATCCACAATGGAGAGAGAAGACGCCAGGTGTCCCGACCGGGCGACGCCGATCATCCTGACCACGTCCCTCCGGACTGCGGAAGCGTGTTCAGCCAGACCATTCAAATCCGGGGTCATGAACGACCAGTCCCCTTTCTGTGTGCGAGCCTCCGGGCTTCATTCCACATCCGGCTGAATTCCTCGAGGAAGAGATCCGCCCGATAGACGGTCTTTTCCTGTTCCGGCGACAGGGCCGGGTGTGGAAGGCGCCCATCCCCCTTCCACACGGGGAGCTTCCATTCGGCGGCGAACTCCTCCACCTTCGGGTCATAGGCCGAGAGGGTCAGGGGAACACCGGAAAGAAGGGCGAGAAGGGCGAAATGGTACCGCATGGACACCGCTCCGGCGGCGTTGCAGAACAACTGTTCCGATTCGGTGCTCCAGTTCGCCGCCGAGAGCAGGATGATCCTCCGGGGACGGAAAATCCGGCTTCCGGCAAGCCGCTCTATGAGGACCACATCCTCCCGGGAAAGCCCCACCCCGATGACCGGGAGTTTTTTTTCCGCGGCCAGTCTCGCGGCTTTCGTCACCGTCCGGAGCGGCAGGCTTCCGCCCCAGGGGCGGATGTTCACGAGGAAATGGCCGTCCCTCCGTTCTCTGCAGGAGGAATGCCGCCCCAGCAGAAACACCGGGTCCGGAGACCTGGAGGACTTCTGCCCCCAGGAGTTCAGCAGGGCGCCGGACCGCTCGTCCCGGACACTTCTGAGGGCGCATTTTCCCAGGGCATTCCGGGCGAAGAACATGCCGGAGAGGGTCCGGAACGGGCCCACCGACTGTCCTACCGCCCAGGGCAGGGCGCCGGCAAGGGACGCGAGACGGATCATTCCCCAGTAATAGGCGGACGACCGGACGCTCGTAACGTCCTGAAAGAGCCCCCCCCCGCCGAGAAGCAGGGTGTCGCTCTCCCTGAGGAGGCGGAAAACTTCCGTCGTTTTCCATCGGTTCACCGCCCGCAGAGACAGAGACCGCTCGGTATCCGCAGGAGACGCTGAGAGTATGGCCAGCTCATCCCTCGGAACGCCGATTTTTTCGAAGGCCTCCACCAGGGCCGAGGCAAGAAGCTCGTCCCCGAGGTTGCCGAACCCGTAGTAGCCGCAAAGCACCGCGCGGTAGCGACGGTTCACTCCGTCACCATCCTCCCGTACTTCTCCCACAGGGGCAGAATGAGGAACCTGAGAATCACGATTCCCATCATACCCACGAGGACGCCGGTCCACAATCCGTTAAATTGCCTGAAGAGAATGAAATAGAGAGGCGTATGGAAATGACAGAAGCTGTTCACCGCCGACGAAAAACCGAGGACGGTGGCCATGCGGAGCACTTCCCTGTACCGGGGCCACAGGTCGGCCTTGCGGACGTAATACCAGAGGAGGAGCGCCGGGTACCCGAGGAAGATCTCCTTGTTCCTGGGCCGGGCCACGAGGATGCGCTCGAGGAACTCCCTCATGCGGACCTCAAAGGCAGGCACGAACTGGACGTTGTCGCTGCGGAAGAGAACCAGGCCCGCTCCCGCCAGCAGAATGCCGAGGAGAAAAAGCTCCCCCCAGAGAGGGGGACGGCGGAAGATATCTCCCAGGGACTCGGGATGTTCCCTCCGCCTCAGGTCGGCGAGCAGCACCAGGAGCGGCGGAAGAAAGAGCGTCGCCTTCACGCCGGAGAAAGCCCGGAGGCGGAGCATGTAGGCGGGCTCGCTGAAGAAGGCGGCGATGGCCAGCCCCCCCGCCACGGCGAAGAGGAAACTTCCCACGAGCCCCGCCCAGGGGCGCCTCCACCCGTCAAGGGCCAGGAAGGACGCCTCGGCAACCACGAACACCGCCGCGAGGGCCCCGATGATCCTGGCTGCCGGCGGAACGAAACGGACAGCGAGAGCCGTGACGAGGACGACTGCCCCGAGAAGAAGGGCTCCTTTCCGGGAAACCCTGCCCGTCCGCCCGTGGTCGTCTGCGCCGGAGAAAAGGAAAAACCGCCGGAGATACTGGAGGAGGGAGTAGACAAAGGCGAGGGCCAGGGCCGCAGCGCCGGCCAGTCCCGTCCTCCAGGGCGAGAAGGGTTCGGGCCAGGAAACGGCTATGCCGTGAGCCGAAAGCCCCGCCGCGAGGTTCCCAAGCTCCCCGAGGAAGGTGCCGTAGGGGTCGGCGGAGGATTCCATGGCGGAGGGACGGAAGACGAGCAGGCGGACGGACCGTTCCTTGACCGCCCGGAGAAGCCGTTCGAACAGGGCGGCCCGGGAGATGTTCCGGCTGAGGAGTTCCTCGTGGGTCACGCTGTGGAGAGGCAGCAGGGCGGGAAAAGCAAGCCAGTTGAGCTGGGGGGCGCCGAGCTGGCGGGAGAACTCCACCACCGCCACGGAGCGGTCCGCTTTCTTCACCGCTCCGGCGAGGGGCTTCAGATCTGGAAATCCGAGGGCCGTCTCCCCTGCGGGGGCGAGAGTCCGGATGGACGGAAAATCGGCGAGCAGTCTGTCAAGGGCGGCCACCGAGGGCGACGTATCCCCCGGAAGAGCGGGGGCCACCCGGTAGAATACGGGAATCCGCAGCTTTTCCGACAGGAGCAGTCCGTCCATGTCGGGAAGAACACCCGTCAGGAGCAGTTCCTCCAGGGTTCGGGGAAGATAAACCGCCGTTCCTCCGTCGGCTTCCGCCGTACGCATGCCGGGAAAACGGGCCGCCAGGTAGGGCAGGGCCTTCCGTCCGGCGGGGAACGTCTTCGGGAAAAAGAGGGCCGTAGACGAAAGCGGTGCTGCCAGGGCCTTCCTCGCCCCGTCGGGCAGCCCCGAAGCAGTGCCGTAATAGAGGGGCAGAACGCCGAGGGAGAGCTGGGTACCGGTCAGCTCCGAAACCATGAGCCCCGTGGCGCCCTTCCGGGCCATGTCCCCCCAGGCCGCCTCCGGGGTCCGGCCTGTGGAAGACCCAAGGGAGGCCACGTCCCGGAAGTCGAGGATTATACCCGCGTTCCGGGATGCCCGCTCCGCTCCCATGCGGGGCAGCAGGGCGACGGCGGAAAGGAGGAACAGGGCGAGGACAACACAGAGCCCGAGGTTGATTCGGGCTCCTTCGGGAGGGAACAGTCTCTTCTTCATTGCGTTTTCCTCCATTGGTCGGCCACTGAAAAGCCGAGGGATTCAAGCATTCTGCTGAGCCTGCAGAGGGGCAGGCCCACCACGTTGAAATAATCTCCCCTGATGGAATCCACCAGGAGTGCCCCCAGTCCCTGGATGGCATAGGCGCCGGCCTTGTCGTCTCCCTCGCCGCTCTCGGCGTAGGCCCGGAGAGCGTCTTCGGGAAGTTCCCGGAAGACCACGTCCGTTCTCTCGGCGGCGGTTTGCATTCCCCAGGGGGAAGACACCGTAACGCCCGTAAAGACCGAATGGGTCCTGCCGTTGAGCAGGATGAGCATCTCCAGGGCTTCCTCCCTGCTGCAGGGCTTTCCGAGAATCCTGTTCCCGAGGGCCACCACCGTATCGGCCGCCACGACAAACCTCCCGGGGCGCTCTTTCGCGACAGTCTCCGCCTTTTCCCGGGAGAGGCGCTTCACAGCCTCGCCGGGGCTTTCCCCGGGAAGAAGGGACTCGTCCACGGAGGGAACCAGCACGGTAAAGGCCCACCCGAGAGAAGAGAGCAGCTCCCTTCGTCTCGGGCTCCCCGAGGCGAGGACCAGTTCTATCGGGCGGCCCATAGTCCGAAGACGCCTCCGATCAGAGTCCCGAGGTTGCACCTCAGGGAAAAGCGGAATCCGAAATCGGCAAAGGCGAGGTTCACCTCCGACACGTTGAAGCCGGTTGAAAGAATATCCCTGAAATAGGGCTCGGTCAAGGAAAATCTCTGGAGGTACACCCCGAGAAGGGATCCGAGAACCAGGGAGGCGACAATGATCCACCATCGTGCGGAAGACGACCCGGCCATGCCGTTACCTCCCCGGGAAGATCGCCAGTGCCAGGAGGCCGACGAAAGCGCAGTAGGCCGCGAAGGGGCGCCACTTCCCCCGGGTGACCACCCTGCGGAGCACCGCCAGGGAGACGAGTCCGGAGAAAAAGGCCGCGGCGGTTCCGGCGGCCCACCCTGACGGCAGGGTGGAGGACCAGTCCGGAACCTGGAGGAGGTCCTTCATCTCCAGCAGGGTCGCTCCGAAAATGGCCGGAAGGGAGAGAAGGAAGGAAAAACGGAAGGCCGACGGGGCAGACAGTCCTGTCTTCATGCCGGCGACGATGGTGGACCCCGACCGGGAAATACCCGGCAGGACCGCGATCCCCTGCACGATCCCGACAACGAGCCCCCTGGCGGGCGTCACGGGCCTGCCGCAGAGGTCTGTGGCGAGGGACGAGCCGTACCAGAGGACGGCGGCTGTGACCAGGAGCCCCGCTCCCACCGCCCAGGGGAGGGTCATGGCCCGCTCCACGAGGGGTTTGAGGGAAAGGCCTATTGCCCCGGTGAGCACCGTTCCGGCAATGACGGCCCACCCGAAGGTCCATCCCTCCGCCGTTCTGCTTTCCGCTGAAAGCAATCCCCTGCACCACTGGCACAGGAGAAGGGCGACGTCCTTGCCGAAGAAAACCAGTGTAGCGAGCATGGTGGCGAAATGAAGGAGAAGGTCATAGGAGAGAGCCGCCTCCCCGATGCCGAAAAGCTGCTGGAACAGGGCAAGGTGACCGGAGCTGCTCACGGGAAGGAATTCCGTCACTCCCTGGACCAGCCCCAGAAACACAGCCGGAAGAGCTTCCATCAGCTTTTCCTCCTCCGTCCCCTACCCTGGGAAGAGGCCCTGGGCCGCTCGGCCGCCGGTTTTTCCCCGAGAACGGTGACAAGGGGGAGGATAACCGGGCGGCCCCGCCCGAACCGCCGGAGGGCGTCCCGCATTCTGCCCTTTATCCGCGTTTCGAGAAGGTCCCGGTCGGAAACAGCCTTTGCTCCGAGGGATTCCACGGCCTTCCCGACGGAGACCGTGAGGTCTTCCCTCAGCTTCGCCGCATCCTCAAGGTGGAGAAACCCCCTGCTTTCAAAAACCGGGGGCGAGGCGAGGGTCCCCTCGCCCGTGAGGATGAGGGAGACAGCCACGGCCCCGTCCTCGGCGAGTTCCCTCCGCTCCTTCAGCACGCTCCCCTGCATTTCGCCGAGGGCGATGCCGTCCACCATGATGCCGCCGGCCTGAACCCGGTCCTTCACCACGGCCTTGTCCTTTTCCAGGGTCAGCACGTCGCCGTTCAGCAGGACAAAAGCGTTTTTCGGAGCCACGCCCATCTCACGGGCGAGCTTCGCGTGGCGGACGAGATGGCGGTATTCGCCGTGGACGGGAACGAAGAACTGGGGCCGGACCATGTTCAGCATGACCCGAAGCTCGTCCTGTGCGGCGTGGCCCGAGACGTGGATGGCCTGCTCCTTTTCGTAGACCACTTCGCAGCCGCAGGCAAACAGGCGGTTGATGGTGTTGCTCACCGTTTTTTCGTTTCCGGGAATGGGAGTGGCGAAGATGGCCACCACGTCCTTCTCCGTCAGGGTGATCACCCGGTGCTCCCCTCTGCTCATGAGGACAAGACCGGAGAAGGGCTCTCCCTGGCTCCCGGTGGTCATGACCACCAGCGAACCCGGCGGGACCTTGCCTATATCCTCGATGTCCACGATGGTCTTGTCGTCGGCGTGAAGGTAGCCCAACTCCCGGGCGAGCTCCACGTTCTTCACCATGCTCCGCCCCACCAGGGCGACCTTCCGGTTGAACCTGGCCGCCGCGTCCACCACCTGCTGTACCCGGTGGAGGTTGCTGGCGAAGGCGGAAATAACGATGCGCCTCGACCGGTGCTGCCGGAATAGCCGGTCGATGGTGCCGGACAGGGTGTGCTCCGACTGGGTAAAGCCGGGGCGCTCCACGTTGGTGGAATCTGAAAGCAGAAGGAGAACTCCCTTCTTCCCTTCCTCCGAGAAGGCCGCATAGTCGGTCAGCCTGCCGTCGATGGGCGTAGGATCGAGCTTGAAGTCTCCAGTATGGACCACCGTTCCCACGGGGGTTTCTATGGCAAGCCCCACGCCGTCGGGAACGGAATGGCACACGGCGATGAACCGTACGGAGAAGGGGCCCATTTCCACCCGGTCACCGGCCCGTATTTCCCGGTAGTCGGGTGAAAAAGCGGGGGCCCATTCCGTGAGCTTGTTCCCCACCATGCCCAGGGTGAGCTTCGTGCCGTAGAGGGGGGCGGGAATTTTCGGAAGATTGAAGGGAAGGCCCCCTATGTGGTCCTCGTGGCCGTGGGTGATGACGATGCCGACAATCTTGTCTTTTCGCTCTTCAAGATAGGTGATATCCGGGATGACGAAGTCGATGCCGAACATCTCGTCGTCGGGGAACATGAGACCGCAGTCTACGACGAGGATGGAGTCCTCGTACTCGAGGGCGTACATGTTCTTGCCCACTTCCCCCAGGCCGCCCAGGGGGATATACCGCAGCTTGCCGTCCTTCTTCGCTGCAGAGGTTTTCTTCTTGCGGCTTCGTGAATCTCTCGCCATTGGTACACCTTGCCTTTCTCCGATTCAGTTCCGGCGGGAAGGAGGAATCTCTCCTTCCGTATTGCCGAACAGAACATTCTTTGTTAGAATTCCATATCAAACGTAATATGAACCTTGCCTCACTCAGAGGACGTTACCGGGAGGTAGAAAGTTTGAGCAATCACACCAGCGACAGCCCCTCCACCATGACACAGAAGGGATACGAGAAGCTCATGGCGGAGCTCGTTGAGCTCCGAAGCACGGGACGAGCGGAAATATCCCGCCAGCTCGAAGAGGCCAGGTCCTTCGGGGACCTCAGCGAGAACGCCGAATACGCCGCGGCGAAGGAAGAGCAGGCAAAACTCGAGACGCGCATATCCTACCTCGAATTCCAGCTCAGCAAGGCCAAGATCCTCGACTCCTCCACCATCGACAACAGCAGCGTCACCCTCGGAACCACGGTCACCATCCAGGACATCAACAACAAAGCCGAATTCTCATATACCATCGTAGGTTCCGAAGAATCCGACCCGAAGGCGAGCAAGATTTCCTCGTCCAGCCCGGTCGGGCAGGCCCTTCTGAACAAGAAGGTAGGCGACGAAGTGCACGTCAAGGTACCCAGGGGAATGCGCCACCTACGGATTAAGGAGATTTCCGTCCTCGCCTGAGGGCTCCTCCGAATCGGCTTCGGTTGAAGGGACAGGGTTCTCCCCTGTCTCTTTCAACTGCGTGGGGTCGGACTTGTAGGTCAGGCCGTCGTCGCCCCAGTCATCTTCCATGATCGGCCTGCGGGACGGAACGCCTTCAGGCTTTTTCCCCTTGAATTCGCCCTGGTTGGGGAAGGGATTCGAGAGCTTTTTGTCGCCGAAGGCCAGGGGCGTCTCCGGGAAGGCTTTTACCATGAACCGGAGGGTCATCCAGTCATCGTTGCTCGCGAGATGGTCATCCCGGAAGATGAATTCCCACCGGCTGCAGTCGTGGTCCAGGATGAGCCGGTAGGCCACTTCGCTCACGTTGTGGGTTTTGATGTTGTAGGTGGACATGGCGGAAAGATACAGGTCGCGCCCCACGGGAAAACCCAGCTCCGTGTAGAAGACTTCGCTGTCGCCGGCCCGGTCCCACCCCAGGGGGGAGCGGCCCGTGACATTCTGGATGTGCCACGCGTTGGCGAAGTCGAACATGCCGAGCCGCGTCCGGAATCCGAGCCACATGCTCGTGGTCTCCTGGTGATCCTGGAGCCTGCCGGTGGGATTGTCGAAGCCGGAATAGGAAAACTTCCGGTACTGCCCCCTCCAGAAAGGACGGATGTCCCCGGTTTTGACGATATACTGGGCCTGCACGTCCCAGACAGACCTGGTGCCTATTCGGGCCTCACCCGGCCGCGTCCTGGACGTTTCGTACTCTCCCCACAGCCCCGTGACCCTCCAGGAGAAATCCTTCATTCCTCCCACTGAAAACCACGGGCTTGTCACGGTGACTTCAGGCTCCCGATGGAGCATGTTCCGGTAGTTTTTCTCCTGCTGGACACCGTCGATCACCTGGTTCCGCTTCTCGAGGTCCAGGTTCTCCCGCTGGGACCAGAGAATCTTGGCGCTCCATCCCTGCCGGAAGTACTCCGCTCCCCAGGACGGCCGGTGCTTCTTCTCGCCGATGCTCCTTCCCTCTTCGTCCTCCTCCAGCTCCTCCCATGAATAGTCCATGTTGGCGAAGACGGAGAGGTTCCTTCCGAAACGCTGCCGCAGGCCGGCTCGGGCTTCGAAGTCGATGTTGCTCCAGTAGCGGAAGGCCATGGTCACCTCGCCGGTATCCCAGGCATAGGGACCGGTAAGAGCATACCCGACACCCTTGTCGGAATCGTAGACGATGCTCGGGGTAAAGATGCCGAGCAGGTAATCCTTCTCTCCGTGGAGGGGCACCACATAGTCAAAGGGGTAGGAGAAGAGAAATTTCTCGGCGATATACACCCGGGGATTTTTCGCTATGACCCTGACGCCCGGGATCACCACAAGGCGCTTCGTCATGAGACGGTAATGGGTCTTCGGCAGGGGGCAGGTGGTCAGGGACGCGTCGGTCCATTTCGCCACCTGCTGGTCTTCCTCCTTGACCCGGCGGGTGTGGCGCTTCTTGATCCACTTTTTTTCCAGGGCCGAATCCAGGGGGACAACTTCCAGGTTCTTCCCCCGGATGTAGACCGTTCCTCCCCGGGTCCCCGCAGGCAGATCCCCGGTAGCGTCGGTGAGAACGCCCTCTCCGGCATCCATGTCGTATTCGAGGGTCTTTCCCGTGAAGCGGTTGCCTCCGTACAGCAGCGTCACCACTTCTCCGGGCCTGGACGTGGCCACGGCGTGCTGGTTCACCGTGTCATACTCCATCCGGTGGGAGAAAATCCTGACGTTGTCCTGCCTGAGGCGCACCGTCCCCTCCGCCTCGGCCATTCCGCTGGCCTGGTCGAAAATGACCTGATCGCCGTCAAGGATAATGTCCCCTTTGGGTTCTGCCCCGGAAGGGGAGGAAAAGGTACAGGCGAAGAAAGCTGCCGCGAACAGAAAGATCAAGCCTCGTCTCATGGTATTTTCTCCCCCCGGTCGAACCACTTCACGGTGGCTCCCCTTTCAGCTTCCATAATCCCGCCGGGAATCAGCGTCATATACCCGGCCTCGAATGCACCGAGATCCCCGGAGGCCTCAAACCCCTTCGGGAACACAAGGTAGTTTGTTTTCTGCTCCCAGGAAGCGGCGGGGGCCCTGTAATGGAAAAGCAGCGCCCCTTCAGTCATCGTTCCCCGGGGATTTGTCACGTCGGCCCTCATGTTTTTCTCGAAGTACCTGCCCTTGGGTGCCTGCATTGTCCAGACCTGGCCGTTGACACGGATCAGTTCAACGTCAATGTCATAGAGGTTCGCCCACCCCTTGCCCCGTTCCACTTTCCCCAGGTCCGCCTTCCATAGGTCACCGTTCACTTCCCTGTCCATCTTGACATTTTCCAGGATGGAGTCAGGAATCCCCGCGGGAATCCGCCCCTCGCTCAGGTCCCGGGCCGCATCCTTTACTACCTCGAATGCGAAGTACCCTCCGATGCCGAGCACCAGCAGAAGGATGAGAATTCTTTTTTTCCAGGGGCTTTTTTCTGTCATCGGCGCATCCGACACGATTCTACCACGTCACTTTCCAGATTTTATCCTCTTTGACCAGGGACAGTGTTTTGCTCCGCAGGGTCCGGAAGACCAGCATCTTCTGGGCTGTTATCACCTTGGCCCGGTCGCCGTCAAGCCACTGAACCTTGTAACCGTCCCGGAGGGAGAGCCTGAGCCCCGTGGCGTTAACCTGCTTCCCGAACTGGTCCTCGTTCAGCAGGGTTTTCGTCGCCGACGAGAGAAGGCCGTACATCGCCTTCGTGTCGCCCGCGATCCAGTGGCTGATGAAGAGTTCAAGGGTCTTGTCGCGGCTGATGAAAACAACATTCTTTTTCGGCTCCTCCGCCGGTTCGGGCCTGACCGGTTCGGGGGCAGGCCGGGGCTGCAGCTCCGCCAGCTCAACGGGCTGGGCGGGCACCGGAGGGGGAGTGAGCATCTGGGGCGGCGGATCCTTCACGGGCTTCGGCTTCGGAGGCTCCTTCTTCGGGGCGGGAGGAAGCTCAACAACCACCACTTCCTTTTCCTTCTCCGGAGGAAGAGACGCCACGGGAGTGCTTCCGGCCCCCTCACCGCCGAAGCTGAAGAGCTGCTCCTCCACCACGCCGAGACGCCTCATGGCGACGGAGAACTCCTTGTCCCTCTGCTTCGGAAAGAACACCAGTCCCTGGACAATGCCGCTCACCGGCTGGTCGAACTTCCCTTCGTAGCTCAGGGGAGGCACGGCATCCCCGTTTTTCGTCACAAGACGGACGGAGGATGCAAAACCGCCGAAATCCAGGGGGCGGGGGCCGAAGGCGTAAATGGTGACAAGAAAGGGTTCGGTGTCGCCGATCCGGAGTTCCGAAACGAAGGCCTTGCGGTATTCTTCCCTTTCTCCCTCGGACATTCCTCCCCTGGCCGCCTCGGAATCAACCCATGGATCCACGAGTTCCTCCGGATAATGGACGATCCAGACGAGACAATCCCGCCCCCAGTGAAAGGAGGTCCACCGCTCGAGGATGGCCGTAGCCTCCCCGATGGCGTCGCTTCCCGCCGCCGGAGCGGCGAAAAGCACAAGGAGAGCGGACAGGAAAAGGCACAGTATCCTGATTTTCGGGCTGCCGGAAAATGCCACGGAAAAATCTGCCTCCTATAGTCTCAGGTCGATAATGGCCGACACGCCCACGCCCTGGACCCGCCGGAACCGCTGGATGGGATTCTCCGAATCGATGGGCACGAGAATCTTCACTCTCAGGCGGTTCTGGAACGTGGCCTCGATCTGGGCCACAGCCTTTGTTCCGTTGATGGCGTCGCCCCGGGGACCGGCCACCTGGGCCGCCCCGATATGGGTCCCGGAACCGATGGAAACGATGGGAACGACCTTTGTGTGCCCCTCCACCTTGGCCCCCCTGTTCAGGGTGATCGTGTTGATGAAGTCATTGATGGGCCCGGCGATGGCGGAGACAACGAATCCGCCTCCGACAACGCCGATGAGGTCCCCCAGGTTGAACGCCCAGGCAGACCCTCCCAGAGCGAGAACGGATGCCAGGATCAGGGCAAGAGTCTTCTTTTTCAGTGCATTCATTCCTGTCCCTCCCTACTTTGAATCCGGTTCTTTCTTCTCCTCGGGTCTGGGCTCTTCTTTCTGGAGCATTCCCTGGAGTCCAAGGGGAACGGGATAGGACGACACCCGGAAGGTATCGGCGGTCTCGGCAAAGACCAACGATCCCTCGGGAATTTCCTTGAGGTCCCCCCGGACAAGGAACCCTCCCGCGAGGCCGATGGGTCCCAGGAGAATAGCGCCCACAACGCTTGTTCCTGCCGCTGCCATCTGGGCTGACTCGGCTTCCGTGGCCTTCTTGGTGTTTTCCCCCACCGTCAGGAAGACCTCTTCAGGTCCGAGGGGAAAGAGCTTCTCCACGGAAATCTTGACCTCCGCAGGGCGTCCGAAACTCCTCGGCTTGGTGACTTCGGTGACCGTGGCCTGCATCCGGCTCCCTCGCGGAGCCACGAGGTTTGTCCCCACGGCGAGGTCTTTCTGGAGCGTTATGTCCACCAGGTCGCCCTTCTTCGCCGTCTTCGGGGAAAGGGTCCTGCTCAGGGCACCCTTGACCACCGTCCCGGCGGGTATTTCGGCGTCCTGCATGGTCACGGGATCGGACAGCAGAAGCCCGAGAATCCTCTCGAGGCGCATGGAGACAGGCCGGTCAACCTGGGGCGTCCCTTCCAGATCCACTTCAAGGGTTTCCACCCTCTTGACCGCCGGTGAAAGGGAATCGACCTTCTGGCCCACGGCCCATTCGGCCACGGCGAGCTTGAAGAGCACGGAGGGCTGTTCCGGCGCCCCCTTCTCGATGAAGTTCAGGAGGGCGTTCTGCCGTTCAGCGATACTTCCGGGAAGCTCCCGGCCGAACATCTCTTTTTCAACGCCGTTCAAGCGGTCGATAAGTCCTCCGGTCCGCTCGCTTCCGTACAGAAGACGTTCAACCTTTCCCATCAGGAACACCGTTGACTGCTGCTCTTCCGCAAATGCTCCGACACCCGCCGCACACACGACAAAAAGTGCGAGGACAAGACCGAGAACTGATTTTTTCATGGCTATTCCCTCCCTGGTATGGAATCCAGAAGCTGCACTGCCGCGCCGATGAACCCCATGAACAGCGGGTGGGGCTTTACCGGGCGGGACCGGAACTCAGGATGGAACTGGACGCCCACGAACCACGGATGGTCCGGAAGCTCCACGATTTCCACGAGGTTTTTCTTCGTGTAGATGCCGGCGATTCTCATTCCCTTCTCCTCGAGGCGGCTCCGGTAGTCGTTGTTGAACTCGTACCTGTGGCGGTGCCTTTCGAGCACCTGGCCGGTCCCGTATGCCTCGGCGGCCCTGGTTCCGGCGACGAGATCACAGGGATACACTCCGAGACGCATGGTGCCGCCCTTATCCTCCACGTGGGTCTGCTCCTCCATCAAGTGTATCACAGGGCTGGTGCATCCGGGGTCGATTTCCGAGCTGTTCGCTCCAGGTATGCCGCAGACGTGGCGGGCGAACTCCACCACCGCCACCTGCATGCCCAGGCACAAGCCGAGGTAGGGAATTTTCTTCTCCCGGGCGTACCTCGCGGCGGCGATCTTGCCCTCGATCCCCCGGGAACCGAACCCGCCGGGAACGATGATGCCGCAGGCGCCGGACAGGATGGCGTCGGCTCCCTGCTCCTCGATATCCTCCGCCTCAACCGACCGGATTTTCACCCTGACGTCATGGTGGATGCCTGCGTGGTAGAGTGCCTCGGTGACGCTCAGGTAGGCGTCCTTGTGATTGATGTACTTCCCCACCATGACGACCTCCACCTCGCCCGAGGGGGCGCAGAATCCGTCCACAACCCGCTGCCAGTCGGCCAGGTCGGGCTCCCGCGGCGACTCGAGGGAAAGATACTTCAGGACGAGACTGTCGAACTTCTGCTCGTACAGGCTCAGGGGAACCTTGTAGATGGTGGGCTCGTCCAGGGCCTGGATCACCGCCTCCGGAGGAACGTTGCAGAACAGGGCCATCTTGTCCCGCATCTCGTCCTCGATGGCGTAGTGGGACCGGCACACAAGGATATGGGGCAGGATGCCGATGCGGCGAAGCTCCTGCACGCTGTGCTGGGTGGGCTTGGTCTTCAGCTCCCGGGCGGCCTCGAGCCAGGGCACCAGGGTCACGTGGCAGTAAATCACGTTCTCCCGCCCCACCCGGGTCGCCATCTGGCGGATGGCCTCGAGGAAGGGCTGACCCTCGATGTCGCCGACGGTGCCGCCGATCTCGGCGATCACCACGTCCCGTCCCTCACCGGCCCGAAGGATTCTTTCCTGGATCTCGTTGGTGATGTGGGGAATGACCTGCACGGTCCCCCCGAGGTAGTCCCCCCTCCGCTCCTTGGAGATGACGGAGGAATAAATTTTTCCCGTGGTCACGTTGTTGTCCGCACAGAGGGACTCGTCGATGAACCGCTCGTAGTGTCCAAGGTCAAGGTCTGTCTCCGCGCCGTCGTCGGTCACGAAGACCTCGCCGTGCTGGAAGGGGTTCATGGTTCCCGCGTCCACGTTCAGATAAGGATCGAGCTTGATAATGGAGACCCTGAGTCCCCGCTTTTTGAGAAGCACCCCGAGGGACGCCGCGGTAATTCCCTTGCCCAACGAAGAAACAACCCCGCCGGTGACAAAAACGTACTTCGACATTTCCTCCATCCTCCACGATAAAGAAATTTACGGCAGACAGCATTAAAAAAACATGGACCAGGGAATTCCCCGGTCCAGAATAGCGAAATTGTCACGGAATGTCATGGTCACTATTGCCTATCTTAACAGCTTCAGAGGGTTCATGGGGCTCTTTCCCTGCCGGATCTCGAAGTGAAGATGGGGTCCGGTGGTCCTGCCGGAGGTTCCCACCGACGCGATGGTCTGTCCCTGGGAGACGGACTGGCCGTTCCGCACCGACAGGGAATTGCAGTGGGCGTAGAGGGTGGAAAGACCATCGTTGTGGCGGACGACCACGACCCTGCCGTATCCCCCCATCCAGCCGGCGTATTCCACCCGGCCCGCCTTCGCCGCCTTGATCGCCCTGCCTCTTGGGGCCCTCACGTCGATGCCCGTATGGAAGTCCCTCCTGCGGGTCACCGGGTGGCGCCTCCATCCGAAGGGGCTGCTGATCTTCCCCATCACGGGCCACCGGTAGCTTCTGGATGCCGAAGAAACCGTCCTGCCTTCGCTCTTCGGCCGGCTCTTCGCGGAACCGCTCTTCTGTGCCGGCGCGGAATCGGCGGCTTCAGGACGGGCACCGGGCAGGAACACTTCGCGCCCTTCCTGGAGTGGGCTCAGCGATTCAGCCGCGTTCCCCTTCCGTATCCTGTCCACGGGAATGCCGTAGCTCTTGGCGATTTTCTCCAGGGTATCGCCCTTCTTCACCGTGTAGAAAATGCCGTCCTGGTTCGGGATCCGCAGAGTCACCCCGGGCTTCAGAAGGTCGGGGTTCTTCAGGTCGTTGCATCCGAAAAGGGAGTCGATCTCGAGGTTCTGGGAGTTTGCTATGGACCACAGGCTGTCCCCCTGGGCCACCACGTAGGCGGTGACTTTCACGGGAACCACCTTTTCCTGGGCGGCGAGGACACGGGCCTTCCGGGTCATCACTTCTTCAAGGGTTGCATCCACGGCATCACCGCTGTTGGGGACGAGAAGAAGCTGCTTCTCGGAGAGCCTGTTGGGGTCCTTCAGTTCATTGGCCTTCAGAATGTCGCTCATGGAAACGCCGTAAGACACGGCGATGTCGGACATGGTCTCCCCGGCCTTGACGATATGCTCTTTCCAGAGGGGTTTCACCTCCGTGAGCACCACGTCCTCCTCTTCCGCCGAAAGCTCGGGGTCTTCCTCGGCGGGAAGGCTTTTGCCGTCCGATGCCGTGCTCAGCACCACGGAATCGTAATCCGATTCCATCTTGCCGGGCATCAGGCTCCCCAGGTCGGGAGGAACAGTTCCTGGAGATACAGGTGCCGCTTCAGACGCAGGCGTGCTCACGGCGAAGGCTCCGAGACGAAACTCCGCGGAATTGGCCACATCTGCCCCGCCGGTCCCGAAGAGGGTGCCTTCCACAGGGAGGTTCTCCGGCAGGGGGATGCGGAATCCTGAAAGCCGGGACATTCCCGCGCTGGAAAGGGATTCGGAGGAAAGCCCGAAGGCTTCCCCCTCCACGGGAATCTGCTCCGGCATCTTCAGGCGAAAGCCTGAAAGACGGGAGGAACCGGAATTGGCGGACAAAGAACCGGATACTCCGTCGCCGCCGGCACTCACCACGACACTGTCGGGGAAGCTCCACTCCCTGTCGGCACCTGCGGCCGCGCCATTCACGCCCTGCGAGCCGCCGGGCTTCAGGGACCGATGGCTCAGTTCCCTGCCGTCGTCGGAAAGGTACACGCTGGACATATCCACCACGATAAAGCCCGAAGAGGGAAGGACAAATTCCTCCGGGCCGTCGGAATCGGAAAGACCGCCCCAGGCCACTCCCGCCGTCCTGTTTCCCGCCCCCACGGCGAGAAGAACGGCTGCGCCGAACATGCACAGGATAACAAGCATAAAACCGAAACGTCCTCTTTTCAGTCCGCCGGAACCATCCCGGGCGGGAAACTTACCCTTCGGGCGCTCCCGACGGACTCCACAGGATGAAGGAGAAGTATCTTTTTTCTTCATCTCCTCAACCTCCTCTGCACTTTCAATTTTTGGGGTCCATCCCGCCTCCGTCTTACGACTTCTTGATGGTCAGCAGGAAATCCCTGTTGGTGCCGGATTGTTTCAGCTTATCAATGATCAGGTTCAGCGCCCCTGATTCGTCCACGTTCACGATGCGCCTCCGCAGAAGCCAGATGCGGCTCAGCTCGTCCTCGTCAAGAAGAAGCTCCTCTCTCCGGGTCCCCGACTTCGTGATGTCGATGGCGGGGAAGATCCGCTGCTCAGAGAGCTTCCGGGACAGGTGGAGCTCCATGTTGCCCGTACCCTTGAATTCTTCGTAGATGACCTCGTCCATGCGGCTGCCCGTATCCACGAGAGCGGTACCGATGATGGTCAGGCTGCCCCCCTCCTCGATGTTCCTGGCGGCGCCGAAAAAGCGCTTGGGAAAATAGAGGGCCGCCGGGTCCATGCCGCCGGACAGGGTCCTCCCAGACGGAGGAACCACCAGATTCGACGCCCGGGCGAGACGGGTGATGGAGTCAAGGAGAAGCACCACGTCCTTGCCTACCTCCACCAGGCGCTTTGCCTTCTCCAGGGCGAGGTTGGCCACCCGGAGGTGTTCGTCGGCCGGCCGGTCGAAAGTGGAAGCGATGATCTCGCCGTCCACGGAACGGGCCATGTCCGTCACCTCTTCAGGCCGCTCGTCGATGAGCAGGACCATGAGGATGATGTCCGGGTAATTCACCGTGACCGCGTTGGCTATTTTCTTCAGCAGGGTGGTCTTTCCCGCCTTGGGGGGCGACACGAGCAACGCCCTCTGTCCCTTTCCTATGGGAGCGAAAAGGTCCACGAGGCGGGTTGAAATCTCCCTGGGGTCTGTCTCCAGGGAAAGCTTCTCGTCAGGAAAAATGGGGGTGATGGCGCTGAAGTGAGGCCGTCGTCTCGCTGCCTCGGGATCGGAGAAATTCACCATCTCCACCCGGAGCAGGGCCTCATAATGTTCGGAATCCCTCGGCGGACGGACCAGGCCCCAGATGACGTCGCCGTTCCGGAGGCCGAACCGGCGGATCTGGGAGGCGGACACGTACACGTCATGGTCGCTGGGAAGCAGTCCCTTCGGTCTCAGGAAACCGTACCCTTCCTGCAGGATCTCGAGGGTTCCGCCGCCGAACCTGTAATTCAGCTCCTCGGCCTGGGCCTTGAGGATGGCGATGATAAGATCGTCCTTGCGGAGGGAGGAAAAACCTGAAAGGCCGAGCTCTTTCGCTATTTTGCGAAGCTCGGGGTTCAGGAGGGCGGCAAGCTGCCCGAAGGTGTACCTCGGTTTCGGGGCGGGCTTGAGCGTCGTTTCCGCTTCCGTCTCCTGTTCGGAGGAAACCGCCGGATTGTCCTGTTCGACCGTCTCCGCTTCCTGCCCGTTCAATTCGTTTTCGAGTATGGTGTCAGACATGACGGAAACTACCGGTTCCCCGGCCCCGGAGGACTCTGGAATACTGCGCGGGAAATGGAAAGAATGGAAAACACGAAATAAAGCATCCCCTTCCTGAAACCCCCGTCCCGGACTCCGGCACCCAGTGCCCGGAAAGACCGGAACGCGGAAAAAATGAAAAAAGCGGCAAAGCTCACTCGGAAATTACAAAGGGCACATCCGAAAAAACCCTGTCATACATTGAAATGCGAACTGAATACGAACCCTTGGGAAGAGGGGAGCCGTCTTCGAGAAGAAGGCAATATGCCTTGGCCCCGTCGCCGGGCGTCAGCCTGAGCACTTCGGAATGAATCGGCCGCCCCCGGAAGTACCATCGGACCCGAACCCCGTCTCCTCCGGAAGCCCGGGAATAATCGAACCAGAGGCACAACTGCCTGGCACCGTAGCTGAACACCGACCCCGCACCGAGAGGCTGCATCCGGTCATCCACTTCGTCACACATGAGAACGTTGTGAATCTCGAAGGACCCCGCAGCCTTGTTTGAACGCACAGCCCAAAAAGAGAAAAACAGCAGCAAAATAATAACACAGGACATCAGAAGAAGAAAAAATCTTCCGTTCCTCGACATTATACCCACCGCCCCCGAAAAAACACAAGTGCAAAGAGAAAAAGAAGGCGCCTTTATCCGGAACGGCCGCGAAAACCAGTCCAGAAAAACGAAAAAACCGCGCCGCCTGGATCTTCCCCGAAGCACTCTACCACGAATATCATGGATAAGGCAAGAAGGAGCGGATTCCTGTCGGCCTGACGAGCGTTTTTTGTCATTCCGAGGAGCGAAGCGACGAGGAATCTCGGTTTTGCCCTTGCCTGTCATCCTGAGGAGCGCAGCGACGAAGGATCTCGGGGTTGAATGGGGCCATAATCAAAAACGAGATCCTTCGGGCGGTGAAACGTACCCTCAGGAAGACACCAAACCGTTGTCATCCCTAACGGAGTGATCGCGGGGTTGCCCTTGCCTGTCATCCTGAGCGAACGCGAGGAATCTCGGTTTTGCCCTTGCCTGTCATCCTGAGGCCTGTATTTTAGGCCGAAGGATCTCGGGTTTGAATGGGGCCATGATCAAAAGCGAGATCCTTCGGGCGGTGAAGCACACCCTCAGGATGACAGCGTGGCGGTTCGCGCATCCCCGAAGGGGAGGGATCTCGGTCTTGCCCTTGCCTGTCATCCCGAGCGAACGCGAGGGATCTCGGTTTTTCCCTTGCCTGTCATCCTGAGGAGCGCAGCGATCGCGTAGCATCCCCGGAGGGGGCGAAGGATCTCGGTCTTGCTCTTGTTGTCATCCCGAGCGAACGCGAGGGATCTGCCTTTGAAGTTTCTTTGTTATCGAGGCCATCGGAATCAAAAGCGAGATTCCTCGGCCACGGAACCGGCCTCGGGATGACACTGAACCGTCGTCGTCCCGAGCAGAGTGAGGGATCTGGTTTTGAGGCAATCCGGAACAAAAGCAGGTCCCTCGTCGCTTCGCTCGCTCGGGACGACAAGGCTAGGCCGTCATCCCGAGCGAAAGCGAGGGATCTCGGGTTTGGATCGGACCATAATCAAAAACGAGATCCTTCGTCGCAAAAAACGCTCCTCAGGATGACAAAAACAGATCTTCACGCTGCTCGAAACGACTGCAACACCCCGAATAATCATAAAGGAGGCATCATCCCATGAACGCAACACTCTCGAAAAAAGTCGCCCTTCGCGGGCTCCTCATCGCCGCCGTCACCGGGGCCACCATGCTCAGCATACCCGTGCCCGGGTTCCGGCTCTATTTTAACTTCGGGGAGGGAATCATCTACCTTGCCGCACTGCTCCTCGGCCCCGCATGGGGAGCGGCCGCCGGAGGAATCGGCGCATCCCTGGCGGACCTTCTCCTCGGCTACCCGCTCTGGGCTCCCTTCACCCTGATTATCAAGGGTGCCGAAGGCTACGTCACAGGAACGGTCGGAAAACGGTCCCCTCTTCTCGGCATCGCCGCCGGAGCCGCCGTCATGATCGCAGGCTATACCACCATGGCGGGAGTGCTCTACGGATGGGCCGCCGCACCGGTGGAACTGGTCACAGACCTGGTACAGTGCGGCATGGGTGCCGCACTTGCCCTGGCGGCCCTGAACCCCCTCAGGAAAGCCCTTTCCAGGAGTTCCGGAGACGGGAGGTAACAAGCTCCTTCAGCTTACTGATTACATGTCGGTGCTCCCTTTCCGGGAAACCATCGACTGTGGGTTCACTTCTCCTGGTCACTCCGTCAACGGCACCGGCTGAAATGAGGGCATCCAGCATGGTGCCCGTTTCCCTTTCCTCCGGGCCGATCCACTCCCCGCACCCCAAGGACATCAGGGAGGCCAGGGCATAGCCTCCCCAGTCGGAGACGTCCACCGGCAGAGCCGTGTCCGCACCCACCACGGAGAGGTATGGAGCATAGCCGGGAAGGATTTCCGCCAGCTTTCCGCGGAAAACACCCATGCCGGCCTCGTTCCCCCCGTCGCCCACAGCAAGGACCTTGACGTTCCCGGACAGAGCCGCTCCGTCAAGAGGAGCACTGGTCGCCGAGACGTCCTCGGCCCGCATGTTATAGTACAGCCCGTCTTCCGCCCGACCCAGGCGCTCGATGAACACAAGCAGATCCGGACGGAAAGCGAGAATCTCCTCCGCACCGGCGGCCTCCCGAACCACGGGCCCGCCGACCGCCGCGGAACAGGCCGTCACGGCATCCAGGCACAGCCTGTCGGTGAACAGCACTGTTTCTTTTCCGCTCCGCGCAAGAGACCGGCCCAGCATCACGGCCCCGCCCGGCCCGTCGGTCTCCGGGGCGCCGCAGGCCGGAACAAAAAAGCCCGTCACAACAGCTACTCTTGACGAATCCTCCAGCAATCCGAGGGCGTCGTCCAGAAAACCGGGCCGGAACAGGGAGGGTATTTTCCGTCCTCCCCGGTCCGAGGCAATCAGGCGTCCGACGGAACCGTGGATATCCATGTCACACGCTCAGCTTTTCAACGAGGGCAAGAAGTTCCGGGTTGAGGTACTTCGGCGATTTCCAGGCATCCTCCAGGGGACAGAGGGTCATCGCGCCGCAGATGGAGCAGACCATGGACCCGGATTTCCCCTCCAGGATAGATTCCACCGCGAAGGCCCCCATCCGGGACGCCAGTACGGTATCGAAGGACGAGGGGCTCCCCCCCCGCTGAATATACCCCAGCACCGTCACCCGGGCGTCGTACCCGCCCGTGTCCTGGAGACGGTTCTTCAGCTCGAGGGCCGACATGACCCCTTCCGCCAGGATGATGAGGGAGTGGGTCTTCCCCCGTTTCCGGGAGTAGTGAAGATGGTCGCACATCTTGGCGATGTCAAGCTGGATCTCCGGCACCACCACGTACTCCGCCCCGGTGGAGACGGCCACTTCGAGGGCGAGGAAACCGGCGTTCCGTCCCATGACCTCCACGATGAACAGCCGGTCATGGCTGCTCGCCGTGTCCCGGAGCTTCTGCACCGCCGAGAGGGCCGTGTTGACCGCCGTATCGTAGCCGATGGTCACGTCCGTTCCGGCGATATCGTTGTCGATGGTGCCGGGAATGCCGATGACGGGCAGTCCCTTCTTCTCCAGTTCAAGAGCCCCCCGGAAGGAGCCGTCGCCGCCGATTACCACCAGGGCGTCCACCTTCCGGTTCTCCATCTGCACAAGGGCGGCCCGCTGTCCGGCCTCCGTCTTGAACCGCTCGCTCCGGGCCGTCCGGAGGATGGTTCCCCCCCGGTGGATGATCCCTCCAACGGCGGCCCGGTCAAGGGTCATGCAGTCGCCGTCCATGAGGCCTTCAAAGCCCCGCATTACCCCGATGGTCTCCATGCCGTGGTAGAGAGCCGTCCGGACCACCGCCCGTACGGCCGCGTTCATTCCCGGCGAATCTCCCCCGCTCGTCAGTACCGCAATGCGCTTCATCATGATTCCCTTCTTCCCTCCTGAAACCGCTGAATAACGACAGGAATTATCCTACCACAGCAGGCACGAAAAAAGAGGGCCCGCAACCGGACCCTCTTTCACTTTCAGCAAATTTTACTGTTTCTGGAGCTCGTCTACACGCTTGTTGACGGAGGAAAGTTCATTGTTCAGCTCGTTCAGCTTGTTCTCAAGATCCCGCTTCTCGGCATTCAGTTTCTCTATCCTCTTGATGAGGCGGTCAAGCTCAAGCCGAGAGGCCGCTCGTCCCGCATAAAGGGATTCCGGCTTGTCCTTGTGAACATCCCATATAAAATCAACCGACGAGCCTCTGATGTACATGTGTATACCGCTGTTGAAACTCAGCTTGACTGAGGAAACCCCTTCTAAAAGTGGTTTACCCTTTTCATCGTACCGGGGGAAATAAATCATACCGTCACGGTCACCCTGAAGTCGGAAGTTGAAGCGCTTGTCATAATCAACAGGCTTAAACTTCTTCCGTCCTATCCATATTTCAACCTGCTCGTCAAAGGGTGCCATGTGCATGGATGGTCCGTAGTTCCTGAATTCCACGTGGATGGGAATCATCTCGTCCATATTCAGCGTCTTCAGGAGCTGGTACGTATAGTTCTCCTTTTCGTCCTTCGTCCACAGGTTCTTTTCCGCTTCGGTTTCGATGAGTGCCTGCACATACTCCGCAGAATAATAGGTTACCTTCATCTCCAGGGGACCAATGGCACCCGGCTCACGGAATGTCTGCTGGCGCGTCCATTTTGCAAGAGTTTTCGAGTAGTCTGCCGCAAAACCGGGCACGGCAGTAAAAAGCATTCCAAAAAGCAGAACCGACAGTCCTATAAGCCTTGTGATCCTTTTTCCTTCCATAATTCAATCCACCCCTTTTCAAGAACTTCAAGGATTATACAGGTTTTTTAAAAGAAAAAAAAGGACAGGCCTTTCGGCCTGTCCTCATGCTGCGAATTTCTCCCGAATTTAGAAGGAGATGGAGGTACGGAAGCGGATCATGTGGTCGGAGTAGTTCACGTTGTCAGCTTCGATCTTGTCGTACATAAGCTCGAACTGAAGAGCGGAGGTGTACATGTAGCGAACACCAAAGAGCCAGTTCGTGTGGTCGAACAGATCACCGATAGCAGTATCATAGTCGACATCGAGATACCGCTGGAAGGTGGCCCACTTGTCGTTCCATTTCTGCTCGGCGGCGATCATCCAGTACTTCATTTCGAACGGTCTCCAAGGCTTATCAATGAGGGTAGCAGGTTTCGGGTTCCCTGCGGCCTGCTCAGCATAGGAAAGTCCATTGATATGAGTGGCGAAGAAAGCGTCAAGCTTCGCATACTCGAGCCAGAGGCTGGTGAACTTGAGTGCGTCCTGCTTCACGTCAACGATGATCTTGTAGGCGTTCGGAGAATCATCCATCCATACAGGAGTGCCACCAGCGATATCATACTTGTTCATGGCATACATACCGCGAAGAGCTACGTTCTGGTTGAAGTTCACGCCAAAATCGAACCAGTATGTCTGCCACTTTTCAAAGGGCAGAAGCCCAACAACAGGATTGTCGAATTCAGGATTATTATCATAATCCTTTATGAGCGCATTGAGTCCCATGTTGAACTGCTCGTTGAAGTTGAAGCGAACCCTGGCACCGTACCAAGTAGCTTCGCCTACTCCACCATTAGCATCGTCATAGTGGCCCCACAGAGCGCTGAAATTTCCCATGGCAAAATTCTTGTCGAGAACGATGCCCTCAATGCGGTCATCAAGGAACCAAGCGTCATCGCCGAGGCTGTCGTGGTAGAGGCCGTTTTCCCACACGATGGAATCCGAACGGCCGAACTTCATTGTGGTATCCCACAGATCGGGGAACTTCACGGTAATGAAGTTTTCAGCCCACTCAATATTTCTGTTACCATCCATCCGACGAAGCCGAGCACGGTAGGACACCTTGTCGTCGATGCGTTTCACGAGCTGGAGGTAGTTGCTGGGCTGCCGCATGGTGAGATCCTCATCACCATCCTGAGCATAGGTCCCTGCAGTCTGATCAGCCCATTTCCAGTCCATACGGAAGGATCCGCTGATTTTCCAGCCGCCGACACCCTCTTCAAGAACGGCGACTCTGCTGTCGATCTTGTCGACCTTCACGCCGAGGGCGTCAAGTTCGTCCTTGAATTCGACAACGAGCTTCTTCAGCATTTCGACGTCCTGCTTGCTGGCCTTGGTCATGTCGACGACTGCCAGAGCGCGGGCGACTGCGGAAGCGACTTCGTACCGGGTCATGGGCTGGTTGCCCTTGTAGGTGCCGTCGGGATAGCCGGAAAGCACGCCGCGGGCGGCAAGCTGGCCGATTGCGTCATAGGCCCAGTGGTTCATAGGAACATCCATGAAAGGATTGGCGGCGGCAAACGCAGGAGCTGCGAAGGCCACGAGCGCGATTACTGCAACAAGCGCAAGAATCTTTTTCATTGTGTGTTAACCCCCTTGGTTTGTGTGTTTTTTTATTTCGCGGATGTCTGCTCTCTCCGCTTCGGGGGGTCCGGGACGAAGTTTCCTCGTTTCCTTTTCCCTTTTCCCTTCCGCTTCGCAAAACAGATTTTTCCGCCTTCAGCTTCCGCTCGTCCTTGTTGGCCGGGGGTTTGCACCTCCTTTCATGCCGTCGGGATTTCTTCACGGAAGCGTAGAAGCTGATGAATCCAAGGTTATATTGTCAAAGTACACCAATACACCGTTTCCTGATGCATTGTAGACGAGGACCGCTTTTCTGCAAATAGGACCTAAGAACTATTTTACGTAAAATTACTGAGAAATTACACTCAAAAAAAAGCCGAGACCGCCTGAAAAACTTCTTCAGCTTGAATGGATCCCAGGCAGCTTTTCCCGCAATGGTTTTTCCCGCATCCGACATCGCTGCATTCGGCGATGAAAACATGTTCCGGCTCCATAAGGCCAACGCCGCCGGGGAGACGTGTCGGCCCCAGAAGAGCCATGGAGGGAACGCCCATTATCCGTGCCATATTGAGGATTCCCGTATCGCCAGCAAGGACAAGGGATGACTTTTTTACCACACCCCCAAGAATGGAGAGAGGAATCCGTCCCACAAGGTTATACAAAAGGCCACTGGAGACAACTCTACAGATTTCCTCCGCTTTTGCCCGCTCTTCCGCCCCGTCTCCCGCAAGGACCATGGAAATTCCACGGGCGGCGGTTTTTTTTGCAAATTCCACCCATCTCAGAACAGGCCATTGTTTTATTTTCTTGCTCGCTCCTATGGCGGCAATCATAAAAGGGAGTTTAACTTCCCCAAGAATATCCGAGGCACTTTTAATCATTTTTTCGGAAGCTACAAATCCGTTCCCCGAATCTTCAGGGACGGGAATGTCATGAGATTCCCAAAAGGACGATTTGCCTCCGTTATAAATAAACTCCCATTTACCAGCCGTGCAAAAACGCTGGGGAACACCGGAAAAAAGAGTCATTAACGCTCCCCTGTCGGTACCCTGGAGGGATACAATCCTGGTGAAACGCATTGCCCTTATTCTGCGGAGAAGCTGAAAAAAAACCTTATTGTCCAGCCGTCTGTCCCACGGCAAAATCCTGTTTATATAAGGCTGGCCCTCGAGAATCTGTTCATAGGGACAGGCGGCAAGCCATGTCAATTCAGACTCGGGGTATTTCTCTTTCAAAGCCCTTGCGAAAGGAGTGGCAAGAAGGATGTCTCCCAGGGCACTGTAGCGGATGAAGAGAATTTTCTCCCCTTCTCCCTTCCCAAGGGGGGGGAGGTACGGCTGCGAGAACAGCATGGGAATCACTCCACATCCGATCTTCCGGCAAATCCCATGTAGTACCAGAAAATACAGGCAAATTTGTATCGTATGGAAAAAACATCCCCGGCAAGACCGTAAAGGAGGATGGATAAAACCGAGACCGATACTCCGATCCAGAACCATTCATCTTCTCGTCTTTTTCTGGAAAACAGAAACGCCCTGTGGGAACAAAACAGAAAGATAGCGACAACAGCAACAGCTGTCGGTATACCACCGTATACTGACAGGTTCAGGTACATATTGTGAGCGTCGCCAACATGTTGCGCATGGAGGCGAGTTTTCTTCACATCCCACCAGGACCTGTTTATTTTGGCGAAAGCATCGTTAAAAGAACCCCATCCCCAGCCGGAAAGAGGATATTTTTCGATAAGGTTTGCCGTTCCCTGCCATATAAACGACCGATTTGTCGTGAATTTTGCGGAATCGCGGAAAGAAAGAATCTGATTCAGTTCGCGCTGCATGTAGTTGGAAAAACTCTGCTTCAGTTCCGGATTTATTTTTCCCAGCCCTCCCCAGATTCCTGCAAAAAGGAAGAAAAAAAGAACAAACAAAAAGGCAATTCTGAAAAAAAACTTTTTCCCTCCCATCACTGCAAGAAGGATGATGCTGAATATCCCCGCAATCCAGGCCGAGGAACTGGAGCTTAAGCAGATGATGAACAAAATGCCTGCGGAAACAATCCACGATACAAGGTGCCCCCTTTCGAAAGTCCATGAAAGGAAAGGAGGCAAAAGGATTAGTCCATAAATTCCCAGGGTATTGATATTGCTGAAGAGTCCGGCAAAATGATTCTCAAAGAAAAATGCGTAGAATGTCTGAATGATGGCAAGAACGACCGAGGCGGAAAGAACAACCCAGAACCTCTGCAGTGATTCTTTCGAGAAAACTCTTGCAGCAAGCCACAGAGAAAAAGCGAACTCCAATGCTAAAGAATACCCCTTCAAAAAAGAAAATAGATCCGGTTTTCTGAGAAAGCTGGACGGCACCCCCCAAAGGAGAACAAATAACAATCCCGCCTTTACAACAGGATGAAGCGCGCTTGTCAGCCGATTTCCCCGCAGCTTCTCTGAACAAAGGCCGATAATGGCCAGAAGCCACCCGAGATACCTGGGAACAGGCCCCCAAACCGCAAACAACACCGACCAAAGAAAACCGAATTCCACCAGCGTGACCGTTTGCCAGAAATCCGGCTTGAAAATTCTTAAGTTCATAATAAAACCGACCTTCCGTAATATGCTTCGGAAAACTTTCTGAACAACTCAACTTTCGTAACCGCAAATCATTGTCATGGCAAGGAAAAGCCGAAACAACGCCCATTTTATTCCTCAGGGAATCTGGCGATTTCCGTATGAAATCCACAACCCCCCGTTCCAGGATGGGCTCCGTCAAGGCTATTCCCGGCTGCACAGCAGATTTCCACACCTCCGGAAGGAGAGCGAGCGACGCGACAAAGGATATATCATCCACCTCTTTGCAGAACCGGCAAAAAAAGTTCTCCGTACGCAGGGTCGTCTTCAGGTCACCTCAACTCAAAGGAGTGGTTTTCACTTTTCATTCGACAGAGCACGCACCGTACAGCTCCAAATACTGTTTTGCAATTGCCTGCACCGAAAAACGGGATGATGATTTCACCGAATCGCGACCCAAAGCATCCCTTTCTTCTTTTGAAAGAGAGAGGAAGTTTTCGAGAATAGCGCGCAGCCCTTCAACATCATCCGGCTTGCAGGGAAATACTCCGCCTCCATCAAGGATATCCAGAGTCCCGCCAATTTTCGTCGCAGCTGCGGGGAGCCCTGCGGCCATGGCTTCAAGAAGAGCTAGACTGAACCCCTCCGGCTTGTTCGAAGGCTGCACAAAAAAATCAGCACCCCAGAGAAACGGACGGACATCAGAGGCATACCCCCAAAAGGAGGTTCGGTCTTCCAAAGCATGTTCACCAACAAGCCGTTTTAATTTTTCGTGTTCGGGCCCGTCTCCCACAAGCCACAACCGCCACTTTGCAGTTTTCGAAATCCTCGCGCAGGCCTCGATGAGGATATCAAAAGCTTTCCAGTCCACGAATCTCCCAAGTCCCAAAAATACAATTTCATCTTCTGAAACGCCTGCAGTGTTTCTCATCCTGTTTCTTTCTTCCGAGGAACGATGATAGAAGTCACAATCCACCGGATTATGGATTGTGACAATCCGGTCCGCAGGGAAACCGACTTTTTCCATGTGCGTTGATACGGCAGTGGAACATCCGACAATAACATCAGCATTTCTGTAGTACTTTTTCCGTGGATACTTGTCGATGGTGGAAATAACAGGGACTCCCAGCCGTTTTCCCCAGTAGCCGCCAATGAGAGCAGCGGAAGAAAGCCGGGTGTGGAGCACATCGGGACGGATTTTTTCAATGGCATTCCCCACTCCTTTACAGAAAGGAGGAAACCATGAAAACAAGGCTCCTGAATAGAAATGGGAAACCGAGTACTCTTCGAGCAACCGGCCGAGAGTCCCCCCGGAAGGACAGAGAACGATATTTCTCAATCCCATTTCCTCCAGGCGAAGAAGAAGCTGCACCCAGGGACGTCCCCACGCGAGATTGGCTTCATTCACATAATGGAGGATTTTCATTTTTTCTCTCCCTCTGTGCACACTTCCGCATATACTGCCTCAACCTCGTCAGTCATTTTTTTAATCGTAGGAATTTTCTCCGAAGAGAAGCAAGGGAAACTTATATTTCCCTCCATTACCCTCTGTATCGCCCTTCTCCAAAGATCTTTTTCCCCGGGGGGCAATAATCCTTCTTCGGTTTCAGCCATCTCGATGACAGAGGGAATGGATGAAGCAAGTACGGGCACACCCATCTGGACCGCCCTGGCCAGTGTCAGGGGCATCCCTTCCGTGTAGGAAGGAAAAAGGAGGCACGAACACTCAGCAAGCCAACGATCAGTATCATCCCGGAAACCATGGAGGAAAACCCGTTCGTTCAGACCAAGTTCTTTTATTCTCGCCAATAGTGTGCTGAAAAGCGGGCCGTCTCCCACTACGTCAAGCGTCCAGCCGCCTTGCAGAAAAGGAAGAATCTCCATTATGTCCTGAATACCCTTTAGAGACGTAAGGCGCCCGATAAAGAGAAATCGAGTTATTCCGCCCGCAGGGCCCTTCCATACAAAGTCCGTTTCCGGCATTCCGTTGAGGATAACTGTTGTATTATTGCCGAAAAGCGGCTCCATGGTTCTTTTCACAGCAGAGCTGACACAGATCACCTTGTCAGCCTTCCTGTATGGGTGATAAATCCACGCCTTCCTATTGCTGAATACCCCGTGAGCAGTAACCACAAAAGAAATTTTGGCCATCCTCGCAGCCCAGTAAGCAATCCATGCCGGTACTCTTGAATGGGCATGAAGTGTCTGAACCCTCTGTCTTCTATTTAATTGGGCAATTTGCCTGGCGCAGAAGAAAGCCGTCAGCGGATTTTTTGCATCCACCGGCAAGGTAAGGTGATTCACCCCGGGAGCCAGCCGGGAAACCATTTTCCCCCCTGAAGATATGACAGTGACTTCATGCCCCCTGGAGAAAAGTTCCTCCGTCAGCCAGAGAACGTGACGTTCGACTCCCCCTTCCTCGAGTTCTGGAAGGATATGGATGATTTTCACTCTCAATTCACTCCCGTCGGAGGAAATTCTGACTAACCTGCATTCACTGTTTTTTCAGGGAACGGAGAATGTTGGTAGTGCTTTTTCCTTCCATCAGGGGAACGATGACGACTCTGCCGCCCCCCTCTTCGACTATTTTCCTTCCCACAATGCTTTCTGGGGTGTAGTCTCCTCCTTTGACAAGCACGGAGGGTACAAGAACACGAATTAAATTCTCGGGTGTATCTTCCTCGAACACAACAACAAGATCCACGCAATCAAGGGCAGCCAGAATAGAGGCACGGTCAGCCTGGTGGAGAACTGGGCGGTCCGGACCCTTGAGGCGGCGGACCGACGCATCGGAATTCAGCCCGACCACGAGCCTGTCACCTTCCCGTGCGGCCTGGCGAAGCACCTTTATATGGCCGGGGTGAAGGAGGTCGAAACACCCGTTCGTAAAAACGACGGAAGCCCCATTCTTTTTCCAGAGTGCCGCCCTTCTTTCAGCTTCAGCCCAGGTGCAAATCTTCGAGTCTTCTTCAACTGGGCCGGACAAATCTTCCATTGACACAGGAGAAGTACCCGCCCGTGTTATGACGATTCCCGCCGCCCTGTTGGCGAGAGAGACTCCATAGTCCCAGGAATATCCGGAAACCACCGATGCCGCGAGAACCGCTACAACCGTGTCGCCTGCTCCCGAGACGTCGTATACTTCCCTAACCCTGGGGGCGGGAGCAAAACAGGGATCCCCCTCCTCCGGGAAAAAAGCGATTCCTTTCGCTCCCCTGGTGACAAGTAAATTATTAATTTCAAACCTGCTTTTTATTTCCAGAGCATTCCGCGAAAAAACCCCGCGTTCGTCAGTTGATTCCCCGGAAACAGCAAAGAATTCCGCTTCATTTGGGGTGACGCACGCCGCACCGCGATATCGTTCCCAGTCACGGCCCTTTGGATCGACAAAAACCGGCACCCCCCGTCGAAGTGCTCCGGAGATCACAGATTTGCACAGGTTTCCTTTCAGCACTCCTTTGCCGTAATCGGAGAGAAGAACACCTTTGGCAGAATCGAGCAAACCGAGCATTGCCGTGGAAAGCATCTCTTCTGTACCAGAAGAAACAACCTCGGCTGTTTCTTCATCAAACCGGACGATCTGCTGGTTTCCCCCGATAACTCTCGTTTTTGTGGTTGTCGGCCGATCCTCTGTTTCTATGAGACATCTTCCGATTCCCTTTTCAGCGAGCAGTTTCGTTATTCTCTTTCCCTCATAGTCTCTTCCTATGACTCCCATCAGAGTGACTGAACATCCCAGGGCAGCAAGGTTGGCAGCCACGTTCCCTGCACCACCAAGCACTTCCTTCCGGTCCCGCACCGACAGGACAGGGACCGGAGCCTCCGGAGAAACACGGTGTACATCTCCTGAAAGATACCTGTCAAGCATGACATCTCCGAGGACAAGAATATTAATGTGTTTAAAACTGTCAGGATTCAACATCATCCGTTCAGTATCCTTTCCAGGCAGAGTATGTTCCATGCCTCCATCACACAGCACTCAGCCGTTTTCCGAGCTTTGCTCGTAAACGGCAGCTGCAAGGAGGGGAATCATTATTTCATGATGACCCGTAAATGAGTATCCCTGTCCTCCTGAAATGACCGGACGGGTCACAACATTGTTCAGGGGACGGTAATGCTGGATCATATCCATGTTGGCTGTAACAATGTTCCTGACATTGTTTCCCAGGTTCCGGGCTATAGACAGGGCCTTAAGAAACACTTCAGGAAGCAGAACTGCACTGCCGAGGTTCAGGATTACTCCTCCGCCGTCCATCCTTGCAACAGATGCGGCAAAGATCCGGAAGTCCCTGAGAGAGGCATCTCCGATGGATGCGCCGTCAGCTCCGGGATGCTGGTGGACTATATCAGTACCCAGAGCGACATGAACCGTATAGGGAATGGGGAGCAGAAAACTTTGCACGGCCAGAGAATTTCCTCCGAAAGGTACTTTTCTTTCCACAAGGAGTTTTCCAATGGATTCACCGAAACCAAGCGTTCCTCCGAAAGCCGATCGTGCGGCAGAATTAAGGGTTTCGGCAGTGTCTGAAGCCATGCCGAAAGATCCGTCCTCAAGCTGTGCCGCCACATCTTCGGAGGTCTGTCCCCAGGAAGCCAGTTCAACGTCATGAATTGCAGCGGCTCCGTTTGAGGCAAAATGGGTAATGAATCCCCTTCGTGCGAGATCAATGAGAACGGGCAGGCAGCCGCACTTCACCACATGTCCGCCGAACATTGCGATCACAGGCAGTTTATCTCTTTTTGCCTGTACAATGGCCCCGGCCAGTGCTTTCAGATCCTTCGCCTTCAAAACATCGGGAAGGTTTTCGAGAAATGCCTTGAGGGTCATTCCTTCGCGAGGAGGCAGGGCGATATTTCGGGCACTGATTTTGGAAATCCTGTCAGCGGCTTTGTACGTCCGCAGTTTTGACAGATCAAGTTCTTCGTACCGTCCCACCCTGTAATATCCTCCTTGCGAAATATACAGTATTTACCACATGTTACACTATTTGCTCCATCTCTCCATGATCCACTCAGCGGTACGCTTCGCCTCGTTGAGGACCGGGCCATCCGGATGAAGGGACACCGAGGTCCCTATCGGCGTATACAGTCTATCATAGTGCGCTTCTTTCAGAAATCCCCTGGAGGCAAGGCTGGAGAAGAGGGCATCGAACCGTGGAATACCCCAGAGGAGACTCCCCGGAAGGAGTTTTTTTCTTACCAGAAATGCCGTCGTCTCCTGAAGGGCCGTCCTGCCGCGGTTCTGCCGTTCCGTCCTGAGGAGGAAGACCTCCCTGCCTGCGGTGACAGCCTCAGAGACCATGGAAACGGAGTCCTCGGTAACAAAGATGCGTGAGCAGAGTCCGAGCATGCCTGGAACGGGATTGAAGGGATCCCTGGAAGCGAGGAAGAGCATTTTGACGTTGGTGTGACTTCCCGTCAGCCTGAGCAGTTCTTCCTCGGCCTCGGGGCATGTCCGCCTGGAGGTGGTGATGTAGATGTCGGCGTCCGCTTTGGCCCCGGCTTCGAGTACCGGCCCTAGTGCCCGGCGCACCCATTCTGCCGAAACCCGGTAGTTTGCGTCGTCGCCCCCCACGAGTACTCCCCACCGGTTCTCACGCACACCCGTTTCCCGGGGAGGGTATTTCTGGGCAAGCTCCCACCCTTTCCGCTCGAGCTCGTCGGGAAAGATGGCGTTCGGTGCTCCGAGTGTGGAGAGGACGTTCTCTCTTTTTTCCGGATGGTCGTGCTCGGGAACAACGGCAAAATCGAAGGGAGCCGTCCCCAGCACCGAGGGGGTCATGAGGGTGCAGCATTTCTGCCCTGTCGCCCTGGCGAGAGCAAGGGTGAAGAGCGCCGCGCCGCTCCCTGCGGAGAGGAAGAGGGCGGAGTTTTCGCCGCAGTTCCTCGTGGCCAGTTCCTGACCTGCCCTGTCCAGAAGGGAGGACCCGCCTGCCTCTTGAATCCACCGGACAGCCCCGGCGCCGTCCATGGAGGGAAGAAACCGGGCCTTCCACTTGAAGAGGCGGGTCCGCTCCCACCCAGTGGGGCGGGGTACGTCCAGTTCCACCACGTCGGCGCCGGTGAAGCGGGAGAGCCATCCCGCGACGCCCCTTCCCTGGAAGAGGTGCCCCCGGATGCCGTCGCTCAGAAGAAAGACCAAGGCGGGACAGGCCGTCACGGTATCACTCCTTTTCCATCCCCCGGAAGATTGTCCGCACGTTCTCCAGATCCTCGGGGGTGTCCACGCTGGGACCGCACCGCCCCCGGGTCACGGCCACCTTCATGGAATAGCCGTGCTCCAGGATCCGAAGCTGCTCGAGGGATTCCGCCGCCGAAAGGGGCGTGGGGGGCAGGGAGGCGTAGGTGAATAAAAACTCCCTCCGGAAGCCGTAGATGCCGATATGCCTGTAGACTGGAACGCCCGTTTCAACCCTTGGATAGGGAATGACGGACCGGCTGAAGTACAGGGCGTTGCCTGACCGGTCCATGACCACCTTCACCACGTTGGGGTTCCTGATGGATTTCGGGTCGGCCAGCGGTTCGCAGAGGGTGGACGAGAAGGCAGAGCCATCCTGGGAAAGAAGGTATGCCGTTTCGTCGATCATGACGGGGTCCAGGAAGGGTTCGTCTCCCTGGATGTTGATCACCACGTCGGCGTCTTCTTTTTCGGCCGCTTCCGCCGCCCGGCAGGTGCCGTTGGGGTGGTCCGGGGACGTGAGAACGCAGTTTCCCCCGAAGCTCCGCACCTCCTGAAGTATACGTTCGTCGTCCGTGGCGACCACGAGGCGGTGGAGCATCGCGGAGAGGGACGCCCGTTCATAGACCCTGAGGACGAGAGTCTTGCCGCAGATGTCCGCCAGGGGCTTGCCGGGCAGGCGCGTGGAGGCGTACCGGGCCGGGATGACGCCGAGGACTCTCATGCCTGCAATCCGTATTCCCTGGTCCGGGCCAGGAGCCTGTCTTTGTCCACAGGCTTCACTGCCTCGACGATCCATTCCCTCATGGCCTTCCCTTCGGGGGTGTGCTGGGCGTAGCTCATAAAATCAAGGGGTATCCCGAGGTCACCGGCGACCTTCCATGCCAGGACGGGCCACACCTGACCGATGTCCCCGATGACGGGAATGCTGCCCTCGTGGCGGGCGAAGGCGGACATTTCCATGCGGAAAGGGATCTTCGATATCTTCGTCTTGGGCAGTCCCCGGTTGATGGCCTCCTGGATGAGGGAGCTGCCGGTCTCGAGGTCCCGAGCCTTCCGGAGGTTTTCGTCCAGGTCGATCCGCACCAGGGTTTTGTCCTTCAGGGAGTAGGTGGGGTACCCTTTCCACCATGACCAGATGCCGTGGCCTGTGTAGCACTCGAAGGGGCCGTCATGGATCTCCTGGCTGAGGACCACCGCCGACTCGATGATCACCTCCGCACCTGCCAGCATGGCGGCGATTCGTTTCGACCGCTCGAAGACCGGTATGCTGTCGCCGATGGCCATGCCGATATGGCCGCTGCCCACGAGCTGGGGGATGCTGACCAGCACGGGAATGTTCTTTTCCGCCCCGATGCCGATCATGGTCCGCCGGTCGGCGCCCCATCCGGCCACGGTCTCGAAGGAAAGACCCAGGGTTCTGCAGAAGATGAGGATCTCCCCGGCCAGGTTCTCGTTCCGGAGCCCCACGGGATAGGCCATGTTCCCCGCAGCCTTGATCACAAGCCGTCCCTCGGCCTTCTCCCCCCGTGCAAGAAGGTCCTCGTCCAGGACCATCTCGTTTCGGAGGGATGCCAGCTGCTCTTCCGGCATTTGGGTGAATTCAAACACGTCGCCCCTGGGCATGTACCGTTCATCGAAACCGAGGGCGGAGGCTTTGCACATCTTCACCAGGTCCAGGGCGCCCCCCATCTCGTGGCCCACCACGGCGGAGCTTGTGGTGACCCCGTCCACGATGCCCTTGTCCATGAGCTCGGCGATGAGGGTGGTCACCCCCTCGTGGATGTTGGGTCCGCTCCCCGTGGCCACGACGATCTTTCCTCCCCGCCTCTTGGCGGCGGTCATTTTCTCCGCCGCCTGGTCCAGGGCTTCCCTGGAGCGCTCGTCAAGGTTTTCGTAGAATTCATTCAGAAGGTGTTCATTGATTGTCATTTCTTTGTCATCTCCCTGCGGATTTCATCGAGAGTGGCCTTCGCCGCACCTCCCACTGCCTGAAAGTAGGCTCCGGAGGCACGACGCGCTTTCTCCCGTTCATTCTGGTCCAGGCACCGCTCCCAGTGGGAGGCCATTTCCGCTTCTGTTCGAACGAGGGTTGCCGCCCCCAGTTTTCCCAGCTCCCCTGCCGCTTCCACGAAATCCCGCATGAAGGGACCGTGGGAAAAGGGTATCCCGAAGGCGGCGGGCTCCATGATGTTCTGCCCGCCCTTGTCCACCAGGCTTCCGCCGATGAAGGCGCCGTCGGACACGCCGTAGAGGTCGAAGAGCACACCGATGCGGTCGATCACGAGGATGTCCCAGGAAGTACCGCCGGACCGTTCGGCTTCTGACAGAAGAGCGGCTTCCGCCGTCCGGGAGGCTGCTTCCAGCACGTCCCCGCTTCTCTCCGGGTGACGGGGCGCAATGACCAGGCGGGCTTGAGGGATCCGTTCCCGCACGTTCCGGAACGCGGCGAGGGCTATCGATTCCTCCCCCTGGTGGGTGCTTCCCGCCACGAAGACGGGGCCCTGTCCAGCAACAATTTCCCGGATTCGGGAAAGATCCGCCGCCTGCTTCCGGAGCAGCAGGGCGTCCACCTTGCAGTCGCCGGTGACCCGCAGCTTTCCCTCCGGCACCCCCAGGTCCGCCAGGAAGTCCCGGTCGGCGGCGGAGCGCACCAGCAGAAGGGAGAAGAGACCGTAGACCTGCCTCCAGAAAGCGGGACGCTTTTTGACGTTCCGGGCCGTCCTCTCGGAGAAGCGGCCGTTGGCCAGGAAGGCGGGGATGGACCTTCTCTTCAATTCCAGAAGCATGGCGGGCCAGATTTCCGTCTCCATCACAATATACCCCTTCGGGCGGATCCGGTCGAGGGACCGCCGGGCGATCCGGGGAACGTCCCAGGGGTAGTAGATGTGCTCTCCGAAGAGTCCGTCAGCGAGTCGAAAGGCCGTTTCCCGGCCCGTGACGGTGGTGGTGGAAAGGAGGACCTTTTCCCCGGGGTTTTCCCGGGCGAGCAGATCCAGAAGGGGCCAGGCGGACTGCACCTCCCCCACCGAAACCGCATGGACCCAGAGAGGCCGTTCAGGGAACCTTTCCGCCTTGTCCTTTGGATACAGAGCCCGCCGCTCCTCCAACCCGACGGCGTATTTCTTCGCCAGCCAGGGATAGAGCACCGGATAGGCGGCCGAGACGATGGCCCTGTACAGCAGGGGGTTCAGGTCAGGCCACCCCCGCCTTGAGAAGTTCGTGGAGGTGGAGGATGCCCACGGGGCGCTTCCCTTCCACCACGATAATGGCGGAAATTTCCCGCTGCTCCATGATGCGGACCGCTTCCACGGCAAGCCTGTCAGGAGCGATCACGAGGGGGGTGGCAATCATGACTCCCGAAACTTCTTCGGACAGACATTCCACGCCCTTCCGGGCGATGAGCCGCCTGAGGTCGCCGTCGGTGAAGATCCCCGCCAGGTCCCCCCGGTCGTCCACGATGATGGTGGCCCCGTATCCCTTGCTGGTCATCTCGAAGAGGGCGTCGCTCACCTTCACGGAAAGCCCCACGACGGGAAGCTTGTCCCCTGTGGCCATCACGTCCCGGATCCTGGTCAGCAGTTTCCGGCCGAGAGCACCGCCGGGGTGGAAGAGGGCGAAATCCTCGGGGCGGAGCCCCCGGAGTTCCGTCACCATCCCCGCGAGGGCGTCCCCGAGAGCGAGCTGGAGGGTGGTGCTGCAGAGAGGGGCCAGGTTCAGGGCGTCCTCGTCCTCCCCTAGGTCGTCCGCAGGGGTGACCTTCGCCAGAATGCCGGCTTCGGAGAGCACCGAGGAGTCGAGAACCACGTCGGCGTTCTGGGCCAGGGGCGATTTCAGCCCGCCGGTTATGGCGATGATGGGCGCTCCGAGCCTGCGGAAGTGGGGAAGGATGGAGAGTACCTCCGCCGTGGTCCCGCTGTTGCTCAGGATGAGGGCGGCGTCGTCCCGGCAGACCATCCCCAGGTCGCCGTGGGAGCCTTCAGCGGCGTGGAGGAAAAAGGAAGGCGTGCCCAGGGAGGCGAGGGTCGCGGCGATTTTCCGGCCGATGATCCCCGATTTTCCCATGCCCGCCACCACGAGGCGCCCCCTGCAGGAGTGGATGATCCGGGCGGCCCGGACGAGCTCCATGTCCATCCTGTCCGCCGCCCGCTGGATCTCGGCGGCCTCGGACCGGAGGATCCCCTTTCCTGCCTCGAGAAGCTGTTCATCGGAGAGGCATCGCCCCTCCCGTTCCCAGGGAAGGCAGAGCATGTCAGCGATCCTCCCCAGCCCATCCCAGGGAGGGCATGCCGAGCCTGTCCCTCACCAGGGCATGAAGCTCGGAAAGCTGCTCCAGGAGAAACTTCATCTTCCCGAGGGGGACGAGGTTGGGCCCGTCGCTGAGGGCCTTTTCCGGGCAGGGGTGAGTCTCAAGGAAAAGGGCGTCCACCCCCGCGGCAAGAGCAGCTCTAGCGAGGGGAAGGATGAACCGCCTGTCGCCTCCGCTGGCGCTGCCGGCGGCTCCGGGCATCTGGACGCTGTGGGTGCCGTCGAAGACCACGGGGCACCCGAAGGAGCGCATGACCGGAAGGGACCGCATGTCCACCACCAGCTGGCCGTACCCCATGGTGGTCCCCCGCTCGCAGAGCATCACCGATGGGGCTCCTCCTCCCCGGCACTTCTCCAAAACATGCTTCATGTCCCAGGGGGCGAGGAACTGGGCCTTCTTCACGTTGAGGGGCTTGCCGGTCCGGGCCGCGGCAAGGAGGAGGTCCGTCTGGCGGCAGAGAAAGGCCGGTATCTGGAGGATGTCCACTGAGCGGGCGGCGGAATCGGCCTGCCATGACTCGTGAATGTCGGTGAGCACAGGAACACCGGCCTTCCGGCCGATGCGGGCCAGGTGCACGAGCCCCTCTTCCAGGCCCGGGCCGCGGAATCCTTTCAGGGATGTCCGGTTGGCCTTGTCGAAGGAGGCCTTGAAGATGTAGTTGATCCCCAGGGGCCTGCAGAGGTCCCGGACCGTCTCGGCGATTTCCAGTCCCAGTTCGGGGGTTTCCAGGGCACAGGGCCCGGCGATCAGGGCGAGGCTACCTTCCCCTATGGTGAAATTCCAGCGCCCATCGCCGGAGGGGTCTTCCACCCGGACAGGGGTGAAGGTAGGAATTTTCGCGTTATCGCTCATGAACAATCATCTCCTAGTGTTAGTACTCATCCTTTAATTGTCCGTAATTATGTCATTCTGAGGAGCAAAGCGACGATCGCGAAGCATCCCCGCAGGGGAAGAATCTGGTTTTTTGAAGCCCTAGGAACAGATCCTTCACTCCGTTCAGGATGACAAAAAAACAACCTCAAGAACGACAGAATCAAGCCTGAGATCCCTCGCGTTGCTCGGGATGACAAGCCTTTCTGTCATCCCGAGGAGCGGTTTCAGGCGACGAGGGATCTCGTTTTTGATTCAGGGCGGACCAGAACCGAGATCCCTCGCGTTCGCTCGGGATGACAGAAACGAACGCCTCAGGATGACAAAGAACTCCGTTCGGGATGACAAACCAGGCCCGAGATCCTTCGGCCAAGAGGCCGGCCTCAGGATGACAGAAACAAACACCTCAGAATGACAGAAAAAAACGCTTCAGGACAACACAATCATTCGCGGCCCCATTGCTCCGACAGCATTGAATACACTTCGCACCGGAGTCCCCATCCCATGGCGGACGCTGTGTGCTCCACCACCATGTCGAGGGCACCAGGGCCGCCGAGGCGCTCCCGGCCCTCCCTGGCCATCCGGAGGCGGAGTTCATTGTCGGAGAGTATTTTCTCGGCGCCGCAGGCAAGGTCCCGGGCCGTGGCCGGGACGAGAAGCTCCGATTCGCCGAGCAGCTTTTTCTGCACGAACTTCCCCTTCTCCTCTATGGACACCACGGGGACCCCCATGCCGGCGCAGACCTGGTTCGCCGTGCCGCCCAGACCGATGAGCAGATGGGCTCCTTCCGTGACCGCGGGAAGGGGACCAAAGAAGAAGGAGATGGAGGCCTTTTCTTTCCGTATTCCCCTCTGTCCGTTCTCCTCGAAGGAGGTCCATCCCTGGCAGGAAGCCAGCAGCTCGTCCGTGTCGAGGGTGGGGGCGATCACCATGAGGTATGAGCAGACCATGCGCCCGCTCAGCAGCTCCACGGCGTCGAGAAGGAGCCGGACGTCCTCGTAGGCCCTCCGGCGGCTGCCGGGCAGGAGCAGGATCCGGAAACCGTCCTTGTCGCCCCACGACACCTTCTCGATAGTATTATCACAGGTCAGGTCCATAATAGGATTGCCGTCGAACCGGGCGGCGGCGCCGGACCGGAGAAGCTCCTCCGCGGTGTCCCTGTCCCGGGTCCAGGCGATGCGGCTCCTGTACTTGATGATGAACCGCTCGAGACGCCAGTGGCCGCTGAGGTAGACCGTCTTGGCGGTGGCCACAAGGACGGGGAGCTGTCCCTGGCCCCACAGGGCGTGGAGCAGGAGGTAGACATCCCCCACGCAGACGGGGGTGCGGATGGCCCCCCGAAGCCGCTTCCACGCCCTCATCTGCCGGGCGATGGATCGGAGAAGCCCCGACCTGAGGTCTCTCCAGAGGTCGGACAGGCGGTACTTGATGACCCCGCCGCTGGGGGAATCCTCGGGCACAGAGTCCACGGGAATGCCTTCTTTGAGGTAATGCTCCCCCTTCCCCACGATGGGGAAGGAGGAGACCGCCGCAGCAGGGAACCGCTCCCTGAGCTTCCGCGCCAGGAGTGCTCCCATGGAGTCTTCGCCGTAGCCGTTGGACGCCACCACAATCCTCGGCCGGAGGGCGTCCGCCAGGGCCTTCCTGAAGCGGGGTTCGTCGTCGAGCTCCGTGGAGATGAGGGGGACGAGGATGTCCCGGGAAGGTCTCCAGTCAGTGGGAAGGTTGTAGATATCCTTCTCGGTGCAGGTCATGGCTTCCGCCCCGCACCCTGCGAAGGCTTCCTCGAGCATCTCCATGTCCTCCCGGCCGTACCTGTGGTGGTCCTTGAAGCGGTGTTCCCTGACGATGGCTATTCCCCGCTGCTCCAGGGATCTCTGGAAACTCTCCGGGCTTCCGATGGCGGAAAAGGCGAGGACGGCGCGGGGGGCTTCGCAGCGCTCTGCGCTCCAGCACCCGTTCCACCGGCGCCAGGTGGGAACCGAGAGCCGGGAGTAGAAGACTTTCTCCTCCGGAACGAACCGCCGGATCTCCGCCGCCAGGATGCGCAGCTTTTCGGCCGGTACCTGGTCCGACTTGGTGATCACCACCAGGGAGGCCCGGGACAACTCGGCGGGAGGTTCCCGAAGTATGCCGGCAGGGGCCACCCACCCGTTTCCGAAGGGGCAGCAGGCGTCCACCAGGGCGATATCCACGTCCCTTGCCATCCGCCGGTGCTGGAAGGCGTCGTCGGCGACAATGAGCTTCACGTTCCTGTCCGAGAGGGCTTCGATGTCCCGAAGGCGGTCCTTGGACACCGCCACGGGAACGCCCCTCAGCCGGGAGGCCAGCAGCAGCGGTTCGTCCCCCACGAGACCCCGGAGGGCGGCGATGTCGTCCGTGCAGAAGCCGTCGCTTCCCTGGAGGGTATTCGAGGACAGGACCACAGGGTCCTCGGTCGTTCCGCCGTATCCCCTGCTGACGATCCCCACCGGGATGCCCGCCTCAAGAAGCATGCGGCACAGCATTTCCACGAAGGGAGTCTTGTTCGTCCCGCCCAGGGTGATGTTCCCCACGCTGATCACGGGAAGGGAAGGCTCCACAAGAGGAACGATGCCGTGGTCGTAGGCGAAGTTCCGGAGGGAGACAACAGCCCTGGCCACGAGCCCGAAGGGGTAGGTGATTCCCCAGGGAGAGAGAGGCGCTTCTCCCCGGGCAAAAGAAAGGTAGCTCTTGAGGAGGCTCATTGTCCCGTTCCCCGGTCGAACTGGAGGTTGTGGAGCCTGCAGTAGATTCCGCCCCCTGCGAGAAGCTCATCGTGCCGTCCCTGCTCCACGATCCGGCCGCCGTCGAGGACCACGATCCGGTCGGCATTCCGTATGGTGGAAAGGCGGTGGGCGATGACAAGGGAGGTCCGTCCCTTCATGGCCCGGTTCATGGCCTCCTGGACCTGCCGCTCCACCTCGAGGTCCAGGGAGGATGTGGCCTCGTCGAGGATGAGGATCCTCGGGTCGCGGACCACCGCCCGGGCTATGGCGATGCGCTGCCTCTGCCCTCCGCTCAGGGTGACGCCCCGCTCCCCTACCTCCGTTTCGAACCCTTCCGGGAGGGATTCGATGAAGGAGAGGATACCCGCTATGTCCGCGGCCTCCCGTATCTGCTCCCGAGAAAGCTCCGGCAGGCCGTAGGAGATGTTGAAGGCGATGGTCCCCTTCATCAGGAGGGACTCCTGGGGGACGATGCCGATCTGCTTTCTCAGGTCTCGGAGGTTCACCCGCCGGAGGTCAGCGCCGTCCACGAGGACGGTCCCGCTGTCAGGATCGTAGAACCGGGGGATGAGATCTGCGAGGGTGGACTTGCCCGATCCCGTCGGGCCCACCAGGGCCACTTTTTCTCCGGGGACGATTTCCAGCGAGATGTCCCGGAGCACCGGCTGCCCCTCTGCGTAGGAGAAGGTGACGTTCCGGAAGATGACGCGCCCTTCCAGCACCCCGAGGGGGACCGGGTTCACCGGGGATTCGACTTCTCCGGGAATGTCCAGGAGGCCGAAGATGCGCTCGGCCGCCGCAAGGCCGAGCTGCATGGAGCTGACCACGGAGGTGAAGACCCGTATGGGCTGGACGAGGAAGCCAAGGTAGCCTAGGAAGGCGATGAGTTCTCCGGGCGTCTGGCCGCCCCCCACCACTTCCCTTCCGCCGAGCCAGAGGATGAGGGCAAGGGCGGCGATGAGGACCAGCTCGATGATGGCGGCGAGGGCTGCCTGAACCTGCACGCCATGCATCACGGCCCTGAAGTTCTCCCGGTTGCTCCTGCGGAAGCGGGAAAGCTCCAGGTCCTCCGTGGCGAAGGACCGGACGACCCGGACCGCCGAAAAGGCCTCCTGCACCACCGCCGACAGCCCCGCAAGCTCGCTCTGGATGGCGTGCCCCACGATCCGGAGTTTTTTTGACGCCCGGTCGAGGATCAGCACCGTGAGAGGAAGGATGGCGAAGGTGATGAGGGTGAGCTTCCAGTTGATGTAAAAGAGAAACCCCACCATGCCGAGGAAGGTGACGGACTGGACCACCAGGTTGACCACCACGGAGGTGACCAGGTTCTGGAGGATGGTCACGTCGTTGGTGATCCGGGACATGATCTCCCCGAGGCGGTTCCCGTGGAGGTACCTGAGGGACATTCTCTGGAGGTGGTCGTACAGCCGCAGGCGGAGGTCCATGACCACGTTCTGGCCCACCCAGTTCATCAGGTACTGGTGGCCGTAGGAGGCGATGCCCTTCCCGGCGAAGAGGGCCACCAGGAGGAAGGGAAGGACGTTGAGCATGGCCAGATTCCGGGCGATGAGGACATCGTCCACCACGTTTTTGAGGAGCCAGGGAGGAACCACGTTGCAGGCCGAGGCGAGGAGCATGCACCCCACCGCCCAGAAAAACCGTTTCCGGTAGGGGCGGGCGCTGGAAAGGAGCCGAAGGTAGACCGATTTCTTTCCCGGGCTTTCGCCGCCCTGCCGCGTTGTCATCAGGCTCATACCCGGACAGTCATCCTTTCTATTTCGTCGGCGATCCGGACAGCAGCTCCCTGGGGGGCCGACCCGGCAACGTCTCCGAGGGCTTCCCGGAGGCCGTCTCTTCGTGACCGGTCGTGGAGCCATGAAACCACGAATTCTGCCGCCGATTCGGGGGAATACTCCCCGATGCATTCGTCCGCCAGCATCCTTCCGGCAAGTCGGTTCGGCCAGGCCAGAAGCTCCATTTTCCTCCTCCTGCGCCTGAGAACCGTTTCCCGAAGCCTCGGCCCGATCCCCGGGAGGGACGCGATCAGCCCGGCAAGCCCCGGAAGGGGAACCTTCCGGAGAGAGGAGAAGGGAACGAGCACGCAGAAGGGGATTCTCCGGTACATGAGCTCCAGGGTGTTAGTCCCCGGCTGGGTGACGGCGAACTCCGCTCCCCGGAAAGCCTCAGCCCCCCTGGCGGGAGAAAAGCCCGCTGAACGCCATGCCTCTTCCTCTCCCGGTGTGGAAAACGGGGAGAGGACAACACGGAAACGCCATTCCGAGGCCTGCTTCTCCAGGCAAGGGAGCATTCCCTTGAGAAAGGGAAAGGAAAACTCCCGGATGGCAGCCCTGCTTCCGGGAAAAAACAGGACCGACGGCGCCCCGACTTCCCCGGAAGAATCCTGCCCGTCCAGAGCGAGAGAATCCCTGACAAGGTCCCCGGCAACCTGTACCCTGTCCCCCATGGATGCCGCCATGGCGGGAAAGGCTGTGAAAACACTGTCGCAGCGGGGAAGGCCGTTTTTTCTGCCGTAAGCATAGCACAAAAGAGGGGCCCGTCCAGCCCGGGCGGCAATCCGCCCCCAGGCCAGGTCACCCCCGAGCTGGAGGACTGCCTCGGCGCTGCGGCCAAGAAAGAGGGCGTCCCTCAGCGTTCCCGAAAGGCCCGAAGGTCCCCGGAGTTCGTCAGGGGCGAGGCCTTCCGCCACTCTTCGCTCCTCGCCGGAGGCGAACTGGCAGGGAAGGAGAAGGAGGGAGACTTTCCGGGAGCGGCGCTTCAGTTCCGCCGCCACGGGCCGTACCCACCCCCAGAGCTCTCCAGGCCCGTTGGCGAGGAGAAGGACGGACTTCATGCTTCCGCACCTTTCTCCGGGAAGGCTGTTTGCCCTGATAACAGGGCTTCAAGGCGCTCCGCCCAGAAGTCCACGGCTCCCGGGAGCCCCATGGCCCTCCGGGCCGACAGGAGGCCTACCCGGATATGCTCCGCGGCCCGCTCGTCCTCCAGGAAGCCCAGAAGGGCCGAAAAGGCATTCCTGCCCGTGGCCCTGCCCTGGATCAACTCGGGGTACAGCTCCTCTCCGGCAAGGAGGTTGGGGATGGAAATGCGGGGCGTCTTCACCAGGGTCTTCCAGGCGAGCCAGGAGAGAAAGCCTCCCCTGTAGAGAACGGCCATGAACCTGCCGAGCATCATGGCCTCAACGGCCACGGTGCCGCTCGCCCCCGCCGCGGCAGCGCTCGATGCCAGGAGATCCCGCCCGGGGCCTTCCCAGGTTTCATGGCCCATCAGTACGTTCCGGAGGCGGTTCCTGAGATCTTCGGGCATTCCGGGAGCGATGGAGAACACCGGGCGGTATCCCCTGTCCTTCAAAAGGGAGGCGCATTCCACCAGGGGGGGCAGGAGGCGGAACACTTCGGACCGCCTGCTCCCCGGGAGGAGGGCGATCCGCTTCGGATCAGCCTCCTCCGGGAGGGGAGCGGAAAATTCGTCCACCAGAGGGTGTCCTTTCCATGCCGAATTGACCCCGGCCCGGAGGAGGTACTCGTGCTCGAACTGAAAGAGCGGAAGACAGAGATCCATGTCCCGTCGGAGGTTCTTCACCCTCCACGGACGCCAGGCCCACACCGTGGGGGGCGCCGCGTAGACGATTGGTCCCCGCCATCCGCTCCCGCGGAGCGAGGCGGCGAGGGGAAGGTGGAAGTCCGGGCTGTCGATGAGGAGCACCGCTCCGGGCCGCCGGGAGAGGATGAGGTCAACGAGGTTTTTCTTCAGCCGGAGAAGGCGGGGGATGGCGGGAAGGACATCCGTGACGCCCATGAGGTGAAGGGCCCTGGAGTCGGAGACGATCTCCGCTCCCGCACCGGCGGCGAGGGGTCCTCCCATGCCGAAGAGGGACCCTGCAAATCCCCTCCTCCGCAGGGCGTCCAGCACGGCGGCGGCGTACCCGTCCCCGGAGACCTCGCCGCAGCTGAAAAAAATCCCCCGCCCGGCCGGCGTCACGGGATGATGCCCTCCACTGCGATGGACAAACTCTCCGCCAGGGAGGCGAAGTCAGGGCGGTCCAGGATGATGGTCCGGCCGGCCTCAACGGCAAGGCAGGTCAGCCCCGCCGCCGCCATGGCCCGGAGGGTTCCCGTCCCCACGGTGGGGAGATCGAACCGGATATCCTGGTCGGGACGCATCATCTTCACCACGACGCCCGGAGCTCCCGAAAGCAGGCCCCCCGCCCGGCGGACCATTTCGTCGGTGCCTTCCATGGCTTCCACGGCGACCACCGCACCCCGGGCCACCACGACGGACTGGCCGAAGGAGAGGGGAAGGGTGACGGACAGGATCCCCTTTCCGCAGCTCACATCCTCCCGCTCCTGTTCCGAGGGTTCCCGGCCCGCGAGAACCCCTTCCGCCGCCAGGCTCTCCCGGACAAATCCCGTATAGGGGAGAACCCGGATGCCGAAACTCTCGAAGGCCGCCACGATGCGGCCCAGGAGACTGTGATCGTCGTTCCCGTCCGAAGAGAGCATGCCGAGGAGAGAAGTGTCCGCCCCTGCGCCGTACATGATCGTCTTTGGGATGAGCCCCGCCATGCAGACGGACCGTATGCCCCTGGCCCGGAGGTCGGCGAGGAGGGCCTGAAGGCTCAGCTTCCCTTCGCCCCCGGGGAGGGAGAGCAGGGAAAGCACCCGGTCCTTCGGAAGGAACGGGAACCGGTCTTCCGCTCCGCCCGAGAAGGAATAGGCGGTGACGTCCAGCCCGGCTCCGGCCATCTGCCGGGCGGTTTCCTCCGGAAGGGCTCCATCGCCGGCGATGAGGGCGGCGGGTCCTGTCACGGTTTTCATGAGATCAATCCTTTCCGGCTCTCAGCCGTTTGCCCGGCGGGCGAAGTATCCCCCCACGAGGAGGAAGGACACGTTGGGTATCCAGGCGGCAATGACCGGGAACAGGTATCCAGCCTCGCCGAGGGCCCGGCTGAAGGACATGGTGACATAATAGGCGAACACGATGAGGACGCTGAGGCCGAAGCCGATCCCCGGGCCCGCCCTGCTCGATCGGACGCCGAGGCTTGCGCCGAGCACCGCAAGGACCACGCTTGCCCAGGGAAGGGCGAGTCGGAGATGGAACATTACCTTGAGGGGGGCAAGGTTCCGGCCCTCTTTTGACAGGAGGGCTATCTGGACGAGAAGTTCCGTGGAACTCATCTCGGAGGGCTTCCGGGAGGCTTTTTCCACCTGGGCGGGCGTCAGGCTCAGCTGGAGCTTCTGCCGCTGGAACCGGAGAAGAGGGTTAACCCGCCCTTCCCGGGTGACCTCGAAGACCTGTCCGTCCTGAAGCCACCATTCGCCGTCCCCCCAGATTCCGTTGTCGGCCAAAGAAATGCGGCTGAGGCGGCCTCCCTCGAACTCCTGGATGATCACGTCCTTCATGGTGCCCTCCCGGGCCTTGAGCTGGTCCAGGTAAATCACCCGCTGGAGAACCCCCCTGCTCTCCTCCCGGAGGAAGACTTTTTCCTTGAGCAGGGACGGTTTCTCCCGCATGACCTCGAACTTCATGAGGTTCTCCGCCGCCCTGTTGGAGAAGGGGACAAGGGTTTCGTTGCCGGCGAGGGCCCCGATCCCGACCAGGATGGAGGCGAGGAAGACGGGGCGGAGAATGCGGTGGAAGGGGATGCCCGCCGCCTTGAGGGCCACGAGTTCGCTGTTCGTGGAGAGGCGGCTGAAGGTGAGCAGGGACGAAAGCAAGCTCGCCATTGGAAGGGTCATGGCCACAACCTCGGGGAGACGGTAGACGAAGAGCCGAGTCACCACGGAAAGGGAGACCCCCTGCTCGATCATGAGGTTCGCCGCCTGGAAGAGCAGGTCCCCCGCCACGAACACCATGGTGAAGGCCGTGACGCCGAAAAGAAAGGAGCCGGAAAGCTCCTTCAGAATGTACCTGTCGAGAAGCCCGAAGGTTCTGCCCTTTCCCGCCACGTCAGTGCCCTCCGTTTCCGGCGAGGATGAGTTCGGCGGCCTCGCGGACAGCCCCTCTTCCCGCCGGCGAAAATGTCACGTAATCCGCCGCCGCCCTGGCCTCCGGCACGCCGTCCGAGGGGACCAGGGCCAGGCCGGCGGCCCGGAGACACTCCACGTCGTTCACGTCGTCTCCCATGTAGGCCGTCTCGGCGAAGGTGATCCCCAGCTCCTCCACGATGGCAGAAAGCAGGGGCATCTTGTCCGCCACGCCGTTATGGAGCCTGGTGATGCCGAGATCCCGGGCCCGCTGTTCCGTCGCCGCCGAATGCCGTCCGCTGATCAGGGCGATCTCCACGCCGGCCTTTTTCAGTCGGACGATTCCCATGCCGTCCCGGATGTCGAACCGCTTGAATTCGCCCCCCTGGCCGTTCATGTAGACGCCCCCGTCGGTAAGAGTGCCGTCCACGTCGAGGGCCAGGAGCCTAATCGTCATGCCCGTCCTCTTCGCCGCGCACAGCCGGCCGGCTTCGGTGCCACAGGGTGATGCCCCGCTTCGACCCGGTGCAGAAATCGATTATTTCCCGGGCTGCCCCGCTCCGGCCCTCCTCGGACGACGCGAGGCTCTCGAGGGCTTTCCGGAAGGGAAGGCCGCCGTGGAACAGCCTGTCGTAAAATGCCTTCACCGCCGCCCGTTCCGGACTATCGTACCCCGCCCGACGCATTCCCACCTTGTTGAGGCTGAAGATGTCCGCCGGATGGCCGTCCGCCATGAGGAAGGGTGGGATGTCCTTCACGATCTTCGACAGGCCGCCGATCATGCACAATTTACCCACCCGGACGAACTGGTGGACTCCGGCCATGCCGCCGAGGACCGCCCCGTCGCCCACGGAGGAGAATCCCGCCATGCCGACCTTGTTGGCCATGGTGACGTTCTTCCCTATGACCACGTTGTGTCCCAGGTGGACCCCTTCCATGATGAAGCAGCCGTCGCCCACCACGGTGGCCGTGCCTTCGCCGGTGGACCTGTGGATGGTGACGTTTTCCCGGATGATGACGTCCCGGCCGATTCTGACCCAGGACTCCTCCCCCTTGAAGCCGTGATCCTGGGGTTCTCCGCCGATCACGGCATTCTGGGCGATGCGGCAGTTATCGCCGATCTCCACGTAGTCGAGGAGGGTGACGAAGGAGGAGAGCACCGACCCGCTCCCGATTTTCACATGGTTCTCGACGATGCAGTAGGGGCCGACCGTCACGTCCTCTCCGAGTTCGGCCCCCGGAGAAACGATCGCCGAAGGATGGATGGATGTCATGCTTTTTCGGTCTCCTCCTTCTCCGAAGGGGCGGCCAGGGTTTCAGCCGCCACGAAACTGAACTCCGCCTCGGCGGCCACGGCCCCGTCGACGCGGCCCACGGTGCGGACTTTGCCCATCTTACCCCGAAGCCTTACCATCTCGGCGGTGGTGACAAGCTGGTCGCCCGGCTTGACCGGCTTCCGGAATTTCGCCTTTTCCACCCCCGTGAGGAAGGTGATGAGGTTTTCGCTTCCGGGGCGGGCGGACATCATCATGGCCGCAACCTGCCCCATGGCCTCGAGGACGAGGACTCCGGGCATGACCGGTTCGGCGGGGAAATGCCCCTGGAAGAAGGGCTCGTTGATGGTGACGTTCTTGATGCCCACGGCATGCTGTTCGTCGATCTCGAGCACCCTGTCCACGAGAAGGAAGGGATACCTGTGGGGAAGGCACTTCATGATTTTCTGGATGTCATACATGGTTCGTCTCCTTTTTTCGGGAATGTCTGGCAGCTGACAGAAACAGGAACCTCTCAGCGAGGCGGCAGTGCAGGTCGTGACCGGCCCTCAGGGCGATCACCCGGGCCCGTAGGGGGCGGCCGAGAAGGTAGAGGTCTCCCAGAAGGTCGAGCATCTTGTGGCGGACGAACTCGTCGGGGAACCGAAGCCCTCCGGCGGCGGAAACGGATTTTTCTTCCACCACCACGGCGTTTTCCGGGCTTCCTCCTTTCGCGAGCCCCCGGTCGAGAAGGGACCGCACTTCAGACGCGAGGGCAAAGGTCCTGGAAGGAGCGAGAAGGGACTTGAAGCTCCCCGGGGAAAGACGGAAGTCGGCCGCCTGGGTTCCGATGGGAGTTCCCCCGTAGGTGATAACGTAGGATAGGGACAGTCCACCGGAAGGAAGGGCAAACACCAGGGCGTTCCGCCCCGTATCTTCAACGGCAAGAGGGCTGGAAAGGGCAAAGGGTTCCGGCTGTTCTTCCCCTTCCTGTATCGGCCGCGAGCCTGCCAGAAGGGCCTCCGAGAAGGCGGCGGAACAGCCGTCCAGGGCGGGAACCTCCGGTCCTTCCGCCGAAATGCGGACGGACCAGATGCCGAGGCCGTAGAGGGCGGCAAAGAGGTGCTCCGGTGTCTTCACGGACTGTCCGCAGGGAAGGAAGACTTCCGTCCCCCGCCCGGTACCGGAAAAAGTGCAGGCATCAAGAGGGGACAAACCACACCCCCGGTCCACCGTCACACCCTCCCCCGGACCGCCCGGAGACAGGGTCACGCGGCAGTCTTCCCCCGTGTGGAGCCCCTTTCCGGAAAAAACAATCTCCCCGGTCAACCGGCGGTATTCCATCAGTGTCCTTCCCCTCCCTGTTTCCTGTCCGGCAGCTTTTCGTCCGAAGGGAACACCGCCTGCTCGAGCTTCCGGACCCGGAGGAGCAGCTCCGGAAGGCGCTGCTGGGCTGCCTGGACACGGAAGTTCTCCCTGTGGTCCCGGGCGGGAAACCCGGACACCACGGCCCCCGGAGGCACATCCTTGATTGCCCCGGCATTGGCGGCCACGGTTGCGCCCCTGCCGATCCGCGTATGGTCCTTCACACCGCTCCTTGCGGCCATGATGACATTGTCCTCAAGGACGGCGCTTCCTGCGATGCCCGTCATGGCCACCACGATGCAGTTCTTTCCGATGACGGTGTTGTGGGCGATATGGACGTGGTCATCCACCTTGGTGAAATCCCCCACAACAGTATCGTCCAGGGTTCCCCGGTCCACGGTTGTGCAGGCCCCGATCTCCACTTCGTCACCGAGAACCACACCGCCGAGCTGGGGGATTTTGACGGGGCCGCTCACCTCACCGGCGGGAAGGATACCGAAACCGTCTGACCCGAGAACCGCTCCGCCGTGGATGAGGCAGTTCTGTCCCGTGCGGACCTTTTCGAGGAGGACCGCGCCGGGTTCGACCACCGTTCCCGCGCCAAGGACACATCCCTCTCCCACGAAGACATTGGCCCGGAGCCGGACTCCTTCGCCGATAACGGCACCGTCTTCCACCACGCAGAGTGGACCGATCCATGCGTCGGGGGATAGGGCTGCGAGGGGAGAAATCACCGCCGAGGGGTGGACTCCCCTGCCCTTTCGAACGGGCTGGAAAAGAGAAAGAAGGGCAGGAAAGGCGGCCCGGGGATCGTCCACCGAAATGCCGGTCAATTCCGGCCGGGAGGCAAAGGCATCAGGCGAAGCAAGGACATGGACACCGACCCGGATTTTTTCAAAATCCCGGACTTCCCACACCGCGCAGATATCCCCCGCACGAGCCCCCGTCGGCGAAGCCGGGCGGGTGACTTCGGCGGCAGAATCGCCGACGACCGCTCCTCCAAGTTTCCGGGCAATGTCACCCAGTAGTATTCTTTCACCGTTCATGGTTTTTCTCCGTTTTTCCGGCTTCACTCAGAGGTCGCTCAGCGCCCTGATGCTGATCTTGTCCTCGTCACGGCCGTCGTAATGAATTTCCAGTGAAATCCGCTGGTTCAGCCGGTACCCGAGCCCCACGTGGTGGTCTCCGTCCTCGCTGAGCCGCCACCAGAGGTACGGGGCCCGTACGCCCCCTTCAACCCAGAGACGGTACCAGGTGACGTTTCCGGGGAAAGCCCGCTCAACACCCGCCAGGATGTTTTTCCAGGGGCTCCATCGAATGCCCCACCGGCTTTCGAGGGAAAAACCGTTGACGGACAGGATCCATTCACCGTAGAACTCCATGTCCCACCCGGAAACGGGCAGAAACTTCCGTCCCATGTGGAGACCGATCTCCGGGTACTTGGTGTCGGAACCGGCGTACGCTGCCACCCAGGCCCGGACGGAATATTTCGGGCTGTCCACAAGTGCGTTTGCCGCTGCAATTTGTGCAGGCTTAAAGGACACCTCCACCGCGGACCGGGTGTTCCCCACGATGTTCGTCTGCCGGAGCGATTCCACGGCCATTTTTTCCACCTTGTCCCTGTGGGCGGAGACCCATTCGATGGGCAGCCCCACCACAGGCGACAGTGTGCGAAGAATGTTTTCGTTCAGGTCCGACCGGAGCATCACCGGAAGGGTATCCGACGAGACCCTGGGAACCACGGCCAGAACAAAGGGAGGCTTGGGGACGAAGGAAATCCTGAGGACGGGACCTTCCTGTTCGAGCCTCACGAGCAGGGATGCGCTCCAGCCCGGCAGGCCGGGGGTACAGAGCGTATCAATGAGCTCTTTGAGAGGGCTGTCCGCCCAGGAAAGAGCTTCAAGGGGAAGGTTTCCAAGATGATCCCGTATTCTCTCTCCGATTCCCGAAACGCTTTCCCGAAACCAGCCGTCCACGGGTGAAGCGAGCTGGGGCGGGAAGATCTCCACCCGCCAGGGCGCCGTTCCTGCCTTGGGTTTGAGCCGCAGAACGGCATCCTCTCCCCGGAAAAATGAATTCTCTACCACAAACCCGGCAAACACCCGCTCCGCCACCAGAGAAAGCAGGCGGAGGCTGTCACCTGCGGATAAAGAACCGTCCTGTCTGATTTCCAACCAGACAGATGCGGCGCTCCGCTCCATTCTTTCCCGGAGCCAGGGAGGCGCTCCTTCAATGACGACGGCAGCCCCGGCCGGCCCCGGAAAAAGGAGGGCTGCGGCGAGGATCAGCACCGCCACAGCCCGCAGTATTCCTATCCTGCTTCTTTCCGATTCCCCCGCCGGGGACACCGTGCTCCGTCCTCCGCTCCCCTAGAACATTTCCCCGAAGCCGAAATGAGTCCGGGACTCCTTTTCTCCTGTTGCATGATCAAGCCTGAAATTGCCGAGGGGCGTCTTCACCCTGACGCCGACTCCCCAGGCATCATGCAGATCGGAGAGACTGAAGGATCCGCCGTTAGTCTCCCAGGGGCTCTTCCAGGCATTGCCCGTATCATAGAAGATGACAAGGCCAAAGGCTTTCTCTATCGGTATGCGCAGTTCAAAGTTTGCGAGGAACATTTCGCTTCCCTCGTATTCACCGGAATCATATCCTCGTAAAGTACTGGATCCGCCGAGAGAATAGAGGCTTGCTGTCGGAAGATCGCCGGACGAAAAACCGGCCCGAAGGCGGGCGGCAAAAATAGCAGGATTGTCCTCATCCCCGAGTTGCCTGTCGAAAAGATCCCCAAGCCCTGTGATTGGAACATAATACCGTGCCTGGAGCCAGTATTTCGTGTAGCTGTACTCTCCACCCAGAGCTTCAAGGGCGTGTTCAACGGTAAGGTCGATTATGTCCCCTTTTGAATAACTCAGATAGGGGTCTGTGTTATTCCTCGTGACGGTTCCGATGAGGGCGAAAATCTTTCCTTTCGTCAGTTCATCTTCGATTCCAGGACGGATTTGCTCCCTGAAGTTGTAAGCATCCACATCCTTCCAGTCCAGCGTAAGGAACCAGCTGTATTTTTCATCCCTGCCGAATTTTCTTCCGGCTCCAATAAAAATATTTTTTACATCGTCATCATATTTCAGCTGTTTCACTCCACGGCGATAGTAATACCGGTCTTCCCATTTTCGCTTGGAAAACCCAACTTTCCATGCGAAATGCTTCGAATCCATATAGGGTTCAGAATACGAAGCCCAATACTGTTCGTTGTCTCCCGTTTCAAAGCCCACTTCGCCGATGTGCCCCAGGCCTTTCCAGTTGGTGTCCGTATATGTCAGGCCCCCCGACCAGCCGCTCTCCGTTCCGTGGCTGACCGATAGCCCGACTTTGCCTGTTTTGGCTTCGGATACCGTCAGGATAATATCAGTTTCCTCGGGATCTTCTCCCGGTTCGAATCCGACGCTCACATCCTCGAAGAAGCCCTTTGCCTGGAGGCGGTTGATGGAATGCCTGAGAATCGTCGCGTTGAAGGGGTCGCCCTTCTTCAGCTTGATCTCCCTGGCGATGACCTTTGTTTTCGTCCTCTTGTTTCCCTGGATGATGATGTTCCCGACCTTCGGCTCAACGATCTTGACGTCGATGAGGCCGCTCTCGACCTGGACATCGGCGATTTTCACCATAACGTAGCCGTCCTTGTGGTACTTCTCCTGGATCCGGTCGAGGTCGTTCCGGAAGAAGACCCTGTTGAACACCGTGCCCGGCGAAGTGAATACGACTTTCAGAAGGTCCTCGTCCGTGTAGATGTTGTTGCCGGTGAAGGTGATCTGTTCCACCACGGGGTTCTCCGTGACGACGTAGGTCACAGCCGCTCCTCCTGCGACACTCTGCAGGCTGATGTCCACAAAGGAAAAGAACCCGAGGTTATATATGGCCTCCACATCCGTCTGAAGCTGTTCTCTGCTGAGGGGTTCACCCACCCTGGTCCCCACGACCCCAAGAATGTGCTCCGCCACAACCTGCTGGTTTCCTTCCACGGCAAGGGCAGAAACAAGGGGTTCCGCGGCAAAGGCGGCATTCGGCAACAGGATTACAGCAAAGAGGAGCACCAGGATCCGCCACGATTTTTTCAGATCTACATTCACGCACGATCTCTCCTTCCGGAAAATGGAAAAAACTTCGTTACGGGGCATCGAAACGAAT
>JAHDLC010000023.1 GCA_018436595.1 Synergistaceae bacterium | reverse complement strand
TCGCTGGCGATGACCCCCTCCACAGCACCTTCCCCGAAGGGCCGGGTGGGATTCTTCACCGACTTCCTGGCCTGGTCGTAGGCGATGATGGAGGCCACGGGTCCTCCCGCCCCGGGAAGGGCGCCGATGAAGGTCCCGATGACCGACGACCGGAGCGACAGGGGCAGGTACCGGATCATCTCCCGGAAGGAATACCGCATCCTGCCCGCTTTTTCGGCAATGGCGCTCATGGTCCCCCTCGCCACCTGGTCGAGAACCTCGGCGAAACCGAACAGGCCGATCAGGGCGGCAATGAGGGGAATGCCTCCCTGCAGGTCGGTCAGGCCGAAGGAATAGCGGGCCGTGCCTGAGAAGGGATCGATGCCCACCATGCTCAGCAGCAGGCCAAAGACCGCGCAGATGCCTCCCTTGAGGTAATTCTTCGCCGTCAGCGTCCCGATGGTGGTGAGACCGAAAAGGGCCAGGAGAAAATAGTCCATGGCGGAAAAGGAGAGGGCGAAATCAGTCACGGGGCGGGCGACGAACATGAGCACCAGGAAGCCGAACACGCTCCCGACAAAGGAGTGGAACGTGGCCGCCCACAGGGCCAGGGCCGCCTCCCCCTTCCGGGCCATAGGGTAGCCGTCGAGGGTGGTGACCACCGACGAGGGAGCGCCGGGAATGTTGATCAGGATGGCGGAAACCGCCCCGGCGTAAACCCCCGACACGAACACTCCGAGAATGACGGCCAGGGCGTTTTTCACCGACCAGGTAAAGGTTATTGAGACCAGCAGCGCCGTGGCCATGGTGACGGAGAGTCCGGGAATGGCGCCGACAAAGAGCCCGGCGAAGGCACCCGCGAAGACGAGCAGAACAAAGACGAAGTCCACCTGGGACAGCATGGAGACAAGGATTTCCATCGGCCCGGCCCCCTAGGGAAGAAGCACGTTCAGCCCGTGACGGAACAGCAGGTAAATCACCGCCGGGGAAACGAGGGACAGGGCGGCAATCCTAGCGGCTCGCCGCTCCCCGACCAGCAGGCAGAACAGGGCGAGGAAAAACGCGCTCGAGGGCAGAAATCCCGTCCGGGGCAGCGCCAGGGCGTACAGAACACACAGGAGAAAGGCCAGGGATGCCCGCATGGGTGAAATTGGTGCTCCATCCTTCCGGGAAGGGCCCTCATCACCTGCGCGGATCCTGAGGAGGGCCTGGCCGATGAGCGCGAAGGAGAGCAGGGCAAGCCCCCCTGACAGGATCAGGGGGAAGAGGGCCGGTGAAAGGCTCCACTGTCCGCCGTCGTGGACGGCAAACCCCTGCCGGCCGAAAAGGGCGGCAACGGCGAGAAAAAAGACCCCGTGCCGGAGATTTCCGGCCCAGGGAGAGCGGGCATTCGTCATCTTTTCCTTCCTTTCATGGAACAGGGGCCCCTCCTTCCGAAGGGACCCCGAAGCGAACCTTTGACGCTACGGTCTGGGGATGCCGAATTCCGCGGGGCTCTTCTTCGCCACCCCGGCGTCCTGGAGCACCCATCCGACCACGGAAGCCCAGTTGTCCCAGTAGGAGAGCATGTCTTTCCCCCTCACCGGATCGAGCCCCACGTACCAGCTGTTCTCGAGGAACGCCTTCCACCTGGGGTCGGCCACGGCCTTCGACGCCGCTTCGGCGATCCTGGCCGTCACGTCTTCAGGGGTCCCCTTCTTCACCATGAGGCAGTTGGGATAATCCAGGGGCAGAAAGGATTCCATTTCCGGGATGGCCTCGGTGATGGGAGGAAGGTCGGGCAGGTAGGCGCTCTTCTTTCTGTCGAAGACGGCCAGGGCCCGGAGCTTCCCGGAGGCGATATAGTCCTTCACCGTCCCGATGTTGGGGGACGTGAAGTCCACCTGCCCCCCGAGCACCGCCAGGAGGGCGTTGTTGCCGCCGCCGAAGGGCGTTGCGGAGAAGTCAAGGCCGCCCTTCTGCATCATCAGGAGGGCCTGGACATGGCCGCTTGCCCCGGCGCCGCTGTAGGAAAACCGCACCTTGCCGGGCCGGGCACGGATGTCCTTCACCAGGTCCGCGAGGGTCTGGTAAGGAGATTCGGGGGCCACGGCGAGAATCTTCTCGGAATGGGAGAGCAGCATGACGGGCTCGAAATCGTGGAACGAAAGCCTGCTCACGTCCATGATGCGGAACGTGGCCGGCGTCTCCGCCGAAAAAACGACCGTGTAGCCGTCGGCAGGCCTGGCGTAGGCGTACTCGGTGCCGATGGCTCCCGAAGCTCCGGGGCGGTTGAGGATCACCACCGGAACTCCCAGGTACTGCTCGAACAGGGGGGCGAACACCCTGGCGGCCACGTCGGTCACGCCGCCCGCACCCCAGGGCACCACAAGGGTCACGCCCTTGGACGGGTACCCTTCCGCAAAAGCGGCAGGGGCAAGGAGGGCAGAGAGAACCAGGCAGGCAAGAACGGCATACTTCATTTTTTTCAGCATCACACCACGTCCCTTCATTGTATTCCAGTCAAATATCCTGCAAATTTTTCCGCCCGCTCCGCAAATTCCGACGGGAGCGCGGAGTGCAGGGGGAATCCCGGCCTCCGGGCCGGGATAATAGAGGGGATTATACCATCCGTTGACCTCTTTGCAAATGCACCCTGATAAAGGGCCGAGCAAGAAATTGAGACTCTATTATGCAAAATGAATGACATCCTAATGAGAGTAAATTTACAAACCTTTTTTCATCTTCCATATTGAAATAATCCCTTCCCTGTGCCACCATTACGCCATGGTCACCCCGCAGTTTCCCCGGCGCGACGGACTGCCGGGAAAGGGGGCGGTTCCGTTTTCCCTGCGTGGGGAGGTGGTCTTCTGCCAATGAACCGGTACCGGCTCCACCGTTTGAAAAATACACAAAAGAAGGTGAAAACCATGAGAAAAGCGTTATGGATGTCCCGGTTCCGTGTTCCCATTCTGCTGGCCCTTCTCTTCATCTTCGTCCCCCTTTCTTTCCCCGCCCGCTCCGCGGAGACGCCGGCAGCCCCCCAGGCCGCTGATCCGGCACCCCAGGCCGCATCCCAGACCGCACCAAAGGTTCCCGTCGCTTCCGGCGCTTTCGGAGAACCTATCCTCTCCGAAGAAAGGGAATGGACCATCATCGCCTATTTCGACGGTGACAACAACCTGGAGGGTTTTTCCCTCAGGGACCTGAAAGAGCTGGAAGAAGGCTATCCCGGCTCAAAGGTCGAGGTCATCGTCCTGCTCGACAGGTCGAAGGAATTCAGCACCGCCATGGGTGACTGGACGGGGACCAGGGCCTTCCGGCTGAAGAAGTCAGCCCGGGAGGACGAAATCGACTCGCAGCTCCTGGCTGACTTCGGCGAGCTGAACCTCGGAGACCCGGCGGTGCTGGAGAGCTTCATCAGGGAGTCCCTCCGGGTCTTTCCCGCGAAGAAGACGGCCCTCTTCATGTGGGACCACGGTTCGGGCTGGATCAATATGGCCAACGACGACGACGCTCCAGGATCCGACAGGGCCACCGACGAGATCACCCTCACCGAATTCCGGGACGTGCTGCAGAATGTTTCGTCCGGTCTCCCGGGAGGAAAACTGGATCTTCTCTTCTTCGACATGTGCCTCATGGGCCAGGCGGAAACCCTGGCGGCCTGCGCCCCCTTCGCTTCCTACATGGTGGGGGCCGCCCCGACGATTCCCGGCGTGGGCATGGACTATACAAAGGGACTGCCCCTCTTCGGCGCCGGCAAAAACACCGCCGACATAGCGGCCGAGCTGGTCCGCACCGGTGTGAGAGGCTTCCGGGACAACGGACGGAAGGACGGAGCGTATACGGCCTTCGATCTCTCGAAGACGGACGCTTTTCTGGCCGCCTTCGCCGCTTTCTCCCGGAAGCTGGCGGAAACGGTTCCCGCAGAGTGGGCGAACATCACCCGGACCATCTTCTACGCCCAGAACTACGGCGGCAGGGGCGACTATCTCCGGGACGACAGCGCCCTCTCGAGCATCGACCTGAGAGACTGGCTCGGACGTCTCGGAAAGACCATGGCGAACCCTCCCGTCCAGGAGATCGCGGCCCTCGGGAAAACCATCGGCGACCTGATCATCGCGTCGGAGAAGGGTCCCATGCTCGTCTTCAGCAACGGGCTTTCCATTTACGCTCCCCTGCGGGAGAACAACCTGCGGAGCGGATACTCGGAGCTTGATTTCAACGGGAAGACGGGATGGGTCTCCACTCTGACCGCCCTCTACCGGAAGCAGAAAGAGGACGGCATGATTCCCCCCAGGGTGGTCTCCATCGAGTTCGGCACGCCGAAGCTCCGCCAGGGGGTCACCGAGCCCAAGGGAGGAAAGGATTTCGATCTCGACCCGCTGACGGAGGTCATCCCCCTGTCAGCGAACCTCCCGGGGAGCAGCTACGTCAAGCTGACCATCGAGGGCAAGGCCATCCTGTGGGGATATGCCGGGTTCGCCTACGCGGACAATCCCAAGGGGGAATACACCATCGTCTCCGACGCCATCCTGCTTGACGAAAAGCTCGATCCCGAGGGCGGCAAAAAGCGGAGGGAAGAGGCGGCAGACATCTCCGACGCCATGACACCGGTCTTCCAGGACGGCCGGAATGAGCTGCTCTACCAGGTCGGGGGCCTCATCCACAGGGTGGCCAACGGAAAATCGAGCGTTCCCGTCACCGCACGGTACAGGGACGTGTCCGACCTGTTCCACTTCACCATCGACGGCACATATTCCGATCCCTCCACAAGGGGAGACATCCCGGTGGAGCTCGTGGTGGACACCCAGACCTACGGCATTGTTGCCATGACGTCGGTGGTCTTCACGGAAAACGGCGTGGCCATCTCCGACGTGACCCCCAGCCCCGAAGGGGTGTTCAAGCCCTCGATCATCAAGTTCGGCCCCGACGGCAAGGTGAAGATCGTACCGGGAGAAGCCATACAGTGGGAAGAAGGCCTCGACGTCATCCTCGAAATGATCCCCGCCGGAAAAACCCTTCGGATCATCGGGCAGGCCGAATCCATCGGCGGAGCGGGAACCAGCCTGGTGAGCCCTCCCGTCACAGTGGCGGCCAACCCGGAAATCACCCCGAGGCTTGACGAAACCCACCGCCTGGGAACGGAGAAGCTGCCCGGGAAGTATGCGGCCTTCACTGCCGTGGCGCAGCGGAACGGCCAGGGGATGATCATCGCTCCGGCCGGAAACGTGATCACCATCAGCCCGGCAGGGAAGAATCCGAACGTATTCCCGGCGAAGGCTGAGGTTTTCGGGGAGAAGCCGTCGGAATTCGCCCTCCTGTGGGAGCCCCGGGGACTGCCCATCCTGACGGGATACGCAAAGGAGGAGCCCGAAGGCGAGTATCAGCCCGCGGAGCGCCGGTTCGCCGTTCTTGCCATCGAGGGAAAAAGCTGGTTCTGGACCACCTTCGACAGCTACACCATGGCGAAGACCATCATGATGCCCCTGGACGAGTTCAACTTTCCCGCCGGCTACATGGAAGGAAACTGGAAAGGCGACGACGGAACTTACCTCGGGATCAGCAAGGGGACGGCGGTCTACACAACGCTCAAGGGGACGAAAATCCAGGGAAAGACGACCGTAAAGGACAACCTTCTCACCATTACGCCGGCATCCGGACCAGCTGTACACCTCTATTTCGGATTCAACCAGCCATCGGACGCCCTGGTGGCGACTTTCACCGACACCGGGAGCGCCGTGATCTACAAGCGCGTTGCCGGCCAGCCGCAGGTTCCGCAGCAGCCTCAGATACCCCAGCAGCCTCAGATACCCCAGCAGCCGCAGGTGCCGCAACAGCCTCAGATGCCCCAGCAGCCGCAGATGCCCCAGGTACCCCAGCAGCCCCAGGTACCCCAGCAGCCTATCCAATACATCAACCTCACCGGGGTGTGGGGAGCGATACTCAACGGACAGCAGGTGGTGATGCAGATCCAGGGGAACCAGTACCAGTCGTGGATGAACGGCGTTCCCTTCGAGGCCGGCATGTTCCAGATCCAGGGAAACATGATGTTCGGCCAGAACCAGATGGGGATGCCCTTCACCTATTACTTCCAGCTCGGCCCCGGAGGGCTCACCTTCACCATCACCGACGCCGCGACGGGAATGACGGTGATGTACCAGCGCATGCAGTAACGGGAACGGCAAACGGGGCGGGAGAATTCTCCCGCCCCGTTCTTTTTTTTCTGTTCCGTTCCCTTCAGCGGGCCCCGGAGTTCAGCACGTACCTGTTCAGGATGGATTCCAGCATCTCCTGCCGGCCGGAGGAATTTTCAACCGGGCCGTTGGCCAGGGTGTAGGTCTCCAGCTCCTCGAACCCTGCGGTTCCGTCCAGGATCCGCTTCCCTATGCCGGAAGCGAAACTTCCGTACCGCTTTTCGACGAACTCCTCGATCTCGCCGCTTTCCAGCAGGTTCGCGGCGACCCGGAGGCCCTTTGCGAAGGCGTCCATTCCGGCGATATAGGCAAGGAACAGGTCGTCGTCCAGGAAGGAAGGACGGCGCACGTGGGCGTCGAAGTTCAGTCCGCCGGGAGCGATGCCGCCGTTTTTCAGCACCTCCACCATGGCGAGAGTGGCGGTGAAGGGGTCGGTGGGGAAGTTGTCCGTGTCCCAGCCGAGGAAGAGGTCTCCCTGGTTGGCGTCGATGCTCCCCAGCATGCCGTTGATCCGGGCAAGGCGAAGCTCGTGGTGGAAGGTGTGCCCCGCGAGGGTGGCATGATTTGCCTCTATGTTGATCCTGAAGTCCTTTTCAAGACCGTATTTTCTCAGGAAGGCCAGAACGGAGGCCACGTCGTAGTCATACTGGTGTTTTGTCGGTTCCTTCGGTTTGGGCTCGATGAGGAACTGCCCCGAAAAGCCGGACTTCCGCCCGTAGTCGGCGGCCATCTTCAGGAACCGGGCGAGGTTGTCCAGCTCGAGCTCCAGGTTGGTGTTGAGGAGCGTCTCGTACCCTTCCCTGCCGCCCCAGAAGACGTACCCCTCTCCACCGAGATCCCTGGTTATCTCCATGGCCTTCTTCACCTGGGCGGCGGCGAAGGCGAACACGTCGGCATTGCAGGAGGTGGCCGCCCCGTGGACGTACCGGGGATGGCTGAAGAGGTTGGCCGTTCCCCACAGCAGGCGGATTCCGGTCCTCTTCATGTGCTCCCGGATATGGGCGGCGACCTCGTCGAGACGGGCGTTGGTCTCGGCGAGGGTCTCCCCTTCGGGAGCTATGTCCCGGTCGTGGAAGCAGAAAAACTCCAGGCCGAGCTTCTCCATGAACTCGAAGGCTCCGTCCGCCGCCATCAGGGCCCGCTTCACGGGGTCGGACTCCCGGTCCCAGGGACGGACGGCGGCCTCGTCGCCGAACATGTCCTTCCCCCGGGAGCAGATGGTGTGCCACCACGACATGGCGAACCGGAGATGTTCCTTCATGGGCTTTCCCGCCACGACCTCGTCGGCCTGGTACTCCCTGAAGGCCAGGGGATTGCGGGAAAGGGGTCCTTCATACCGGATTTTTCCAACGCCGGGGAAGTATTCTCCCATTGCTGATTCCTCCTTTGCGGATAAGGTGGCCGCTTCAGATCACCTTTTTGATATGGTGGTTCATGGCCATGAGCGTCGCCCCTTCGAGGGCGGCGGATTCGATGCCAAGGGATGCTCTGGTGAACAGCAGTTCCGCCCCAGCAGGGCCGAGGGCCCTTGCCGCCACGGCATCGCTGACCGAGCGTATGAAGGCGGAGGGAAAAATGGAGCCCACGCCGCCGAGCATGATGAAGTCAGGGTTGAGAATGTTGGCGAGGTTCGAGAGGCCGATGGCCAGGTATTCCTTCATTTCCTCAAGAACCTCTGAGGCCGCTCCGTCCCCCGACGAGGACCGATCCAGGAGGAGCCGGAATTTTTCCCGGAAATCCCGGCCCGGAAGGGGCTCCTTCCTCTCTTCGTAGTTCTTCACCACTTTGTCGATGGAAACGAAGGTTTCGAAGCACCCCCTGCTGCCGCAGTGGCAGAGGGGCCCGGAGGCGTCGATGACCATGTGCCCCAGCTCGCCGGCCGTGTTCCCCGTTCCGTGGATGATCTTGTCACCCACGAGAAGGGCACCTCCCACTCCCTGGGAGAGATAGACGTAGACGCCGCTGTGGAGGCGGGAAATTCCGGGGTTGCGGAACATCTCCGCGATAAGGGAGAGTTTTGCCTCGTTGGCGGCGAACACGGGAATATCAAGCCACGGAAGGGTCCGCCGCAGATTTCCGGCCAGGTTGACATCCTTCCACTCCATGTGGGGAAGGTGCTTCAGGATGTTGCTCCCCCACTCCACCATCCCGGGAACGGCAAAACTCAGGGCGCAGAATTCCCTTGTCTTCGAAGAGGACCGGATGGACTCCATCCGGTCGGCGAAGACCCGGAAAAAAGAATCCTGGTCCGGCGGGGTGGAAAACTCTTCGAGCACTTCAAAGGATGCGTCCAGGTAGCCGGCAGCGATGCGGGTGCTCTCCACACCGACCTCCGCCGCAAGGCACACCGCCGCATCCCTGGAGACCCTGAGCATGATGGACTTCCTGCCCGGCTGGTCGGCGTCCCGGACGCCCTGCTCAACCACGAGCCCCTTGTCCAGAAGGGAGGTTATGATCTTGGTGACCGTGCTGGGATCAAGCCCGGCGAGCCTGGAAAGCTCCCTCCTGCTCACGCCGGGGTTGGTCCGGATGAGGTTGATCAGGGTCAGCCGGTTCGACAGCCCCATTTTTTCCGCGTTGATGGCGCGAATCCTCATCCCCGCTTCCTCCTCTGCCCCGCAGCCTGTCGCGGGGACCGATAATTAATTTATTGAAGAAACAAATCAATTCTAGGGACAGGGGAGAGGAATGTCAATGGGAGAGGGAAGAAAAACTCACAACGGACGGCTGGAGGGAATCACGCCCCCCGCCGGGGCAAAAAGCCGGCGGGGGGAGCCTGAACAGCCCCTCCCGCCACGATCAGCCGGCCTTCTCAGTACTGGATTTTCCGGGGAAGCTCTTTTGCCTGTTCAATCCACTCCTGCACCTGTTTTTCCGACGGAAGCTGCCGGACGAGTTTTTTTTCGGCATTGACCTCGGCCATTTTTTTGTGCAGGTTATCCGCCCTTCTCTGGGCAAGTTCGGGGACCGTGTCCACACCCGAAGCCTCCAGGAGGTCGGCGTACTCCTCCCCCACGCCCTTTACCCGGAACAGGTCCACGTGGTTCACCCACTCGAGGATCAGCTTCGAGGCTATTCCCGTTTTTGCGGCAAGCTCGTCCCGTCCCTTCCGGGTGCTCCCCGTCTCGAGAAGCATGTCCGTGGAGCCTACTCCGGCATCCCGGAGCTTCTTCGCGTACGTTTCGCCGATGCCTTCGACTTTCTCGAGGTTCGCCATGACAGGTCTCCCTTCCTTTCAAAAGTTGTATTCCACAATGAAAACTATAGCGGGATCAGCGGGAATGTCAAGGGAATTCCAAAAACTCAGCCTTTTCGCCAGAGGGTAATGAACCGGGCCTTCTCGTCCCCCTCCGGGCCGACGATGGAATGAACATAGGATATTTCCGCTCCCTGAACGCCGGGCCGGGCCGTACGGACCCGGATATCCCCCCGTCCCTCCGTGGAACGGAGGTATTCGGCGTCAACCCGCACGAGGGAACAGTCTTTCGCGGTCTCCTCGGGAACCGCTTCGGCCGCCCAGGAAAAGTAGACCGCGTTGTTCACATGGTTGTTCCGGTCCAGGTCCCACCGGCGGACGGAAAAGGGGCGCTCGTCCTCCCATTCTCCCGGGGAAGGCAGGTCCGGAAACTCCGCCGTCACCGGCCGGCTCTCCTCCACGTAGCGGGGGGTGGCATGGCGGTCGAGCCGAAGAGGCCTCCCCCGCTCAAGATCGATGAGAATCCAGCTGGTGTCCGCCGACGCCACGGGTCCCTTTTCATCCCGAACGGAGAAGGCCCTCATGGAATGAAGATTTCTTCGGGGCCCGTGCCAGGTCTTCACCGTGAGGGTGCTTTCATATTCAGGGTACCGCTCCACGGAGACCGTGTACCTTCTGAGCACCCAGCTGATCCCTTTCGGGAGCAGGTCCGACACTGTCATGGACATGCGGCGGGCATCCCGGTCCGCCATGTCCTGGAGGATGTCGAGCAGCACCGGGAGCTTCATCCGGCCGTCGGGACCTATGCCGGCGTAGGGAATGGAATAGGACGCTTCGAACATGGGATCATCTCTTTCTTCAGCGAATGTTATTCGACATCTTTCAGATTCCCGTCGTCAAGGGTATGGTATCCCGGCCAGCTCATGGTCTTCGCGACCCTGGCCTCGGGGTTGAGGGTCACCCCTTTGAGCACGGCGTCCCGGAACACGGGATACCCGGTACGGTCCACGATGTAGCCGATATGTTCCTTGACAAGGTTCCGGAGAATATGTGCATCGACGTAATCCAGGGTGTTCCGGATGACCCTGAGGATCACGTCTTCGGTGACTCTGTCGAGGAAGGGCATGGCGAGCCTCGGGTTTTTCTTTCCGGTGCGGCCCATGATGAGCAGCCGGTAGAGGCTCCCGGGGCGGCGGGTCCACGCGCCGGTGGGGCAGGCGAGGACGCACTCGCCGCAGCCGATGCACCTCCGGTCGTCTTTCACCACCTTGCCGTCCTTCATCTTCAGCGCGCCGGTGACCTTCTGGGTACAGGCCTTCACGCAGGCCTCGCATCCGATGCACCGGCTGTAGTCGTACTCGGGCCGGCAGATGGTAATGATGCCGAAATCCTGCATGTGGGCCTTGATGCAGTCGTTTGGGCATCCCGTGACGGCGATCTTCGTGTGGAAATCATTGGGGTAGACCAGCGCCTCCAGCTTCCCGGCGAGGGCCGTGGTGTCCCCGTTGGCGAAGGGACAGAACCACGCCCCCACGCAGGCGGAGATGTTTCTCATTCCCGCCGCCGGGTAGCCTTTCACCGGATCCTCTATCTTTACCCCGTAGGGCAGCTCCAGCTTTTCGATAAGAGGAACGAGGGCCGCGTTCACCTCGGGCATGCGTTCGAAGGGGATGTTGGGGATCTCGAAACCCTGCCGTATGGTGATGTGGAGGCTGCCGTCGCCGAACTTATCCGCGATGTCCGCGATGATCCGCATCTCTTCGGCGCCGAGATGCCCTCCGGGAACACGGACCCGGACGGCGGTGGAATTCCGCATCTTCGTGATGCGGAAGGCATTCTTCGTCACTTTTTTCCGGTTGAGGTCGAGGGACATGACGTTCACCTCTCAGTCGATGAGCCGGGAGGCCTTCGTGAAGTTGAGCACCGGGCCGTCAAGGCAGATGTAGGTGGAGTCGATCTTGCAGTGGCCGCACTTGCCGAGGCCGCAGGACATGAGCCGCTCGAAGGAGACCCAGATGTTTTCCTCCGGTACCCCAAGGAGACGGACCTCCGCAGCGGCAAACTTCATCATCACGGGAGGGCCCACCACCACGAACTGCACGTCTCCAGGGTCGGAAAGGGCAAGCTTCCGTATGTGCTCCGTGACCAGCCCCACGGGACCGTTCCACCCCTCCTGGGGCTTGTCGATGGTGACGAGCACATCCCCCCGCTTCCGCCACTCCTCCACCTCGCCGGAAAAGAGGATGCTCTCCCGGTTTTTGAACCCGGCGATCACCCGGAGAGAACGGAGGGGGAGATCACCGTCCAGGGCCTTCCGGATCAGGGGGCGGACAGGGGCCGTGCCGGAGCCTCCCGCCACGATGACGAGGTTGGAATCCTGCAGCACGTCCAGCGGGAACCCCACGCCGTAGGGTCCCCGGATGAATAGATTCTCTCCCTTCCGCAAATCCTGCAGGGCGTTCGTCAGGCGCCCCACGGCCCGGACGGTGAACTGGATCCAGTCGGGGCCAAAGGCGCTGATGGAGAGAGGGGCCTCGCCGATCTTCGGCAGGGAGACCTGGAAGAACTGGCCCGGCGTCATATCGACCGAGGCTTCCACCGTAAGGGTGAACTCGCAGTCCGTCTCGGGAGTGATGGAAGTGATCTTCGCGGGGAACGGCCTGTAGGGATTGTCCGTCATCTCGTCTCTCCTCCCTTCAGGGCTTCCGACACCCGGTTGATGCACTCCGAAAAGGAGATGTACTCGGGACAGACGTCGTCGCACCGGCCGCACCCCACGCACATGTCATAGCCGAAGCGCTTCCGGAAATCGTAGATCTTGTGGAAGGTCTTGAACCGCATGCGCTCCCCCTTCTTCTTCCGGAATGAATGGCCTCCGGCCATGTCGGTGAATCCGTCGAGATGGCATCCGTCCCAGACCCGGCGGCGCTCGCCGCAGTTTCGGCTGTCGGAGTAGAACAGGTCGAGGGAGGAGAAGCAGGTGCAGGTGACGCAGGAGGTGTTGCACCTGCCGCAGGCGATGCACCGGCTGTCGTACTCGTCCCAGAGAGGAGAGACGAACAATTCGGGGGGCATCTCCTCCACGGAGGGAACGGTCACCTTTTTGACATTCTCCTTCACGAATTCCGGCGCAAAGGAGGACGGGGTACCCGGGGCGAAGAATTCCACGAAACTCGAATCCTTTACTTCCACCTCTACAGAGTCCTCCCCGAACCGGAAGGCGGCGGCATAGTTGTCCGTAGCATTGCTTCCCATGGAGACGCAAAAGCAGTTCTCGAAGGACTCCCGGCACTCGATCATAAAGAAATGGAGCTTCTCCCTCCTGCGGCGGTAATAGGGGTCAGCGGCGCCGCCGTTCTCGAGAAACATGGCGTCGAGGCGACGGAATCCGTTGATGTCACAGGGACGGAGGAAGACGATGGTCTCCCTGTCGTCCTCCAGGGGAGGCTCGGAGAACCGGTCGCCGGTGAAGTGAAAAAGGGTCTCGTCCGGGGGAAAGACTATCTCCTTCGGAGACATGGAGGTTTTCTCCCCGGTTTCCAGGTCGTCGAAGGATTCGAGGGGAGCGCAGGTCACCAGGTCGGTGCCGAAGAACCGCCCCTTCCCCTTCAGCCGCTTCGGTCCCCAGAGGGCATATCTCCCGCCGAAGGCATGAAGAACGGAAGCGAAGCCCTCCCGGGAAAAGGAGAACGCCGCCACGGGCTAGGCCTCTCCCTTCCGCTCCAGCCACCTCTGGAGGGCATCGGTGAGGGACTGGAAATGGCCGATCTCCTCCCTGATCAGGAGATCCACCGCCGTGCCGTCCATTGACTGCGCCAGGGAATCCTTCACTGCCGTATAAAAAAAGACGGAGTTCTTTTCCACGGTGATGGCCTTTTCAAGGATGCCGCCGTAGTCATCCCGTTTCTCCATCTCCGCCTCCGGGGTGAAGATGCGGTCCCCGGTCAGCATCCGGAGATAGTATTCTTTTTCCTCCGTCATCTCCCCGGACTGGGGCAACCCCTCCAGGACCTTCCGGAAACGCCCGGCATGAACGCGTTCCATGGACGCCAGCCCCGAGAGCAGTTTTTTCCCTTCCCCTGAAAACCTGGCGGCCGCTTCGGAATAGAACCGGGCTCCCTTCTCCTCCAGGAGGATGGCCGCACTGAACAGGTCAGCCGCTGAAAGCGCAACGCTCATGTCATTCTCCCCTTTCGTTCCTCTCATCGTTTCCCGGCTGTGCACCGGAAAAACCACGATCCGTCGGGAACATTATACCCGTACCCTCTTCCGGGAAGCTATAATGGGAAAAAAACACGGAGGAAACAGCATGAAACTCTTTCTTCTCGTCCTGATCCTGCTGTCCGCTCCCGGAACCGGGGTCGCGGAACAGCCCTTTTCCGTCCATACTGTAGCGGCCGGTGAAACCCTTGCGGCCATCGCGGGCCGGTACGGTGCTTCACCGGGGGACATCGCATCGGCCAACGGACTGGCCGGGGAGGAAAAACTGCCTCCCGCCGGAACGGTCATGCTTATTCCCGGCTCGCCGGAGCACGTGCTCTCCACCCTCTACGAGGCAAAGCGGAGAGGCCTCGGGGGATGGCCTAAACCCCGGTATTCGGAAGCATTTCTCGCTCCCCTGACTCCGGTCCCTCCGACGCCTGCGGAACGGACCGAAGTACCGTCCTCTCCTTTGCAGACTGGAGGGAGCGAATCGCCGGCCGGGAACGGAAAGATTGAAGGGCATTCATATACGGTAAAGGCCGGGGATACACCCTACCGGATCGCGAAAAATTCGGGCATTCCCCTTGCCGACCTGCTGGAAGCCAACAGCCTGACTGAAAGCTCCATAATCCGGATCGGGGACGTCCTGGCCCTTCCGCGGAAAGCGGGAGCCGCCGATGAACCGGCAGCCCCCGAGGAGAAAGAGGTCCTTCCTCCGACAGCGACGGCACCTTCCTTTCAGGCAAGATGGCCCCTTCGGGCAGGAAGCGCTGCCGGGAACAGGACAGCCAGGGGAGCCGGGCTCTTCGAGCCGGCTTCTCCAGGAACGGCGGTCTATGCTCCCGCCCCGGGGACAGTCCTCCACAGCGGCTGGATGAAGGAGTACGGCAACGCCGTCTTCATCCGCCACGGCGACGAATTCGCCACTTTCTGCGGCGGCCTGGGGACCTTCTATGTGAAACCGGGGCAGTCCGTGACATCGGAGACGAAGATCGGGCTTGTGGGGGAGGGTACCGGGCCGGGGTTGACCTTCCACCTGCTCCGGAATGGAAAAACGGTGGACCCGGCCCTCTTCCTGGGGACTTCTGCAGAGCCGTAACCGAAGGGGAGCAGAACAACGCAACCAGACAGGGAAAGCGCTGCATACAAGAGAGGGAGGTGCCCGCACCTCCCTCTCGATTTTCATCATTAACCGTCGTCTTCCCTTTCAGCCTATGGGCGTCTCAGAAGCAGGAGCGGCAGCAACAGCAGAAGGCCGATCGGCATGGACCCCCCGGCAGCCGAGCATCCGCCCCCCGAGGACGAAAGAGGTGACGGGGGGGCCGAAAAGGAGGATTCATAGGCCCCGATGTCGACTCCCGAACCCTGGGGGCGGGCCGTGCCCCGCTGGTCCTGCGCTGGGGCATTGTCGGAGGTGCCTGCGTCTATGGCCGAACTGCCCGCGAGAAGGGCGCAGGTGAAGGTCCGGCCCCCGTTGTCGGCAAGATCGGCAAGTTTCGGGTCCGCCGTGATGATGGAGGTTCCGCCGGCATACCCCCCCTGCACGACGCAGAAGGACAGCACGGGCGATGCCGTGGGATGGTCGTGGATGACCCCGATGGAGGCGCCCCAGAAGATGGTGTTCTTTATTTTGGGGCTGCTCGTCCCGAGGTTGCCGAGGTCCCCGCCGACGAGGTCCGACGTGTTTTTGTAGAAGGTGCAGTTTGTCAGCCGGGGGGAACCGTCCCGGGAGTGCATCCCCCCGCCGATAACTCCCGCCCGGTTGTTGTAGAACGTGCAGTTCACCGCCACGGCGCCGCACTCCTCGTTGCTCATGCCGCCGCCCCCGAAGAAGGCCATATTCTCTCTGAACGTGGAGGACTCCACCACGGGATTGCTCCCCTGGTTCTTCATTCCTCCCCCCAAAGAATAGGCGATGTTGCCGTAAAAGGTGCATCCTGCAATAGAAAGATTTCCGGCGGTGTTGTACATGCCGCCGCCGTCCTCCCTGGCCGTGTTCTGAAGAAAAGTGCATCCCGTCACTACGGAGGCGCTGCCCTGGTTGAACAGCCCTCCCCCCAGCCGGGCCCGGTTCCCCAGGAAGGTGCAGTTGGCGATTCTGGTGTCGCCGAAATTGATCATCCCGCCGCCGTGGGTATCCTGAAGGGCTCCTCCGTCGGCGTTCCCTCCCGTGATCACGAAGCCGTCCAGGACGGCCGTCCCGTCGGTGCCTATCTCGGCGAACACCACGTGCAGACTGTTGTTCAAGATAGACCCGTCGTTCTGGATCTCCCCGGAAAGATAGGTTGGGTTGGCGTTCCAGTCCCGCTCCTTCCGCTGGGTTTCGTTTCCGGCGAAGCCGCCGTACAGGGCCACCCCGTTCTTCAGGATGAACGTGGCGTCCCTGTTGTTTGGGTCCACGGTGGGCCGGTACGTCCCCTTGGCGATCCAGAATTCCGTTCCCGCCGGCTGAACAAGCTGTAACGTCTGGACGAACTCGCTCTCCCCCATGGCGTTGCTCCACGAGCCTCCGTGCTTCGTTCCCGCGCCGTTCTGGGTCACAAACCACGCCGCCCCCTCCGACTGAAGAGGAGCAACCCCCGACAGCAGAAAGACCGCAACAACAAGCGCCACGATCCTCCGGACTCCCGGCATGGCCATTTCGGTCACCTCTCTTTCCCTCCGGCAGGCCCCCGGGTGCCGGGAGCTCAGAAGACCCCTTCTCCGCGAATATCCGGGTTTGAGTATATGGAAGAATCAGAATAATGTAAATCACCCTTGGAAACGCGTTCTTCCCCCGCAGCTTACCGTGTCCTGACCGTGGCGAACTTGAACTTGTACCTGGTGAATTCCTGCTTCGTGGAGACTCCCGTGATCCGGGACTTCATCACCAGAACCTCCCTTCCAAGCTCCGGGGAGTTTTCAATGGGCAGCGCACCTCCCACCTGGCGGATGTAGACCAGGCCGTGGTCGATGACCCGGTGATCTCTGTCACGGGTGACGTATTCGCCGTACATCTTCGACCCGGAACCCCTGACGTTCGCCGCCGCCTGGAGGAAACCGATGGTCTCCTGCCCCTTCTTCATCATGTCCGCAGCCTGAAAGGGCCCTCCGAAGGGACCGGACCCTTCGCTCTGCTTCCCCCCTTTTTGTTTGAAAACCTTTTCCCGGACGAATTCAGTGGCCTTGTCCAGCCGGTCCCCCAGATCCTTCACGTCCGTGAGCTTCGCCCCCACGTCGAAGACCGACGTCGACCCGCCGGGCTTCGACGCGGCGCTGAAGGTGGTCATCGTCCCTGAGGTGTCGTCGTAGACCGACCCCCTCGCACCGCTTTCCCCGGTGATGATCCAGGTGCTTTTCCCCCCGTCGGTGTAGGCCGTGTGCTTGTCGGAGAAGGGCAGGGTCCCCTCGAAGCCGATGAGGGGCAGATCCCCCGGTTCCTTGAACAGAGGAAGGGCCGTTCGTTCGATCTCCACGGGGTCAGCGTCGAATGCGTATTTCGGCAGGACCTTCGGGGGTGGGTTCAGCCGGTTGAGCCCTTTGCTCAGTTTCGCCAGCTCTTCCTGGTACCGCTGCATGTTCTCAAGGGCTCCCTGGAGGGCAGGAGGGGAGATAGAGCACAGGTAAGGCGACGACATGCCCAGGGGAGCTTCGTCCACGGCCCTGACGAACACGGAATCTCCCGCGTTGGGGACAGGGTACCCCGCTGTGGGCCAGATATCCATCCAGTCCACGGCAAACATCTCCCGCCTCTTGTCAGCAAGGTTGTACACATTCCCGTCCGTCATGTACTTCATCAAGCCGCCCGCCTTCAGCCAGAACTCCTCCACCAGGGGCTTTCGTTCGTCGTATTTGCTCTTCGGGATCTTCAGGTATTCGACGGTATACCGCCGGGTGATGTCCAGCAGCATCTTCTGGTGGTCGAGACACGCCGAATAGAAGCGGATTCCCTTCCGGTACCATTCCGCCTCCTCCTTCGGGCTTCCCTTGGTCTGCTTCAGAAAGGCTTCGTGAAAATCGTGCTCCTGCTTCCGGAAGGACCTGCACTGGGTCATGTAGGCTTCCACATAGTCTTTCAGAAGGTCGTCCGTGGGGTCCTCCTCCTGGAGCTTCCAGTTGAGCTCCCTCATTTTGAAGTGGTAGTACGATTCCAGAACCAGGTATGCGTAGTACTGGCGCATGTTCTTCATCAGCGGCAGGGCGCCCCGGTCCCCCTGCTTCCCGAAGACGGCTTTTTCCAGGCGGGACAGCTCTGCGGAAATCTTCGACAGTTTTGCCGTTCGCCGTTCGGCGTCCCCGACGAGGAAATCCATGGAATTCAGGTAATGGTCCGCGCTCCCGAAGACAGGGAAAGGGTTGATCCGGATCTGGGCTCCCGGGGTGTCGGCACCGTTCTCCCGCTCAGGGTCGCCGTACTTCTTCGCGATCTGGTACAGGATCTCCAGCTGCTGTTCGGAAAGAGGATACTCGTCCCCTTCGCTCACATCGAGATTGCCCACTTCCTCCAGGTAATCGTCGAACAGCCGCACGGACAGGTCGTCGAAACAGTCCCTGGCCGATTTCATGAGCGTTTCGGCGGCGAGGACGCTGTTTCCGTCCCGAAGATGGCAGATGGTGAGCACCTGGAAGGCGGGCCCGAACTCGGGGTTCTCCGACAGGGCCCGGGTCGCGTAGTTCCGGGCCGCCCCGAAATCATTCCTGTCAAGGAAGGACATGGCGATGTTGGTCAGGATGACGGGGTTCCGGGGCTCCAGGGCGAGGGCGGAAAAGTAGAAGAAGAGGGCGTCGTCGGGTGAAACCTCCCGAATCATCCCGGCGTAGTTGTTCAGGAGGAGGGGGTGGGGATAGGCGGAGACGGCGAGCCCCGCCGCCCTCACCATGCCCGCGTCGGAAATGTCGTAGAAGGAGGCCACGGCCATATGGTCCGCCAGGCCGAGGGCCCACCGGGCTTTTTCCTGTTCGTCCCCAGCGTTGTATCCTTCCGCCGCCGGCGGCAGCGGTGCGTCTCCCACGGCACCAGTTTCGCGGGTTTCCGTCTTCGAATCCTGCTTCTTCGCGGCGCTTGTGCCGGCTTTCATCATGGCCGCAGGCCCCAGAGCGCTCACCTTCTTCGCCAGTTCAAACCCCCTCACGGCCTCCTCGATCTGCTCCGCACCGAGCCCGGCATTCTTCATGGTTTCCCTGTATTCTTCGATCTCCCGGAGGTCGTCCTCTCCAAGGACGACCTTATCGAGTCCAAGGGAGGCAAAGAACTCGTCCTGAGGAGATTTTTTTCCGCCTTCAGGTCCGCCCGTCTTTTCACCCCCGTCAGCGAAACCGGGCATCTCTCCCGCGGGAAGGCTGTTGACATGGCCGATCCGAGCCCCTATCTCCTCCCGAAGGCTCATTCCTCCGCCGTCCGCCGAGGCCGGACATACAGGCTCCCCCCACAGAATACCCGCCAGAATCAGGACCGCCGCAACCCCTTTTGCCGCTCTTCCCATGCCCTTCGCCGCCTTTCGCGCCGTCTGCCGGACCGCCCCTGTTTTCCTCCCGCCCCCCTCCGCTGAAGCCTAATTCCGTTGGTAGCGGGGAGCGTCACCGGTGCTCGCTTGGGCCGCCGGTGCAGATTGTCGTCCTTGACAACTGCCCAAGCGATCAACTCGGCTCCCTGCGTTCGCCGGTTGCCTGCTTGTGAAACCGACATCCGTGTCGGTTTCTCGGCCTGGGCGCTGTGCCCAGCGACACTCCCTCTGCCTGGAAAAACTGTGGATACAGGGGAGGGGAGCCTGTCTTTTGATTCATTATATTCCGATATCCTCTTCCCGGAATATCCCCCCGGCCTCACAAAAAAACCCCCGGCTTCCGCCGGGGGTTCTGCGCTGCCTGCTACTGTAAATTTCTGTCTCTCAGCCATTCATCGAAAGCGGCGAGGGCGCAGTTCATCCGTTCATTGCATGCCGCAGTCAGGCCTTCGCCGAAATCGAAGGATTCCCCCTCCACGCTGACGAGTACCGACGGTGGCACTTTTCCCCATAGCCTCGCGGCGAGGGCGAGAATCCACTCCGGGCCCACCGAGTGGATGTTGAGTCCTTCGAGAGCGGGGTCGGGAGAAATCTCCCGGATATCGTATCCGTTCCCGCTCCCGGTACCGGGCACCCGTGCGTCGGTGAAGGCCAGCAGATCGTACTTCCCGAACTCCTCCGCCATTTCGGGCAGAAGCTGGTGCTCCAGGCGGACCTCCGCCTCTCCTCCACGGAAAGCGATCAGTTCAGCCACGGCCGGGGCGAGAAGATGGCCCACACCGTCGTCGGTCCGGAAGGGGTTGCCGTAGCCGCAGACGAGGACCTTCACTCCTTGGTGACCGTCCTCACCACGTCGCCGCGGCTGTTACGCACCTCGAGCTTCAGGGGCATCTTTCCGACGGCGTGGGTGGAGCAGGAGAGGCACGGGTCGTAGCAGCGGATCACGTGCTCCATGCGGTTCAGTGCCCCTTCCTTCACGTCGGAGCCCGTGATGTAGTCCCTGGCCACCTGTTCCACGCCCCGGTTCATGGCGTAGTTGTTGTGCCCGGTGGCCACAATGAGATTCGCCCGCTCGATGGCACCCTTGCCGTCCACCTCGTAATGGTGGATAAGGGTTCCCCTGGGGGCCTCCACCACTCCGACACCCTCGCGGTTCGTTACGTTTCCGGTGATCCTGAGGTCGCTGCCGAGGACGTCCGGGTCGTTCAGGAGCTCCTCGAGACGCTCCATGGAATAGAGGATCTCGATGAGCCTGGCGTAGTGGTAGTAGAGGGTGTAGTGGACCATGCCGTCATCGGTGGACTTCCTGAAGGCTGCCAGCTCCGCCGATGCCTCGGGGGTGGCAATGTCGTCGCAGGCGTTGATTCGTCCCAGGGGGCCCACCCTGTATGAGCCGTGGGGGAAGCCCAGGGGCCGGTAGAAGGGGAACTTCAGGTAGCTCCACTCCTCCACGTGCTCCCCGATGTGGGCGCAGTATTCGCTGTCGTCGAACTCGTCGGTGATTCGTCCCCTGGGACTCTTGAGCCGGATGCGGCCGTCGTAGAGCTCCAGGTTTCCGTCCTTCACGAGGCCCAGGTAGGACGTCTCGAGGGTGGCGAACCGGGCGGCCAGTTCCGCGTTCTCCGCCAGGTAGTTCTTCACCAGGTCGAGGGCCTTCCGGAGGTCATCCTTGAGCTTCGGCAGGGCGGCGATCATGCCGTCCTTCTCCTCCGCCCGGAGACTGCGGTTCACCCCTCCGGGAATGCTGTGCCAGGGGTGGACCTTCTTGCCGCCCAGGGTCTTGATGATCTCCTGGCCGTATTTCCTCATGCCGATGCCCGCCACTGCGAGATCGGGGTATTCCTGGGCCAGACCGGCCACGTTCCGGATGGCGGGGTCGGCGTCGAACCCGAAGAGCAGGTCCGGGCTCGACAGGTGGAAGAAGGAGAGGGCATGGGACTGGATGAACTGCCCCATGTGCATGACCTCCCGCAGCTTCGCCGCCGTGGGCGTGAGGGTCACGCCGAGGATGGCGTCGCAGGCCTTGGCGGAGGCGAGATGATGGCTCACGGGACAGATTCCGCAGATGCGGGGTGTGATCACCGGCATTTCCCGGAAATCCCTGCCCTTCGAGAAGACCTCGAACCCCCTGTACTGGGTCACGTGGAAGCGGACCCTGTCGACGGCCCCGTCGTCCGTCAGGTCCACGGTGATCTTTCCGTGACCTTCGATGCGGGTGATGGGATTCACCACAATGGTGTTTTTCTTCGTGTTCTCCATGACTCGTTTCCTCCGCTAGTCGTAGCGCATGATATCCGTGGGAACGGTGGGAATCCGCCCCTCCAGTATCTCGCTGAAGACGTAATAGATGGTGTCCGCGTCGGGCGGGCATCCGGGAACGTAGACATCCACCCTGACGGCCCGGTCCACGGGGATCGCCTGGGGCAGAAGCGCCGGGAGATCCTGGCGGGGAAGTACGCCGTCGGGGTTCACCGTGCTGACGGTGTCCACGTATCCTTCCTTCAGCACCTGCTCGGCAGGCAGAAAATTCCGCATGCAGTTGATTCCGCCGAAGACGGCGCAGTCTCCCCAGGCAATGAGGATCTTGCACCGCTCCCTCAGCTCCTTCGCGAGATGAAGCTCCTCTTCGTTGCCGAGAGCGCCCTCGATGACCCCCACCTCGACCTCGGGGAAGGTCTTGATGTCGGTGATGGGCGTGGCGGTGAGCTCCACCTTGCCGAGGAGATCCACTATCCGTTCGTCGATGTCGAGAAAGGACATATGGCAGCCCGCGCAGGCCTCAAGCCAGACGGACGCGATTTTCGGCTTCCCCATGGTCATCGTACCTCCTTCAGCGAGACGGTCCTGGCCGATGTGGACGGGGACTTCGCCTCGTAGACGTTTTCGCAGGGAGCGGCCGAGGCGGGCTGGAGTTCGAGACCGAGCTTGCCGGCCAGCTCATCCATGATGACGGACAATCCCTTCAGGTTTCCCTTGGGAGGCACGATCATGTTCATTCTGCGCCGCTCTCCCTCCAGGGTGCAGTAGTGCCCGCTCCGCTCGAACCACGCCGGGGCGGGAAGAAGCACGTCAGCCATGTTCACCAGGGGATGGACCATGAAGGGGGTATGAACCACCACGAACCGGGCCCTGGTCATGGCCTCCAGGGACCGCTTGTCCTCGTCCACCATTCCGGTGGAGAGAACGTAGAGGAAATCAAGCTCGCTTTCGCTGAGCCAGTCGCTCTCTCCGATGACCGTGTTGAGCGCACCGAGGCAATTTCCTCCCCGGAGCATGGGCACAACGCCGAGACCGTCGTCGAAGAAGGCCTTCGAGGCGACTGCCAGGTTCAGGGCTTCCGTGACGAGAGACGGATGTTCCGCGAGGCTTGAGCCGATGACGAACACGGGCTTCTTGGCCTCCCGGAGAACCCGGGCGGATTCCGCCATGGCCGGTTCCTTCGGTTCAGGTCCGCCTTCAACAGCCTCTCTCAGGGAGACCAGCACCTTCTCCATTTCTCCTGGAAGAGCCGCCCGGATGTCCGCGTCGGTGATCCCGTCAAAGGGGTTTTTCCCGGCGGACAGATTGATGAGCTTCGCCCGCTCGATGATGGTGGAGACCCGGATATAGCTCGCCGCCACGGGGGCCTCCTCCTGGGGGTTCGCCCCGATGACGACGATGGCGTCGCTCTCGAGTATGTTGTGCGCCCCGGTGAAGGGCCGTATCCCCTGGTCGGCGAAGGGCTGGAACCCCTTCACGAATCCCCGGAGCATATTGCCGAAGAAGCCGTCCACCTTGTCCATCTTCATGGTGTCCCGGAAGAAGGAGGAGACAACCGAAAGCTCCTCGTCGGTGGACAGCTCCGAAAGAAGGGCGCCCGCCCTGCCGGCCTTCGATGCGGAGCCGAGCTTCGATGCGATGAGGTTCAGGGCCTCCTCCCAGGAAGCCTCCCTGAAGGAAGAGCCCGTACGGATCATGGGAGCCGTGAGGCGGTCCCGTTCGGTGGATTTCGGCAGGCCCCAGCGCCCCTTGTGGCAGAGCTGGCCGCCGTCGGGGCTGTTCGCCGAAAGGCCTTCAACCCGGGCAACGCTCCCCGTGCGGACATAGGCCTTGATCCTGCAGCCGAGGGAACAGAGGGGGCAGATGCTCTCCACCTGGTCGTCGCAGTCATTCCGCCGTCCCCGGTAGACGAAATCCCGGAGGGTGATGGTCCCCGTGGGGCAGACCTGGGCGCAGGCGCCGCAGGACACGCACGTGTCGCTCTCGCCGAGCATCTTCCCGAGATCGGCGGTGATGTTGGTTCCCCATCCCCGTTTTTCAAGGTCGAGGGTATGGGCCCCGACTTTCTCGGCGCAGACCCGGATGCACCTCAGGCAGAGGATGCACCGGTTGTGGTCCAGCTGGATGTTCGGGTCCGTGGCGTCATTGTGGAACGGCTCGTACAGGAAGGGGTAGCGGACCTTGTCCATGCCGTGCTCGATGGCGAGCCGCTGGAGTTCGCAGTCCCCCGTCTGGGAGCAGAACATGCAGAAGTGGTTTCTTCCCGCGAAGAGAAGCTCCAGGATCTGCAGACGGTACTGTTTCAGCTTTTCCGTCTTCGTATGAATCTTCATTCCGTTCTCCGCCGGTGTGGTGCAGGCGGTGAGGAGCTTGGGGTTCCCCTCCACCTCCACGACGCACATGCGGCACGAGCCGATGGGCGTCAGTCCCTCCATCCAGCAGAGGGTCGGAATGTAGATGTCGTTTCTCCGGGCGACCTGGAGAATGGTGTCTCCTTTTGCCGCCCTGCATTCGACTCCGTCGATGACGAGCGTGATATCACTCATGTCGATCCTCCTCAGGTACTACTTCTTCTCGATAGCGCCGAAGGGGCACTTCTCGAAGCAGGTGCCGCAACGGATGCACCGGTCGGTCTCGATATGGTACCCGGAGTTCCGGTCGCCCGGGATACACTTGACGGGACAGTTCCTGGCGCAGATGCCGCACTTCTTGCAGGCCTCCTGGATGATCCTGTATTCCAGCAGGGCCGCGCAGGCTCCGGCAGGGCACTTGTGATCCCTGATGTGGGCGACGTACTCGTCGCGGAAGTACCGGAGCGTTGTGAGCACGGGGTTGGGGGCAGTCTGCCCCAGGCCGCAGAGGGACATGTCCTTCACCATGTGGGCGAGGCCCTCGAGGGTGTCCAGGTCCTCCATGGTGCCCTTGCCCTCGGTGATCTTCTCGAGGAGCAGCAGCATGTGCTTGGTGCCTTCCCTGCAGGGAACGCATTTGCCGCAGGATTCCTTCTGGGTGAACTCCAGGAAGAACTTGGCCACGTCCACCATGCAGGTGGTTTCGTCCATGACAACGAGGCCGCCGGAACCCATGATGGCCCCGAGGGCCGTGAGGCTCTCGTAGCTCACCGGGGTATCCAGATGCTCCTCGGTGAGGCATCCTCCGCTGGGGCCGCCTATCTGGACCGCCTTGAACTTTTTGTCGTCCAGTATGCCGCCGCCGATGTCGAAGATGATCTCCCGGAGGGTGATGCCCATGGGCACTTCCACGAGGCCGGTGTGCTTGATCTTTCCCGTGAGGGCGAAGACCTTCGTTCCCTTGGACTTCTCGGTTCCCATGGAGGCGTACCATGCCCCGCCGTTTCTGAGGATCGGGGGAACATTGGCCCAGGTCTCCACGTTGTTGATGTTCGTGGGACACCCCCAGAGGCCGGAATTGGCAGGGAAGGGAGGCCGCGGCCGGGGCATCCCCCTCCGCCCCTCGATGGAGGCCATGAGGGCAGTCTCTTCGCCGCAGACGAAGGCACCGGCCCCTTCCTTGACGTGAAGGGTGAAGGAGAAGCCGCTGTCCATGATGTTCTCCCCCAGGAGGCCGTAGGCTTCGGCCTGGGCCATGGCCGTTTTCAGCCGCTGTATGGCCAGGGGGTACTCCGCCCGGCAGTAGATGTATCCTTCGTCGGCGCCCATGGCATAGGCCCCGAGCATCATTCCCTCGATGATGCTGTGGGGATCGCCCTCGAGGATGGACCGGTCCATGAAAGCCCCGGGGTCTCCCTCGTCGGCGTTGCAGATGACATACTTTTTATCGCCTTTCGCGGAGGCGCAGAAACTCCACTTGAGACCCGTGGGGAAACCGCCGCCTCCGCGCCCCCTCAGGCCGGAGGTCTTCACCTCGTCGATCACCTGGGCGGGCGTCATGCCTGCAAGGGCTTTTCCAAGGGCTTCGTAGCCGCCCCTGGCGACGTATTCCTCGATGTTGTCCGGGTTGATGTAGCCGCAGTTCGCCAGGGCGATGCGGTGCTGCTTGCCGTAGAAGGGGATTTCCTTGTAGTGGGGGATGAAGGGCATATCCTCGGAGCCCGAGTACATGAGCCGCTGCACCGGACGTCCCTTGTAGATGTGCTCCTCCACTATCTCCGCCACGTCCGACTTCTGGACCCGGCAGTAGAAGGTCCCCTCGGGATAGACCACCACGATGGGTCCCATTTCGCACATTCCGTGGCATCCCGTGGGCACCACGAGCACTTCCTCGGAGAGCCCCCTGTCCCTGATGGCGTTCCTGAAGGACTCCGTCACTTCACGGGAGCCGCTCGAGGCGCATCCCGTACCTCCGCAGATCAGGACATGGGAACGATAGATAGGCATGATTCCTCCTCCCCCCTAGTCGGCCCGGCCGATGGCCATTTTTTCAACGACCCGGCCGTTCACCACGTGCTCCGCTATGATGGTGGGAACATCTTCCGGCTTCACCCGGCCGTAGGTCACCCTCTGGCCTCCCCGGATCACGTCGAGCAGGGGTTCGTCCTGGCACATGCCGATGCAGCCCGTGGTCTGGACCGCCACGTTGTCGATGCTCCTCCTGGCGAGCTCGGCCATCACTTCGGAGAGGATGTCCCTGGCCCCGGCGGCGATGCCGCAGGTCCCCATGCCCACGATAATCACCGTTTCACCGCCGGACCGTGCGGACGAAAGGTCCCGGGACGATTCCCTCAGCTTTCTCAGATCGTCGAGGTTCCTGATTTTCATTTGCGTCATGGCGTTCTCCTCCGCTTTCTACTCGAACTTGTCGAGGATGCCCTTCACCATGTCGGGAGTCAGGCGGCCGAACGTCTGGGTGTCGATCATCATCACCGGCGCGAGACCGCATGCGCCGAGACAGGCCACCGGCTCAATGGTGAACCGCAGGTCTTCGGTGGTCTGGTTCTCCTCCACTCCCGTGATCTCCTTCACGCTGTCCAGGATTTTCAGGCTGCCCCGGACGTGGCAGGCCGTTCCCCGGCATACCCGGACCACATGGCGTCCCCTGGGCTTGAGATGGAACTGGGCGTAAAACGTGGCCACCCCGTAGATCTCCGAGGAAGGTATTTTCATTTCCCTGGAGATGGTCTCCAGGGCCTCCGGCGGAAGATACCCCATCTGCTCCTGAACGGCCTGCAGAATGGGAATGAGACCTCCCTTGCCGTTCCGCCAGGGCTCGACGATTTTCCTGGTCTTTTCGCGGATCTCATCAGCGCTAAAAGCCATGATTCCCCTCCTTTTTTCCTCTGCTTCCCCTTTTCATCATCATTGTGCACAAAGTCACAATTAAAGTTATCATAGCACAACGGACCCACCCGTTCAACAAACAAACAGAAATGTATACCCCATACATTCTGCATCCATGCTATAATTTCACCGCAACCGTGTTGCATTCACTCAGCGCATCATGAAGGCGGGGGACTCTTTTTCAATGGTGAAGATCAGCTACGTTCACGTGGAAGACGCGCTCGGCATGGCCCTTTCCCACGACATGACCCAGATTGACGTGAAAAACGGGTTCAAGGGCGCCCGGTTCAAGAAAGGGCAGATTCTCCGGGAGGAGGACATTCCGGTGCTGAAGTCCATGGGGAAGGAGACCATCTCCATTCTGGAGCTGGGCCAGGGGGATGTCCACGAGGACGACGCGGCATCGAGGCTGGCCGAACGGCTCAGCGGCGAGGGAATCACGGCGGAAGCGCCCGAGGAGGGGAAGGTGTCCCTTTCAGCCCTCTGGAACGGCCTGCTGGTCTATGACGAGGAAAGCATCCACTCCATCAACGAAGACCCCGACTGGATCGTCGCCACCGTGGCGGACAAGGTCCCTGTGAAAAAAGACGAACGGGTGGCGGGGATCAGGATCGTCCCCCTCATCATGAGGGAGGAGCAGGTCCGCAGGGGAGAAGAGGCTGCTCTGCCCATGACCGTGTTTCCTTTCGCCCCTCTCAAGACGGCCCTGGTGACCACCGGAAAGGAACTGGCGGAAAGAAGGATCCGGGACGGCTTCGCTCCGAAGCTCCAGAGCAAGCTTGCGGGGTACGGTGCGTCCCTTATGGGGCAGACCGTGGTAGGTGACGAAAAAGAAGACATTGCCGCAGCGATCCGCGCTTTTCTCGAACAGGGTGCGGAACTGGTGATCACCACCGGCGGCATGAGCGTTGACCCCGACGACCGGACTGCGGGAGCCATAGCGTCGGTGGCCGACGACGTCAGGTTCAAAGGAGTCCCCACGGTTCCGGGAGCTCACCTCATGCTCGCCCTCAGCGGCGAGGCGAAGATCGTGGGCGCCCCGGCCTGCGTGGTCCATGACGAATGGACGAGCCTCGACCCCCTGCTGAACCGCCTCTTTGCCGGCCTCATCCCGACAGCGGCGGAAGTTCGGCGGTGGGGCGTAGGCGGAATGTGCAGAAAATGCAGGGAGTGCAACTATCCCTTCTGCGTTTTCGCCGCCAGATGAAAAATCCGGAAGACCTCCTCAGGGAACGGGGAATACGGCCCACGGAACTCCGGAAAGAGGTGCTGCGCATTCTTTTCGGGGCCGGGAGGCCCCTTTCCTGGAAAGACACGTTCACCCGCTTCACGGAGAAGCGGGTGAACAAGGTGTCGCTGTACAGGACCCTGTCGCTGCTCGAGGAGAAGGGACTGGTCCACAAGATCCTGGGTACCGACGGGGCGTGGCACTATTGCGCCCATCTCGTTGAAGGGAAAAAGTGCCCGGGGAACCATCCCCATTTTCTCTGCCTGGCCTGCGGCAGGATGTTCTGCCTCGAAGACCAGCCGCTCCCCACGGTGCAGGTTCCGGAAGGGTGCGTCGTGGAGGGGAAGCAGCTTCTTGCCTACGGGCGCTGCCCCTCCTGCTCGGGAACGCAGCCGCAGGGGTGATCCGACCGCATCCTCAGGGCGTCGTACACGCCCCGGGTGAGGTGAACATCGGCTCCCAGCCGTTCCCCTTCCCGGACGACGAATCCCAGGAAAGTTTCGATCTCCGTCCTGCGCCCCTTCTCGCAGTCGAGCTGCATGGACGATTTCGTGTCCGGCGGGAAAGCCACTCCCTTGGCAAGGGACAGTTCAACGATGTCCGAAGGAAGGGTGACTCCCTTCAGAACCGCAAGCTCCCTGATCTCCCGCATCATTCCCTCGAGCATGGGCTGGCTGTCCTGTCCTGCCAGCACCTCCCCGAAGGTCCTCCCGAAAAGGGAGGTTACCCCTGCGAAGGGTGCCATGAAGATGAACTTGGTCCAGACGGCCTCGTTCACATCCTCCACGAGAGACGCATCGATCCCCGACTTCCTGAGCATTTCCTCCACGGGGAGGAACATTTCCCTGCTTCCCGACACGGGACCGAAGAACAGCTTCCTGCTGCCCCCCGTCTGGCGGACGATTCCCGGCCCTTCGATCCGGGCCGAGATGTAGACGCACCCGTTGAGCAGCCTGCACGACGGCAGCGTTTCCGCCAGGATGTCCGGGCTGTTCACTCCGTTCAGCAGGGGAAGGACCGCCGTCTCCGGACCCACAAGGGAAAGGGCCGCACGGGCGGCCGCACGGAGGTCGTACCCCTTGACGGCAAACACCACAAGATCCGCCGTCCCCATTTCCCCAGGATCGTCGGTGGCCAGGAACGGCCGGGCGACAAATTCCTCGTCCTGGGCATACACTTTAAGACCCTTTTCCGATATGGTCCTGAGGTGCTCTCCCCTGGCGAGAAACATCACCCGGTGCTCACTGCCGCCTTCGAACGCCCGGGCAGCCTTGCCGCCGTAGTACCCGCCCACTCCGCCGAGACCTACAAACACGATTTTCATCCTGTTCTTTCCTCTCCCCTTCCTGAAGAATGCCTCCTATTTTCCCCTTGTCCGGAGTCTTTTCTGCGCCTCCTCCGAAAGACCCAGCAGAGGAAGGAATGTTTCCAGCTCCTCTTTTGAGGCCAGTCCCGCAATAATTCCGTTGGCCTTCGCGGCCGAGGGGGAGCTCACAAAACCGTCCCGCTCCGGGAACATTTCATTGAACTCCCTCATGAGAACATAGTCCCTGCGGAGGTAATACTTCTGGTGATACCCTTCCGCCGGGTAAAACCGGGCCAGTGGTTCAATGGCCGTGAAGATTTTCCCGCCCATGTCCGCCTTAATCTTCGCGGCCGACCGTTCCGCCGCTTTCCTCTGGTCTTCGTCAGCCGGAAAGACAGCGGAGCGGTACTGGGTCGACCATGGGCGGGCAGCGGGATTGTGGTTCGTCCAGAAGACCTCCAGGAGCTCGTCGTAAGAGATCTTTTCCGGGTCGTAATCAACCTGGACGGTCTCTGCATGGTCTCCGATGTCATCATAGGTGGGATCGGGCGTTGTTCCGCCGGCATACCCCACCCGGGTGCGCACCACTCCGTCGAGAAGCCCGAACCGGGCATCAGGGCCCCAGAATCAGCCAAGGGCAAAGGCGGCCGTCCGGAGTTCCGAAGGGATCTGCCGGTCCAGGGGAGGAATCTCCCCGGCACAGGCCCTTCCCGCGAAAAATACCACCGCAGCGGCAATGACAGCTTCAAACATTTTCATTCTCTCCACCTCCCGAAAATTTCCTTATCATTATTTTACACTACCGTCATGTTTCTTTACGGAACGGATTGTTTCCGGGAGATTTCCCCTGCTGTACAATGGAAACCATACATGCACCAGAAGGAGGCGCGGCACCCGACATGAAGGAAACATCAGTGGATTTCTATTTTTTCAGCGGAACGGGAAACACCCTGCTTGCGGCCCGGGCAGTGACCCGCGGGCTGCGGGAGGGAGGAAAGGACGTCCGGCTCCGGCGGCTGGAAAAGGGGTTTGTCCCCTTCCGTGACGGCGACACCGCCCTCGGCATCGCCGTCACCGTGGCCATGTTCTCCACCTACCCCTTCGCCTGGGATTTTCTCGAGAGCCTTCCCGACGGGGAGGGGCGGGGGGCGTTCCTGATCTCCACCATGGGGGGAGCGTCCGGCGGCCTCCGCCCCGCAGTGAAAAAACTCCTTGTCTCAAAGCACTACACTCCCCTGGGGGCACGGGATTTCGTCATGCCGTCAAACTACAACAACATAACCATCTCCCTCGAGAAGAACAGGGAAAAGACCGAAAGGATGGAGAAGAACGCCGCCGCCTTCGCCGACGCGCTGCTTGAGGGAAACGCTCCGTGGAAGGGAGGCAATGTCCTCTCTCCGCTGCTCTACCGGCTGTCCCGCCGGCAGTGGCCCTGGAAGCTGATGAGCCGGAAATTCCATCTTGAAGTGGACAGGGCGAAGTGCATCAAGTGCGGAAAGTGCGCCAGGCTCTGCCCGGCGAAAAACATCCGCATGGAGGAGTATCCCGAGTTCCTGGACCGCTGCGTCTCCTGCCAGCGGTGCATCGCCTTCTGTCCCCCCGCGGCCATAGGCGTGCAGGGCAAAAACTACCAACAGTACCGGTCGGTGGAGTACGGGGAGCTCGTCTCGGAAAATCTCTGAAGGAGGGAATGCCGTGGCCGTGAGAAAACTCAGGCTCTACATGGAAAAACCCATGGGATCGGCCTGCTGAAGCAACTTCCTGTACGGGGAGGAGGAAATGAGATCCTTCCCGCAGGCCGCCGCCCGTGAGGCGGCAGGACCGCTGCTGGTAAAACTCCGGGAACGGTACGGCGATTCCGTGGAAGTGAACATTTATGATCCCCGCTGCTGCATCTGGTTCTTCGACCTCGTCCGGTTCAACATCCGGGCGGAACCCACGTGGGTCCTTGACGGGAAGCTTCTCTGGAGGGGAATCCCCTCCTGGGACGAGCTTCAGGAAAAAATTGACGGGTCCCTGTGAGGGACCCGTTTTTTTCCGTATCAGTTTTTTCCTCAGGGCAGAACCCTGCACTCGCCGCACAGTTCCTTCCATTCCCCGTTTTCGTCCCGGACCTCCGCCCGCGCCTCGTCGCCCTTGATCCACCAGAGCAGTTCACCGTCATCGGTGTACCGGGCTCCTGACCCGGAGATTACCTGGGGAAGGGTGTATTCCCGGCCGTCGGGAAAGAGAATCTTCACGAACCGGAGGCTGTCGTCGGACAGGCTGAAATACCGTGCCACCAGCCGGTCTCCGTTGGCGCAGGCATAGGTGACGGGCTCCCCGCCCGTGACCGTGAGAGGCTGATTCCCTTCCGCCGGGCCGGACAGGACCATGACGGCGAGCAAAACGACACACAGTATTCCCTTTTCTCTTATGGATTTCACGATTCTATTCCTCCCCTGTGTTTTTCCCTTATGTTTCCGGGATTGTCCCGTTGCAAAAAATCATATCATCGCCATAATGGAAGAGGAAGGTACTGTTTTTGGCATCCCTACGAAAAAGGAGGCTGAGAAAATGAAGCTGAGCGCCCGGAACCAGATACGGGGCAAAGTCACGGCGGTCAAGGAAGGTGCCGTGGAAGCCCAGGTGACCATCGACATCGGCGGAGGACAGACCATGGTATCCGTGATCACCATGGACTCCCTCGCCAACCTGGGAATCAGGGTCGGCTCCCCCGTCTACGCCGTCGTGAAGGCAGACAGCGTCATGCTGGCGGTAGACTGACAGAACCGGGGATATTCCGCCGTTTCCATGGACAAAAAGGGCTCCGGCAAATGCCGGAGCCCTTTCCTTTTTCCTCCGGAAACGAAAGAGGACACCGGACTGGAAAAAAAAGAGAAAATACCCTATAATGACATACAGATTGAGATAATTTTCCCCAGCAATGCCGTTTCAACGAAAAGGGAAAGTGCTCCATCCCCCAATACAGCGCCTCCGAGCCGTATCTCCTGTGGAGCGAACCTCTATGGACTGCGGCCGTCAGGGTATGCCTGGAAACGGGCATGCCTCCCGTGTTTGGCAAGGAGGACGGGAAAAACCGCGTGAAACCACGGGGACCGTCATCATTGCCGATGAACGGTCCTTTTTTTACGAAAGGGGAATCGCGGTGACCCGGACATGATTGTGAAAACTCTCCCCGTGGAACAGGCCGTCGGCAGAAAAATCTCCCACGATCTTACCCTCATCGACCCCGAGACGGGATTCAAGGGCGCCCGCTTCCGTAGAGGCCATGTTATCGCTGAAGGCGATGTTCCCCTGCTCAGGAGGATGGGAAAATCCAACATTCCCTTTCTGGAGCTCGCACCGGATGAACTTCACGAAGACGACGCGGCCCTGCTCCTCGGTGAGCGGATGAGAGGAGCCGGGCTGGAACTGCGGGGCCCGGAGGAGGGGAAATGCACCCTCGTCGCCGCCAGGGACGGCCTTCTTCTTTTCAGCGACGAGGACATCGACTTCATCAACGACGATCCTGACTGGCTCTTCACCACCCGGCCCAACAAAACCCCCGTCACGAAAGGCATGGCGGCCGCCGCGTTCCGCATCGGTCCCCTTTCCATGGAACGCGACCGGGTGGACCGGGCCCGGAAAGCGTCGCCCCTCTCAGTTCTGCCCTGGGCTTCCCTCCCTGCGGCCCTTGTCACCACGGGCCGGGAAATTTACGAGGGGACGGTCCGGGACGCCTTTCTTCCCAAGCTTTTGAAAAAACTTGACGTCTACGGGGCACCTTTCCTCGGGCAAACCCTTTGCCCCGACGACCGGGACTCCATTCTCGGGGCGGCTTCGGCATGGCTCGAAAAGGGAGCACGGGTCATCATCTGTACCGGCGGCATGAGCGTCGACGCCGACGACCTGACGCCAGGAGCCATAGAATCAATGTGCGACGACGTGGTGTTCCGGAGAATCCCGGTGATCCCCGGAGCAAACCTTATGCTTGCCCGCAGGGGAAATGCCTTTGTCCTCGGCGTTCCCGCCTCCGCCGTTTTTTTCGAGCGGACGTCCCTGGACATGGTCCTCGACAGGCTGTATGCGGGCATTCCTCCTTCGGGAGCGGAGGTGAGACGCTGGGGGAAAGGAGGTCTGTGCAGGAACTGCGTTTCGTGCTCCTACCCCGGATGCGCTTTTTCAGCACGGAGCTGACATTTTACCCTGAAAGGAGTTTGAGAAATGGAAACACACAGGATCAGGGCCGTCATCAACGGCCGGGAAATTACTTCAGAACCTGGCGTGACCATTCTGCAGGCTGCCCGGGCCAACAGCATACGGATTCCGTCGCTGTGCGACCACCCGGCCCTGCCGCCCAGCGGCGCCTGCCGCGTCTGCCTCGTGGAGGTGGAAAAGAACCCGAAGCTCCTTCCCGCCTGCACCACCCCCCTGACGGACGGCATGGTGGTCGACGCCTTCAGCCCGAAGGCCCTGGCGGCTCGAAAAGCCGTCGTGGAGATGATCCTCATCCGTCACCCTCTGGACTGCTTTTCCTGCGAGTCGAACGGCAGGTGCGAACTGCAGGACCTCGCCTACGAACTGGGGATCGAAGAATCCCCCTTCCGGGACGACGGCGACGTGTGCACCGAGCACGAACTGGACGACACCAACCCATTCTTCATCCGGGACATGAACAAGTGCATCCTCTGCGGCCGGTGCGTCCGGGCATGCGACCACCAGTCGGGGTACCACGCCATCGACTTCCAGTTCCGGGGCATTAAAACCATGATCAATCCGCCCGTGGGAAGCAAACTCGAGGAGTCGGACTGCGTCTTCTGCGGCCAGTGCGTCCAGATGTGCCCCGTGGGAGCCCTCACCGAGAAGAAGGCCGTCGGCCAGGGACGGGCATGGCAGACGAAAACGGTCCGCACCACGTGCCCATACTGCGGCGTGGGCTGCCAGCTCGACCTCCATGTCAACGGAGACAGGATCGCCCGTGTGACCGGGACGGAGGACGGCATGCCCAACCTGGGCAGGCTCTGCGTCAAGGGACGGTTCGGCTACGACTTCATCTACTCCGACGAACGGCTCACGAAGCCTCTCATCCGGGTGCGGAAGGGCGAAAAGAAAAGCCCGGACGACGAATTCCGCGAAGCTTCATGGGACGAGGCCCTCGATCTCGTTTCATCCCGACTGAATGAGGTGATGCAGAAGCACGGCCCGGACGCGGTGGGAGGAGTCAGCTGCGCGCGCAGTCTCAACGAGGACTCGTACAGCATGCAGAAGCTCTTCCGCATGGTCTTCCAGAATCACAACGTAGACCACTGTGCACGGGTCTGACACGCTCCTACAGTAGCGGGGCTACTGACAAGCTTTGGAGCGGGCGGCATGACCAACACCATCGGGGAATTCGCCAAGGCGAAGCTCCTCTTCTGCATCGGCACCAACATGACGGAGGCCCATCCGGTCGCCGCCACGTACCTGAAGAACGGCGTCAGGAACGGGACGAAACTGATAGTTGTCGACCCGAGGAGGCAGGAGCTGGCCGACTATGCCGACATCTTCGCCCAGCTTCGCATCGGCTCTGACATCGCCTTCCTGAACGGCATCATGCACGTCCTGATCAAGGAAAACCTCTACGACAAAAAGTTCGTGGAGGAAAAGTGCGAGAACTTCGAGGAATTCGCGGAAAAGATCGAGGAGTATCCTCCCAGCCGGGCCTCGGAGATCAGCGGAGTTCCCGAGAGCACCATCGTGGAGATCGCGCGGATGCTCGGCACTGTCAAGCCGGCCATGGTCATCTACACTCTCGGCATCACGGAGCACGTATCAGGCAAGCGGAACGTCATGACCCTGGCCAACCTCCAGATGCTCCTCGGAAACATGGGAGTGGAAGGCGGCGGCGTCAACCCCATGCGGGGACAGAACAACGTGCAGGGCGCCTGCGACATGGGAGCCCTTCCCAACATGTTCTGCGGCTACCAGAAGGTGGATTCGCCGGAGATCAGCAAAAAATTCGCCGATTTCTGGGGCGTGGACAGCCTTCCGGGACAGCCGGGGCTGAAGATCGCCGAAATGATCAACGGACTGCCCACGGGCAGGCTGAAGGCCTTCTGGATCTTCGGCGAGAACCTGGTGGCCACGGAGCCTGATCCCCGGCACGTTTCCCACTGCCTGAACTCTGCGGAGTTCCTGGTGGTGCAGGATATATTCCGGAACGAGACCACGCCTTTCGCCGACGTCATCCTTCCGTCCGCGGCATGGTCCGAGGACGACGGGACCTTCACCAACACCGAGCGCCGGGTGAGCCGGGTACGGAAGATCAAGGAAGCACCGGGAGAGGCCAGGCCGAACTGGTGGATCTTCAAGCAGGTCGCGAAGCGGTTCGGGCACGAATGGCCGTCGAACAGCGGCCGGGAACTCTGGGACAACGAAATCTCGGTCCTCTGCCCGGCCTTCGCGGGGGTCAAGTTCTTCCGTCTCGACAATATCGGGGGCATCCAGTGGCCCTGCCCGAACGAGGAACACCCCGGAACCCCCATCCTCCACAAGGACGGCAAATTTTCCCGGGGGAAGGGCCTTTTCCAGGCCATCGACTGGGTTCCGAGCAGCGAGCAGCCCGACGGGGAATATCCGCTGGTGCTGAGCTCCGGACGACGCCTTGTCCATTACCATTCCAGGACCCAGACGGGCAGGGCGAAGGGACTCAACGAAAGGATGCCCGAGGAGTTCGCCGACATCTCCGTCCAGGATGCCGAGCGGCTTGGCATTTCCCACGGCGAGGTCATTCGGGTGAAATCCCGCCGCGGAGAGGTTCGGATCAAGGCAAACGTCTCAAAGCGTATCGCCCCGGGGATGGTCTGGATGTCCTTCCACTTCTGGGAGACCAACGCCAACCACCTGCTGAGCGGCGACCTCAAGCATTTCGATCCGGACACCATGACGCCCTCCTTCAAGGCGTGCGCCGTGAGGATCGAGAAGATCGCCTGATGTACTTCGGTCCCTTTTCCTCCTACGAGGAATATCTGAAAGAACTGGAGCGCTTCCACGGAAAGAAAGCCCCCGGAGGCGTCCTGGCGCTCCACATGGTTTCGCTGGCCCGGGAGCTGCTGCCCGAAGGCATTCTCATGGACGTGATCTGCGAGACCCGGAAGTGTCTCGCAGACGCCATCCAGCTGCTCACCCCCTGCACCGTGGGGAACCACTGGATGAAGATCGTGGACACGGGCAGGTTTGCCGCCGTGTTCTACGACAAGCAGACCGGCGAGGGCGTGCGTATCTCCCTCGGCATGGAACGGCTGAAAGAGTACCCGGCCGTGAACGAATGGTTCCTGAAGCTTGTTCCGAAAAAGGACCAGGACCTGGACGCCATCCTGGAGGGCATCAACAGGGCGGGGGCCGCGCTTTTCGACTCGAGCCCGGTGATGGTGGACCCGAAGGTGCTCCAGGTCCGCCCCAAAGTGCCCCCGGTGATCTGCCCGGTCTGCGGGGAAGCCTACCCGCCGTACCACGGTCCCGTCTGCCGGGGGTGCCAGGGATTCACGGAGGCCTACTTCAGGGAACCGGCGGGGGCTAGAACGGAAAAGTAACAGCGTCATTTCACCCCAACGTAAGAGGGAGGTCCGGACATGTCCGGACCTCCCTCTTACGTTGGGGTATGGAGCGCTTATTTCGCCAGGGTCTCGATGATCTGGCCGAGGTACCCGGCGAGGATGACGGAGCCGATGGTGACCGTGGTGAACCCTCCCACGAGCATCTTGGGCAGGAGATGGCTCATGCAGTACTCCTTCTCTTTCGGGTCGGCGCATCCCGCCGTGGTGACCTCGTCGGTGATGATGAAGGTCGCCGGGAAGCCGAAGAGGCAGGTGACGGCGATGGCCGTCGCCATGGCCCAGGAGTATCCGAGGATCTTCGAGGTGAAGAAGGTGGAAGTGACGATTCCGACGAGGGCGACGCCGAAGCAGACCACCAGCGGGTAGACCAGGGAGCGTACCAGTTCCGGTGTGGCCTGGGGAAGGCTGACCCAGATGAAGATCAGGCAGAAGAACATGGCGTAGCCCATGGCGTTGGCCTTGTCAAGGACCTTGTGCTCCAGGAAGCCGGTCTCGTAGAACACGATGCCCATGATGAGGGCCATGACGAACTTGTGGAGCTGCAGGTAAGGCAGTCCGGCGCCGAGAACCATGGCGTTGTAGTGCTGGGCGGCGAGAAGGGCCACCCAGCCGACGATGGCGGTCTTGGCAAGAAGGACGAAGGGAGTCTGCATGGGCTTGGGGAATGCCGGGAACAGCCTGATGCTCGGTACCTCGGGATCGCTCTTGGGAGCTTTCCCCGCCTGTGTTTCCTCCGCCTCGCCGCTGCGGAACTTCGCGAGAAGGCGCTTTGTCTCCGACTTGAGGCAGAGGGAGGCGATGGGAAGGCCGACGAAATTCTGCAGAACAAGAAGAAGGGTGGCGAAGACGGCGAGGTGCTCGAGCCCGACCTTCTTGGCGGCTTCCGACACGATGATGGTGGCCACGATGCCGCCGGAGATGGGACCGGCCGCTGTGAGGGCCATTTCACGGCCGAGGATTGGGCCGGCGATGAAGAAAAGGCCGATCGAAAGGGCCACGAGACCAACAAAGGCGATGATGACCGTCTTCCATTCCTGTTTGATGTCCCTGAGTTTCATAAGGGTTCCCATGTGGACAAGAATGATGGGAAGACTGACCGCGGCGAAGGCAATGGTTCCCGTCGTCTGGAAGATGGTCTTGGGGAAGCCGTACCAGAACCCGAAAAGGAAGACGAAGCCCGTGACAAAGATCATGGAGAAGACGGCCTTTGTCTTGTAGGACACGATATCGCCGATGGCGTAGCAGATCATAACGAGCATCAGCATGCCCGTGGCAACGTCGGCGGCATTGGTCAGACCGAAATGTTCGAAGAAACTCATTCTATCCCTCCTGCTCCTCAAAAGAAAAGTCGTCTCGAAAAATACACTCCGCTTCTCCGGATGTTTCCGGAACCTTTCCGTTCACTCCCGCTCTCTTACTGTTCCCGGACCACCTCCAGCTCTATCCTGGCCTTCAGCGAATTGCTGACCGGACACACCCTCTCGACATCGTGAAAAAACTCCACGAGCCGGTCTTCCGGTGAGGAGGACCGGAGCCGTGCCGTCATCCGGATCATCCGGAAGCCGCCGGCGGCGGAATATTCTCCCTCCATCCCGAGCCTGAGGTCGCGGATATCAAGACCTTCCTTCGGAGCCCGCGCCAGGGCCACCATGGTGATGCACCCGCCAAGGGCAGCCAGAACGACCTCCATGGGTTTCATGGTGTCCTCCCGCCCGCCGTTCTGCTTCGACTGGTCCATGTCGAGCCCGTGTCCCCGGGTCTCGGCCACCACGGCGAGATCCTCGGGCCTCACCCTGGTGGAAACGGTCATCACTCCCATGTGGAGTCTCTCCTCCTCTTCCGGCAGGCCTGGATTGCAGAATCGAAAATGCAGAAACAGAGATGAGCAATTCTATCACAGTTCACCGTTTTGTGGGAATCTTCAGTTTCACCATGAAAAAAACAGGACGGAAGCGGACGGAAACAGGTACGGTCGGCCCGGCGGCTTACCTGGTGCGGTCCGGATGGGTTTCCCGGAGGACCAGCCGCTTTGACGGGGCCAATGGTGCGTCCCGCGGGGGGGCGAGGCAAAGTCCAATTTCCGGAGGCAAGATGTCGAGACCGGGGAGGGACCGGAGTTTTTTCCCGGCCTCCCGCTCCAGGTCTTCCGGAAGGGACAGGATTCCCTCCGGCAGGGAGGGAACTTCCAGGAAAAAAACAGGGGAGCTGCCGTTCATCCTGACCTCGTACCCGCCGAGCCAGGGGAGGGAAAACAGGGCTTCGTCAAGATCGGCCAGGGGAACCCATCCGCCGGGAAGGGCAAGACCGTTCCCGTATCTTCCCCTGACATCAATTCTGCGGAGAAAGGAACCACAGGAGCAGTCTCCGGGAATAAACCTCCCCCGGTCCCCGGTGCGGTACCGCAGAAGGGGGGTTCCCTCGGCGCGGAAGGCCGTGCAGACTATTTCCCCTTCTTCTCCGTCGGGGAGGAGTTCTCCCGTGCCGGGGGAGACGATCTCGAAGAAGAAGCCGTCCTCCATGACGTGCATTCCACGGCCTTCGCCGCAGGAGAGGGCGCCGCCGTACCCCGTCTCCGTAAGGCCGTATTGGCGGAAGACTGTGCATCCCCAGGCATCCTCCACCGCCGACGTGAGGCTGTCGGAAGCATAATCGGAGCAGAGCAGGACTGCCGACAGGCACCTTCCCCGGGACGACCGGGGATGCCTCGCCAGCCGGAGCGCCTGGGAAGGAAGGGCCACGAGGCAGTCCGGCCTGAGCCGGGCGATGGTGTCGAGGGTGCCGTCCGCATCCGGGCAGGAGCACAGCACGCCCTCCATGTCCGGGGCAAGCCCCCGGACGAGCAGGTCCCCCACGCTTCCCGGGCGCTCTCCGGGAAGAAGGATGAGCACCCCGCTCCCCCGGGGCACCAGGGCCGTCATGCCTTCGGCGAAGATGCTCCTGGTTTCGGCAAGATCTCCTTCCGAGAAGAATACCCGTTTTGGCGGCCCCGTGGTGCCCGAACTCCGGGCCGTGACTATGCGGGCAACCTCGTCCTGGGGAACCGCCAGGAAGGCATAGGGGTCGGCGGCCAGATCGTCCGGGGTTGTGAAGGGCAATGCCCCATATTCGCCAAGAGACCGGGGAAACCCTTCCGGATAGGAGGCGAGACGGCTCCGGAAGAAGGGGCTGTTCCGCCTGGCACGGGCCACGGCCGCCCGCAGGGCGGAGAGACGGTATTCATCCAGGCTTCCGGGGTCCGTCCTTCCGCCCGTTTTCCGGGCGGTCCGGACATCGAAGGGAAAAGGAGAAGGCACGGGCGGCTTCATCCCGGAGACATCCCGCCCGGAATCATTCGGGCAGGGGCCTCCCTTCGAGGGTGTCGATCCCGTTTTCCTCAAGGATCTCCATGGCCTTCACCCACACCGACCGGACGAGCATGGGACACCTCGCCTTTCCGAAGGCTTCCAGGATGTCCGCGCACCGGGAGCTTCCCCCGGGAAGGCCCGCCTCCGCCCGGAACCACTCCGCGAGATCCCTGAGCATGGAACGGAATACCGGATGCTCCCCTTCGTCCGACTGCCCCTTTCCGGCGTAGAACCCCAGCATGCAGGCCCCTCCGAGGAGGGCCCCGCAGGTCTCGCTTCCTTCGGCCACGCCCCTGGAAACGCCTCCCAGGGCCCGGAGAAGGTCAGGGTTTTCCCGTCCCGTCCTCTCAAGGGCCAGGAGGAGCAGGATCTGGCTGCAGTGGTACCCCTCCGCCGAGAGGGAGGCCAGCCGCATCTGGAAATCGTCCATTTCGAAAGTTTCCATCACTTGTCCTCCAGTATTTTCTCCACCTCTAGCATCTTGCCCGTGGCGAGTTCCTCGGGAACGAAGGCCATGCCGCAGGAAGGGCACACCGGAAGATCGACGGAAAAGACGCTCCCCAAATAGGTGATGTCCGTCTTCCTCAGCTCCAGGGGGCACCCGCAGGAGGCGCATCGGTACTCTCCGTATTTTTCGAAGGACTTGACCAGTTCCTTCACGGTGCCCCCTCCTCCGTTCCCTTCACTTCCATCCTGTGGCTCCAGCCGTTGAGCACCTCGAAGAGTCCGTCCTCCCGGGGCCGGTAGACCACCCAGTAGGTTACGGCCGCGGGCTTCAGGCAGGTGATGAACGTGCCGTCAGGCCGGGCGATCTTCCGCCCCGATGCCTCGCCGTGCCATATGACCTGCCGAACCGTTCCGGCCAGGATGCGGCGCGACTCGAGCGTTTTTTCCGTTCCTTCGTCCATGACGAGGGACAATGTTCCCTCTTCCTCCTCCATCTCCTCTTCCTCCTTCCACAGGGATTTCCGCATGTTCCGGACGAGGGCCGTCCGGTTCTCCCTCTGGTCCGACCAGGATACGGGCGGAAGGTCTGCCCCTGCCCCTCCGGGGGGCGGAAAGAACAGGTCGAGAAGGTGGACCGTTCTCTTTCCCGTCCGGGCGAAGAGGTCCCGGCACATGGCACAGTAGACGAGGAAATCTGAGGAAGATTGTCCGCACCGTTCCCGTGCCGTTTTCGCCGCAAGGCCGGGGTTGGCGCACTCCTGGAGGCCTCCGAAACCGCAGCAGGACGTGAGCTCTCCCGACAGGGGCAGCTCCTCCGCCCGCCTCCCTGTACGGGCCACCAGGTCCCGCACCGCGGCCCGCACCTCAGGCAGTTCCGCAGCCGTACAGGGATCGTGGAGCGCAGCAGGCGCCGAAGGGGCCGGCACAGTCTCCGGGACGCCTTTTTCCCGGAGGACAGTCCAGAGAGAGACGGCCCGGACTTCGGGCAGCTCCTTCCGGAAAACCTCCAGGCAGCTCGTGCAGGCGGCGATCACCAGCGGAGAGCCCATGGAGCGCCACTGGTCAAGCAGCTCTTTCCCTGCCGCCTCCAGTTCCTTCCGGCGGCCGGCCCATCGTGCCGGAGCTCCGCAGCACCGGAGCCAGAACCCCACTCCGCCGTCAAGAACCTTCCGGAGATGTGCGTAGACGGATTCCGTTGTCCGGGGAGAGATCCCCGCAAGGCGGCACCCCGGAAAAAAGAGAAAGGCGCTCCCGCCGTGGCCGGGTTCATGGCGCAGGAGGGACGCCCCCGGAGAGTTAGAAAAGGCCATGTCCTCCAGGGCGAACTCGTGGGCCGAGGGCGGCATCTTCTGCTGGAGCACCATCTCCTGCCGGGCCGTACGACACAGGTCCCTCATGGAAAAACCGCCGGGGCAGACCCGTTCGCACTGGCCGCACAGGGTGCAGGAGTTGATCATGCCGTTGGCGAGCCTCGTTCCCTGGATCACCGAGAGATTATTGTAGATCTCCCTGGCGAATTTTTTCGGGTATCCTTTGTAGTGCTGCAGGAAGGCACAGGACTTCACGCATTCCATGCACTCGCAGAGCAGGCACCGCCCGGCCTCCCGGACAGCCTCGTCTCCGGAGTATCCCCGGGGCGGAACAGGCACGGGAGGAGCGGGGTCGATTCCTTCGATATTCGTGAAAAGCCTGGTCTCATAGGGCCCCTCCTTCTCCCGGGAGGAGGTGAGGGACGCCCCCTGGAGAAACCGTTCCACCGACTTCATCCCCCGGCGGCCGGCGGCGGCCCTGAAAATGAAGGACGGGGTGTTCCCTCCCGCGAAGACGCCGGGCACGGCCGTCTCGAGGCTGACGGGATCCTCCCGTCCCAGGAGCTCCGGGAAGGAACGGCACAGGGGATCGTCCAGGCCGGCATAGACGGCATCGAATCTTTCAGCCAGCCCTTCAGGGGAGACGGAAGCATCCCAGGGAAGGAAAAGAACGCCCAGCTTTTCCATCCATTCAAGCTCTTCCCTCACAACATCCTCCGTGAGAAGGGAAGAGAGGGAAAGAAGCTCACGCCCGCCGGTCTCCGCCCGGAACACGGTGACGGAATAACCTTTCCCCGCGCCGTCAAGGGCTGCCGTGAGGGAGCTGATGCCGCCGCCCAGGACCGCCGCTGTGCGTCCCGTCTTCGGGACCAGGATCCGGGGCCTGCGGAAAGGTCCTTCATCGGCACAGAACCGCTCCAGCGCCCCAAGTTCCAGGGCGCCGCCCTTCTCCTGCCGGAGGCACGCATCCCGGCAGGGGGCGTCGCAGATCCGGGCGAGAATCCCGGGAAGGGGAAGGGTTTTCTGGATGATCTTCCGTCCCTCGTCGAACCGACCCTTCGCCGCAGCCTCGCAGAGGGCCCGGCCGTCGAGGTGGAGAGGACAGGCTGCCCGGCACCTGGGGGGCTCTTCCTGGACACACTTGCTTTCGAATTCCACGAGGGTTGATTTTTCCATGGCGGGACCTCCGAAATAAAAGGGGGAAGGGAAAAGTCCCCTTCCCCCGCTGCGGTGAACGTCTACTTTTTCAGCGCCTTCAGGACCTTTTCCGGGTAGGCGGGAAGCTTCGTGATCCTCACGCCGCAGGCGTTATAGATGCCGTTGATGATGGAGGCATGGGGACTCGTGAGAGGAAGCTCGCCGATGCCTGCCGCGCCGTGGGGGCCGTCAGCCCTGTGCTCCTCGAAGTAGATCACCTCGATGTCGTCGGGAATGTCCTTGATGTAGGGGAACCCGGCGCCGGGCATGGTGGAGTGCTTCTCGATATCCTCGAAGTCCTCGGAGAGGGCGAGGCCGATGCCCTGGGCGATGCCGCCGAAGTTCTGGCCGTCCACCACGAGGCGGTTGTTGATCTTCCCGCAGTCGCACATGAGGGTCATACGGTCCACGGCGGTCTTGCCCGTTTCCGTGTCCACGGTCACTTCGGCCATGAACACGCCGTACATGTAAATCACGAAGGGTTTCCCCTGGCTGTTTTCGTCGCATGCGGTCCCATCCACGGCGGACCATTTTCCGGCGAAGGAGGTCGGCTTTCCGGCGGCAACCAGTTCGTCATAGGTCATATATCCGCCGCCCTTCTTAAAGAAGCCGCCCTTCGGCTTCGCGGTCTCCTTGAGCAGGGTCTCGCAGGCCACCCGGATGGCGTTGCCCGTCATGACCTGGGACCGGGAACCGCCGGCAGGGCCGGAATTGGGGCATTTCGCCGTGTTGGGCCACGTGAAGCGGAGCTTGTCGGGGGCGATCCCCAGAGGGCGCAGCGCCTCGTGGGCCGTGCCGATGGCGCCGATGTCCGCGCCCTGGCCGTGGTCTTCCCAGGCGGTACAGATGGTGATGGTCCCGTCGGGGTTCATGTCCACCCTGGCCTCGGAGCCGTCGGGGCCGTCGAGCCCGCAGCCGTACACGCCCACCGAAAGGCCGACGCCTTTTTTGTAGCGGGCCGTGGAGCCCTCGGCGGCTCTCTTCTTCGCGAGCTCGTACTTCGGCCGGATCGCCTCGAGCATCTTCGGCAGGGAATAGGACTCGGGGGCCTGTCCCGTGGGGGAGGTGCTCCCCGGCCGGTAGGCGTTCTTCAGGCGGATCTCCAGGGGGTCCATGCCGAGCTTCTCGGCCAGTTCGTCCATAAGGACCTCGGAGGAGAAAAGGGACTGGGGGGAACCGTAGGCCCGGAAGGCCGAGCCCCAGGCATGGTTGGTGCATACCGTCCGGCCCTCGCCCTGTATGTTGGGGATGTCGTATCCCGCGCCCATGAACTGGGTGCCCCTCAGGGTGACCAGGTCGCCGAACTCGGAATAGGGGCCGTGGTCCACGGAGAAGTCGGTCTCCATGGCCAGCAGCTTGCCCTCCCTGTCGGCGGCGAACTTCATGTTCACGAAGAAGGGGGAGCGCTTTCCGGTGTACTGCTGCTGCTGCTTCCAGGTATAGTTCAGAGCGACGGGGTGCCCCGTGGCCAGCGCTGCGGCGCCCACGAGAGCCTCCATGGTGGGGCTGAACTTGTAGCCGAAGGTGCCTCCGGCGGGGTTGGTCACGAGGACCAGCTTTTCGGGCTCCACGCCGAGGCCGGGGGCGATCATGGCAAGATGGAGATGGACGCCGATGGACTTGGAGTGGATCACCAGCCGTCCCTCGTGATCAGTGTAGGCGAACCCCACGTCGGGCTCGACGGGCATGTGGGGCTGCCTGCCCACGTAGAAGTCGTCCTCCACGGTAACCACGTCGGACCGGCTGAAGATGGGGGCGGTGTCCTCCCCTTTCTTTATCTTCTGGGTGTAGTACACGTTGGGGGTGCCGGGATGGATTTCGATGGCATCCTCAGCCATGGCGGCAGGGGCGCTCATGTAGGCCGGAAGGACCTCAAGGTCGAGCCTCACCTTCTCCGCCGCTGCGGCGGCATTCTTGTAGGTGTCGGCACAGACGATGGCCACCGCGTCGCCGTACTGGAAGACCTTCTCGTCGCACAGGATGGGACGGTCCCATCCGTCACCCTTGTTTGTGGGGAAGGTGATGAGGCCTGTGATCCTGTTTTTCCCCCTGATGTCCTTGTGGGTGACGATCTTGTAAACGCCGGGCATCTTCTCCGCCTCGGAGGTGTCGATGCCTTTGATGTTGGCGTGGGAAACCTCCGCCTGGACGAGAGCCGCGTGAAGGGTTTTTTTGGGCATCTTGAGGATGAGGTCGGCGCCGAAATCAAGGGTCCCGGTAACCTTGGCCACGGCGGTTGGGCGGGGATACTTGCTGCCCCAGATCCGCCCGTCCCCCGGAAGGACGAATTCCAGATCCTTTTCGTTCATCTCGCCCCTGAGCACCTTGGCGGCATCCATGACGGCGTCGACTATAGGAATATACCCCGTGCAGCGGCAGGCGTTCTTGTTGACATGGAACCAGTCCCGGACTTCTTCCCTGGTGGGGTTGGGATTGGTGTCGAGAAGGGCTTTCGTCGAGACGATGAAACCAGGGGTGCAGAAGCCGCACTGGGCTGCCCCGTGCTTGATCCAGGCCTTCTGGATCGGGTGGAGGCATTCGGGGGTACCGATGCCCTCGATGGTGGTGACGCAGGCTCCTTCAGGGAGCCTCGACATCTTGTACACGCAGGACCGGGTGTATTTGCCGTCGATGATGACGCCGCAGGAGCCGCAATGGCCCTGGCCGCATCCTATCTTGGTCCCCGTCAGCCCGAGCTGCTCCCTGAGCACGGTGGCAAGGGTGCTGTCATCCTCCACGATGATATTCCGTTCGACGCCGTTGACAAAAAAGACTTTCTGAATCATCCTTTTCCCAGCTCCTTCCGTTCTTCGGCAGGCGCAGGGCGGCAGAACTCCGGACCTGAACGCGGCCAAGCGATGGGGACCGGAACCGCCGCCCCTTTCCTGTTCAACAAAGACTTCGCGCGGGATCTTCGTCAGTAATCCGCTGAACCGACCCCTCCTTTCGCCTCGTGCTGATAAAAAATAAAAGCCGCCCTCAAGACATGAGGACGGCTTCGCCGTGTGCGGAAAAAACGTCCTCCTTGCCAAAGGGGAGGCACGCCTGTTTCCGGGCGCACCCTAACGGTCGCCTTCCGTGGGATTTTTCCTTTAGGGCAGGCAACTCGGAGGAAAAGATTGATATTCTCAGAAGTAAATTTCAAAAAAACACTAACTAGTTTGAGCCATTTTATACCAGGAAGAGCTTCCCGGCAAGTCTATTCCCAGTTGGTTATATCCTTCCCCGGTCCGTCCCCGCCTTCCTCGCCGTCGGCGCCCAGGGAGAATAGGTCGTATTCCCCGTGGTCGCCGGGACGTCGGTAGACGAAGGGACTCCCCCACGGATCCGCCGGGAGCTTCCGCAGGTATCCCCCCTCCCTGTATTTCCTCGGCTCGGGAGGAATGGAGGGCTTTGACACCAGGGCTTCAATCCCCTGGGCCGTGGATGGATAGAGGCTGCTGTCCAGCCGGTACATCTCGAGGGCCTGTTCGATCTCCCGGATCTGCACCGCCGCCGCGGTCCTCTTCGCCTCCTCGCCCCGGCCCACCACCCTGGGCACCACGAGGGCGGCCAGCAGGCCGAGGATGACCACCACCACGAGCACTTCCACCAGCGTAAAGCCTTTCCGTTTCTGCTGCCTTTTCTTCATTGCACAACCTCCGTTTCAGTTCTGTCCGCCCGTCACCCCGCGAGGCTTGACAGATCGAATATGGGCAACAGGACGGCGATGACCACGAAGCCCACCGCCAGGCCAAGGAAGAGCACCAGAAGGGGTTCGGCAAGGGTGGCGGCCTTTTCCATGCCGTCCCGGGCCTCCTCCCAGTTCATCTCCGCCACCTGGCCGATGGCTCCGGGCAGGTCGCCGCCCAGCTCGCCGATCCTGAGGATGTACACCGTCTCCTCGGGAAAGGTCCCCAGGCGCTCCAGGGCCCGGTCGAACCGGAACCCCTCCTTCACGAGCCGGGCCGCCTCCACCCACCGCTCCGGCCGGGAGTCCATGGAAGAGGCCATTCCAAGGGCCTGGACCAGCGGAATTCCCGCCGAGAGCAGGGTCTTCAGGTGGGACATCACCAGGGAAAGGGCGATGTTCTCCCGGATGCGGCGGAAAAAGGGGAGGTTCACGGACCATTTTCTCCTCCGCGCCAGGAAAACGGCTGACGCGAGGACGAGGACCAGCGCCGGCCACCACTCCCGGAGGAACGCCGCCGTCCCGAGGAGGATCCTCGTTGGAAGGGGAAGGGCCTGTCCCATGTCGGCGAACAGGTCGGCGAGCCTGGGCACCACGTAGGTGAGCAGAAAGAGGACCACGGCGAAGCCTATGGCCGTCATGGCCAGGGGGTAGGTGAGGGCGGACCGGATCTTCCGCCGCTGCCCCTCCTGCATGGAATACAGCGCTGCGGCCTGCTCCAGCACGCCGGGAAGGGCCGACGTCTTTTCCCCTGATTCCACGATCTTCAGGAGGTCCTCCCGGAAGAGCCCCGTCTCCTCCAGGACGGCGGAGAGGCGCCTTCCTCCCTGGACCCCTTCGTGGAGATGGAGGCAGGCATCGGCCACCCGCCGGTCCGAGGAATGGCGGCCCAGGAACTTCAGGGCTTCGGCGAGGGGAACTCCCCGCTTCAGGTAGGAGGAGAGGCCGCGGCAGAACAGGGCGTGATAGGAGAGGCCGAAGACTCTGCCCCTCCTGGCTTTCCTCCCCGTCACCTCGGCGATGTCCACCGCGGTGAGTCCCTGGGCGGCGAGCAGCTCCCCCGCCCTGACGGAGGACGGGGCATCCACCGTCCCCTTCCGGAGCCTGCCCGTTTCGTCGTAGGCGGAGTAGCGGTAGGCCGGCACGGTTTACCCCTCTTCCCCGGTGGGGCCGAATTCCCCGGCGGAGACGACCCGGAGCAGCTCCTCGGGGGAGGTCCTCCCCTGCCGCAGGGCATGGAGCCCCAGTTCCCAGAGGGACCGGAACCCCTTCATTCGGGCGGCGGCCCGGATCTTCGCGGTGGGAAGGCCGGCCGCTACCATTTCCCGGAGCTCGTCGTCAAGAATGAACTGCTCGTACAGTCCCACCCGGCCACGGTACCCCGTGCCCATGCAGGAGTCGCATCCCCTGCCCCGGAAGACCTCCGTCAGCCCCTCCCTCCGGAAAAGAGCCGGCGCTTCCTCCCTGTACGAGCACTTGGGACAGAGAGTCCGCACCAGGCGCTGGGCCACGGCACCGAGAAGGGACCCGGCCGCGAGATAGGGTTCGATGCCCATGTCGGTGAGGCGCACCACCGCGGACACCGAGTCGTTGGTATGGAGGGTGGAGAGGACCAGGTGCCCCGTGAGGGACGCCTGGACGCCGATGTGGGCCGTCTCGTAGTCCCTCATTTCGCCGATCATGATGATGTCCGGGTCCTGCCTGAGAATGGACCGGAGGGCCGAGGGGAAGGTGACCCCCGCCTTTTCGTTCACCTGGATCTGCCCTACCCCTTCCAGGTCGTACTCGATGGGGTCCTCCACGGTGATGATGTTCACCTCGGGTTTCGCGAGAGCCTGGAGAATGGCGTAGAGTGTGGTGGTCTTGCCGGAGCCGGTGGGGCCCGTGAAGAGGATCAGGCCGTGGGGGTTCCCGATGAGGGCGTTCATGGTCTCCCTGGAGGATCCGTCCATGCCGAGGTCCTCCAGGCTGAGAAGACCGGAGCCCTTGTCCAGCAGCCGGAGGGCGAGGCGCTCTCCGTGCTGGACGGGGATGGAGCTGACCCGGATGTCCACCGCCCGGTTCCCCACGGTGATGCCGATCCGTCCGTCCTGGGGGGAGAGGCGTTCGGCGATGTCCATCCTCGCCATGACCTTCACCCTGCTCGTCAGGGGAGCCTGGAGGTTCCGGGGAAGGCGGAGCCGGTCGTGGAGGACGCCGTCCACCCGGAACCGCACGAGGACCTCGCTCTCGAAGGGTTCCACGTGGATGTCCGTGGCCCGTATCTTCAGGGCCTCCCTCAGGAGGCCGTTCACCAGCCTGATGACCGGCACGTCCACCGAGTCGCTCTGGACGTCCTCCCGGAGGAGTCCGTCATCGTCGTCGATGCCCGCCACTGCCGACAGGGTCTCGTCGCCGATGCCCCCCCTCAGGTCGTAGAGCCTTCCGAGGAGATGCTCCAGGTCCTCCCGCCGGTGGAACTCCCATGTCGCCTCCCGCCCGAAGGATGCCGCAAGGACCTGGGCAGCGGGAAAGCACTCCGGCGAAGCCAGGGCGACCACAAGCCGCTCCCCGTCGTCCCGGAGGGGCAGGATGCCCGCGTTCTTCAGGGCATCGAGGCTGACCCTTCCCCGGATGAGGGGGGCGATTTCTTCAACGTCGGGAAGCCGTGGGGCCATTCTTCCGTCTCCTCCCGTCATTTCGACTGCTGTTTCACCGACTCCCGGTACTCCTTCTCAAGGCGCTTCCAGAGCTTTTCCTCCGGAGGGCTCATGCCGTGGTCGCCGGAGACGATCTCCCGGGTGATCTGCTCCGCCTCGCCGGGAGTCTCGAGGATGTAGGGGGTCAGGAAGATCATGAGCTCGATCTTCTCCCGCTGCTTCACCGACCGGGTGAAGAGCCCGCCGATGAGGGGGATGTAGGAGAGGCCGGGGACCCTGCTCCGGAGGCTCTTCTCCACTTCCTTGATGAGGCCTCCCAGGATCACCGTGTTGCCGGAGCTCACCATGACGCTGGTTTTGATCTTCCGCTTGCCCGTCACGGGGGTTTCTGCGGTCATGGCGGTGAGCACGTCCTCCACAACCTGTTCCACATCGAGGGCGACAAGGTTCCCGCTCCGGATGGAGGGCGTGACGTGGAGGATGAGCCCCGTGTCCTTGTATTCGTAGCTGCTCTGCACGGCGTTCGGGTTGGATACGTCCGAAAGCTTTCCCTTGAGCTGGGGGATGACCTGCCCCACCTGGAGCTCGCTGGGAAGGTTGTCGGTGCACATGAGCCGGGGCATGGAGAGCACGTTCACCGCGTCGAACTTCTTGAGCAGGTCGAGGTAGGCGTAGACGAGGCCCATGCCCTTGTAAGTAGTCCGTGTTCGTGTTGACGTTTCCGGGTTACCAACCACCTCCTCAGTCCTGGAAATGTTCTGGAACCAGTCGATGATGTTGCCCGGCACCCCTGCGCCCCCCATGTTCAGCTGCCCTGCGAGGACCGCGTCCCCTGTGACTGCCCCGCCCCAGGTGGCCCAGTCGATGCCGGCGTTGTTGAGCTTCGTCAGGTTGACCTCGGCGATGAGACCCCGGAGGAGCACCTGACGGGGCAGGGTGTCGATCTTCTGGATGATCTCCACCAGTGACTGGAAATGGTGGGGCGGCGCGGCGAAGATGAGGCTGTTGGACGGGATGTCGGGCACCACCGTGGTGGGGATCCTCCCTTCGGCGTTCACCGCCTGGGACGCCTGGGCGGACAGGATCTTCGACAGCTGCTCCGCCACCACCTTGGCATCGGCGTTCTCCAGTTTGTACACGTGGAATTCCCCCGACTTCGGGGTGACGTCCAGGTCGGCGATGAGCTTCAGGGCCCGGTTGATGTGCCGCTCCTCCCCGGCGAGGACGATCTGGTTGCCCGGGGCGTCGGGGAGAACGGTGAGGCCGAAGACCGGGCTTCCCGGGACTTTCGCCAGGTTGGCCAGGTGGGCGGCGATAATCTCGGGGGATGCCTTCGTGATCTTCACCGTCCGGGACTTGAAGATCTTGTCGGCCCTGTCCAGGGTCCGGATGAGGTCGATAGCCCGGTTCACGTCGGTTGCCCTGCCGGTGAGAAGGATGTCGTTCCCCCGGCCCACGGGGAGCACCGAGACAGACCGTCCCGAAGCCTGGCTCACCGCGGCGGCGATGAAGTCGGCGGTAACGTAATCCAGGGGGACCACCTGGGAGACCGTCTGCTCCCCCTCCCCCGGCCCCATCTTTCCGGTCCGCACATCCGACTCAGCCGAGCTTCCCGCCTGGAGGGGCACCACCTTGCCGAACCCCGCTCCCTGCTGCAGGGTGTAGCCGTTCATCTCCAGCACGGAGATGAACACCTGGCGGGCTTCCTTCAGGGGAAAGGGCTTCGGGGAAATGACCGAAATGGACCCCTTCACACCGGGAGCGAGGACGAGGTTTTCGTTCAGCAGTTCCGCCATGAACCGGATGAACTTCACCATGTCAACATCCTGGAAGTTGAACTGGGCGTTCCCCGAGGCCCTCATACTCCTGGCCGACTCCACGAGGGCGAATTCGTCGTCCTGGGGCGCCGTCTGGGCCAGGGCCCCCGGCACCACGAAGAACAGGATAAGTGCGAACAGCAAAAGTTTCCGGATCATTGTTTACTCCCCCTCGAAATCATGCGGTCAGGAACATAGAGGACTATTTTTTCTCCCCCCGCGGGGGCGGGAGTGATGACCACCGTCCCGCAGGAATAGCCGGGAGGCGGGCCGTCTTGTCCCGGAAAATCAAATCTGCCGGTCTCCCATGAAACCGCCTTCTCCCGGCCCCGGCTCTCAAGCTTTCCGCCGACAGCCCGAAGCCAGAAGTTCCTGGAGAGGGCGAGCCGCTCCCGCCCCTGCCGGACCTCCCCGAGGGCCCGGGCTGAAAGAACCGCCAGCCTCATGCTTCCGGCGGCCACGAGCCCGAGGACCGCCACGGCAACAAGCGTCTCGGCAAGGGTAAAAGCCCTTCTTCTTCCCGGGATCATGGCTCTTCTCACTTTATATTGTACTTCAGGGATACGGGGGTGCCGTCCCTGAGCACCTGCACGTCAAAGGCGCTTCCCCCCATGAGGGAGTTTATGACGTTCACCACGTCCCCCATGTTCCGGATCTCCAGTCCGTTCACCGACTGGATCACGTCGCCTTTCTCCACCCCAACGGACTCGAGGAAGCTGTTCCTGTCCATCCACTGCACTTCCACGCCCAGGGCCCTGTCGCCGTCGAATTTGGGCCTGAGCCGGAATTTTTTCATCTCGTCCAGGGGATTCATGAGCAGGTTGTCCACGGTTTCCCTGGGAATGGAACCCTGCTGTCCGGGCCGGGCCGCCGTGACTCCCCGGCCGGGTATGCTCAGAGCCGGAGGAGGAGACGGCTGAGCCGAGGCCCCGGAGGATGCGTGGCCGCTGTACCGGAGGAGGACGTTCACCACCGTTCCGCCCTTTCTGAGGACTACCCTGTCCTCGCCCACCTCGGTCAGCTCGTAGCCCTTCACCTGCTGTCCCTGGAGATGGACGGTCTGCTTTCCGCCGTCGTCGATCCAGACCGCGATCCCCGGAAGAGTACCGGCAAGGCGGATCCCTTCCAGCTCGTACAGTTCGCTCACGGAAACTTCCATTTCCGCCGGCTTCGCCGACGGCGCCGCGGGAGACGGGGGTGCCGCGCCGAAGGGATCCCCGGCGGCGAAATCCCTGAGGGAAGGGCCCTGCTCCTTGTGCGCGGGAAGGGGAGGCGGTGCGCCTCTGCCCGCCATTTTCCCTGTCTCCTCCACGGAGAGAAGGAAGAGCCGCTCCTCCACCAGTCCGGCCGCCCAGAACCCTGCCATTCCAGCAAAAAAAGCCGTCCCGAGAAGGGGAAGGACAAGCCGGGCTCCTCCCCGGAGAAGGCCGTCAATTCCCGCCATGGGCGCTCCTCCTTCCCCTCTTCAGGGTCCAGGCCCCCGGTTTCTCCTGCCTCAGCGGAAGAACGGACCGGAAGAGTTTCATCAATGCCGCCCGTTCCCCTCCGATGGCGAGATCGGCCTCCTCCAGGCCGCCTCCCCGGGATGAAAGCACCGCACTCCCGGAAACGTCAAGCTCCCCCGAAATCCGAAGATCCGTCACTTCGACCCTGCCGTCGAGAAAAACAAGCCCGGCCTCGACAGCGGCGAGAAAGAGGGGGCGCTCCCCCGGAAGGGGAAGGTTCACCGAGACCCGTTCGAGCCGGAGTCCGACCGCCGGGGCGAGGCGAGTCACCATGTCGGCCGGCGAAAGGAAAACCGTTGCACGGCCGGCCTCCCCCGACAGGAGGGATGACCGGAGCCGGACATTGAGGAGCACGGCCCCGGGAAGCAAACGTCCCTCGGCGGAGACGGAAGACGCGTCAAGGAAAAAGCCCTTCTCCGACGCCGCCCGGACAGCCCTGCTCCACGCCGCTTCCGTCCCGGGCCCGAAGGGAAAGAAAACAAGGAAGGACATGCTGAATACAAGAAGGAAGAACAGGAGATACAATCCCCACCGTCCGGCCTTCATGGTCCCTGCCTCCCGAGAAGGAGCACCACCGTGAGGGTCCGCCCCGGAGCCCCTTCGGACGTAGTGCTCCTGACAGCCCGGAGGTCGGCGGAGAAGGAATAGATGCCTCTCCGTTCCGTCTCCTGAAGGAAGCGGGCAAGGCTGTCGGAAGACAGTCCTTCCAGCGTCACGGAGACGGCGCCGAAGCCCCCCGGTCCTGTTGTGCTGCTCAGGCTGAGCATGTTCGACCGGAGGCCGAGGGAGGCCACGGCGTTGGAAACGGCGGTGAGAAGGTCTTCTTCTCCGTCGGGTGAAACGGCAATCCGCTCCGTTCCGGTTGTCTGCCGGAGCGCCCGGTATTCCCCCACCACCGAGGCGAGGTCGTCGAACCGTTTTTTCTGGAGATCCCTCCTGGCCCGAAGCTCCCTGCCGTCGGACCAGAGGGAGAAGGCGCCCCCCCAGGCGAGAAGGCCCAGGAGCAGCAGGAACAGCGCCCGGCGTTCAGCTCCGGGGCCGCCGTCATCCTTTCCGGAGAGGGAAGGGAAAAATCGGGCGAGAATGGGCCTCACGGGTCATTCCTCCTCAGGGAAAGGGAAAACCGGAGCCCTCCTCCGGGAATCTGCTGGATGTCACCGAGGGAAGCCCTGAAGCCCCCGGAATCGGCCGCCGAACGGAGAGCCTGGATAGCCTCCATGGTCTGGGCCGTTCCCGTCAATTCGGCGCTCCCGCCGGTGTAGCGCATCTGGTCGAGGATGGGGAATCCCGGCTTTCTTCCCGTCTCTCCACCGGTCCACGCCTTTCCGAGATGGGCGAGGAAGAGACTGAGGGAACTGTCGTCCCCGCCGGTCCCTTTCAGTTCGGCCAGTTTTCCCCTGGCCTGGGAGAGGGGGTCAACGATCCGTTCCGTTCCTCCGGCGATCTCCCGGTAGAGGGACGCCGCTTCCGCGGAGAGCCGATCCAGGGAGGAGCGGACCTGGAGAGACAGGGAAAACTGCACGGCGCAGAAAACGGCACCGAGAAGGGCAACGGCGGCGGAAAAATTCCTGAGGACCCTGGCCGTCCTTTCCCTCGCGAGAGAGGCCTCGAGGGCGGGCCGGGAGATATCCACGGACAGAAAGGCCGGAAAACGTTCTGCGGTCTGCCGGGCCGCTTCCAGGAGCTCGCCGGGGGATGTCCCCGTCCAGACCGACGAAAGGAGCTCACCGTGACCGGAAGCGAGGGCGAATTCCCTGCAGAGACGGACCTCACTGTCCATGCCGTCTCCCTCTTCAGAAGCCGGGGTTTCCTCTTCCCCGCTGCCGCACCTGCAGAAGAGGGGGATTCCCCGGGAGAAAACAGCCGAGGCAACGACCCCCATCCCGCGGAAGACGGCGATCCCTTCCCCGTCCACAGGGGAGGCCAGGGCCAGGGGAAGGGGCCAGCATGCAATCCCCGAAAGGGAAACGCTCTCTTCGGCGGGAACCTCCGGTGCAGCCACGCACCACGCCGCTCCTTCCGAAAGTCCGCTCCCGGAGCCTGAGATCCACGGAATGACCTCAACGGTTTCCTCCCCGGAGAGCAGGGGGAGAAACCTGAGGGAGAGGGCGCTGCGCACGTCCTTCAGTGAACGGAAGGGAAAGGAAAAAGGGTGTACCGAGAGAGTGCGGAAGGGATACAGAACAAGATCGCCCCGGGAAGGAAACCTGTTCCCGGAGCCCCTTTCCGCAAAAGGACTGCCGACCCTTTCGAGGAGGCGGAAGCCGTCCCGTGTCTTGAGAAAAAATGAGGAAATCTGCCGTCTGATAATTTACGGTTCCTCCCATCGGACCGTCTCGGCCGCTGAACCTTTTCGTTCCAGTATAACCTCCAGGGGGGTCTTTTGACCATCGGCAAACCCGACGGTGAAGGACACCCGGAAGTGGCTGCTCGTAAAGGAGAGCACGTTCATGAGCTGTGCCCGGGCCGACGCCGGAAAGGACGGCACGGCGGAGAGGTCCTCCATGGACGTGAAGACCCTGGTCTCCCTCGCCCGGACAAGGTCGGCGGCGATGTTCCCGTCCAGGCCGTCCAGGAGGGCCAGCACCTCCGGGAGCGCCGTATTGGCGTTGATCTTCCCGTCGGACCGGAGGGTGACAAGGGGGGCTATTCCGGGGCGGGTTTCCGTTCCGTACAGGATATCCGCCGTCATTCCCGGAACAAACAGCAGCTCGTTCAGAGAGAGAAGGGGCCTGTTCAAATATCCGTCCCGCTCGCCCCCGCCGAGGCGGGGCTCACCGTCACCGTCGAGAAAGTCCAGCACCGCTGCCTCGATGTTTTCCGCTCCCGCCCTCCGCCACAGCCGTCTCCACGGGCCGGCGAGCTCGGACCTCACCGTCCGTCCGTCGGGGAGGAAAATGCCGTTCAGGGGGAAACGGCCGTTCAGGGGGGTGATGGTCATTTCCACGGTTACCCCCGCTTCGGGAAATCCGAGGATCCGGGGAGAAAAGACTTCGTCCCCCGGGGCATGGCCTTTTCCGGGGTGGAGTTCAAGCAGGGCCTTCGCGGCCGGGAGGGAGGCTTCGCAGACCATTCTCGCCGTGAAGGCCCGCTGCCGCCCGTCAAAGGCCCGCACAGACCTCCTGGCGAAGAGGGCGAATCCCGTGGAGGCCGTCAGGAGGAAAAGGGACACCAGGAGGACCGAGAGGAGGACGAGGCCCTTCCGTTTTTTCGGGTCCCCGTCATTCCGGAGGAAGCCAGTCCTCACGGGAAAACGCCTCCTTCCCTGCCCGGGCCTCGAAGCGGACGCCCCTCGGCCTCGGGCCTTCATAGTCGTCGCCCCATTCCCCCGTTTCGGCGGAGAGAATGGAGATCCTGAGGAAGTCCGCGCCCGGAAGGATGAGCTTCCCTTCGGCAGGGTTCAGGTTCTCCCAGTCCACCGCCCCGGGGGACGCCAGGGGAAGGATCCAGCGGTATACCCCGGGAGCTCCGTCCCTGCCGGCTCCCGGGCGGAACACCTTCCATGCCCGTACTCCCGGCTCGCCGCCGTAGTCGCTCCAGAAGGCGATCCGGTCGTCGGCCAGGCCTCCGAGGACCTCCTTCCTGACGGCCGCCACCGCCGGGCCGCCCGGGAAGGAGCGCGGGGAGAGACGCATCTCCGCGGCGATCCGCCCCAGGAGAAAATCTGAAACCTGTTCCTTCGCCATCTCCGCTCTCGTGTCTTCGAGTCCCCTGACGAGGACCACCGACGGGGCGAAGGCCAGGGCGGCGATAAGCCCGAAAAGGGCAAGGACCACCAGGACTTCGGCCAGGGTAAATCCCCCGGAACGACAGGAGAGTGAGGAGTGGGTCAGTCGGGGAACCATGAGAGGATGTACTTTTTCAGAAAGCCCACGGGATGGTAGGACATCTTCGCCACCCGCATCCCCTCGTCTCCCAGGTCTTCCTCCCGGTTCACCGTAGTGAAGGAGGGGGCGGTGTTCTGGAGAAACAGGCGGTTGATGGCCTGGTAGGCGCCGTTATAGGATGACAGGGCCTTTTCGAAATGGATCATCACCGTGTCTCCGGGGATTGCCTCGGCGATGGTGTAGGCCGCCGGCATTCCGTCCACTTCGAGAAGCCCCCCGAGAAGACCGGGGATGTTCCTCCATTCCCGGATCATTTCCTCCACCGCCCCGTTCTCCCGGAGAAGGGCCGGGGATTCGGAGCGCTCCGAGAGCCACAGCCTCTGGGCGGCAAGAATGGTCTCCCCGTCGTCTGGGCCCAGGGAGCGGTACCGGAAGGCGTAATGTTTCACGAACTGGCGGATGTGACTCCGCTTCCTGGAAAAGCGGTTGCCCCTCAGGGCGATGAGATCCTGGACGGAATGAAGATACTCCCACTGGGAGCGCACTTCCCGGGCGACGATCCTGTCCCGGAAGAGTTCCGTCCATATCCTTGCCAGACCGTCCGGCGCATAGGAGAATTCAGCCCTCCCGGGAAAGAGCCCGGGGAGGATCTTCCGCCAGTCCGCCGCTTCCCAGGGGCCCACGGGGGCCCACAGGGAGCCCGAATCGGTCCGTATCCAGCACATGCCCTCCCTGAAGGCCCAGGAGAAGCCGAAGATGTTCCGCCAGGCCCAGAGGCTGCCGAAGGAATAGTAGGATGAGCGCCTGGGGCAGGCTTCGTACAGTTCTCTGTAGCGGTCCGCTTTTTCCAGGGAGAGGGGTTCGAAGAGAAGGTCCATGGACACCATCGTCCTTTCCTTGTTCGCCGGTACTGCTGGTGTTTTCCGCTCATTCTACCAGACCCGGGAGGAAAAGGAAGAAAAATCCCCCTTCCCCGGGCGGGGAAGGGGGCCGGAAAGGTGCTTTTCCTTACCCGAGGCCGAGGAGGCGGCCTCCCTGGTAGACGAGAACCGCGCCGCCGTAGCCCACGAGGGTGGTGTAGGCGATCATGAAGAAGGTCCATTTCCAGCTTCCCGTCTCTCGTTTGAAGGCCGCCACCGCCGCTACGCAGGGGACATAGAGCAGGGTCATCACGAGGAAGGCATAGGCCGAGAGGGGTGTGAAGAGGGTCGGAAGGGCCGCAGCAAGACCGGCCTCACCGGCGCCCAGCAGGGCGCCGAAGGTTCCCACCACCACTTCCTTGGCCAGGAAGCCGAAGAAGAGCGCCACCGCGGCCTGCCAGAATCCGAAACCGGCAGGTTGGAACAGCGGGGCGAGCACTTTTCCTATGCTCCCCACCAGGCTTTCTTCGGAACCGTACTCCACTCCCCAGGGAAGACTCGCCAGGGCCCACACGGCCACCACCGAGAGGAGGATGAAGGTTCCCGCCTTCTGCAGGAAGAGGAATCCCCGCTCCCAGGCGTGCCGGAACACCATGCCCGCCGAGGGAATGTGGTAGGGGGGCAGCTCCATGACGAGCTGGGACGATTCTCCCTTGAAGAGGGTACTCCCCAGGATCTTGGCAGCCCCGACGGCCACCACGATCCCCAGGATGTAGAGGGAGAAGACGGCCGTTCCGGCGTGAGGACCGAAGAAGGCGCCGGAGAAGAGAACGAACACCGGCAGCCGGGCCGAGCAGCTCATGAAGGGGAGGATGAGCAGGGTGATCATCCTGTCCCGAGGCCGTTCGAGGATCCGGGTGGCCATCATGGACGGCACGTTGCACCCGAAGCCCATGAGCATGGGAATGAAGCTCTTGCCGTGGAGCCCCATGAGATGCATGACCCTGTCCATGACAAAGGCGCCCCTGGCCATGTACCCCGAGTCCTCGAGGACGGCGATGAAGGCGAAGAGGATGAAGATGTGGGGAAAGAACACCACCACGGATCCCACGCCCCCGATGAGGCCGTCCTGGATGAAGGAGACCATTACATCGGAGAGTCCGGCGGCGGCCAGGAATCCGGCGGACCGTTCGCCCAGGGATTCGAAGAGTCCTCCGAAGATCTCCACCAGGGGATCCCCCAGGGCATAGGTGAGCCTGAAGATGGCCCATGTCACCAGAAAGAACAGGGGAAGGCCGAGGGTCCTCGACGTCACAACCCGGTCGATCCTGTCGGAAAGGGACAGCCGTGTCTTCAGCGAGAGATCCCGGGTCACCGCTTCGGCGGTCACGCCGGAGACGAAGCCCCAGCGCCGCTCGATCACCGCCGTCTGGAGGTCATATCCGAGGGCGGATTCCACCGCCGCGCCGCTGCCTGAGAGAATGGACTCCAGGGCGGGCAGGAGCCCTGCGGACTCCGCCGCCGCGAGAACCACGGAGTCTCCTTCGGTGAACTTCACTGCCGCCGTCCTGGCGGGAAGCCCGGGAATCAGCTCCGGTTTCGTCGTCAGAAAGGCCTCCATCTCGTCGAAAAGAGGACCGAGCCGCTCCCCGTAGGGCAGGGCAAAGGAATTCAGAGGCGCCGTCCTGTTTTTCAACTCATCGAGCACCCTCTTCTTGAGGTCTTCGATTCCCTCCTTCCTCCGGGCCACCGTGGGGACCACCGGAATTCCGAGGAGGGCGGACAGCTTTTCCACGTCTATGGTGATCCCCTTTTCCGCCGCCGCGTCCATCATGTTCAGGGCCAGGACAAGGGGCGTGCCGGTCTCCAGCATCTGGACAGCCAGGTAGAGGCTTCTCTCGAGGTTCGATCCGTCGGCCACGACGATGGCCAGGTCGGGCCTGCTCCGGAGAAGGAAATCCGCTGCGATCTCCTCGTCGAGTGAGGCGGCGCCGAGACTGTATATCCCCGGGAGGTCCACCACCTTCACCTCGCCGTCGCCCATCCGGAAGCGGCCTTCCTTCCGCTCCACGGTGACGCCGGGCCAGTTGCCCACGTGCTGGTTCGACCCCGTCAGGGCGTTGAACAGGCTCGTCTTGCCCGTATTGGGGTTTCCCGTGAGGGCTACCGTGTAGCCCATCACCTGCACCCCCCGCTGCAGCCCGCGCAGCCCTTCGGACGGACGAACACCGCGTTCGCTTCGTCGACCCTCAGACTGAGCTCGTACCCCCTGAACCACACGGACACGGGATCGTTGAGGGGAGCCTTCCGCTCCACCCGTATCTCGGTGCCGGGGACAAGCCCCATTTCCAGAATACGGCGCTTCAGCCCGCCGTCCCCGCCGATTTTCGAAACCACGCCGCCCTCACCCACGGCAAGGGAACTGAGTGTCTTCTCGGTCACGGTTCCGCAGCATCCGCCAAAAGCTCCCATAGTACCTCCTCCGATCTCTTTAATGTTCAACATATCTAACTTAAGTTTTCCGCTGAAAAAAAGAACCTCCCGGTTCTTCTTTCGTCCGTAGTGTGTTATCAGCAGGCACCGTCCACGAAAACCTTCAGCGCCATCCCCTGGCCGAGGGCGAACCTGGAATCTCCGACTTTGAGAAGAAGGGGACCTCCGCCGTTCTGAACAACGCTGACCTGCACTCCGGGAACAAGCCCCAGCTCGGAGAGCCTTTTCGAGGCCTCACCGCCGCCCGTGACCCTTGCCACCGTGACTTCGCTTCCTTCAGGCATAACCGTTATGGGACACATTTTCCTTCCTCCCCCCGGCGCATCTCATTCGGGAGACGCGCATATCCAGACCGATGCCGCCTCTATTCTCCTGAGGGCCACTTCGGCCCCCCGCACATCCACCGTCAGGGGATCCCCCAAGGGAGCCTCCCCCGTTCTGACCACCACGGTGCCCGGCACAAATCCCATTTCGAAGAGCCTCATGCGGAGCGGTCCGTCGGCAGTCACCCTGGAGACCACGCCCTTCTCTCCCTTCGGGATCATGGAAAGGGGACGGGGCAGCTTCCGCTCGTCGCCCATGACGGAAAGAAGATCCTGAATCCATTCCCGGCCGTCCCTCCGGGCCCGGACGAGATAATCCACAAACCCCAGTATCCGCGCCTCCGACTTTTCGTCCATCTCGTGCTCCATGGCGCAGGCCATGGCCATGGCCCGCTCCCGCTCGAAGCCGAGAATGTCCTGGAAAAGGAAGGTCAGGTGCTCGTGGCGCCTGTAGATGTGAAGAGCCCGCTCCCTCCCCGCCCCGGTGAGCCGCAGGGCGCCGTACCGCTCGTGGGTGACCATGGACGCGGCCACCAGCCGCCTCACGGCGGCGACCACCGTCGCCTTGGCGACACCCAGGGTGTTGGCGAGATCGGTCACCGTAGCCTCCTTCCCTGAAATCTCCAGGGCGAAGATTGTCTCCATGTAGTCTTCTATCCTCGAGGATACGGCCATGTACTGCCTCCTTAAGAAGTGAGAGTTCACTCACTTTCAGGTTAGACACATCTTACTTTTTTCTTTTCCCTTTGTCAAGACCGTTTCAGCGGCCTGCGGATCAAAGAGAATTCCGACAACTCGATTCACGGGAGGTCCTCCCCGTGGACTTCGGAGGGAAAGGATGCTATCCTTCCCGGAAGCTTGTCAATATCGGCCACAGAATTCCACAAGGAGATATTTTCATGAAAAACAGTTTATCCAGGTCAAGCGAATCTGCCGGCGCGAGCGCCCTCTCACCGGGGAAGGCCCATTTTCTCTTCGGCTGCCTGGTGACGGCCTACTTTTTTTCTTTCTTTTTCAGGGTTTCGGCCTCGGTGGTCCTGCCGGAACAGGCGGCCCGCATCGGTATGGGAGCTGCTCTCACGGGATTTCTCTCCAGCCTGTACTACTACGCCTATGCTGTCATGCAGGCCGTGTCGGGGGCCCTTCACGACCGGTTCGGCCCCCTGAGGGTCATGGCGGGGGGCATGGCCCTGGCGGCCGCCGGAACGGCCCTGCTCGTCTTCGAGCCCTCGCCCTTCTCCCTCGGAGCCTGGCGGCTCCTCACGGGAATCGGCCTCGCCCCCATGTACGGAGGAGCCCTTGTCTACCAGGCAAGTGCTTTCACTCCGGACAGGTACGTCTTCTATTCAAGCATTACCCTGGCCCTGGGAGCCCTCGGCGCCATCGTCTCCGTCGCCCCTCTCGGGTGGTTCCTGGACGCCCTGGGGCTGTCCTCCACCTTTGCCGGGCTTGCCGGAGTCAGCCTCGCCATGGCCTTCCTGCTCTGGAAGGAAAGGGCTTACGACCCCGTGCCCGCACGGCCGGTTTTCGCCGGACAGCCCCCCCGGTCGGTCATCTCCAGGCTCCGGGAGGCCTTCGGCATGATCGTCTCGTCACCCTACCTGAGAAATTTGCTGGTCGTCTGGTCTGTCTCGGCGTCGGCCCAGCTCTCCTACCAGGGGCTCTGGGCAGTGTCGTGGTACCGGACGGCCTTCGGCGTTCCCGCATCGGAGGCCAGGAACTGGGCGTCCCTCATCAGTATCGGCATGTTCCTGGGAACGGTGATGCTCGGGAGGTTCTGGGGGAGGGCGGAAGACAGGTTTAGGGCCATGCGCTTCTGGTCCCTTTTCAACGGCCTCTCGTGGACAGCCCTGGTCCTTTCAGTGGCCTTTCGGCTGCCCCTTCCCCTGGCGGGGGTGTGCGGCTTCTGCGTCGGTGCGGCCAACGGACTCTGCGCAGTGCATTACGCCTCGGCCACCAAGGAGCAGGCGGGAGGGGCGAACACAGGGGCCCTTCTCGGGACAATGAACACGGTAGTCATCGTTCTCGCCGTGGTGTTCCAGTGGGGAACGGGGGCGATCATCAGTCTTTTCCCGGGCGAACAGCCAGGGGAGCTGACCTCCCTGGGCTTCCTGGTCTGCTTTACCCTGGTCACCCTGGTCATCCTCGGAAGTCTTTTCTCCCTGAGAGCCCTGAGAAATCCCAGGGGCCTCAGCTAGCGCCGAGAATGCCGGGGCTGTTTTCCAGCACGGCAGCGCAGGCCCGCACTACAACGGGGTCATAGAGGATTCCGCTGTTCTTCTCTATCTCTCCCAGGGCAGCCTCCAGGCCGAGGGACGGGCGGTAGGGCCGATGGGACGCCATGGCCTCCACCACGTCGGCGACGGTGAGTATTCTGGCTTCGAGCAGAATCTCATCACTCTTCAGTCCCCTCGGGTAGCCCGATCCGTCGAGCTTTTCGTGATGCTGCCGGGCAATTTCCGCCACCGGCCAGGGGAAGTCGATCTCCCTGAGAATGTCGTAGCTCGAGCCGGCATGGGTCTTGATAAGCTCGAACTCCAGGGGAGACAGCCGTCCGGGCTTGCTGAGGATCTCGCTGGGAATTTCCACTTTTCCCACGTCGTGCACCAGTCCGGCGATGCGGAGCCCTTCGAGCCGCTCGCCGTCCAGCCCCAGGGCGGCGCCGATTTCCGTGGCCAGCAGGGCAACCCGCTCCTGGTGCTCGATGGTGTAGGGGTCCTTCTTGCCTACGATCTGCCCCATGGTCCGGATCACGTCGTTGAATGTGTTCCGCAGTTTTTCGTAGCTCCGGAGCACTTCCTGCTCCGACTCCCAGCGTATCACCGAGGCGGCCAGGTTGTAGGCCGCGGCCCGGAGCACGTCCGTCTCGTCTGCCCTGACAGGTATCTCCCTTCCCTCGAAGCTGAAGCCGAGGAACCCCCAGAACTCCGACCGGAAGAGGATGGGAACGGCCATGAACCAGACGGGGCCGGCATCCGGAACAGGCCCCTCCGGAATGGAGCCGAAGCCGGAAATCGGCCCGGTGTAAATCCCCCCCTCCGCGAGGAGGGTGTAGACGGCGGAGAGGTTTTCTTCCCACGAAAGGGTCTCCGGAAGAATGGGGTCTCCCCTGGTCCAGGACGCAGAAGACCGGGCCAGGAGACGGACATTTTTCGTCCCGTCCTGGCCGGTGCAGTTGCGGAAGAGATTGGTCCTCCGGGCTCCGAGGGCTTCCCCAAGGCTCCGCAGGGCAAAGTTCAGAGCCTGTTCCCCGTTCTCCAGGGAGAGAAGGAAGCTTGCTCCCTCCGCCGCTGCCTCAACAAGCTTTCCATGAAACCGGAGACGCTCCTCGGCCCGTTTTCTCTCCTCGAGCTCCCGCCGGGACCCCTCGTAGAGCCTTGCGTTTTCCAGAGCGATGGACGCCGCCGCGGCAAACTGGTCCAGGGAGGCCAGCATCTCCGCGTCTATCTCGGGGAAGCCGTCCGTGTAGGCAATGGACAGGACTCCCATGAACTTCTTCCCCTGGAAAAAGGGCATGGCGATGATGGTGGTAATCTCCGACAGCCTTTCGTCGGGGGTCCGCCCTGGATGGTTCCGGTAATCCCGGATGATGATCCTTTTCTTTTTTTTGAAAACATATCCGGAAATGCCCACGAAGGCGGGACGGCTCTCGTTCACCATGGGAGCATAGAGCCCCGTGCCGAAGACCCTGAGGAAGGTGTTCTTCTTTTCCTGGTAAACGGAAAGGGATCCGTGCTCCGTCCCGGCGAGCTCGCAGGCCTTCGTCAGGATGCGCTCCAGGAGGGCGGTGGAGTCCAGCTCCTCCATAAAGGAAAGAAACATGGAATGGAGCAGTTCAAGCCGCCTGTTCTGGGCTTCAGCCCGGAGCTCGGCCTCCTTGAGACTCGTGATGTCGATGGTGAGTCCCGTCACCCGGAGCAAGCTCCCTTCCCCGTTCCTGACGGGGAACCCCTTGAAGACCACCCATCGGGAAGTGCCGTCAGGCAGGGTCGCCCTGCACTCCACGTCGAGGAAGGAGTCCTCCCCTGAAAGGAAGCGTTCCCAGGCCGTTTCGGCCCCATCGTTTTCCTTCGGTGAAAGGGTCCGGGCGAAGAGCTCCTCCCTGGACAGGGGGAACTCCCCGTCCTCCAGCCTGAGGATTTCGCCGTGGCCGGAACCGGAGAAGCTGTCGCTCCCGGGAAAATATTCCCAGATCCCCACCTTTGAGGCGGCGAGGACCCTGGAGAGCCTCTCCTCGCTCTCCCTGGCCCGAAGCTCGGCGGTTTTCCGGTCGGTGACATCCAGCAGGCTGGACTGGTAGGCGAAAGCCTTTCCGTTCCCGTCCCGGTGAAAGGCCGTCCGATCCTCGATCCACCGGACCTCACCTGCCCTGGTAACGATCCGGTACTCCAGCAGGATCGAAGGGGCATTCTCCCGGACCGCCCCGAAAAATTCCTCCTTCACCCGATCCCTGTCTTCGGGAAGGAGAAGGGACAGAAAGGGAATTTCCTCCAGGACGATCTCGGAAACGGTATAGCCGAAACGGGCGATGTTCCCGGTGACGAAATCTACCGGATGACGCTCCTCCGGCTCGCCCCAGAGAATCACCACGGGGCTGGAGGCAATGATCCGGTCAAGGCTGAGAACGGCTGTGTCGCTCATGATTCTCTCATCCTCCTCTTCCGAAGGATTTCACTTCGCCGGCGATGACCCCCGGATTTTTCCGGAGGACCTCCATACAGGCGTCCACGACCGACGGGTCGAAAGCCGTTCCCCGTTTTCTCCCGATCTCCGCCACGGCGGTTTCCAGGCCGAGGGATGGCCGGTAGGGCCGGTGGGACGACATGGCCTCCACCACGTCCGCCACGGCGAGGATCCGGGCCTCAGGCAGGATCTCCTCCCCTTTCAGCCCCCGGGGGTACCCGGAACCGTCCATGCGCTCGTGGTGCTGCCGGGCGACCTCCGCCACGGGCCAGGGGAAATCGACCTCCTTCAGGATGTCGTACCCCGACTGGGCATGGGTCTTGATCAGCTCGAACTCCATGGGGGACAGCCTCCCCGGCTTGCTCAGGATCTCCCCGGGGATCTCCACCTTCCCCACGTCGTGGACCAGGGAGCAGATGCGAAGGCCTTCCAGCCGCCAGGGGTCAAGCCCCATAACGGCACCGATCCCGCGGGCCAGGACGGCCACCCGCTCCTGGTGTTCTATAGTATAGGGGTCCTTTCTCCCGACGATGAAGCCCATGGTGCGGATCACGTCGTCGAAAGTCTTCTGCAGCCTTTCATAGCCCTCTTTCACCCTGTCGTCCGCTTCCCACCGGACCATGGAGACCGCCAGGTTGTAGGCCGCCGTCCTGAGGACATCCAGCTCTCCGGCCGAATAACAGGGGGCCCCGTCCGGAAAGAGCAGGGCGAGGAATCCCCAGAACGCGGACCGGATGAAAATGGGAACCCCGGCGATTCCCGGCCCCGCATCCCGGTTCAGGGGACCGAGGTAGGTCCGGCCGGAGGTGAGGTGCCCGAAGAGAAGGGGATATTCCTCCGCCCGGACCGGACCATCCTCCACGGAGCAGGGAAGGCCCGCTCCTCCTTCTCCCCCGGCAACCACTTCGGCAAGGCCGTCTTGCGCCACGTTTCTGAGAAGGACGGCCCGCCCGGCCCCCGAGGCTTCCGCCAGGGAAGCCAGCGCCCGGCCGAGGGCCGTTCCGCCGTGGTCCTGGGAGAGAAGGAATCCGGACGCTTCAGCCGAGGCAGCGGCAAGCCCGGCATGGACAGTAAGCCTCTCCTGGGCACGGATTTTTTCCCTGATCTCCCGCTGGGATGCCTCGTGGAGCCTGGCGTTTTCCAGGGCAATGGAGGCAGCGGCGGCGAACTGGTCGAGGGAGGCGAAAAAGGAGTCGTCGAGGTCCGGGCATTCACCCGTGAAATGGATGCCCACCGTGCCGAAGTCGTGGGGGCCGGAAAAGAGCGGCAGGACAATGTTGGCGGTAATGGAGTCGAACCTGGGATCGGCAATCCGCCCCTCCCATGAGCGGTAGTCCTTCGCAAAAAGCCGACGCCGCTCCCGGAGCGCCCGCCCGCTCATGCCCTCCGCCGCAGGGCGCCCTTCCCCCACCATGGCCTCGTGAAGGCCGACGGCGCACCTGTGGCGGAGCACGGTCCCACCCTGCTCCAGCAGGGAGATCACTCCGTTCCCCGATCCGGCGAACTCCACGGCGCCCCGGAGAATCCTCTCCAGCAGTGAATCCGTATCAAGGTCCTCCATCATCCCGAGGGACAGGGAACGCAGCAGTTCAAAACGCCTGTTCTGGGAATCAGTCCTGTGAAGGGTTTCTTTCAGGGAGGTGATGTCCACGGTCAGGCCCGTCACCGCCGCAACCCGGCCCTTTTCATCCAGCCGGGGAAAAGCCCTGACGGATACCCAGCCCTGAGTTCCATCCGGCCGCAGAACCGGGTGTTCCACTGCGGAAAAACCTGTCTCTCCTTCCAGAAGACGGGCCCAGGATTCCTCTATCCTGGCCAGATCCGGCGGAGAGACAATATCCTCCCAGAGTTTCTTACGGGAAAGGCAGAGCCTTGACTGTCTGCTGCCGTCCACGGGGAAGCAGCCTGAACCCACAAGTTCGTCCGTCTCCGGGAGGTACTCCCACGCCCAGATCCTGGAGGCGGCCAGCACGGCAGACAGGTTCTCCTCCATCCGGCGGTTCTCCTGTTCCCAGTTTTTCCTGTCCGTGATGTCCAGGAGGGTGGACTGCCAGGCAAAAATCTTTCCCGCCCCGTCCCGGTGGAAAACCCTGTGATCCCGCACGGGACGCGCCTCTCCGGAGGATGTCTCCAGGAGGTATTCCCGAAGGCATTCCGCGGCGCCGGATGAAACGCACTCGGCCAGGGCCCGGCGGGCAGTCTCCCGGTCTTCTTCGAGAATGAGGGTTTCCGGGGTCACCCGGCCTTCCGTCAAGTCACCGGGGGAAAAGCCGAACAGGGCAATGTTCCCCGTGACGAAATCCACGCGGGGCGTGTCCTCCATCCTCCCGCCCATCAGGACGGCCGGGCTTGAAAGAATGACCTGGTCGAGACTCAGGGTCTGATCGGGTACCACGATTGCCCTCCTTCCCCTGCCGGGTTCCTTTCCGCGGAACACCGGGGGGGTTGCCCCATTCTAAATGAAGGGTGATGGTTTGAACAGACCGCACGGTACCGGCCGTACCCTCCCTGAAAATGCACAGCTCCCGGATTTGTTATAATACGTCGGGAGAAAGATTGAATACATTCCGGAGGTCCACTCATGAACAGCGAAAAACCGTCCCGCCTGGCCTATTATTCGGCCTATGCGGCCCTCTATCTCATCTGGGGCTCCACCTACCTGGCCATCGGCTTCACCGTTGAGACCATCCCGCCCTTCTTCAGCGGCTCCATGCGCTTCTTCCTCGCCGGGGGGCTGCTGCTCGCATGGTGCCTGCTCCGGGAAAAGGAGCGTCCCACCCGGGCGGGTTTCATCGCCGCCTTCAAGGTGGCGGCCGTCATGCTCCTGGGGGGCTACGGGGCCGTGGTGTGGGCCCAGCAGACAGTCCCATCGTCGGTGGCGGCCCTCATCATCTCCATCGAGCCTCTCTGGTTCGTCATCTTCGACTGGCTGTTCTTCAAGTCCAGGAAGCCCACCCTCGCCGAGAGCGTCGGACTGGTGCTCGGCTTCGGCGGAACGGTCTTCCTTGTCCTCGACCAGTCCGGCTACTCGCTTTCCCTGTCGGGGGAGCACACGGCAGGGATGCTCATCGTCCTCGTCGCCACGGTGAACTGGAGCATGGGGGCTCTCTACTCCCGCAAGGCCCCCGTGGCGAAATCGAGCCTGCTCTCCACGGCCATGCAGATGACCGCGGGAGGGGTTCTGCTCCTGATCCTGTCGGCGGCCGCCGGAGAACCGGCCCGGCTCTCCCTGGAGACCATCTCCCTGAAGTCCGTGGCCGCCCTTGCCTACCTTGTGGTCTTCGGGTCCCTCATCGGGTTCACGGCTTTTGTCTGGCTCCTGAAGGTGGACAGGGCATCCAGGGTGGTCACCCACACCTTCGTGAACCCACTGGTGGCCCTTTTCCTCGGCTGGAGCATCGGCGGCGAGACCGTTTCCGTCCCCATGCTGGTTTCCGCCGGTATCATCATCTTTTCCGTGGTGCTGATCACCCGGAGTCATCCCGACGGCCCATGACAATCCGGGCCACAGCGAGGGTCAGCTCGAACAGCAGGTAGAGGGGCACCCCGAGCAGGATCTGGGACACCACGTCAGGAGGGGTCAGCAGGGCCGCGGCCAGGCCGATGAAAAGAATGATCCAGGGTCTGAGGCGGGTGATGGTCCGCAGGGAGACGGCTCCTGAAAGCAGGAGGGCGAGAAGAAGCAGGGGAGCCTGGAACACCAGCCCCGAGGCCAGCAGGAGGGAAAACAGGAAGGAAGCGTATTCTCCGAATCCCCAGAGGGGGAGGATGCTGTCTCCCTCCCCGAAGGCGAGGAAGAACCGGAGGGCCAGGGGAGCGATCACCCTGTAGGCGAACGCTGCCCCCGCGGCGAACAGCACCGGCACGATCCCTCCGCCGATCAGCAGGTACTTCGCCTCGTTCCGGCGCAGTGCGGGCCGGATGAAGAGCCAGCCCTGGACCAGGGCGAGGGGTGCGGTGAGCACCATTCCTCCCCAGAAGGCCAGCCGCATGTAGGTGAGCAGTTTTTCATAGGGCCGGAAATAATAGAGCGATACGCCCAGCCCCTCCAGCGGCGCGAGCAGGAATGCCGCCGTAACCTCGGCGAAGGAGAAAAGCAGGACGGCGGAGATGCAGAAAAACGCCAGGACCGAAATGATCTTGCCCCGGAGCACCTCCAGGTGATCGGCCCAGCTTTCGCTATTTTCCCTGTCCGGGCTCCCCATCCTCTCCATTCTCCTTCTTCTCCGGAGATTCGCCGGTCTCGAGCCCTCTCTTGAACTCCTTCACCGCGCTTCCCACGGCCCGCCCCACTTCGGGCAGCCGTTTCGCCCCGAAGAGCACCAGCGCCAGGGCGAGCAGCAGAAGTATTTCTCCCATTCCGAGGTTCATGCCGTCATCTCCGTTCTCTGCCGGTCAAAATGGAAACTCTTCCAGAGGGGCCACCGTGGGCCCTCCCTCTCCGCCGGATACCGGGCGGATCTTCCCGTGCACCGCGAGTCCCGACACGGTGACGGCCTTCGGCTCCGCCGGGCAGGCGTATTCGCAGGCCCCGCACCCCAGACAGATGGAGGGATCCAGCTCGGGGATGGTCAGGCCCCCCCGGAAGGGAACCATGCGCATGGCCTGGGTGGGGCAGTGCTCGGAGCAGGCGCCGCAGGCAGTTCCGTATTTCCGGACGATGCAGTTCCGCCGCAGGAAGCGGGCCTTCCCGATGGAAACGAGCTGTTTTTCTTCCGGTTCCAGGGACTCGATGGCCCCCGTGGGACAGGCGCCGCCGCAGGCGGTGCATCCATACTGGCAGTATCCCCGCCGGTAGTCAAGGACGGGCTGGAAAAGCCCCGCCGCCCCCCATTCCCCGAGGGACGGGCGGATAATCCCAGCAGGACATGCGGCAACACAGGCTGTACAGGCCACGCATTTTTTCGTGAAGTTCCCCCTGCTCTTCGACCCGGGAGGGGAGACGGGGAGCTTTTCATCCCGGGACGAAGCGGCCGCGGCGACGGTATCATCCTTCTTCGAGCTCCAGAAGGCAACTCCGAGAGCGGCGAGAGTTCCGGCCGCCGTCCGGAGCAGACCCCTCCGGGACAGGCTCTGTCCTCCGCCGCCGAAGGAAAGGGAAAGGGACCCTCCCGGGCAGGCATCCACGCACCGGAGACAGAGAACGCACCTGTCGGCGTCAACCGTCCGCTCCTTCACGGAGATGCATTCCTGGGGGCAGACGGTGCCGCACAGGCCGCAGCCGGTGCAGCTCTCACCGGAAAACCGGATGGAGAGAAGGGACGACCTGGAAAAGAGCCCGAGGAATGTCCCCACCGGACAGAGGGCGTCGCAGAAGGGGCGCCCTTTCCGGAGGGACCACAGGGTCAGGGCCAGGAAGAATGCGGCGGTGCTCCAGAAAAGTCCGGGAACGAAGGGAACCCTCCCAGTACCGGAGATGACCCCGTACAGTCCGAGACTCTCGAAAAAACCGGCGAGACTGTCGATCCCCCCGGCCAGGGAGGGGCGGAGAAGCTGGGTAACACCCCTTCCGAAGGCGGCGTAGGGGTCAAGAAGGGCCGGAACGGCCGCCAATCCGGCAGCCCCCGCCGCCAGGACGAGAGCGAGAATCCAGTACCGCACCGGCGATCCCGGAGCGTATCCCGAAAGACGCCGCCTGCCTGCCCGCCACACCGCCTCCTGGAAGGTTCCCAGGGGGCAGAGAACGGAGCAGTAGGCCCTCCCGGCGACCATGGCGCCCAGGGCAAGGGCTGCAGCTCCCCCCCACCACCGGAGAATGGACGGAACGGCCTGAAGAGCGGGAAGAAGGGGCATGTCCGCCCTCCCCGCCCGGAACAGAAACCAGGCGAGAAACAGCGCCGCCACGGTGAGGGCAAGCAGAAAGCGCACCTTCCCTATCCACCTCTTCCGGGGAAGGGGCCTGTCAGAGGGCAATCCGCTCCACCCCCAGGGATTCCAGATCCATGGTCCCTATCCCCATCTCCGCGGCATTCCGGATGTAGGCCACGTTCTTGGGATCGGCGCCGAAGATCCTCGCCGCCGCCGCATCCCCGGCCACGATGTCCGTGGACAGGATCTGGGCCTTCAGCACGGTGACATCTCCCTCCGACGTCCCCCTCGGGCCGTGGCGGGTCATCATCCGGTAGGCGTCGATGACCGTCAGGGCCGGCCGCCTGAACAGGCTGACATCGGCGATGCACTGGTGCAGCCCCTTCGAGTGGAATTCGCCCCGGTTCCAGACCGTGCCCATGAGATTCTTCATGCCCATGGTGATACCCGCCCCTCCGTGATGCTTCAGCACGGGGACGTTGATGAACACGTCGCACTCCAGGAGCAGCTCGTGGACGGCGGTTTCCTTCAGCACCCTTCCGCCGGGGAGGGGCACTTTCTGGAAATATCCGGACGTGTCCGCCGGAGCGGCCACTCCGCCCCCCCGCTTCACCGCCTCCTCCACGCCGCTGTTCCGGTAGCTGTTCCGCCACAGGTCGCAGGTGTGGTCGAAGGCGTACACTTTCGATGCGCCGGCCTCGAGGCAGCGGCGGACGATCCTCTCCACCAGCTCCGGGTTGGTGTTCCCTCCCCGTTCGGGGGGAACGTCCCAGGACATATTCGGCTTGATCACCACGGTCTGGCCTTTTTTCACAAACCGCCCCATTCCGCCGAGGGCCGCCACCCCCCGGTCGAACATCTCTCCCGGCTCTCCTCCCCTTACCGCGGCGAGCCCCGGCAGACCCTCCCGGGCGCCGAAGGCTCTCCGGACGCCCCCCGGAAGCAGCAGGGCCACCCCTCCGAGGCCGAGAGCCGCCGTTCTCTTCAGAAATTCTCTCCTGTCCATGACGGAACCACCTCCGTTTCTCAGAGAGAGGGTATCATAATTTCATTTTTCTCAACATCCGCCATATTCCCTGAACAGCGAAAAAGGGGGCGGAGAATTCCTCCGCCCCCGGTGAACGCCTCGCTGACTTCCGGCCGCAGGACTCCCCTAGGGCGTCCGCGTCTCGGCCAGCATTTCCTCGAGCAGCCTGCGGACCTCCTCGGCTTCGGCGTCGTACTTTGCCATCATTTCTTTCCGCTTCTTCGCCGGAATTTTCGCGGCTGCGGGATCGTCCTGAAGGTATTTTTTCTTCTTCTCCAGGATCCGCAGAAGCTCTTCCCTGTCCCGAAGAAGCTTCTGCCATTCCAGGTAGCTTTCCTGGTCTTCGTTTTCCTTGACAAAAGCCCTGCTCACAGTCATTTCCCCCCTCTCCGACGGAGAACGGCGAAATAATACACAAGGCCACGGAGTTCTCCGGGGCCCTGTTCGCTCTCCATATTTCGACAGAAAAAACTGCGTAATTTAGACATAGTATCTCCCATCTTTCCTTTTTTTGCAACCGCGCGTCCACGCTCCCATGTTCAGGGTGAACAGTGAAAAGAAACTCTATTTGACACTGCAGATTTTTTCGATTATTATCTTTGAAGGAAATACTTCTTATCTGTCAATTATATGGCGCTTTTCCTTCACAGAGGAGGTCCCATGCTGAAAGAACGGATAACTCTCCGATTAAAAGAAATGACTCCCGGCCAGGCGGCGGTGGCCCGATTCCTTCTGGACCACCGGAAAGAAGCCGCGTTCCTCACGGCGTCCCAGCTCGGCGAGCGGGTCGGGGTGAGCGAGACCACGGTCATCCGCCTCTCCCACCTCCTCGGCTATTCAGGCTACCTGCAGCTCCGTTCCGAAATGACCACCAGCCTTATCGACCACCTCTCCACCCTGGAACGGATCAAGGACTACGGCACCTCCACTGAAAATGACCTCTACGAGCGGGCACTCCGCAAGGACTTGGACACACTGTCCGCCGCCCTCTCCTCAATACCCTCCGCGGAACTCGACGCCCTCGGGCAGGCCATGGCGGAAGCCGGAGCGGTGTATCTCGCCGGGTACCGGAGTTCCTCTTCCCTGGTCTGCTACCTGTCCTTCTATCTCTCCTGGATTCTTCCCAACGTCCGCACCATCAGCACCGAGATGCCCTTTGAAATGCTTGCCAACGCCCCTGCGGACAGCCTGGTGCTCGGCATCAGCTTTCCCCGGTACTCCCGGTGGACCGTGGACGTGCTCGAAACAGCGGAAAAGCTCGGACTGACCACGGCCTCCGTCACAAACGATCTCACCAGCCCCCTGGCCGCAAAATCAAAATACGTGGTCACAGCTCCATATAAACCGGTCTCCTTCATCGACTCTTTCGCGGCTCCCATGAGCCTGCTCAACTGCCTCATCCTCTCCGTGGCCCGGAGCCTCGGCGCCGGGGTCACGGAAAAACTGGAATTGCTCGAACGGCACTGGAGACAGGAGGGAATCTACATTCCCGACAGGACGAAGCCCCTGCCGTAGCGCCCTTTTCCGGCAGGAATTCTTATTCGGGCCCCGGGCCCCGCGAAGGAGGTATGGGAAAAAGCCGCTTCACCGCTTATCGTTTCAGGAACTCATACAGAAAGGAGCTGATTTTTCGGTGGATCTTGGACATCTGATTCCGAGAAGTTTCAAGGGAAATCTGCGGACTGCCGTGCGAGGCGAGGGAGTGTACCTGTACGACGAGGAGGGCAAGGCCTACTACGACGGGTGCTGCGGGGCCCTGCTCTCAAGCATAGGGCACGGCGTGAAGGAAATAGCCGACGCCATGTACCAGCAGCTTCTCACCATGGAATTCGCCCACCCCTCCCGGTGGAACAACAAGGTTTCAATTGAAGCGGCCGGGGAAGTGGCATCTCTCACCCAGGAAGGGCTCGACTACGTCTGGTTCGTGAGCGGCGGAAGCGAGGCCATCGAATCGGCCATGAAGATCGCCCGCCAGTATTTCGTGGAGCGGGACGGCAAGGGCTCCGGCAAGTTCGAGATGATCGCCCGGTGGAATTCCTACCACGGAAGCACCGTGGGAACCATGGGCCTCGCCGGAAGCATGGGAAGACGCCGCGTCTTCGCCCCCCTCTTCAGGGAGAATCCGAAAATCTGCGCCTCCTACTGCTACCGGTGCCCCCTGAATCTGAAGTACCCTGACTGCGGCGTTGCCTGCGCCCGTTCTCTCGAAACGGAGATTCTCAGGATAGGCCCCGATTCGGTGGCGGCCTTCTTTGCCGAACCCATCGTGGGGTCCACCGTAGGAGCCCTTCACCCGCCGAAGGAGTACTGGCCCATCGTCCGGGAGATCTGCTCGAAATACGACGTGCTGCTCGTGGCTGACGAGATCATGACCGGCATGGGCAGGACGGGGAAACCCTTCTGCACCCAGCACTGGGACGTGACGCCGGACATCATCTGCTCGGCAAAAGCCCTTTCAGGGGGATACGCCGCCGTGGGGGCCATGATCGTGAAGAATGAGATCGCCGAGACCATCCGGGACGGAAGCGGCGCATTCCAGCACGGACACACTTACAACGGCAATCCTGTCACCGCCGCGGCCGTTACCGCGACCATCCGGTACATGAAGAAGAACAACGTGTTCGAAAACGCGGCTGAACGAGGCAGGCAGTTCGACGAAAAAATCCCCGCCCTGCTTGAGATACCTATCGTGGGCGAGGTGCGCGGAATGGGCATGATGCGGGGCGTGGAGCTGGTGGCAGACAAGAAAACGAAAGCACCGTTCCCTGCTTCCCTGAAGGCAGCTGCCTTCGTCACCGAGGAATGCATGAAGCGGGGCCTCGTGATCTACCCCGGCACGGGCCAAATCGGCGGAGTCGCCGGAGACCAGTTCCTGTTCGCCCCTCCCCTGGTTTCCACGAAAGAAGAGCTTGACGACATGACGGGACGCCTTGAAGAAGCCCTGAAGGCTTCGGCTGAGGCGTTCAGGAGCAAGGGGTAGACAGCCCCTTCGATCATCAGAACAAAAGGAGGAATTGTTTCATGAAGAAGAGCATTCTCGCACTTGCGCTTATCGGAGTACTGGCATTTGCTTCCGCGGGATCCGCCATGACGTTCATTACCATCGGCAGCGGCGGCGTGGGCGGAACCTACTACCCTCTCGGCGGAGCCATGGCTGAAGTCCTCACCAACGCCGGAATCGACGTGAAAGCAACGTCCAGGGCCACATCGGCCTCCCGGGAAAACTGCCGCCTCGTCGCATCAGGCAGGGCCCATATCGGCATGACCATGGGATCGGCCCTGTACCAGGCCATCACCGGCACCGAGGCCTTCGAGCCCGACGGCAAGCTGCCCCTGCAGATCCTCATGAGCATGTACCCCGCGCCCCAGCACCTGGTCACCGTGAAGGGCAGCGGCATCACCAGGCTCGAGGACATCAAGGGCAAGAAGGTCTCCGTGGGAGCCCCCGGAGGCGGCGACCAGATCCTCACCAACCTCATCCTGAAGGCCGCCGGAATCGACCCCGAGAAGGACTTCACCAAGCAGCAGCTCACCCAGCCGGAAGGCGTCATGGCGCTGAAAGACGGCAACGTGGACGCCGTGTTCTGGAATTTCGCGGCCCCCGGCTCGGCGGTCATGGAAGTGGCGGCCCAGCGGGAAATCGTCATGGTCCCTCTTGATGAGGAACTGGTCAAGAAGATCATCGCCGACAATCCTTTCCTGATCCCCTACACCATCAAGACCGGCACCTACGACAGCATCAAGGAAGACATCCGGACCATCGCGGACAGCAACTACCTCGTGGTCAAGAACGACATGGACGAGACCCTTGCCTATAACCTTACGAAGACCCTTATCGAGAACCGGGACAAGTTCATGAACATCACCACCCAGGCCGCCCATTTCGTCCCGGCAGAGGCCAGCGTGGGCATCACCGAGTTCGCCGCAGGCGCGAAGAAATACTTCAAGGAGCAGGGAATTGATATGAAATAGGCCCCCTGAGGGCAAAGAGAATCATGCCGGCCGGAGTGCCCCTCCGGCCGGTTTTTCACAGGATCACATCTTTCCCCATGGAGGTTCATTCATGACGACGGAAAACAATACCACCTTGGAACACAGCCCTCCGCCTCTTGAAAAAGAGGTGATCGAAGGGCGGAAGAGAGAACTTTCTGGGTGGCAGTACTGGGTGGTGGCGGGCATAGCCCTCGCGGCGTCGCTGTTCCACCTCTATACAGCGGCGTTCGGCCTTCTCTCGGCCATGTACCAGAGGGGCGTTCACTGGATGTTCATGGGAAGCCTCATCTTCCTTATCTACCCTGTGTCGAAGTCACGGCCGAAGAACAAAATCGACATATGGGACTGGGTCCTGGCGGCCCTCATGGCGGGAGGATGCCTGAACATCCTGCTGAACTGGGACGCCATCGCCATGAGGGAAGGCATGCCCATCGCATCTGACATCTACATCGGCACCATGATGATCATTCTCGTCATCGAGGCGGGGAGACGGTCCATGGGATGGCCCCTTCCCATCGTGGCCATCATCGCCACCATCTACGCCCTTTTCGGTCCCTATTTTCCGGGAGTCCTCGCCCATGGCGGCTTTCCTCTCGAAGAGCTCGCCCCCTTCCAGTACCTGAGGACCGACGGCATCTTCGGCGTTCCCCTGGGGGTGTCAGCCTCCTTCATTTTCCTTTTCGTTCTTTTCGGCGCCATTCTGAGCGTCACGGGGGCGGGCCAGTTCTTCATCGACCTTTCCCTCGCCCTGACCGGGCGCAGCCAGGGCGGCCCCGGCAAGGCTGCGGTCGTGGCCAGCGGCCTTATGGGAACGGTCTCCGGAAGCTCTGTGGCAAACGCGGTCACTACCGGAGCCTTTACGATACCTCTTATGAAAAAATCGGGATATACTCCCAATTTCGCAGGAGCGGTCGTCGCTGCCTCATCCACCGGAGGACAGGTCATGCCGCCGGTCATGGGGGCGGCAGCGTTCATCATGGCCCAGTTCCTCGGCATCTCCTACTGGGATATCGTGGTCGCGGCGGCTATACCCGCCACCCTGTACTTCATCTCCATCATCGCCATGGTCCACTTCCGGGCGGGCAAGAGGGGAATCCAGAGCCTCACCGAGGAAACCGCCCCCAGAGTGGGAAGAGTCCTGAAGGAAGGATGGCATCTTCTTCTTCCCATCATCACCCTTGTCATCTTCCTGGCCCTCGGCTATTCGGCGGTCAAGGCGGTCTTCTGGTCCATCGTCCTCATGGTGTGCGTCTCGTGGATGGGCAAGCCCCAGTACCGAATGACGCCGAAGCGGCTTCTCGACGCGCTCATCGCCGGAGGCATGGGAGCCGTAGAAGTGGCGGCGGCCTGCGCATGCTCCGGCCTCGTCATCGGCGTCATCGGCATCACGGGCATAGGACTGGCCTTCTCCTCCTTCGTCATCAGCCTGTCCCAGGGCATCCTGCCCCTGGCCCTCATCCTCACCATGATCGGGTCCATCATACTCGGCATGGGAGTCCCCACAACGGCCCAGTACATCATCACGTCCACCCTTGCGGCGCCGGCCCTGTACCAGATGGGTGTTCCCCTCATGTCGGCCCACCTGTTCTGCCTCTACTTCGGCGTGCTGGCCGACGTGACACCCCCCGTGGCACTGGCCACCTACGCGGCGGCGGGCATAGCGAAGAGCAACCCCATGAAGACGGGATTCACGGCTCTCGTCACCGCCATGGCGGGATTCCTCGTGCCCTACATGTTCGTCTACAATCCCCACCTGCTCTTCCAGGGCAATATCCTGCAGATAACATTCTCCTTCATCACGGCCCTCATGGCGATTATCGGTCTTTCGGCGGGAGTGCAGGGCTACTACATCGCCCCCCTCTCCATTCCGGAAAGACTTGCCCTGCTGGTGGTCCCCTTCCTGCTCATCGTGCCGAACATGACGACGGACATCCTGGCCCTCGTCCTTCTCGTGGGGGTCTACCTGCTCCAGAAAATGAAGGCGAAAAAAAATCCTTCGCCCGCTCCTGACAGTACACAATCCTGAGGAGGTGTTCCATACTCATGGCCCATAAGCTCATCAAGCCCGTCATGTCTGCGGAGGAAGCGGTTCAGAACGTGAAACCCGGCTCCTCCCTCATGGTGGGAGGATTCAACTACGCGGGGGTTCCCTATACCCTCATCGACGCCCTCGTGGTCCAGGGAACAAAAGATCTCCATCTCATCTCCAACGACACCCTCTACGCCAACGACCAGCACCCCGAGGGAATCGGCCACGGGAAGCTGGTGGTGAACGGCCAGTGCCGGAAAGTCACAGCATCCCACGTCGGACTGAACCGGGAGACCCAGAGACTTTTCAACGAGGGAAAGATGGAACTCGAACTCGTTCCCCAGGGGAGCTTCGTCGAGAGGATCCGCTGCGGCGGCTTCGGCCTGGGAGGCGTTCTCACCCCCACCGGTGTGGGGACCATCCACGAGGAAGGCAAGCAGGTCATCGAAGTCGACGGAAAGAAATACATCCTCGAGATCCCCCTCAAGGCCGACGTGGCCCTGATCCGGGGGCACAAGGCCGACCGGTGGGGCAACCTCACCTACTTCGGCACGGGCCGGAATTTCAACCCCGCCATGGCGACCGCCGCGGACCTGGTCATCGCCGAAGTGGACACCATAGTGGCGGAGGGGGAAATCGACGCGAACGACGTGGTCACCCCCGGCATGCTCGTGGATATTCTCGTACTGAAAGGAGACGGATACTATGCTTCCCGCACTTGATGAAGAAGTCATCCGCCACAGGATAGCGAAGCGGATCGCCCTCGATTTCGAGGACGGTGCCGTGGTGAACCTCGGAATAGGCATTCCCACCCTGGTCTCCGACTACCTTCCCGAGGACGTGCACGTGCTGCTCCAGACGGAAAACGGCGTGGTCGGGGCGGGTCCCAAGCCTGAAAAAGAGGACCTGAGATTCATCGGCGCCGGGGGTCGGTGCGTGTCCCTGCTGCCGGGATCGAGCCTGGTGGCGAGCGACATGAGCTTCGGCCTCATCCGGGGCGGGCACCTCGACGCCACGGTCCTCGGCGCGCTGGAGGTGGACAGCTCCGGCAACCTGGCGAACTGGATGATCCCCGGCAAAATGGTGCCGGGCATGGGAGGCGCCATGGACCTTGTCACGGGAGCCCGGGCCGTCTACGTGGCCACCACCCACTGCGACAAGAAGGGGCGACCGAAGCTGGTGAAGGAGTGCACCCTGCCCCTCACGGGGGAGAAGGTGGTCAGCGTGGTGGTGACGGAGTTCTGCCTCATGCGCAAGGTGGACGGGAAAATGACGCTCTGCGAAATTGCCCCCGAGGTCACCGAGGAGGAGCTTCGAGCCAACACCACCATGGAATACGACGTTTCCCCCGACCTGTGCCCCATGAGGGGCATCGACTGAAAGGAGAGATGGCAGGATCATGGGAAAACCTGTTCTTTTAAGCGTCTGCCGCACCCCCGGAGGCAAGTTCGGAGGGAGCCTCAAAGGGCTTGAGGCTCCGGACCTCGGAGGCATAGCCCTGAAGGAGGCGGTGAAGCGTTCGGGCGTGAACCCGGACGACATCGGCGAGGTCATCATGGGCAACGGATGGCAGGCGGGCGTCGGGGCCAACCCCGCACGGATCGCCCTGTTCCGTTCGGGTCTTCCCCAGTCGATCCCCGCGTTCACCGTGAACAAGCGGTGCGGGTCCAGCCTGAAGACGGCCATGCTGGCAGCGGACAAAATCCGTCTCGGCGACATGAAAGCCGTCGCCGGCGGCGGTATGGAGAGCGCCTCGAACGTGCCCTACCTGCTCAAGGAAGCCCGGTGGGGATTCCGCATGGGCGAAAAAGCGGCCGAGGACGCCCTCCACAAGGACGGCTTCAACTGCCCCCTGGCGGGCATGCTTATGGGTGCCACGGCGGAAGTCCTCAACGAGGAGTATTCCATCACACGGGAAGAGCAGGACGAGTATGCCCTGGACAGCCACAGGAAGGCCGTGGCCGCCATAAAAGAAGGCCGCTTCGCCTCCGAGATCGTCCCGGTGGAAATACGGGACAGGAAAAAGGGAACCATCGTCTTCGACACAGACGAGATTCCCCGGGAGGACACCTCTCTCGAGTCCCTCGCCAAACTCCCGGCGATCTTCAAAAAGGACGGCTCCATCACCGCGGGGTCCAGCTCGGCCCTCTGCGACGCCGGAAGCGCGTACATCGTGGCGGACAGCGACTGGGCAAAGGCCAACGGCTATACTCCCCTGGCGGAGATCGCCGGGTACGCCAGCGGGGCCCTCGACGCCGTCCACATGGGGCTCGGCCCCACGGTGGCCATGCCGAAGGCCCTGGAGATGGCAAAAATGTCCCTGGAGGACATGGAGATCATCGAGATCAACGAGGCCTTCTCCTCCCAGATTATTGCCTGCCACAGGGTGATGAAGTTCGACATGGACAGGCTGAACCCCTGCGGAGGGGCCATCGCCCTCGGCCACCCCATCGGGGCAACGGGCGGCAAGATCCTCGCCACACTGGTCTACTCCCTCAAGGCGCAAAAAAAGGAATTGGGCATCGTCAGCGCCTGCATCGGCGGGGGCCAGGGCGTGGCAATGGTGATCCGGAACCTGTAGCGTCGGCACAGGCGGCGCATACATGACAGCAGGGAGTCCGGCTTCTTCTTCCGGACTCCCTGCTGCTTTCGGCGGCTTCGTTATTCCCGGTCCTGCAGGACGCCTCCCATGGCTTCAAGGGCATTCCGCAGCCGGGAAGCGTATTCCGGCGCCAGGGAGCCGTCCCGTTTCCATGATGACACGTGGAAGATGAAGTGATCCCTGCGGGAGAGATAGCGGACACCCAGCCCTCCCGGCTGGACGGGGCCGTATCCCGCGAGGGCGAATCCCTCTCCCGGCGTCGTGCTGCTGGACACCGGGCAGGACGTCAGTTTTTCCCAGGCGGGGGAACGGAAAAGGGCAGGCTCCTTCAGGCCGAGTTCCCCTCCCCTCTCTCTCCACAGGCCCCTCAGAAGCTGGAGATGTCCCTCCACGCCCCGTCCTTCCAGGCACTCCCGTATCCTTTCCCGGTGGGCCCGCTGGGCTTCGAACAGCATCCTCCTGAGAGCGCCGGAAGATTCCCGGCCCGAACGGAAGCCGTCGACACAAGCGGCCGCTTCCCGGGTGAGCGGACGGGTTCCCTCCGTGCGTCCCCCTGCGAAGCGGCGGAGCTGGACCGACTCGTAGACGCTCCTGCGCTCCCCCCACAGGTTCTCCGCCGCCATGAGCATGGCAATCTGGACAAAGGCGTCAGGGCTGACGTTGCCTTCCTTCACTGCATCGGTCCCGAAGGCGTCAAACCTGAAAACGTCCTGAACTCTGGAATCGGAAAGAGCCCTGGCCTTTTCCGGAATCCCGTCGAGAAAATCCCTGCATTCCCCGGAGAGGGCGAAGTCCAGCCGGACCGGCCCGCGAAGCCCCGTCGCTCTTCCCTTCACTGAAGGCGCCCGGGAAAGGATCTCCTTCACGAGCCGACCCACGTGGGTCCCGTCCCTGGAGGTGTGTTCGAAGTTGATCCCGGCCTGACCGTCCGCCGTGACGATCAGCTGGAAGGATTTTTCATACCAGCCGTTCTGCCCTCCGTCGAAGAGAAAGTGCCGTGCCCGCTCCTCGGGGCTGGAGCCGCACGGACCGTCGAGGCGGAGGACAAAAAGGGATTCCTCAGCGAGGGAAAGGAGCCGCTCGTTGTCCTCCCCCCCGTCAAGGAGAAGCCGCCGTCCCCGGGCCGCTTCATCCCGCTGAAGGGTGGTGATCAGCCCCACGGGAGGGGTTTCTCCCGGAGGGAGGGACGCGATATCCCGGAGATGACGGGCCGTCTCCTCCACATCCCTCAGGCCCCCCTCCTCCGAGTACAGTTCGAGGAGAAAGGGAATTCCACAGGAGATGACGAGGGCACAGCGTGCGGCAGGGCCGGATTTCGTTCCGGTCACCTGCCTGTCGGTTCCAGGCAGAGCCCTCCGGGAAGTCCGGAAGAGCCGTTCATATTCCTTCATGCACAGGGGGGCTCCCCTGAACGTGTCCGGTTCAAGAGACCCCCTGTCGATTTCGGTGCAGAACGCCGCAGCCGACAGGGCCAGCCTGGCAGCCAGCCTGTAGGGGCAGCCCCCGCCGGGCAGCCCGTCGGAAGCGAAGAGGTAGAAGGGGTTGGAGTGGACCGGCAGAGGATCCCTTGACGAAAGGTACCATCCCTCCCAGTAGGGAATCAGCCTGCCGAGGATATGATCTCCCTCGGTGTTCCGGATACGGTCCAGTTCACCCTGGAGCACGGGACCGCCGAAGAGGGCGAACTCTTCGGCCGCTTCTCGTGACCGGGTCAGTTCACTTTCAGAAAGAAGGGGCTCCGCCCATTCGACCAGCTTCTCTCCGCTCCTGACGGGATCGTCGAAGGGCGGACGGGGAAGCCCCGGTCCGCCCTTCGGGGCAGGAACGCCCATTAGTTCCCCGAATTCGCGAGCACGGCGGCGACCTTTTCCGCCACAGGCCCGTCAACCCATTTCCGCCACAGGTCCGGTTGCTTCTTCAGAAACGCGGCGGCGGCTTCACCATGGGTGAGGTTGTTGTCCTCCATGAACGCAAGGGCCTGGTTGGTGAGTTCGAGGGTCGTGGTGTACCGCTCGATGAAGGCCCGGATCTGCGGCTCCGCCTCCAGAAATTCCGTGTTCCCTGTCTTCAGCACCCTGCACGCGGGGAAATCGCACCCGCCGGTGGTGTTGAAAATTTCCGGATCGTAGGGAGGTTCCTCGAGCTTCGTCATGTCGTACTTTCCAAGGAGAGGAGTCGGTTCCCAGTAATAGGCGAGGACGGCCTTCCCTCTTTCGTAGGCCGACGCTATGCCCACGGCAAGGGCTGACGCCGACCCGGCGTGGAAGTTGTTGAAGTGCTCGTTCAGGCCGTAGGCCTGAAGCTTCGCGGCATTGGTGACGCTCACGTGCCACCCCGTGGGGCCGTTCAGAAAACGGCCTTTCGTTTCGTCCTCAGGATCTTTGAACAGCTCCCAGTAACGGGGCAGGTCTGATACCGACTTCAGTCCGGGGGCCGAGGGTTCGATGCCCCTGGAAGGGTCGCCCTTGATCAGAAAGGTGGGAACATACCAGCCCTGGGGCGCATCCTCGTAATTTCTGCCGAGGCTGACCATCCTGCCGTTCTTCTCCGCCTTTTCCCAGTAGGGAGCGGAATTGTCAACCCAGGTCTCCATGGCCAGGTGGAAATCCCCACGCTCGAGCCCAAGAAAACCGGGCACTTCCTCAGTGAAGGAATAGACCACTTTTTTGCCGAATCCGTGTTCGAGAATAAAGCCCGCCACCCTGTTGTGAAACTGGACGCTGTCCCAGCTGAAATCAGCGAACACAACAGGAGGCTCGTCTCCTGAAGCCTGCAGGGGGGTGCCGAAAACCGAGGCCGGCACAAGACACAAAACCAGTAGGACGAAAAATGCGTATTTTTTCATCTATCTGCTCCTTTCATGGATTTAGCCCTTCGGAAGGACATAGAAGGCAGGAAAAGCCAGGGAACAAAATCTCCGCCGGACTGCCGGGGAGCTGTATCGACAGAATTGCTGCACAGACGGAGTACTCTGCTTTTGGAAAACTAATGAAATTATTATACTGCAAAAAAGCCGTGAGGTCAAAAACGGCGGCCCAGACGGGCGCCGGTGACGCTCCCCGCTGACCGCACAATGGGAGATGCCGTACAGGGGAAGGCCGGAGCGTCCGGGGGAGAAAGGAAAAAGGCCTTCCCCTTTCGCCGGGAAGGCCCTTGCACTTACCTGAAAAAAGGAAGGATCATCCGCCGCTCCACGATCATCCTTACCAGAAGGGAGTCGGACCAGTCCTTGCCGAGGTGAAAACAGTGGAACAGGAAATCGCCGAGGACGACGATGAGAAAGAGGGCGATGACCGACAGCAGAAGGACGATGATCTGCTTCCAGAGCACGTGTTTTTTCCCGAGGTACTCCCAGGGCTCCCTTTCTTCCCGTCGTTTCTTTGCCATCTTCGTGCCTCCTCCCCTTTCGGGGCCATTACAGCATGTGCTTCTTCCAGAGCAGGAAGGCCGAGCCTCCCGCGAACAGCGCCGCGATTCCCAGAACGCTCCAGAAGCCAAGGGGGTGGCCGCCGAAGGGCACGTGGACGTTCATTCCCCAGAAACTGGCCACCACGGTGGGGATCGCCAGGATGATGGTGATCGAGGCGAGGAATTTCATGACCATGTTCAGGTTGTTGGAGATGATGGAGGCAAAGGCATCCATCATCCCGCTGAGGATGTTGCTGTACATCTGCACCATTTCATACGCCTGGTCGTACTCGATCTTCACGTCCTCCAGGAGCTCCTCGTCCTCCTCCCGGACCTTGACGATCTCGTGCATCTGGGAGTTGGCGCAGAGCCGGATGAGCTTGTCCACCACCGACCTGTTGGACCGCAGGGCGCTGGTGAAATAGGTAAGGCTCTTCTCGAGGTCGAGGAGCTGGAAGAGTTCCTCGTTTCTCATGGATTTTCTGAGGTTCGCCTCGATGGTGTTGGAACGGCGGTCGATCTGGACCAGGTACTTGAGGAAGAGGGTGGCGGTGCGGAAGAGCACCTGGAACAGGAAGCGGGTCCGCTTGAAGGTACTGAAGGCGTTCAGGGCACCCGGGGAGGACGGGAGGACATCGTTCTGCTCCAGGGCGACGGTGACGATATGCTCCGTTGTGATGATGACGCCCATGGGGATGGCGTCGAACCTGAAGTTCCCTTCCACCTTGGGGACGTTGATCACCACGAGAAGGCAGCCGTCGTCGGCCTCGATGCGGGAGGCTTCCTCCGGGTCCAGGGCGGCGGCGAGAAAGTCGGCGGGACACTTCACCGCCCGGCTCACAGCATCGATCTCCTCCCTCGTGGGAGCGGTCATGTTGATCCAGCTCCCTGTCTCCAGGGTCTCCAGGGTCAAAGGAACGTTCTTTTTATCTGGAAAGGTTTTCAGAACGGATATCATGGAAGCATTCCCCCCTTCGCAGCATTCCCCTCTCCCGGACAAATTCCGGGAACCGGGGCTGTGGAAAAGCAAGGGGCGAAAAAAGGAGAGACAAACGGAAGAGGCGCTCCTTTCACGCCCGGCGGGCGCCGGACGCGAAAAACCGTCGGGACGCCCTCAGCCGATGTGGCCGCACAACGGTTCTGGTCTCGCGCTACATTCGCTTTCCATGCCGGTCTCCTTTCCTGTTCGGAAATGGATTATATTATAGCCCTTCCCCTTCCGGAGGTACAAGAGGAAGCCGGCCTAAATCCACAGGCAGCGGGGAGCGTCACCGGTGCTCGCTTGGGCCGCCGGTGCAGATTGTCGTCCTTGACAACTGCACCTGAAACCGACATCCTTGTCGGTTTCTCGGCCCGGGCGCTGTGCCCGGCGACACTCCCTCTGCCAGGAAAAGCTGCGGATTTAGGGCCGGGACCGTTCCGCCGCCAGTTTTTCCTTTTCCTGCCTGGCCATTTTCTTGATGGCCAGCTCCCGCCGCAGGGCATCGCCCTTCGAGGGAAGGCGCTCGCTGAAGACAAGCTCCACGGGCCGCCGCCCCGCCGTGTACCGGGCTCCCTTTCCGCGGTTGTGAGCCTCGATCCTCGCGGGAAGGTCGAAAGTCCAGCCGGTGTACAGCGTTCCGTCGGCGCACCGCACCATGTACACCCAGGCTTCCCCGCCGGCTACCCCATGAGGTGGACCCTCAGGATGTTCACGCCGATGAGGCAGAGCACGAGTCCACCGGCGAACTCAACTTTCTTTCCGAAAAGCTGGCCAACGCGGAATCCCGCCAGCACGCCGCCGAAACAGGCGAAGGCGGTGATGGCCCCCGACCATGAAGCCAGTACCATCACCGGCGCCCCAACGGCGGCGAAGCTCACCCCCACGGCAAGGGCGTCGATGGACGTGGCAACGGCCACCGTCAGGAGGGCGACGCCGCAGGAGGGGTCGGAGGCAGGACAGGTGGGGTCCTCGGGCCTGAAGGACTCGCGGATCATGTTGCCTCCCACGAGGGCGAGAAGCCCGAAGGCCACCCAGTGGTCATAGTCTGAAATGAAGACCAGGAAGCGGCTGCCCAGGAACCACCCGGCCAGGGGCATGGCGAACTGGAACCCTCCGCAGGCCCCGGCCACCCGAAGGGCCGCCGCGCCCCCCGTGGCGGCGCCGAGGCACGCCCCGATCCCGAGGGACGCCGCCAGGGCATCCATGGAGAGGGATAGGGCGGAGAGAAGCATCTCGAAAAAATACATGGGAAAACCGACCTTTCATGGGGTACGTTCTTTGGCTTCCCGTAAGCATACCACTTTTCCCCGGGAACGCCTTCCATCAACTCTTTCTTTTCTGTTATAATTTTCCTGTTTTTTTCATTCCAAATCATGATCCACACATCCCGAAAGGCGATGGTCCCGATGTCGATACGCCTGAGAACCCTCCTTATCGTCGTTGCCTCCACGCTCCTCTTCCTGGGGGGAATGTCAGCCCTCTCCGGAATGCTTGTTCTGGACAGCTACAGGGATCTTGAAACCGAATCCCTCTCCGAAAATTCCGCCAGGGCGGAGAACCTTCTCTCCCGGGAAGCGGAGGCCCTTCTGCGGGTCAACCGGGACTGGGCCTCCTGGGACGATACCTACGCCTATATGGACGACATGAACGGACTGTACGAGGCTGTGAACCTCCAGGAAGAGACCCTGGAAACCCTGCACCTCGCAGCCATGGTCTTCCTCTCACCGGACGGGACGGTCATCTCTTCGGGACCTGTCCTCACCGACGGTGCCGCGGCCTTTGTGGACCGGATCAGGCACCAGGGAACCTCCCTGGCCGGCAAGGCCGGGGGTGACGGGTGACGGCTTCTCCGGATTTTTCCTCCACCGGGACACCCTCTTCATGGTGTCCGTGGCACCGATCCTCAGGAGCGACGGCTCCGGACCGCCGAAAGGGATTCTCGTTTTGGCGAGGGAAATTGGGGAGCGGGAGGCGTCCTCTCTTTCGGAATCCCTTCTCCTTCCTCTGAGGATCCATCCTGCCGGTGAATCCCTTCCGGAAAATCTGAGGGAAATGCTGGACTCGGTGAAGTCGGCGGGAAAGGGTTTCCTCTCCCGGCCAGTCTCTCCGGAGGTGATCACCGGTTTTTCCGTCCTCCGGGACATTGACGGGTTACCGGCAGCCCTGCTTGAAATCTCCTCGGACCCTGGAGCATGGAGCCACCCACGGCCAGGGATATTTCTTCGGGTATCCCCGGCCGTTCGAAGAAACAGCGGAAATGCTGCAGAAAACGCCGCCCGTTATCTGAAGACGGAAATCCTCCCCGTCTCGTCCCACTTGATGAGGCACACCAGGGGTTCCCGGATCTGGACGCTGGTTCTCACGTGATGGAGCGGTTTTCCGGGCTCCTCGAGCCGGAAGAGGGTGAACCGGTCCCGGGGCATGGTACGAAAATCCTCCCGCCGCTCCACCAGGTCCAGGGGAAGGAATTCCGTCTCGGCCGCCCCGAAGAGCTTCTCCCACAGGGGACGGTCTTCCCGGGCCAGCATCTCCAGGATGGAATCGGCTCTTTCCGGAAGGACATCTTTCCCTTTCTTTTCCGGAGGCTTCTCCGGGGTAGGAGAAGCCTTTTTCGTCCGGCTCCGCGGGGCGGGAGCCTTTTTCTCACCGGCCGTTTTTTTCCCCGGTGCCGCCTGGGCCTTCTTTTTTGAAGGGGCGGCCTTTGTTTTCGCCGCCGGCTTTTTGCTTTCCTCCGGCGCCGTTTCCGGGGAAGCCGCTTTCCCCGCCGTTTCCCCGTGTGCGGGCAGGGATTCCTCTCCCGCGAACACTTCTCCCGTGGAAAGATAATTTTTCAGGCTGGGTCTTTTTTTAGCCATTGTTTTTCCACCTCTCAAGCAGTTCTTCCGCCGCCACCGAATAATCGAGGGCACCGTTGCTGTCAGGATCGTATCCGAAGACCGAGACACCCGCGCCGCTGGCTTCAACGAGGCTGATGTTCTGACGGATGTATCGCCTGAACACCCTGTCCCCGAAATGGCTTCGGACCTCTTTTTCCACTTCCCTGTTCATGATGATCTTGGGGTTGTGCCTGGTGAGGAGCACCCCCCCGATGGCCAGCCCCCGGTTGAGCCTTTTGCGGAAAAGCTCCACCGTCCTGGAGAGGAGGCGGAGTCCCGCGAGGCTGAAAAATTCGCTTTCCAGGGGAACAATGACTTCATGGGACGCCGCGAGGACATTCCGGGTGAATATCCCGAGCTGGGGGGGGCTGTCGCAGAAGACGCAGTCGTAGCCGGAAAGGGAGGCCGACTCCAGGGCGTCCCGAAGGAGGGTGTCCCTCCCGGGCTGGCTCTCTATCTGCATTTCGACCATGGCGAGGTCGAGGGTGCTGGGAACCACGTCGACCCCCTCCCGGGAGATTTTGACATCTTCAAAGGCAGCGTCCCCGAGAAGGAAATCATAGATATACGGATGCTCTTCCGGAACGGCAATGCCGAACCCGGCCGTGAGATTGCTCTGGGGGTCAAGATCGAGAGCGGCGACCCGGAGTCCTCTCCGGGCAAGGGCCACGGCAAGATTCTGGCACGCGGTGGTCTTCCCCACGCCGCCCTTCAGATTGCAGAATCCGACGATTCTCATGAAAAACCTCCTCGATCTGGGGATGAAAAGTTCAGTGGCAGCCCAGTACAATATAACAAGAAACGCCGTAGGGGGAAAGACCCGTTTTTCCCGGACCCTGGAGTATAATTGAACGGATAATGCATTTTTTCAGGCAAAAAAGAAGGAGGAACAGAGAATGGACCGCACAGACGCCGCTCCCGAAAAATCAGCCTTCGAGGCCGGAGAGCTTGTGTCCTGCCTTATGGCGGGGATCGCTGAATTCGTCTTTATCCATACCCTCGCCGGGAAAATCAGGGAGGTCAATCCAGCGGCGGTGAAGGGCCTCGGTTTCACCGCCCAGGAACTGCTGTCATCAGACATGACGGCAGTTCTGGCGTCCCCGCCGCCCCTCCGGCTGAAGCAGGCCTGGAAAAACCTGGATACGGGCCATCCCTTCTCCTCGGAAGGAATCATCCGCCGAAAGGACGGCAGCTCGTTTCAGGCGATGCTCACCTTTTTCCCCCTCGTCCGGGGTGAGGAACAGGCCGTCCTGACCATCGCCAGGGATGTCCCGGAGCTCAAGGCCGCCGGGGAGATCCTGTCCAGGAACGCCTTCAAGGACCCTCTTACCGGGCTGTACAACAGGGCTTTCTTCGAGGAGGAGCTGAAACGGCTCGACTGCGACCGGCAGCTTCCTCTCAGCGTCATCATGGGTGATCTCAACGGGCTGAAAATGGCAAACGACGCTTTCGGGCACCAGGTGGGGGACAACCTCCTGAAGGCGGCGGCGAAAGTCCTGAGAAAAATCTGCAGGAGCAGCGACCTCCTCTTCCGCTGGGGAGGGGATGAATTCGTCATTCTGCTGCCCCATACCCGTGAGGAGGACGCCGCTTCCATCGTCGGCCGCATCGAGGACGCCTTCAAAAAGATCCAGGTGAAGGACATGCCCGTCCCTCCCAGCATGTCCCTCGGATACAGCGCGAAGCTCCACCGCTGGCAGGATTTCGCCAACGTGTTCCGGGACGCCGAGGAGGAAATGTACGATAAGAAAACGGCGGAAAGCAGAAAGATCAGGGAGACCATCCTCGAGAATATTTTCGCGTCCCTTGCGGAGGACACGCCTGAAACGGCGGAACACAACCTTTCGGTGAGACGGCTCTGCCGCATGCTGGGCAGGCGGCTCGGCCTGGACAGGCTGGACCTGGAAAAACTCGATCTCGCCGCACTCCTTCACGATATCGGAAAGGCTTCGGTCCCGTCGAAACTTTTAGTGAAAACAGCCCCCCTGACGGACGAAGAACGGGAGGACGTGAATCGGCACGCGGAGGCGGGATACAAGGTGGCTTCCGCCGCCACTCCGGACGTGGCCTCCGTGGCGGATGAAATCCTTTCCCACCACGAACGGTGGGACGGTACGGGATACCCCTCCGGCCTCCGGGGGGAGGACATTCCCCTCCTCTCCAGGATCATCGCCCTGGCCGACGCATTCGACGTTATGACCCGGGAGACTCCCTACCGGCCGGCCAAAACCCGGGACAAGGCTCTCAGGGAAGTGAAGGAGCAGGCGGGACGGCAGTTTGACCCGAACCTTGCCGCCCTGCTCCTGGAAATCGCGGAAAGACTGGATGAAGAACCGGAGGATTCCTTGCCCCCGGTGAGGGATTTTACGATAGAATAGACTGTGGAGAGAGTATAACAACTGAAGGAGGGATGCTCCATGCTGAACCTTTCCGAGGTCCTGAAAGCAGGGCTGAGCGCCGAGGTGAAGAAGACGGTAGAAATTGAGGATACCATCGGCAATTCATCTCCCTACCTGAACCAGTACCTTTCCACTTCAGCCTGTGCGGCGCTGGCCGTCCAGGCAGCCATGGCGGTGACGGAAAATCTGCTTCCGGAGGGATACCTTTCCGTAGGCCGCAGGATCGACCTGGAACACGAGATCCCGGCCATGCTCGGCACCACGGTAACCGTGAAGGCCGTTCTCCGGGAAATCCGGGGGAACAGGCTCATCTTCGACGTCACGGGCACCGACGCCCTCGGGACCATTTTCCGCGGCGTGAATGAACGGGTTGTGGTAAACCGCCTCGGCCTGGACGAGAAAGGTGCGGAGCGGGCGCAGCACCTCAAGGAACTCAAGGAACGACTGTAGCATTCTTCTGCACTCCAAAGGAATCACCGGGCGCAGGCCCGGAACGCACACCCCCTGATCTCCGGTTTTCAGGCCGGGACATCCGGACTGTTGCAGGTTTGGTGTGTGCACGGAGCCTTCAGTGATGGAGGCTTTTTTCCACAATCATCTTCAGAGGGGGGAGTTCTTCCTTGAAACTGAACAGACTCGCAACGCGCATTCTGGCTGTGGTCATCGTGCTTCTTGCGCTCGCTGTGGGGGGGATCGGGTTTTACGCCATGCACATCGGCGGTCGGGGACTCGAGGATTCGGCCGGGCAGTACGAGATCACCCTGGCGGAATCCCTTTCCTACCGGCTGGACGCCACCTTCAACAAGTTCGACGGCATGCTCCAGGCGCTGTCGGCCCTCGTCACCACCAGGTTCACCAGCCTTCCCAATCCCGAAGTGGCGGACATCGTGGTGCCCCAGTTCGGCGCCCAGAACGGCAAGTTCATGACCGACCTCGGGATCCAGTCGCCGGAGGCCCGGAGGCTGTTCATCATCTTCAACCCTGAGATCTACGGTACCGAAAAAACCTTCATGGTGGCCTTCGAACGGGCGGATGCCGGCTCCCTTTTCATGTTCCTCGACGGAAAGAAGATGAACCCCGCCCAGCTTATCGACCGGAAGGATCTCTCCTCCGCATGGTTCTGGAGACCCCTTGACACTATCGCTCCCTACTGGGGCGACATCCAGCTTTCCGAAAGCGGCGAAGAAGTGGTGGTCTATTCCCAGCCTGTGCTCATCGACGGCCAGGTTGCCGCCATCGTCGGGATGACATTTTCCTTCAATTTCGTCAGGTCGGTCCTCGATTCGGTGAAAATCTACGATTCGGGGTATGCCTTCCTTCTCAACAGGGACCTGAAATACCTCCACCACCCCACCCTGAAGTTCGACGGGCCGGGATTCCGGGAAGTTGTCGACGGGAGCTTCGCCCCGTACGCCGACGGCATAATCAATGACAAAAAGGGCCGGATCGACTATATGTGGAACGGCGTCCCCAAGACCATGTCCTACTGGACCCTTGCGAACGGCTACGTCGTGTTCGCGGCAAGCGACGTCTCGGAATCCCTCTCCGCGGTGGGAGCCATGCGCCGGGCGGTCTACATCGGCATCATAGCCGTCCTCGTGGTGGCCTCCATCGTGATCGTCCTCTTCTCCAGGAGCCTCGCCCGGCCCCTCCGGGCGGCCGCCGAGCGGGCCCGGTACGTGGCCGAGACCGGCGACCTCACCGCCTCGGTGGAGGCGGACACGTCCATCGAGGAAATCCGGAACGTGGCCGACGCGGTGAACCGGCTCATCTCCGGCACCGCCGGGACGGTCAGGGGAATCCTCGAAAGCGCCTCGAAGGTGCTCTCCCGGGCCGAGGACATGAGCGCCGCGTCGGAACAGAGCAGCGCCTCGGTGCAGGAAGTGATCAATCTCGTGGGCAAGGTGTCGAAGAACACCCACGACACGGTGAGCGCCATCGAGGAAGCCAACGCCGGAGTGGAGGAAGTGGCGAGCGCGTCCCAGGCGGGGGCCAAGGCGGCCGCCGAATCGGGCGAGCAGGCCCAGGAAATCTCCATGGCGGCGGAACAGGGAGGCAAGGCGCTGGACGAAATGAGCTCCCTGATAGAAGACGTCTCCGGGGCTGGCGGCCAGGTCAGCGCGGCGGTGACGGAGCTGGCCAGGTCGGTGTCGGGTATCACGGGATTCGTGAACACCATCACCCAGATTGCCGACCAGACGAACCTCCTGGCGCTGAACGCGGCCATCGAGGCTGCCCGCGCGGGAGAGGCGGGACGAGGCTTCGCGGTGGTGGCGGAGGAAGTGCGGAAGCTGGCCGAGGAATCGAACCGCGCGGCGGCCGAAGTGGGGAAGGTCATCGGGGAAATCTCGGGGAAGACGGAGAAGGCCCTGGCGGACCAGAAGGGAAGCGCGGAGAAGATCCGGGAGCTCGTGGCCCGTGCCGGGGAGACGAAGACCGTCATTGACGGGGTGATCACCCGGGTGGCGTCCATCACGGAGAACGTGCAGTCCATAGCGGCGACCATGCAGGAGCAGTCGGCGAGCGCAGAAGAGATGACGGCGGGGATGGACCACGTGGCCCGGGCGGGAGCGGACATCAGCGAGCAGGTGGAGAACATCAACCGGTCCATGGAGGAGCAGGGGCGGGTGACGGAATCCATCGCGAAGGCGGCCGAAGAGCTTGTGGGG
>JAHDLC010000050.1 GCA_018436595.1 Synergistaceae bacterium | reverse complement strand
CACATAGCCCAGGAAGTCCTGAGGAGCGTGGCGGGGACCGTGGGGCTGCTTCTGACCATCCCGGTCACGGCCGCAGCAGGGGTCTGGTGGATTTCCGGGCGTCGGCGGAATTCTTCTGTGCCGGATGACGGACTTGCTGACTGAATTTTCTCTTTGTGATAAAATCCTTCTCTAAGTTCAAATAGGATCAATCCATTACGGAGGTGCTGCAATGAAAAAAATAGCGATTAACGGACTTGGTAGAATAGGACGTCTCGTCCTTCGCTGCTATATGGAGGCAAAACCGGAGGATTTTGAAATCGTCGCGCTGAACGATCTCACCCCCCCTTCTGAGATGGCTTACCTCATCAAGTATGATTCAGTCCACCGCAGGGCCGGCTTTTCAGTGGAAGCAGGAGACGGAGTTCTCGTGCTGGACGGAAAATCGGTTCCTCTTTTCAGCGAAAAGGATCCCTCGAAGCTTCCCTGGAAGGAACTGGGAGTGGATATCGTTCTCGAATGCACAGGTTTCTTTACGAAGCGGGAAAAGGCGGCAGCCCATCTTGCCGCAGGAGCGAAACGGGTCATCATCAGCGCTCCGGCGGAGGATTCGGATTTGACCATCGTTCTCGGCGTCAACGAAAAGCTCTATGATCCCTCGAAGCATTCGGTGGTTTCGAATGCCTCCTGCACAACGAACTCCCTGGCACCGGTGACGAAAGTGCTTCACGAAGCCTTCGGCATCGAATCCCTCATGGGGACAACCATTCACGCCTACACGTCAACCCAGGTGCTCGTGGACGTTCCAAAGGGAGGCGGAAGGAAAGGCCGGGCCGCGGCCGTCTCTCTTGTTCCTGCCACTACCGGGGCCGCCAAGGCCATGGTTCCACTCTTTCCTGAGCTGAAGGGCAGGATGGACATGATTTCCGTCCGTGTCCCGGTTGCTGACGGTTCCCTCACCGATATCGTGGTTCACCTGAAGAAAGAGGTCTCCGTAGCGTCGGTTAACGCCGCGTTGAAAGCGGCGGCTGAGGGAAGCCTGAAGGGGATCGTGGAATTCTGCGAGGATGAAATCGTCTCCGCCGACATCATCGGCAACTCCCATTCGGGAATTGTGGATGCCCCCTCCACGAAGGTCATCATGGGGCATATCGCGAAGGTAATGATCTGGTACGACAACGAATACGGATACTCCAACAGAATGCTCGAGCTTGCCATGTACATGGCAAGCCGGGAGTAAGCTCTTAAAACAGCTTTTTTCGAAAACAGGAACGGTCGGCTTGAAACGGTGTTTCCTCTGTGCGGGGAAACACCGTTTTTTCTCGGGAAATTTTCCACAAACCTGTTGAAAATCCTGTTTAAGGAAGAATAGACAGCTCTTTTCTTTACCTATCAGGCTGTTACGCTTTGAAACTCCCTTTTGCTTTGTTTTTGTCATAAAAAAACAACATAATGAAAAAATACTAGAAAACAGCATATAAATGCTCTCTTTCTGTGATAAGATACTTGCATGATGTTATCCTTTATGGAGGTGGAATGAATGAAACGGGTGGCCATCAACGGACTCGGGAGGATCGGCCGGCTGGTTCTTCGTCGCTGCATGGAGGTCCGGCCGGAAGATGTGGAGATAGTAGCTCTCAACAAACCATCGTCTCCTCAAGAAATGGCATATTTCATCAAGTACGATTCAGTCCACGGAAAAGCCCGGTTTTCAGTAGAAGCAGGCGAAAACTCCCTGATACTCGACGGAAAACAAATTCCCCTCTTCGGAGAACGAGACCCCTCCAAACTCCCCTGGAAAGAACTGGAAGTCGACATAGTCCTGGAATGCACAGGACATTTCACGCAGAAAGAAAAAGCCCTCGCCCACATAGACGCGGGGGCTGAACGGGTCATCATCAGCGCTCCGTCCGAGACAGCCGATCTCTGCGTGGTTCTCGGCGTCAACGAAGACCAGTACGATCCGGAAAGGCACCGGGTGGTGTCCAATGCTTCCTGTACCACCAATTCCATTGCTCCCGCAATAAAAGTGCTGAACGATGCCTTCGGCATCGATTACCTTATGGGAACAACCATTCATGCCTACACATCATCCCAAAAACTGGTTGATGTTCCCAAAGGGGGATGCAGAAAGAACAGGGCGGCTGGGCTTTCCATGATTCCCGCGTCCACGGGGGCCGCGAAGGCGCTCATCCCTCTTTTTCCAGATCTCAAGGGAAAAATGGCAATGTCGGCGGTCCGGGTTCCGGTAGCTGACGGCTCCCTCAGCGATCTGGTCGTCCATCTTCAAAAGGACGCGAACGCCGGAGAAGTCAACGAGGTGCTTCGGAGATCCGCCGAAGAAAGGCTGGAAGGCATTCTCGAGTTCAGTACGGAAGAGCTGGTATCCTCGGATATCGTGGGAAACTCCCATTCGGGCATTGTGGATTCCCTTTCAACGAAGATGCTGATGGGAAGGGTGGCAAAGATAATGATCTGGTACGACAATGAATACGGTTATGCCAGCCGGCTTCTTGAACTTGCACGGTACATGGCGGTGAAAGAACCTTCCATGAGCTTTTCCTCGGCCCGTTAGACGGAAAGAGGGCGTGCACAGGGTACGCCCTCTTTGCACCGGATTATAACGTGTTGTCTCTGCAGTGTTTCTCCAGAACTTCCACTATTTCAGGGTCATAAGCTCTTCCCGACAGGCTTCTTATTTCTTCCAGGGCCTGGGCGGGGGAGCGCTGCTTCCGGTAGGGCCGCTCGGATATCATGGCGTCGAAGGCATCCGCCACGGACAGTATTCTGGCTTCGACGCGAATTTCTTCCTTTTTCAATCCTCCGGGATATCCTGTGCCGTCGATCCTTTCATGATGCTGGAGAATGATTTCCGCAAGGGGCCATGGGAAATCCAGGGGTGAAAGGATATCCTTCCCGTATTCCGGATGCTTTTTTACCAGACCGTATTCGGCTGGTGTGAGTTTCGAGGGCTTGGACAGAATCTCCGCCGGAATATAAAGTTTCCCTATGTCGTGCACGAGGCCGGCGTACCTGACACCCAGTACGGTATCCTCTGGAAGCCCGAGCCTTCGGGCCAGTCCTTCCGCGAGGGTCGAGACGTTCTTCTGATGTCCGGACGTTGACACGTCCCGAAGTTCACTGACCTGGCAGAGGGCCAGGATGACCCCTGTGAAGCGTTCGTTGATAGCGTGGTGGTGCTTTTCCAGGGAGAGCTCGTCCTGGTGGCGTTCCATTGCTGCGGCCAGGGAGTTGCGGAGTATGTCGAACACAGGTTCCTGAGAATGGGATATCCATTCCTCGGAGGGGTCGGCGAGGGCCAGGAACCCCTGGAAAGAGTCCCGAAGAAAGAGGGGAAGAACTGAGACCGTGGCAATACCGCGCTGGGTGAGGGGAAGCCATTCCTTTCTCTCGCCCCGGGAAAGCTCCGCCGGGCGGAGGGTGGCGGGCCTGAAGGTTCCATCCCGGAAAAGAAGGGATTTCCAGAGAAAGTCTTCTTCCTGCTGCGAGGGAAAAAGCCCCGCCAGAGAAGGCTGTTCCGGTGCGGATCTGGCCTCCGTTTCCAGAGCCAGCATGCCTTTCCTTCCCGAGAGCCTGTAAATTGCCGCCGTTTTTGCTTTCGACAGGGCAAGGATATCCTCGAGGGAAGATTTCATGGCGTCCCGGTAACTCGGAGAGAGTATAAAGCGGGAGGTTATGACGGAGAGGATTTCATGGAAATGTCCCTTTTTTTCGAGTTGCTCCTCGATTTTTTTTCTCTGGCTGATATCCTGGACGAGGGAGCAATAGATCTTTTCCGTGCCCGAAACAAGGGGGAAAGGAAGATGGGTTGCGGGAATGAGAATCCCGTCTCTGTCAGGTATTTCTACCTCCCTGATTTGTCCCCTGCCCTCGGGAAAGAAATCTTCAGGGCGGAGGGTTCCCTTCTCCCAGGGAAGAAGACCGGCAATGTCCGCTTCTGTGATATTTTCTTCGGTAAGGGCGAAGGTGGAACGGAAGACAAGGTTTGTCTCCAGAACAATTCCTGCAGCGTTATATACGATGATCCCCTCGGGAGATCTCTGGAAGAGCTGTTCCCAGTATTCCGTCCTTTCAGTGAGGTTTTTTTCCGTTCTTTTTCTTTTCGCGATCTTTCCCTTCATAAAAAACGCCAGCCCGCCCAAAAGGACAATCAGCCCCATGTAGAGGAGAGCGACGGGAAAATACCTGACCGCGGCATCGGCGGGATCGTTCAAAATGACGCTTCGGTCTGAGAGAGCATTTCTGGGGATTGAATGAACTTTCATCATCGGGTAGTCAAAGGTGAGATGGTCCGCCATTGATTTTTCCGGCGGTATGGTGTTGACCGCCTCTCCAGACAAAATCCTGACAGCCGTTTCTCCGGCTTTTCTGCCCTTTCCGTATCCGTTTCCCTCCACGCTCGCCAGGGCGCCGTGCCTGATGCCATCTTCATCGAGCGTGTAGACCGGCAGCGTGGTATTCCGCAGTATGAGAGCGAGGGTATCCTTCATCGTCATGGGGCTGCCGTCAGGGAGTGAAGAATGAGCTCCCAGCATGATGACCGTCTTGTCCGGCAGTTTCCTGATTGATTCAGCGAGCCTCTCGGCGGAAAAACCGGAGAGAGGGATCACATGGGGGCGGGATTCCACTTTTATCATGCTCGTGTTGAGCCGGGAAAGATCCCTGAGCCCTGCAGGCGTTAGGTCTGAAACGAAGGCGATGGATGCCCCTGGGTGGAGCCTTCCGATCTCCGAAATGAGGAGGTCGTGGGCCGGAACGGAATAAATCCCGGTTCCCCTTCCCTCTGGAAACACTGAAAAAAGGTATTCGTTGGTGAGTCCGCAGAACACGATGGGAGCCCCCCCGAACAGCACAGCTGTATGGACCAGGGCGAATGTGGCGGCCTCGTTTCCCGTAGTGACCACCACGTCAGGGGGGGAGGACGAGAATTTGGCCTCCAGGAGGTCTTTCAGCCGTTCCACGTGGGACGACCAGAAAGTGCTCGTTATGTCCATGTATTCAATGAAAATTTCAGCCGTGACCCCGGAGTCAGAGAAGGACTCCATTATTCCGTCCGTTGCCCGGCGGGTCCATTCGTCATCGGGGGAAAGGGTGTGAAGCAGGACAACTCTCCTGTTCGCGGAAGCGGCCGCAGGTTCGAACCATCCCTGAATGTGAAGAGCGGACAGCAGAAGAAAAAAAACAGCCAGAAGCTTGAATCCCTGCCGGGACCGGGCTGTCATGTCCTTCCCCCTTCAGTTCTCCCGGCATGCGGACAATGCCGCACTATCACCGGCGACGAAGCCTGTGCTCCAGCACATCTGGAGGTTGAACCCGCCCGTGGGGCCGTCAAGGTCGAGGATTTCACCTGCAAAGTAGAGGTTTTCAACGATTTTCGACCCCATGGTCCTTGGATCGATTTCCTTGAGATCAACGCCGCCGCTTGTCACGATGGACCAGTCGAAACCCAGCAGGCCGTCGGGTGTCAAAGGGTACTCCTTGAGAAGGCGGGCGAGCTCATTTTTTTCCTCGGGGGAGATGTATTCCGCTTTTTTGTCTGGGGGAACTGTCGCCTTTTCCACCACGGCAGGGATGATCCCCCCGGGAAGCAGGTCCTTCAGGCAGTCCCTGAACATTTTTCCTGCGTATTTTTCAAGGTCCCTCCCGATGCGTGCGGTAAGCACGTCAAGGGGCAGGGCAGGCTTCAGGTCAAGGAGGAGGGCGGCGTTCCCTGTAGAGTATGCCTCGCCGATATCCCTGCTCATGTCCATGGCGATGGGGCCGCTGATGCCGAAATGGGTCAGGAGCAGTTCGCCGAAGCGCCTGGATACTACGGTTCCGTCCTTCAACAGGGTGAGGGAGACGTTTTTCAGGTTCAGGCCACGGGCTGTCTGGGGCCATTTTTCCTTCAGCCTGACAGGGCAGAGTGCCGGGACCGGCTGAAGAATCTGGTGGCCGGCCCTTTTGGCGAACCTGTAGCCGTCTCCGGTCGACCCGGTTCTGGGGAAGGATTTCCCTCCGGTGCATATTATGAAGGCATCTCCTTCCACTTCCTGTCCCCGCAGAATGAACCGGACCGCCCTTCCGTCCCTTATTTCGAGGTTGAGGGCTTCTCTGTTCCGGTAGACGGTGACCCCTCCCTGCCGGATGTAGTCAATCAGGCAGTTGATCACCCTTTCGGAGCCTCCCTTTTCGGGAAAAACCCTTTTCCCCCGTTCCACCTTTGTCCTGAGTCCCCGGGAGGAAAAAAATTCCAGGGTTTCAGCGGGGCCGAACCGGGAAAAAGCCGAATAAAGAAACTTCCCCTTGGGGCCGAAGGCAGAGAGAAAAGTGTCCAGGTCTTCTTCGGCACTGGTAAGATTGCATCTGCCTTTGCCGCTCAGCAGAAGTTTCGCGCCGAGGGTCTGGTTTTTCTCAACGAGGACGACCCGTGCACCCTTTTCGGCGGCCCGCCCGGCCGCCATGAGGCCGGCAGCTCCGCCTCCGATGACGACGACTCTCGGTCCCTTCACTTGCCATTCCTCCCCCCATGGCCTTTCATGGACAGGGCAATGCGGTTCCTGGCCAGGTCCACGTCAAGGACTGAGACTTCAACCCTCTGTCCCGGCCGAAGTCCCGATGCAGCGCCGGGCAGGTGCTTCCTGTGCACGAGCCCGTCCTGGTGGACACCGATATCCACAAAGGCGCCGAAGGAGGTAATGTTTGTCACCACTCCGGGCAGAGTCATGCCCGGTGAGAGGTCGTCGATTTTTTCGATCCCCTCGGTGAAGGAGTAGATTTCGAAGGTCTGCCGGGGGTCCCGCCCCGGACGCTCGAGCTCCGCGAGGATATCCGTGAGGGTAGGAAGTCCCGCGTCACCTGAGATATACCTCTGCGGGTCGATCCGGCTCCGCTTTTCTGGATCCTTCATGAGTTCGGACACGGTGCAGCCGAGGTCGGCCGCCATCCGTTCCACAATGGGGTACCGTTCGGGATGGACTGCACTGCGGTCAAGAGGATCCGGCCCACCGGAGACCCTGAGGAATCCGGCGGCCTGTTCGAAGGTCTTCGGCCCGAGCCGGGGGACGTTCAGAAGCTCTTTCCTTGTGGGGAAGGGACCGTTGGCCTCTCTGTACCTGATTATCCGCCCGGCAGTGGACTGCCCGAGACCGGAAACAGAGGAGAGGAGCTCAAGGCTCGCTGTGTTCAGGTCGACGCCCACGGCGTGGACACAAAACTCCACCACGGTGTCGAGAGCCTTCTTCAGTTCCTTCTGGTCCACATCGTGCTGGTACTGGCCCACGCCGATTGACTTGGGATCGATCTTCACCAGTTCCGCAAGGGGGTCGAGAAGTCTCCGGCCGATGGATACGGCTCCCCGGACGGTGAGGTCGTGATCGGGGAACTCTCTTCTGGCGGTCTCCGAAGCAGAATAGACCGAAGCCCCGCTTTCGTTCACCATGGTTATGATGATGGATGAAGGGAGGCCGAGTTCCCTGAGAAATCGCTCTGTTTCCCTTCCGGCGGTTCCGTTGCCCACGGCGATCGCTTCGATGCCGTATTCTTCCGCGGCACGGCGGATAATTTCCGCGCTCCCTTTTTTATCTCCCCTTGGAGGGTGGGGATAGATCACTCCGTGGTGGAGAAGGTCTCCCTGCCGGTTCAGGCAGACGAACTTACACCCTGTCCTGAATCCGGGGTCTACGGCGAGGATGTTCTTCGGCCCGAGGGGTGGGGCCAGGAGCACTTCTCTTACGTTTCCCGCAAAAACGGAAATGGCCTCACGGTCAGCTTTTTTCTTCAGGGCGTTCCTCAGTTCCGTTTCCATGGACGGAGCGAGAAGTCGACGGTATCCGTCAACGATCGCCCGGTCAACAAGGATGGAATCGGGACCGCTGCCGTGGAGAAAAATTTCCCTGAGTGCCCTCAGCGCCTCGTCCTCGGGGGGGAGGACAGAGAGGCTGAGTATTTTTTCCTTTTCCCCCCGGAACATGGCCAGGACCCTGTGGGAGGGAGCCGGTGCAGCCGGTTCTTCCCAGGCGAAGTAATCCCTGAAGTTGGCTCCTTCCTCTTCCTTTCCTTTGGCTACTGAACTCCTGATTTTTCCACGTTTTCCGAAAAGAAGCCTCATCTTCCTCCGGGCCTCACCGTCTTCGCTTATCCGTTCGGCGATGATGTCGAGGGCCCCCTGAAGGGCCTCCTCTCCGGAAGGCACGCCCTTTTCTTCAGAAACGAATGGGAGGGCGAGAACAGCCGGGTCAGACCCCTTCTGGAGCAGCAGCTGCCCGGCGAGGGGAGCCAGTCCCTTTTCTTCCGCGACGGATGCCCTGGTTCTTCTCTTGGGCCTGAAGGGAAGGTATATGTCCTCGAGGACGGTCAGTGACGGGGCGTTCCGGACCTTTTCCCCGAGTTCGGCCGAAAGAAGGTTTCTTTCCTCGAGGGATGAAAGCACCGCCTTTTTTCTGGCTTCAAGCTCTTCGATCCTGGCATAACGCTCCTTTATGGCGAAAATGACCTCTTCATCAAGGGAGCCGGTGGCTTCCTTCCTGTACCGTGCAATAAAGGGAACGGTAGCGTCCTGTTCGAGAAGGGACAGAACGGCCTCCACGGACGAAGGGGATATTTTGAGCTCCTGGGAAACGCGCTGGGCGATGTGGGCGTTCATAGAAAGCCTCCGGTTCTTTTTTCCTCATTCTAGCACGGCACGAAAAGCCGGGCCATATCATGGTAGAATCTGGCTGGAAGAGAGGAGCCGTCCATGGAGAAAAACTGGTGGATGCCGTTGTATGGCATTCTTTTCGGAATATACGTCCCCGAGGAGGTCAGGGAGCTGAAAGGCGATGTGGTCATGCATATCGCCGACACCCCCTCGACCGTTTACGGGGCGATTCGCAGGCTTGTGAAGGTGTTGTCTCCCCGCTGGATTGTCCATACGGGCGACCTGGCCGACGATGTGAAGCTTGAGCTTTCTCCCGCCGAACTGCCGAGATACAGATCCAAGCTGGAGAATCTCAGGCGTGCCCTGGAAGGAGATGATTCACCGGGCCTGGTCATCGTAACCGGAAATCATGACAACGAAAGGGCTGTCAGGGAAATGTTCCCGAAAAGCATAGTTTTCAGGGAACGGGGGCGGATCGAACTCTGCGGCGAAGGATTCAACCTCAGCCATGACAGGGCCGGCCTTGGAGACCCGCCTCTCAAGTACAATCTTTTCGGTCATGAACCGTCGCGGAATGACTTTTCAGAGCAGGGGCGCTTTTTTTTGAACGGGCTCCTGGGCGTTCATATTATTTCTCCTTCTCTGGAGAAAGTGTACTGCCTGCCGTATCCGGGATATGTGGACGACGGGCGGCTGGGGCGGAGAAAAAGGGGATTGTGACGAAAAGGGGGGAGTCTCGTGCTTTCCATCGTCCGGGGAGGACCCCGTCTTCTGCTGCTGAGCGGGAACGAGGACGCAATGAAGTCTCTGGTTTCTTCGCGGTTCACGTGTACAGAACATACCCTGGAAGGTGCTTTTGACAGCGCCGGAGAGGGGCAGTCCGTTCTTCTTTTCCGGGGAGGTCAATGGGGGAGCGGACGACGTTTTCTCATGGCCGCAGCCGCTGCCGATGAAATCCTTGCCCTTTTCCTGAACAGCGGGGCGGAGGCCCGGCCCGTGTCGGTAAGAATCATGCCCCGGCTTCTTTTTTTCCGGGTCTTTGGAGAAAAAGAACGGGTCATCGGCCAGATAGCCCGGGACTACTCTGCGGAACGGGGAAGACTCCGGTCCGTCCTCCGGGTTCCGAAGAAAGGTAGCATTGCGGTCTGTTTTACGGCGAAGCCCCTGAACAGGCCGCTTTCTCTCGCTGATATGATGGACGAAGTTCTCCACGTGGAAGGCGTGTCCTTTGAAACACTTCTCAACTCCCTTCGGAGCAGGGCCCTTTGGTATTTCAGCGAGGGGCTGGAGAACCGGCAGTGGAACGAACTGGAAATACGGATTTATGATTCGTGGGGCAGGTATCTCGACCATTATGAACGGCTCCGCATTGTCCTGGAAAGCCTCGAGGCAGGCATGATCCTGGGGGAAGGATGGGGGAAGGATTTTGCCCACATCCTTATGGCGGTGAAAATTTACCGCCTGAGGCTTTTTACCTTTCTTCCCCCATCGACGATAAAGGAAATCCTCATAGGCCTGGAATACGGAGCGGACGGTTCCCGGCTTGTTGACTTCGACCTGTACAGCGGCAAGGAGAAGATCTCCTGGGGGGGATTGGGCGGAAAGGGGAAGGAGCGGGGAGAGCGGGGCTCCATGGGAACCGCTCTCAGGGCGAAACTTTTTTCCCAGCTTTTTCCGGAGGACAGGCAGCACCTTCAAGAGTGGGAAAGCCGCATCCTCCGGCAGCGTACGGGAGAAGGAAACCCGGGCAACTGATGCATCAGAAAGAAAGGAATTGTATTTTCTTCTTGCAAAGAACTTAACTCTGCGATTATACTTATTTGAAAACTTTGAGTTTGTTTTTGCGGGCCTTCAGGCTTCATGGTTTTATGATTGCATCTGATCACAATTCGGGTCGTCAACCAATGAAGGAGGTCTTTCTTATGGAAGTTCTCAAGGTCTCTGCCAAGTCGCAGCCCAAGTCCGTTGCAGGAGCCATTGCCGCGGTACTGAGGGAAAAGGGGGCTGTGGAGGTACAGGCAGTAGGCGCAGGGGCGGTCAACCAGTCGGTGAAGTCCATCGCCATAGCCCGGGGATATGTGGCGCCGAACGGCATCGATCTCATATGTATCCCTGCCTTTTCCAAGATATCCATTGACGATGAAGAAAGGACGGCCATCAGGTTCCAGCTCGAATCGCGGTAGAACCGCAGGAACCGATCAAGCCCCGGCCGCAGGAGCCGGGGCTTTTTTGTATCCCTTCCGCTGACCGGCTAAAAATACAGATCAGGTGTGGAAAACAATCCCCTCGTTGAGGTATACTATCCTGCATAATGTATATCCGGCGCTTTCTCTCTTTATCATGAAAGAGCAGGAGTGCGCCGGCAGGAGGAGATAGCATGTCGGAAATCAGTGCTCCCAAGGGAGTCCGGGATATACTTCCCGATGAATCGTGGAAATGGGACTACGTCTTCGGTGTTCTCCGGAAGACTGCGGCGGATTTCGGCTTTTCCGAGGTCCATCTTCCCATTTTCGAACACACCGAGCTTTTTTCCAGGGGCATCGGCGACACCACTGACGTGGTTGAAAAAGAGATGTACACCTTCACCGACAAGGGGGGGCGGAGCATCACCCTTCGCCCCGAGGCTACGGCTTCCATGGTCCGCTCCTATCTTGAACACAGGATGGGAACCCTCCCCCAGCCGGTAAAATTGTGGTGCGCAGGCCCCATGTTCAGGTATGAACGTCCCCAGAAGGGCCGTTACAGGCAGTTCTGGCAGGTCGATTTCGAGAGCCTCGGCTCGGCTTCTCCCTATGCCGATGCCGAGATCATTGCCCTGTCCCTTGAAGCTTTCAGGCGGCTCGGACTGTCCCGGCTCGAGGTGGTCATCAATTCCGTGGGCTGCCCGGCATGCCGGCCCGATTACAGGCGGCGCCTGACCGAGTATTTCTCTTCCAGGGAGGGAGACCTGTGCGAAACCTGCCGCGACAGGATGGGCAGGAACCCCCTGAGGATTCTCGACTGCAAGAAGGAATCCTGCCGGCAGGTCACAGAGGACGCTCCATCAGTGTACGAGAGTCTCTGCGGTGAATGCAGAGAGCATTTTGACGCCGTGAGGTCATCCCTTGACGGGCTGGGGGCGGTATACCGCCTCGACAAGCGGCTTGTCAGGGGGCTTGATTACTACACGAAAACCGCATACGAAGTGCTCTCCGGAGCCCTTGGATCCCAGAATGCCGTGTGCGGCGGAGGCCGGTACGACAACCTTGCCGAAGCCATCGGCGGGCCCCATGTTCCCGGCGTTGGATTCGCCGCCGGAGTGGACCGGATTCTCATGGTCATGGAGCAGGAGGGGTGTTCCTTCGGGAAAGAACCCAGGCTCGACGTGTTCGGCGTCGCCCTGGATTTCCGCTCGAGAGCCGCTATCCTTTCCGTTGTGGACCTGCTCAGGAAAAACGGTATCTCTGCCGATATGGATTTCAATGATCGGAGCATGAAAGCCCAGATGAAGGCGGCCTCGGCCCGAAACGCACGTCTGGCCTGTATCCTCGGCGAGGATGAACTGACCCGGGGAACGGTGGCGGTCAAGGACCTCACTACGGGCGAACAGAAGGAAATCGCCGGAGAAGGTCTGGCGCAGGCAGTAAAAGAAATGCTCTCTACCCTTAAAGGGTAAAGAAACCGGCATGTTGTGAGAGGAAGGGTCCCATGGAAGGCACACATCGTCATTTCGACGGCAGCTGGCAGCGAACCACCTATTGCGGTATGGTCTCCGGCAGGGCGGGAGAAGAGATTCCGGCGGCAGTGAACGGATGGGTCCGCAGAAGGCGGGATCTCGGAGGTCTCATATTCATCGAGTTATGGGACCATACCGGGGTTATCCAGGTAGTCTTCAATCCCGAACTGACTCCCGAAGTCCACGAACGGGCGGGAGACCTCCGCAGCGAATTTGTGGTCGCCGTCCGGGGGAAGATACGGGCCCGGCCGGAAGGGACGGCCAATCCTTCCATGAAGACCGGAAACTGGGAAATTGTGGCGGAGGACTTCCTTCTCCTGTCGCCAGCCGCCCCTCTTCCTTTTGAAATTTCCGAGGCCACCGACCGGGTCGACGAAAACCTCAGGCTGCGCCACAGGTATCTTGACCTCCGCAGGGAGAGGATGCAGCGCAACCTCAGGATACGGCACATGATCTCCATGTTTACGAGAAACTTCCTCTCAGGTGAGGGCTTTCTTGAAATTGAGACTCCCATGCTGACTCTCTCCACCCCTGAGGGCGCCAGAGACTACCTTGTCCCGAGCCGGGTGAATCCGGGCACTTTCTACGCGCTGCCCCAATCACCCCAGATTTTCAAGCAGATCCTTATGATCAGCGGTTTCGACCGCTATTTCCAGATAGTGAAATGCTTCCGGGACGAAGACCTCCGCGCCGACCGCCAGCCTGAGTTCACCCAGGTGGACATCGAGATGAGCTACCTGACGGAGGAAAACATCTACTCTCTCATGGAATGCTACATGAAGGGGCTCTTCAAGGAAATTCTGGATGTGGACATCCCCGTCCCCTTCCGCAGAATGCCCTACTGGGAGGCCATGGACCGTTTCGGAAGCGACAAGCCGGACCTCCGTATTCCCTTTGAAATCGCAGACCTCGCTCCCGTTTTTGCCGGGGCCGGCTTCGAACCCTTCCGGGATATCCTTGCGGCCGGAGGGTACGTCAGGGGGCTTCCTCTTCCCGGCGGCGCTTCTTTGTCGAGAAAGAACCTTTCCGAAGTGGAGGAGAAGGCGAAAAAGCTCGGCGCAAGGGGGCTTGCGGCTTTCCAGCTGAAAGACGGCGCCCTCAAGGGCCCCCTCGTGAAATTTCTCAACGAAGGGCAGCAGGAACTTCTTGTAAAGAAATCGGGGCTTCAGGAGGGAGGCGCTCTCTTCGTCCTCGCGGGCAGCGAGAGGAGGGAAGTGTCGGAAATTCTCGGTTCCCTTCGCCTTGACCTCGCCAGGGAACATGGCCTCGTCGCTTCCGAGCGGTGGGAGTTTCTCTGGGTCGTTGAATTTCCCCTCTTTGAAAAAGACGAAGAAGCCCGGCGGTGGGCTGCGGTCCACCACCCCTTCACCTCGCCCATGGCGGAGGACATCGCCCTCATGGATACGGACCCTGGAATGGTGAGATCCAGAGCCTACGACTGCGTATTGAACGGGAACGAAGTCGGCGGCGGTTCCATCAGGATCCATGATCCAGCAGTCCAGGAAAAGGTTTTTTCATGTCTTTCCTTCACCAGGGAAGATGCCCGGGCCCGGTTCGGGTTTCTTCTTGACGCTCTCGCCTCAGGGACGCCGCCCCACGGGGGTATTGCCCTCGGACTGGACAGACTGACCATGCTCCTCTGCGGAGCATCCTCCATACGGGACGTCATGGCCTTCCCGAAAACCCAGAAAGCCCAGTGTCTTATGTCGGGGGCCCCTTCCTCGGTCTCGAAGGATCAGCTCGACGAACTGAGGATATGCTCTGTTTCGGAAGAGGTCAAATAGAGAGGCATCAACGGGCTCCCCTGTTCAGGGGAGCCCGCAATCATACAAAGGAGGAGATGAAGAATGGTCCGGCTTCGTTACCTCGGGCACGCGGCCTTTGAACTGAAGGGAGAGGGAACCACCATACTGGTGGATCCTTTCCTGAGCGGCAATCCTTATGCGGCAGCCGGCCCCGGTGATTTCGAGACGGTGGATTTTATTTTTGTTACCCATGGCCACGGAGACCATATAGGCGATACGGTCGAGATCGCTTCAAGGACGGGTGCCACTGTTGCCTCCAACTTTGAGCTCAGCCATTATTTCGGAGGGAAAGGGCTGAAATGTCATCCCATGCACATCGGAGGCGCTTTTGTCTTTCCTTTCGGCAGGGTGAAGATGACGCCGGCCCTTCACGGTTCGGATATAACGGAAGGGGATCACCTCATTCCGGGAGGCAGTCCGTGCGGCTTTCTTTTTGACATGGGGGGAGTGAAAATCTACCATGCCGGAGACACCGGGCTGACCATGGATATGCAGCTTCTCGCCCTTGAGGGGGTGAAGGCGGCCCTGCTGCCCATAGGGGGCAACTTCGTCATGGACGTGAAAGATGCTGCACGGGCCGTTGGGTTCATCCATCCGGAAATAGCCGTACCAATTCACTACGACACTTTCCCCGTGATCAAAGCGGATCCGGAAGAGTTTTCCCGTTTGGTGGGAACCCTGGCAAAAGTGGTGGTTATGAAACCCGGAGATTTACTGGAACTGGCCTGAGACGAAACTGCCATAAATGAATGAGAGGGACGACAGGCGTCCCTCTCACTTACGATTTCAGTATCTTAAACCGTAGGCCGGATAATAGATTCTTTCGTCGTGAAGGCCCATTTCCTGGTCCTGAAGGGCGGCGCGGACCTTTTCGCCCAGGTTCACGCAGAGGACCGACGTGAGTATGTGAACGAGGAAAACAGGGCCCACGATAGTGCTGCCGAAGGTGGGACTGGTGTCGCTTACAAAAAACGTAAGGTCGGAGAGCTGGCAGACCGGAGCCGCCGGGCTGTCGGTGATGGTGATGACCGTTGCGCCGTTGGCGGCGATTTTCTCTATGGATTCCATTACCTCGATGACATAGCTCGGCAGTTCGCACACCACCACAATATCACCCTTCGTCACCGTTCTTGCCTGCTCAATGAGAGCGACTGAACCCCTTTTCATCAGTGAGCTCCGGATGCCCATCTCCATGAGGCGGGTGTACAGGGACTCGGCCACGATGGAAGATATGCCCCAGCCCATGCAGTAGACCATGTTCGCCTGGCGGACCATTTCACAAAACTTCACGATGTTCTGGGGCTTGAGCTGGTTCCAGGTGTCGTCCAGGTTCGCATGTTCCATTCTGAGGATTTCCTCGGGGAGGTCCTGTCGGTTTTTCATGATCTTGCTCAAAAGAGCGGTGGGGTTGACGTGCTCGAGGACTGTGTTCTGGAGAGCGTCCTTCAAATCGGCGTACCCGTCGAAACCGACCATCCTTGAAACACGGACAAGCTGGGCCTTTGAAACGTCGAGCTTTTCGGCCACTTCTCCAATGGAAAGAAATGCCGCCTCCCTGGTGTTGGAAAGAAGATATTCCACAACGCGCCGGGCCTTGTTCGGCATCTGCTCCATTTTTTCCCGCAGCATGGCCTGAAGCTGTGCACTGTCCATAAGACACCTCCGAAACCGGATAATAGTCCAGGAATTATATGGAGATTTAAGTTTATTCCCAAGAAAGGGTTCCGTCAATTCCTCTTTCGTCGGGGAACTTCCCGTTTGTTTCGGTATTCCCGGCAAAAACAACCCTGCGGGCGGTTTCTTCGGGTGAAAGGCCCGTCCTGCAGGCCAGGAGGCGGAGTCCGTACTGCCGGTGGCCCGTCAGGAGCGACATCGCTTTTCGGGGAACCTGCCACGGCCCGGAGGAAGATACGGCAGCAAGAGAAAAGGCCAGTTCGGCCGCCCGGGCAAGTTCACCGAAGGCGGGATGATGAGGGCCCGCAACGATGGACCGGCCGAGGGTCGCCGATTCCTGGAGTCCCACCCGCTGGACCGGAATACCCAGCTCCCGGGCAAGGATGAGGAGCCTGCCGGACCAGAGGGCTGCCCGGTCGACGTCCAGCGGAACATAGCCTCCTTTCCGGCAGAGTTCTTCCAGGGGAGTGTTTTTGAGAACGAGGCACGGGTAGATGCGGATGGTCAGGGGACGTCCTTTTCGTACCGCTCCGAGGCGGCGGAGGTCGTCGAAGGAACTCTCCTCCGATTGGCCGGGAAGGCCGATCATCATCTGGGCTCCTCCGTGAAACCCCGCATCCAGGACGCTTTCAAGCGCGGAAAGGGCTACCGCCCCGGAGTAGCCGCGGTTGCACATCGAAAGGACATGGTCGTCAAGGGAGGAAATCCCCAGTTCGATCATGGATACGGGGTAGGATGCAAGCAAAGCGAGAACTGCCGGTGAAAGGCATTCAGGATGGGTGGAAAGTCTGACGGTGCTTCCCCGGGGAGCTTTCAGAATTCCATCGAGGTAGGCCTTCTGCCGGTTCGGAGGAAGGCAGGTGAAACTGCCGCCGAAGAAGCAGACTTCAGCCGGTCTTGTCGCAGATGCAGCAGCCGCTTCCACGTGTTCCGGGGAAGGAATGTCGAATACACCTGTAATCTCTCCCTGGTGGCAGTAGATGCACCGCCGGGGGCAGCTCTGCATGGAAAGGAAGAAGGGGAGGCGCATCATAGTCTTCGACCTAAACCGTTGATTCTTTCCAGCATGTTTCCCATTCCTTGAGCGTGGCTGCCCAAGCAAAAAGATCGGCCTGCCGTTCGAAGCTTGACATCGGGGTGGCCGTTCTTTCCCAGAAGGCTTCTCCCTTCCTGTGCTCGAGAAGATGGAAAAGCTCGTGGAAAAGAGCGAATCTCTTCCAGCGCTCAGGAAGCCTCCGGTTGATGAATATGCCTGCCCTTCGCCCCTTCACGATGTGAAATCCCCACGTTTCAGCAGGGAGGAGCGGGTATTCAAGGTCGATTTGCTTCCCTGTCCGCTCTTCCGCCTTGGCGAGAAGGCAAAAGTCATCAAGGGCAGCCCACTCTGAGGCGGCCTTGGAGGCCCATTCGGGAATATGCTCCGGCGGTTCGGGGAAATGGAAAGCCTGCAGTGTATTCATGAAAGCATCAGGCCATGCCGTCCGCCCTGTCCTCTTCTTCCCATCGGGAAATAGCGGCGTCAATGAGGCTCTGGACAAATTTGAGCTCTCTGGGCTTGAGTTTCTTGCTCCGGTACCAGACCTCCACCTCGGGACTGACCTGGAGCACTTCCTCAAGCTGGAGGCGTCCGGAAGGAGATGATGAGACCGTTTTCACCAGGTCCTGAACCTCCACGCCGAGAGCTTCAGCCAGGCGGTTCAGAAGCTTCATGGAAGGCATTCTCCTGTTGCTTTCGAGGGCCTGGATATAAATTCTGCTGACTTCCGTTCTGTCAGCAAGGGCCTGCTGGGTGAGGCCAAGGGCCTTGCGCAGCGTTCTGATCCTCATTCCGAGGCTCATGGCAATTCCACCTCCGATGGAGTGTTTTCTCAGGATAAATATTATTATAGCAATGATTACAATATGTTCAAGAAAAACATTCAGTAAAAAAATCATATACCCCCTTGAACTCCTTTCCCGTTCAGAATATATTAAGGGTGGGGAAGAAACAAAGGGAAATTGAACATATTTTGTGGGGAGGAATCTGCGTTGGATTTTCGTGAACTTCAGAGTCTCGTGGAAGTAATGGAGAAGGGAAGCATCTCCGCTGCGGCGGCTTCTCTTGGAATTTCCCAGCCTGCCGTAAGCAAGCACATAGCAAAGCTGGAGCGGGAAATGGGGGTCAAGATATTCGCCCGGGGGCAAAAATGCTCCAACCTTACCGTAGAGGGCGAGGTGCTCTACAAATTCGCCCGGAAAACCATTTCCCAGCTTGCCGACATTAAAAGAGATTTCTCCGACATCGCTGACGATGTTTCTGGAATCGTCAGGATCAGCGCCAGTTCCATTCCGGGAGATTTCATCCTTCCGGGCCTTCTCGTGGAATTTCGTCAGCTTTACCCGAATATCGAGGTGGAAGTCCGTATTTCCGATTCACGGGAAGCCATCGAAAAAATGGTAACCAGAGAATCGGATATCTCCATTACCGGTCACGGACGCCATGCGTCCGGTTTCAACACCGTTCCGTTTGCCAGGGACGAGCTGGTTCTCCTGGTCAGGGAAGAACATCCTTTTGCGGGCAGGGAAAACGTTACCCTGAGGGATCTCGAGAACATGGACCTCGTGGGCCGTGTTACCGGGTCTTCCACCTCCCGCATCTGGGAAGATGCCTTCAAGGCTCATACTGGGAAAGGAAAGCACGTGTATCTCAAGTTCGGCCACGTGAGCGCCGTTGTTGAAGCCGTGAAGAAAGGCGCCGAGGGTGCGGTCATATCCCGCCTCGCCGGCGCAGGTGAGACGGAGGGGCTTGTGATGGTTCCCTTCCGGCCCTCCCTCATGAGGACCTTCTCCATCACCTATGGAACCATGACCACCAAGGCCATGGAAATGCTTCTCGACTTTCTTCTCCAAAGGAAAATGACCGGGGATGACGAATAAAGCTCCGGAGGGGTCCCCGGATCGTTCCGGGGACCCCGTCGAAACCGTGCGGACTTTTCTTCGGAAAAAGGGGTATCCCGACTCCATCACCTTTTCGGAAGAAACGATTTTCACCGTTGACGATGCCTCACGGGCAGTCGGTGCACCGCCCGCACATATTCTGAAAAGTCTTGTGTTTCTTGTGGATGAAAAACCCCTTCTTGTTCTCATGTCAGGAATCAACAAGGCTGATGTAAAGAAGGTGCGTTCCGCCTGCAACGCGAAGAAAGTCCGGATGGCCGATCCTGAGTTTGTCTGCCGGTGGTCGGGCTTCCAGGTCGGAGGAGTTCCTCCGGTAGGCTACCCGGAGGAGATTCCCGCCCTCCTGGACGAGGATCTTTTCCTCTATCCCGTAGTTTGGGCTGCAGCGGGGAGCGATCACGCATTCTTCCCCGTTTCGCCCGAGGACCTTCAGAACATGACCGGAGGCAGAAAATGCCCCGTCCGGAAATAAAAGACGGAAGGCCTGTTAAGGCCTTCCGTCTTACAGTCTTTTTTCCGGGGCAAGGGCTTCGAAGGCTCCGTCAAAGGCTCTTCCGAGCATGACTGTCGATAAAGGCTTGAGAAAAATCTCCGCGTTATTGAAAACAATGGCCTGCAGGATATGCCCAGAAACCGCTCCATGGTCGGGTTTGTTGAAGACTCCGTGGAGATGGGGGTAGAGGGTCCCTCCCCTGTAGCTGACGTTTCCGCTGAGGGATGCCAGCTCCATGATGTCCTTCACGGTCTCCGTGTTGTAGTCCCTGCCGTTGTACCACCCGAAGGTCACGGAGGAGACCATTCCGGCTGCGCTGACGATTACCGCGGAATCCACATCGCAGGTCCGGCACACGTGGGCTATGGAGTCTCCGAGATCATCCCCTTCAGAAAGGCGCAACGCTATCATTTCGTCAGTGGCGGCATATTTCACTGTCTATTCCCCCTTTCGGATCTTTGCCTGCGGTAAACTGCATTCCATCCTTTGGGCACGGGATATTGCACGAATATTCTACCACTTGGCGGGTTTTCCTCCAACTCTTTCCTTGGGACACGATAAAAAAAGAGAGGATGTTCCCGGTGAAATCCGGGAACATCCTCTTCTGCAGAGTCGCAGGGAGCGGACAGGTTTACTCCTCCAGGAGATAAGACTGCAGTTCAGACCGTGAAAGCCCGGAGCCAAGGGCAACGGCAAGTTTCAGCCGTGCCTGGATCGGTCTGAGTCCCCCTCCGTCAAGTACCCCGATTTCCAGCAGCCGGGCCATGTTTCCTTCAAACGCATACGGCATTCCCCTGGTATGGCCCTTGGGGCACCGGGAGGTTATCACTACCGGTATGTTGTCTTTAACGAGCTTTTTTATGTGGGGAATCCAGGAAGGAGGGACGTTTCCGTTTCCGAACCCGGCAATGACCAGCCCGTCAAGTTCCCTTTTCTCGTCGGAGGCGAGAAATTCCACCATTTTGTCATTTGCGCCGAGGGATGCGAAAAGCAGTTCTACGTCCCTCGCGGGGCTGCCTTTTTCTTCGAGGACCTTGGCGCGGCGCTTCTGTCGCAGGATGTCAACCCTTTCTCCGATAAACTGGGCGACGGGGCCTCTGTCGGGAGCGGAAAAGGAATTCTTCCGCTGGCTCGCAGCCTCCGTGATTTCGGATGCTGCAAAAATCTGGTCCTGAAGGCATACGAGGACTCCCATTCCCCAGCATTCCCTGGAAAAGGAAGCCAGGACGGACTGGTACAGGTTGATGGATGCGTCAGATCCCCTGCTGTCTGAAGGAAGAGTCGCGGCCGTGAAGATGACCGGCTGTGGGTAGGCCCAGTAGAGATCGGTGAGGTAAGCCATTTCCTCGAGGGTGTCGCTTCCGCAGGTGACCACGATTCCATCGGCTCCCTCAACGACGGTTTTCGAGAGGATCTGGACCAGGTCGGCCGTCATGCGGATGGTGTAATGACTGCTCGGCTGACGGCTCCAGTCAACGACGAAAGTTTTCGCGGCCAGTTCCTGAGGAATCCATGACAGCATTTCCTCCGCAGTGACCGTAGGCTGGCATGAATTCGTCTGGGGGTTGAACTTCATCCCGATCTGCCCGCCGGCCAGAACTAGCGCTATTTTTCCCCGGTTGGACATGTTTTTTCCTCCTCCCCGCACTTCTCACTATCGGGGCAAGTTTACACTAAACGGCAGCAAAAAGCACATTCGGCGGAAGCTGCGGATTTTCCTCCCCTAGAAGCCGAGATCTTCCCCCACGAGGATGACGTGTGTTTTTCTGCCGCCGGTAGCCCGTTCAAGAATGAGAAGGGCCTTGCATACCCTTTCCTCTGAGGAGCAGTTGACGCAGCAGCCCGTTTTTGTGCAGGGGGTTTCAAGTCCGAGCCGGAGGGCGTTGGGGGGAGTCGCGGTGTTCCTGGTCCTTGAAATGGCCTCGTCAATGTCTGCGGTTACTTTGTTCAGCCCTATGACGAAGATAAGGGTGTTTTTCCCCCAGGCCATGCCGCTGACCCTGTTGCCGTTCCCGTCGATGTTTACGAGCATCCCGTCTTTGGTCACGGCGTTGGAGCTCGTCAGGAAGTAATCCGCGAGGAGTTCGTCCTGGAGTCTCTGGAGCCGTTCTTCTCCGGTAAGGGAGGGATCCCAGTGATGAATGACATCGCATCCCCTTTCGGCAAGGGCTTCCATGGCGCCAATCTCCCTGATGGTAACGCTCCCGGGAATTCCGACGGAGGAGCCTGCGGGTATGAGCTTCAATACTTCATCCAGTGCTTCTTTTTTCGATTCAGCGTAAACCGCTTGAAATCCCTTTGCGGAAAGATTGGTGGCCACGGTCGGGCCCAGAACGCTCCAGTGCTTTTTCCGGGCAGTGTCGAAAGAACTTCCGTTCATGATTCTTCCTCCTTCAGTACCTCGTGTCGTATTCCAACTATGATGTCAAGAAACATTCCCTTTGTCCATCCCCCTTTCGCTTCCGTAGAGGTGTAAAGAAAATAATCTTGACAGGTGAAGAAGAGCCGTCTATAATTCCTCTGTTTCAGGGGAGGTGCGATGGTGGCAAAAGAAGAACTGATTCTGTCGAGAAGGCTTTTTGTCAACCAGCTGTACGATCTGTACTGCCCCCTGCTGACGGAAAAGCAGCGAGAAGCCTGGGAGCTTCACGAGTTCTCCGACCTTTCCCTTTCTGAAACTGCGGAAAAACTGGGGGCCAGCAGACAGGCCGTTCATGACCTCATTTCCAGAAGCCGGGAAAAACTGGAGGAACTTGAAACGCTCCTCGGTTTTCACCGCAGGGAAGAAGGGCTTGAGGAAGAGATCCGTTCGCTCCGCGCAGCTCTCGAGGAACGACGGGGAAGAACAGGAACGAATTCACGACCGGAGGAAGACCGCGATGTTCGACGCACTTCGTGAACGCCTGGAAGGTGTTTTATCCAAACTGAAGAGCCGGGGCAGATTAACCGAATCCGACGTTGACAGCGCCCTCCGGGAGGTCAGGAGGGGACTCCTCGAAGCCGACGTGGATTACAAGGTCGTTAAAACCCTTGTCGAAGCCATAAAAATCCGGGCTGTGGGCAAGGATGTCCTCGAATCCATAACTCCCGGCCAGCAGGTTGCAGCCATAGTTTATGAGGAGCTTTCGGCTCTCATGGGTACGGAACCCGCTCCACTGGCTATTTCGTCCATGCCGCCATCGGTGTACCTCATGGTCGGGCTCCAGGGCGGCGGGAAAACCACCACCACGGTAAAAATAGCGAAGAAGCTTTCCGCAGGACACAAACCCCTCGTGGTGGCCTGCGACCTCAGGCGTCCGGCCGCCGTGGAACAGCTCAGGATTCTTGCCGAGCAGTCGAAAATAGGGTTTTTCGGTCCTGCGGCGGGTGAGTCGGATGTTCTTTCCGTCGTCAGGGGAGCCGTGAAGTTCGCCTCGGAAAGGCTGTATGACGTAATCCTGCTTGATACGGCCGGACGGCTTCATGCCGACGAAGAGCTCATGGAGGAGCTTGCGGCAATGAAGCGGCAGCTTCCTCCCACTGAAATCCTGCTCGTGGTTGACGCCATGACGGGACAGGAAGCGGTGAAGGTAGCATCGGCGTTCCACGAGAAGCTCACCATCACCGGCGTGGTCCTTTCCAAGCTTGATGGCGATGCCCGCGGCGGCGCTGCCCTTGCCATCCGGCAGGTTACCGGCGTTCCGGTCAAGCTCGCCGGTGTTGGTGAGGGAACCGATGCACTTGAGGTGTTCGACTCCCGCCGCATGGCCCAGAGAATCATGGGTATGGGCGATGTGATGGGTCTCGCCGAAAAGATCAGGGAAATGGCCGACTCCGGCGGTGCGGAAAAGATCGCCGAAAGTCTCAAGCAAAAGAAGTTCACCCTGGAGGACCTTCTTCTCCAGTTCGAGCAGATAGAAAAGATGGGTCCACTGGACAAGGTTCTGGAGATGATACCCGGCTTAAGCAGAATGAAGGGAATGGGAGCCGACGAACTGGACGCCAAAAGGCTGAAACAGTCGAAGGCCGTCATCCAGTCCATGACCCGGGAAGAAAGGCGTGAACCTTCCATCATCAAGGGGAGCAGGCGCCGCAGGATTGCCCTGGGATCCGGGACCTCGGTACAGATGGTGAACCAGCTTCTCGCCCAGTACGAACAGATGCGGAAGCTCTGGAAGCAGTTCGGCAAGCAGGGAGGAAAGGGGCTTCGCCTCCCGAAGGGACTCTTCGGAGGCGGAGGTTTCCGTTTCAGGTAGGCAACGTCCGGTCACGGACCGCCGGGAGAAAAAATTGTCTCCCAGGTGTGATCCGGTATTCTTTTAGGAGGTGTATGGTATATGGCAGTACGAATTCGCCTTGCCCGTCATGGACGGAAAAAGGCCCCGTTTTACCGTTTGGTGGTTGCAGATTCCCGCTCTCCCAGGGACGGAAGGTTCATCGAACTTCTCGGAACCTATGATCCCATGACGGAACCGGCAAAAATTACCGTCAATGAAGAAAGAACGGTGTATTGGCTGACCGTCGGAGCCACCGCGTCCGATACGGCCAGGGGACTGCTCAAAAAATCGGGCGTCTGGGAGAAATTCGAGGCGGGCAAGAAGCAGGCCGAATAGTCATGCCCGACTACAGGGAGCTCGTCGAATTCATCGTCAGGCGTCTCGTGACCGATCCGGACAGTGTCCGGGTCGAAGCCGAGACCGACGACCGGGATGTGACGGCAGTTACGATACACGTCGCCCAGGATGACGTGGGCCGTGTGATCGGGAAACGCGGTGCGACGATCAACGCTGTCCGGCTGCTCGCGAAAGCTGCCGCAGTGAAGGTCAACGACCGGGTGGATGTGGACATCGTTGAGGACGAATAGGGTTCTGATCGGACGGATCGTCGGAGCGCAGGGGCTGCGCGGAGAGCTTAAAATCCACGCCCTGACCGATAACCCCGCACGATTTGCAGATATGAAAAACCTCAGGCTGTACGGGAGCGATGGAATGCTCAGGGCTGAACTGACTCTTCTTTCGGTCCGTTTTCTTGACAGCAAGGGGATCGTAGTGGCCGGAACGAAAGAAGTCACGGACAGGAACGGGGCGGAGTCCCTCGTCGGGACTACCGTTGAGATCTTTCCCGGAGAGCGCTATCCTCTCGAGGAAGGTGCCTTCTGGGTCGACGACCTGATAGGGATGACGGCGGTGGACCATTCCACCGGCGATGTGCTGGGGACGGTTTCCGATGTGATGCCGGCGGGAGAAAACGACCTGTACGCCGTGCGGGACGAAAAGGGTGCCGATCATTTCATCCCGGCGGTAAAGGAGTTCATCGCCGGAGTGGACCTTGAAAAAAGAGAAATGAGGATTTCCCTCATAGAGGGGCTCTGGGACTCGTGAACGTAAGCATCGTTACCGCCTTTCCCGGTTTTTTCCGGGATTTTCTCTCCGAAAGCATGATCGGGAGGGCTGTCCGGAACGGGCTTATCCGCATAGACGTGGTGGACCTGAGGGATTTCGGTTCCGGAAACTACAGACAGGTGGATGACTACTCCTTTGGCGGCGGCGGTGGAATGGTTCTTCTGCCGGAAGTCCTTGAAAAGGCCCTTCATTCCCTTGAGGAGAAGAAAGGACCGGCCTACGTGGTCTGTCCGTCGCCCCAGGGCGAACTCCTGTCCCAGGAAATAGTGGAGACCCTTGCCGCCAGGGAGCACACGGTGATTATTTGCGGCCACTACGAAGGGCTCGATGAGCGGTTTATCGAAAAAAGGGTGGACCGGGAAATCTCCCTGGGCGATTTTGTCCTCACCGGCGGAGAAATCCCCGCCATGGCCATCATCGATGCCATGGCCCGTCTTGTTCCCGGGGTCATCGGGAAGGAGTCGGCGGTGGTGGAGGACTCATTTTTCCGCGGGATGCTTGATCATCCTCACTTCACCCGTCCCTCGGAATGGGAGGGAATTCCCGCTCCGGATGTTCTCCTTTCGGGCCATGCGGCGGAAATAGAGAACTGGCGCAGGAGTGAAGCCGTGCAAAGAACACTGTCAAGAAGACCTGAACTGATAGGGAGGGCCAATATTCGTCCCTATCTGCCCAAGGGGGTTTATATCGCCCTGGTGCATTCTCCGGTTCTTGACAGGAAAGGCAAAAAAACGACGGCTGCGGTCACCGGGCTCGACCTTTCCGACATCGGCCGTTCCTGCAGGACCTACGGCCTTGACAGGTTTCTTGTGACAACGCCGCTGGCAAGCCAGAGAGAACTGGTTAAAACCATGGCTTCCCACTGGACCAGCGGTGCCGGAGGTGACGTCAATCCTGACAGGAAAGAAGCATTCAGCAGGATAAAGCTGTTCCCTTCCCTTGCAAGAGCGGCGGAATGGGTGACCGGCAGGGAGAAAGACAGCCCGCTGCTGATCGGGACAACGGCGAGAAACAGGGAAGGCGGATTTCACTGGATTGAGGCGAAAAGAACCGTGCTTCAGAAGAAACAGCCGGTGGTATTTGTCTTCGGTACAGGGGCGGGACTCCATGAAGATGTGCTTGAACACTGTCACATAGTTCTGCAGCCCCTATCCGGAGGATTCGGCGATTACAACCATCTTTCAGTCAGGACAGCCGTGGGCGTCGTGCTGGACCGTTTTTTCGGATGGCGTTGACAAAATTTGAACAGAGAATAGTGAAATGGACGCAAGGAGGGTTTTACAATGGACGTAATCAGTCTTGTGGAAAAGAAATTTTTGAAGAGCGATGTTCCTGATTTCCGTTCGGGCGATACCGTTCGGGTGCACGTGAAGGTGAAAGAAGGAGCGAGAGAGCGAATTCAGGTGTTTGAAGGCGTTGTCATTGCCAGAAAACACGGCGGGCTCAGCGAGACCTTCACCGTAAGAAAAGTGTCGAGCGGCGTCGGCGTGGAGCGCGTCTTTCCCCTGCATTGCCCTTCCATCAGCCAGATCGAGGTGAAGAGACTGGGCAAGGTTCGCCGGGCAAAGCTGTACTACCTCCGGAAGAGAAGCGGAAAATCCGCCAGGATCAAGGAAAGAAGAGAATTTTAGTTTTCTTTTCCCCGGTCTCTTGACTCTCTCGGGAAGGGCGATTATAATATCCGTCGTTGCGCGGGGGTGGCGGAACAGGTAGACGCGCAAGGCTAAGGACCTTGTGGCCGCAAGGCTGTGGGAGTTCGAGTCTCCCCCTCCGCACCATCAGAAACGAAAGCTTTTCTCTGAGAAGAGAAAGGCTTTTTTTTTTCGCATTCTGCCGGAAGAGAATTCTTTCTCTCCGGGACTGGCCCGGACGTCTTTTTTTTAGTACACTTTGAGGGATTCCGGTTTACCAAGGGGTGGGGCAATGGACAGAAACCTGGAACAATGGCTGAGGGGAGATCCGGTTCAGCCTGAAACCGTAGGAGATTCGCCTTCTGAAGGAATGGCAGATGACGTTGCCGCCCTTCTTGGTCTTCCCGTAGCCCTTTCACGCTTCAAAAGTGCGGCCGGGGATGATGCCGGTTCTTCCGCCGGAAAGGTATCGGATGAAAAGACTCCATCAGGGCCTGATCCCCTGAAGCCGTTTCTTACCGCTGAACCATTCCCCCCTCTCGAACCGGAGGAAATCCAATTCGGCGGATATTTCCCGCGGGAAGATGTACATGGAGAATACGAAGAACCTGAGGAGGAAAGGGGCGGGAACGCATCTCCGGGGTCCGGATACGACGTTTCGCGACGGGCTGGAGAAGAACCTGGCCTGGCCGGCCAGGAGGAATCCTTTTTTGCCCCGGTGCTTCCCGTCGAAGGACAGTCATCCGCAAAGAAAGGCAGAGGGAGAAAAATGGCCGCTGCCGGAATGGCTGCCGCTGCAGTTGCTGTGGGTGCCTATTTCCTTTTTGGAAGGGAGAGCACCGGGGAACTTCTCCTGAAAGGCCGTGAGCATTCCAGGGGCGGGAACTATGCCCAGGCCCTCGTTTACTACAACAGGGCGGCGGAGCGGAACCCCCTTGAGCTCGATGCCCTTCTGGGCATTGCTGAAGCCCTTGAAGGACTCGACAGGAAAGGAGAGGCTGTTGATGCTTACTACCGGTGCCTCCAGGTCGCGCCCGGAGATCCCCGGGTTCATGGGAGGCTCGGTTTTTTGCTGTCCTCCATGTCCTCCTACGACAAAGCCATCCGCTCCTTTCAGGAAAGCGTGAACTTCGATCCTTCCAATGCCGGGGTATTTGAAGGCATGGGCAGGGCTTACGAGGCAAAGGCCGATTATGTCCAGGCGGTTTCCGCCTTCAAAAAAGCCCTGGAACTTGACCCGTCTTCGGAAGAGTATCGTTCCGCTCTTGTACGGGTGGAAACTGCCCTTTCGCAGCAGAATGAAGAAGCGGAACGGCTGGAACGGTCCATCCTTGCCAAGGAAAAAGTCCTCCTGGGAAGGGGAGCCCTTGCTCTCAACGATCTGGACGACAGCCGAAACAATTTTCTTCAGGCCGTGGATCTTGTTCCTGACGACCATGACGCCCTTATGGGGCTTGGAGACGTTAAAAAAGCAGCCGGCGACATGGAAGGGGCAGCCGGTTATTACAGGGCGGTCCTTGAATTCCACCCCGATTCCTCCCTGGCCGCGGCAGCGCTGGCGGAAGCTGAAAAAGCCCTCTCCGCTGCAGCTCAGGAAACGAAGCCGACGGAAGGGGTGAAAAAGGGGGAGACCCCCGATGCAAAGAATGCCGGTACCGCCCCCCCTGCATCAACAAAATCTCCAGAAGTGAAGAAAAAACCGAAAGAGGGCTCAAAACCACAAAAAACACAGCCTTCTTCCCCGGTTCAGAAAAAAAAACCCGCTCCGGCAGTCCGACCCCGCCAGAAGGCGCAGCCCCAGGCTATGATTCAGCCGCCACCGGCGGCTCGTGATTCCCTGCCCGGTTTCAGTGGACGAAAAGCGGAAGGTTCGTCAGAACTCCCGAAAGGCAAGAAGCTTTCGGGGGGAGAAAAAAGCTGGAAAACCGCAAAGAAAGGTTCTCCCGCAGCAGATGAATCCCCAGAAACGCTTGCCGGGAAGGGCGTTGAGCAGTTCAGGCAGGGCAATTACTCATCCGCTTTTTCCTTTTTTTGGAAGAGAATGCTTCTGCCGTCCTCCCGGGTTTCCGGAACTGCCGGCGGCGACCTCCTGGTGTTTGACGGAGTTCCCTTCAGCAAAGGGCGGTGGAGGGAAATTGCCCCGGTGGAAAACGGACCTCTGGAGGGAAACATCCCTCTTTCGGTGCCTCTTCCAGGATCCGGAGATGGGCCTGCCCGCTGGGCGAGAGACAAAGTCCCTCTCATGGAAGCGGTGGCTCTGAACCCGAAGGAGGGAGCGGTCTATCTGAACCTCGCCATGAGCTACATTCTCGGAAGAAAAGGGGAAGGACAGGGGATTGTTTTCGGAGAGAGGAACGAGGAAGAACAGGCCGTTTATTATTCTCTTCTCGCCCATGCCTGGCTCCGCAAGGGGGAGAGGGACAAGGCTGTCCTTTTTATCAACGCCGCGAAGAGACGCGCCACGGGAGAGCTTCTTGGCCACGTCCTCTCGCTGGAAAGTTTTTTCCTTGGAAGAGAGAGGCAGGAAACCTGACATTCTCCGGTTCATTTCCTTCCGGGGCTTTTCATTGGAGTTGACTTACTATATACTTGCCGTTGGATTATGTATTCATGGAAATGTCACTCAGGCAACGTATCGTTCCCTCAAGGGGTATAGCCTGCTAAAGACCGGTTTTTGCGGGCTCGCAGCACTTTATTATTATGGGCGGTGATGAAGCAATGAACGGATCGAGAACTGACGAATGGGGAAGAAAGTACATGGAAAAGTACTCTCTCTACGAGGAGTTCGCCGAAAGGATAGGCAATCTTCTGCAGAACCTCGTCGAAGGAGAGAACATCGAAGTGTACAGTGTCTTCGGACGGGCGAAGACCCCGGAGGAATTCCTCAGTACCGCCGGGACGGCGGATGCGTCGGTTCTTGCCGGCATGTCGGACTTGTGCCGGGTGAAGATTCTCGTGAATTTCCCCGATGACGTGGCGAAAGTGGAAGACATTGTCCAGAAAGAATTTCTTGCAGACCTTTCCCGTTCCGTTCCCCTTTCCAGTCTTGATTCACCAGACCGGTACGGCTATCCGGCAGTGTCCTATGTTCTTTCCCTGAACAGGGAGCGGGGCGCCCTGAGAGAATGGGCGAAATACAAGGACCTGCCGTTCACCCTCGAGATCCGGACCGTACTCCAGGAAGTCTGGGCGGCAAATGCCCCCAAGGTGTCACTGCCCACCGATACATCAACGAAGAAAAAGATGCAGCGGAAGCTGCTTCGCCTCAGCGCTCTCCTTGAGGAAGCGGACGAAGGTTTTCTCTCTCTATGGGAGTCCGCCAGGGAATCGGCCATGCCTGTTACCGTTCCGTCCTCTACCGATGCCGCTCTCGCTCCGTCGAAGGCTTTCGACCGGGCTTCCCTTAAAGAGTATTTCGAGGAGCGGGGTGACGTCCTCCGGCGATGGACCGACGCGGCGGAGGAAACGGGCTTCCCGCCCTTTATACCTTCCCAGGAGTATCTTGAAACCAGTCTTTCGTACCTTTGGGATATCCTGCGGGCTGCCGAAATGGACAGCAGGGAGCCCCTCGATGAATTCATCCGGTCCCTTGATGAGGAGGGGCGGGGGAAAGAGCAGATTTCCACCATCTACAGGGCCTTCGAAAAGGAGGCATCTTCCTGGAAGGTGGACGGATATTCGGCTCTCTTCCTTCTCGTTCTGAACATGAAATGGGATATCCTGCAGCAGAAAGACCTTGTGGAGCTGAATATAAAGAAGGGATCCGACAGAATCAAGGGAGTATCCTGATTTTCCGCCGCTGCGGTATCTGTATTCACAGGGGAGGGCCGAATATGCCTTCCCCTTTTTGATATCCCGCGGAGCAAAGGGGGAGTGGGCTGTTGAAGGAAAAATACAGACTGCCCGGAATGGGGAAAACACTCCTGGCCGGGAAGGGTGAAGATTCCTTTCCTTTGACCCTGGACGGCCTTGAACCTCTTTCCTCCCTGGAGGAGAATGCTTTGCCTCAAACGGTCCTGATCGGAGAAAACGACGGACCCCGTGGAAAGCGTATTCTCGAGGAATGCGTTTCCCACGGGATTCCTTTTGTGGTGCTGGGAAGGGGATGGCCCCGGGATGTCCCTGCCGCTGTACGGAATCTCGCAAAGAAAACGGGTTCAAGGATCATCGGCCCGGGGAGCGGTGGCCTGGTTACACCGTTCCTGTCAGGAGACGGGCGGAGCAAAACCGCCCTTCTCGCAGAGGGAAGAGATCTCTTCCAGCGGACGGTGTGCGAGTCCCATGAGAGGTCGGTACCGATGCGATACGCATTCTCTTTTGGGGAAAAGAGCGACCTTTCTCCCGTAGAGGCAGCCCGGGCCATTCTCGAACTTGATGGGGAGGTTCGTTTTTTTGTCTTTCTCCTTGAGCGTCTCCGCAAGGGCAGGGACCTCCTCGAGTTTGCCGCGGAAGCGGCCGGTTGCGGGAAATGCGTCGGTCTGCTGGAGTATGATCCTCTTTCCGGAGAAGACCGGGTCAGGGAGTCCGCCCTCCGGCAGTTCGGTATCGTCTCCCTTCACGAACCCTCCCAGGTGGTTGATGGAGCAGCGGCTTTTCTTGCCTGCGGCGTAGAGCTGCACAGGGGGATTCTCCTCGAAGCGGGCCAGGGAGAAATGGCCCGGCTCGTCAGGTCCGAAGCGTCCAGGAGGGGAATTCCCCTTCTCGACCAGGACGACGGATCCTCTCCGGTGCTGAAGGTTCTCAGGAACTGCGTGCATACATCTCCCCGGAGGCCGATGGCGGAAAAGACCGGTGATAAAAAAAAGCCTTGCCTCCTGGCCTCTTCCCTGTCCTTTCCCCGGGAAGAGAACGGACGCGGTCCGGAAGATCCGAAGACTCCGCTCATACCCGGCATCGGAAGATCCCTGGACGCACTTTCCTATACCTTTTTTCCCGAGGCCGCAACAATGACGGGGGGGACGGAAAAGCCCATCCCGCCCGGCTGCCCGATACACCCCCGGCCCACGGAATATGATGCAAAAGTTCTTCTCGGCGCTTTCGGCATACCCGTGGCGAGGGAGAGACTCTGCAGGTCTTTCAGAGAAGCTGCGGAGGCTGCGGAGGAGATCGGGTATCCTGTGGCCCTCAAGGTCATGTCACCGAACATCCTTCGCAAAAGTGAGGCAAGGGTGGTCGCCCTCAATTTGCAGGACCGGGAGGAACTGAGGAACGCCTACGGCAGGACACTTGAAAAAGCGAGGGTCGCCAACCCCCGGGCCAGGATAAGGGGAGTCCTTGTCCAGGAAATGATCAGGGGCGGAACCGAATGGAGGATGGAATTCCGGAGGGATTCCCGGTTCGGTCCCCTTGTGGAAACCGGAATAAGCGGAGTTTATACGGAAATTTTGCCGGACGGGGTGATCCGGGTTGCTCCTTTCGACGAAAAAGAAGCTTTGTGCATGATAAGGGAATCGAGGGGATATCCGCTGCTGCTGGAAGGATGGAGAAGAGATCCTCTCGATATGGTTGCTTTTGCCTCGGCACTCTCCGCCTTTTCCAGACTGGCATTCTGCGAGAGGGAAGTGGCCCGGCTCGACGTCAATCCGCTCTTTGTGAACAAAAAGGGCGTCCTTGTAGTGGATGCCTTCATAGAAAAGAAAGGAAGGAAAAAATGAGTTTCCTGTTCTGGATTCTTCTGGGGTACCTCGCCGGTTCCTTTCCCACGGGCTATCTTGCAGCCCGGGCATTTCGGGGGGTGGATATTCGGACCTTCGGTTCAGGCAATGTGGGTGCGACCAACGTGGGAAGGCTCATGGGGAAAAAATGGGCGGTTGCAGTCACACTTTTGGATATGATCAAGGCGTCCGTCGGGATTTTATGCGCCCGGGCCGCCGGTGTTGAATCCTCATGGACCATTGCTTTCACCGGTTTTGCCGGTGTCTGCGGTCACAATTTCCCTCTGTGGCTCGGTTTCCGGGGAGGAAAGGGTGTCGCATCCACCTACGGCGTCGTGTTTTTTCTCCACCCGCCTCTCTCTTTTTTTCTTGCCCCTGCGGGAGGTGTCATCTGGTTTGCCCTGCTGAAACTGAAGGGATATGTTTCTCTCGCGTCCCTCATTTCTCTCTGGTGCCTTCCCGGCATCGCCGCCGCTCTCTCTTTCCCCGCTCCCTTCCTCGCTCTTCTGACAGCCCTGGCCGCCCTTTCCACCACACGGCACAGGGACAACATCCGCCGTCTTTTTGAAGGAAAGGAAAGCAGCTTCAAGAAATAGGAACCCCGACTCGTCAGGATCTTCGACCATGCCCATTCGCATTGACTAATGCTGACCAATGGCGTAGAATAATCATCGGGAAATTTTACGTCTGGAGGGAAGTGCCATGGCGAGTCTGACGAGAGTCATTGAAAACTATATCAACAACCTTTTTTCCGAGATGGACGAACAGGCCGTGTCGCTCCGGAGAAAGGAGCTGGCCGAAATCTTCGGATGTGTGCCCAGCCAGATCAACTACGTCCTCAGAAGCCGTTTTACCCCCGAGCGAGGCTATATCGTGGAAAGCCAGAGAGGCGGCCATGGATATATCCGGATATTCAGGCTCTGTTACGATATTCCGGAGGAAAGAATCAACCATATAGAAGAAATAGTGGGGGATGCCGTTACCGACCAGGAGGCAAAGCGCCTCCTGACATCGCTCCAGGAACGGGGCATGATCGATTCCCGGGAGCGGATCCTTATCGAGGTCGCCCTCCGGCACGCCGACGAGCTCGGGAGTTCGGAATTCGACGTGTCGCCCTACAAAAGGAACGCCATACAGGCAGAGCTTCTGAAGAGAATGCTCCGGAGCCTGGCCCTGGCGTGAACCAAAGGAGAGACTCCCTGACCGGGAGAGACAAAGGATGATGAATCATGTGGCAGTTTTTCACTGAGAGGGGAAAAAAAGTAGTCCAGCTTGCCCACAGGGAAGCTCTTCGCCTCGGGCACGACGTTATCGGAACGGAGCACATCCTTCTCGGCATACTTGCCGAAGGGGAAGGTGCTGCGGTGCAGTCCATGGAATCCCTCGGGATCAATCTTCACGAGATGAGACTCCGTATCGAGGAGTCGGTCGGCAAATCCCATCCCATCCTCAAGCCGGTGGATCTTCCCCTCAGCCCGAGAGCGAAACGGGTGCTGGATCTTTCCATCCGGGAAGCCCGGAACATGGGAGTCAATTATGTCGGAACGGAGCATATCCTTCTGGGTATCCTCGCTGAAGGGGAGGGCATGGCGGCCCAGATGCTCCAGTCCGTAGGCGTCGACCACGCCCAGGTTGTCAGGGAAGTCCAGCGGTTTCTCGGCGGAGCCGACAGTGACGGAGACCGGGGAACGGAGCCGCCGGCGGAGACAGGCCGCAAAAAGGGCCGGACGAAGACGCCGACCCTGGATCAGCTTGCTCTCGACCTGAGCGAAAAGAGCAGGAACGGCGAACTCGATCCCGTGATCGGAAGAGTCAAGGAGATCCGGAGGATAATCCAGATCCTATCGAGAAGGACGAAAAACAACCCGGTGCTGATCGGTGACCCGGGAGTGGGCAAGACGGCCATCGTGGAAGGGCTTGCCCAGAAAATTTCCGACGGGGACATACCGGAGATTCTCAAAGACAAAAAGGTCATGCAGCTCAACATGGGGAACCTTGTGGCAGGAACCAAGTACCGCGGAGAGTTCGAGGAGCGCATGAGAAAACTGGTGAAGGAACTGTCCGAGGCCAGGGACGTCATCCTCTTCATCGACGAGATCCACACCATTGTCGGAGCGGGAGGGGCAGAAGGGGCCGTTGATGCCGCCAACATTCTCAAGCCAAGTCTTTCCCGGGGAGAGTTTCAGGTCATCGGGGCCACTACGCTGGACGAATACCGGAAGCATATCGAAAAGGACGCCGCCCTTGAGCGACGTTTTCAGCCCGTTCATGTCCAGGAACCGAGCGTTGACGACTCCATTCTTATCCTTGAAGGCCTTCGTGACCGGTATGAATCCCATCACAGGGCGAAGATACAGGACGATGCCCTTGAGGCTGCCGCACGGCTTTCCGCCCGGTACATCACCGACCGTCATCTTCCGGACAAGGGGATAGATCTCATCGACGAGGCGGCCGCCAGGGCAAGGATCAATGCCATGGAGACCCCTGAATCCCTGAAAGAGATGGAGAAGAAACTCGAGGAGATCAGGAGGGAAAAGGAAGCTGCCGTTGATTCCCAGGAGTTTGAAAAGGCTGCCCGGCTCAGGGATGATGAAAGGAAGCTTTCGGAGGATCTTGAGGAAGAGCGGCGGAAGTGGCGGTCCCGGAGAAACTCCTACCAGCCTGTGGTAACGGGTGAGGATATTGCCGACGTGGTGGCCGAGTGGACCGGAATACCGGTTTTCCAGCTTACGGGAGAGGAATCGGAGCGGCTCCTCCGAATGGAAGAGGAGATTGAGAAGCGGCTCATCGGCCAGAATGAAGCTGTGGTTTCCGTCGCCAGGGCCATACGGCGTGCCAGGAGCGGCCTCAAAGACCCCAGGCGGCCCATCGGCAGCTTCCTTCTCCTGGGGCCCACCGGAGTGGGCAAGACGGAACTTGCCAGGCGGCTGGCCGAGTTTCTCTTCGGTTCGCAGGATACCATGATCCGTCTTGACATGAGCGAATTCATGGAAAAACACGAAGTTTCCAAACTCATCGGCGCCCCCCCGGGATACGTTGGCTACGAAGAGGGAGGCAAGCTCACGGAAGCGGTCCGGCGGAGACCCTACTCGGTGGTGCTTTTCGACGAAATCGAAAAGGCCCATCCCGACATATTCAACATACTGCTCCAGATTCTGGAAGACGGACGGCTGACGGACGGTCAGGGGAGAACTGTGGATTTCCGGAACACGGTCATCCTCATGACCAGCAACGTCGGGGCCAGGGAGGCGGCCAGGGGGTCGACTCTCGGGTTTTCCGGGGGAGACGAGAAAGACCCCTTCGACTGGAGCAGGCTCAAGGCCGCGATAATGGATGAGGTGAACAGGACATTTCGGCCCGAGTTCATCAACCGTCTCGATGAAATGATCGTCTTCCGGCCGCTGAACAGGGAGAACATGATATCCATCGTAAGCATCATGCTTGAAGAAGTTGTCTCCAGGCTTGCCTCCAGGGACATCGTCCTGTCGGTTGGCGACGATGTGCGGTCTTTTCTCCTTGACAAGGGATATCAGCCGAAGTTCGGGGCCCGGCCTCTCCGGAGGACAATCCAGACCCATATCGAGGATAGGCTGGCTGACTTCCTCCTCGGAAAGGGAAGCACACGGGAAAAGAGCATCGAAGCGTTTCTTGATGGAGATGAAGTGAGATTTCGCTCTGTCGCGGGACAGAAAAACGACCTGGCCGAAACGGTTTCAAAATAGGAACCCCACTTTTCCCCTTCGGGCGGAAGGAGGCATCCCATGGACGGTTCATCACTCTGGATGTTGTTTCTCCTTTTTTTCATCGTGTTTCCCCAGATGAAGCAGCAGCTGATCCAGTGGCGCAGGGTGACCGCCATCAGGAACTGTGAAAAGAGGCGGGGAACACGGATCATCACCCTGATCCATCGCCAGGAAACCATGGGATTCCTCGGCATGTTTTCCAGGAATTTCATCAACATAGAGGACTCCGAGGAAGTGCTGAGGGCGATACGGCTTACCTCCGACGATACGCCCATCGACCTCATCATCCACACCCCCGGCGGTCTCCTCCTGGCGGCTGAACAGATTGCCAGGGCTCTGAAGCGGCATCCGTCGAAAGTGACGGTGGTCGTACCCCATTATGCCATGTCGGGGGGCACCCTCATCGCCCTCGCGGCGGACGAGATTCTGATGGACAGGCACGCTGTTCTTGGACCGGTGGATCCGCAGATCGGCAAGTATCCGGCAGCCTCCATCCTGAAAGCGGTGGAAAGCAAGGCAGTAAACGACGTGGACGACGAGACCCTGATTCTCGCTGACGTGAGCGGGAAAGCCCTCCGGCAGACGCGGGACCTTGTGTATGAACTGATATCCGAGCGCCTCGGCGAGAAAAAGGGAATGGAACTGGCGAAGATCCTCACCGAGGGCCGGTGGACCCATGATTACCCGATCACCGTGGACGAAGCGGCTGATCTCGGTCTGCCTGTGGTGCCGAACGATCAGGATTCCTTCTGCAACCTGATGAGCCTGTATCCTCAATCCACCTCCGCACGGCCTTCGGTTCAATATATACCGGTGCCCTACCCCGGCCGCCCCTCCGCCCATTCCCCCAGGGACATCTACTGAAATGGAGGTTCTGCCATGAAATGCCGATCCGTCTTCTGGCTTCTTGTTGTTCTCTCTCTCCTGGCGGCCCTTCCCGCGGCAGGTTCTGAAGAGGCCGTCCTTACAGTGGGAGATGACAAGGTTTCCGGGGATGAGATTTTATATCTGCTCAGCCTGGAACTTGGTGGAAACGATGCCCTTGCGGCGCTCCGATTAAAAGAAATGACCGAAGAGGAACGAGCGGACTTCCTCGAGAGAGTATCCACAGCTCTTCTCTTTTCCAGGGGGGCTGTTCTCAAGGGACTCCACATTGACCCGAAAATAGCCGCCCAGTTGCGCTGGAACCAGGTCAACCTCCTGGCAAATGCCTATATCGCCTCGCTCGAACCCCGGCTGACCTTCGGTGACAATGAACTGAAAGCTGCGTATGAAAAGAACCGGCAAAAATATGTCCGCAAAGGAAGCGCCAGGATCAGGCATATTTTTGTCACCTCCGGAGAAAAAGGAAGATCGGCCCTTCTTGCCCTTCTTTCCGGGGAAGATTTCTATTCCGTCGCCGGGCGCCTCAGTGAGGATTCAGCCTCATCCGCGTCGGGAAGCGAAACGGGGTGGGTAGAAGAAGGGACCCTCCCTGAAAGTCTTGACAGGCTCGTATTCTCCGCCCCGCTCAATACTGTCCTCGGGCCCGTGGAAGCAGGCGCCGGATTCTACATTTTCGAGGTGATGGAACGAAGTGAGGGCCGTTCTCTCTCCTTTGCTGAAGCAAAAAAACTGGTAGCCTCTGACCTTCAAAAGACAGTCCTCTCGGGAGAGGCCGCTTCTCTCCGGAAACGGTTCCCCGTGATCTTGAGACCAGCTGCTCTCGGGAATACCCCCTTGCACTGATTCCAGGCTGTTTCCGGGGTGCGGCTTATGCTGCACCCTTTTTTCTTTCTCCATGAACAGTGTAATTTATGGACAGATGAAATTTCTCTCTTTATAATGAGAAAACGCCCTGAAACGAAGGCGGAAAAATCGCGGAAACAGAAAGGATGGATATACATGGAGCTTGAAAGGGGAAGAAAACCCAGCTTCGGCGAAGCCCTCTTTGTTCTTGTTGTCGATGCCCTTATCATCAGCTACGGAGTTCTGGACATCCATTTCGAGTCAGGCGCCACTTTCGGACTGGCTCTGTCGGCTCATGTGCCTCTTTTCATAGCGGCAGTCTTCACCGCCATTGTCGGAGTGTTTTTTATCGGCAAAAAGTGGCGCGATGTTGAAGAAGGCATGATCAACGGCATTACCGTTGCCCTCCAGGCCGTCCTGATCCTCATGACCATCGGAGGCCTCATCGGGGCCTGGATCCAGAGCGGAGTCGTTCCCACCCTCATCTATTACGGCCTGAACCTCCTTTCTCCCCAGTATTTCCTCCTGGCGTCGCTTCTCATCTGCTCGATCGTGTCCCTTTCCACGGGCAGCTCATGGAGCACAAGCGGCACCGTGGGCATCGCCCTCATGGGAATAGGTGCGGGGCTCGGCGTCCCTGCCCCTGTAACCGCAGGATTCGTCATCTCCGGGGCCTATTTCGGCGACAAGATGTCACCCCTGTCTGATACCACGAATCTTGCCCCCGCAGTGGCCGGAAGCGACCTTTTCAGCCACATCAGGGCCATGCTGTGGACAACCGGCCCCACGCTACTGATAGTGGCCGGAATAGCCGTGTATATGGGCGGAAGCTACAGCGGAGCCGAGCTCGATAGTTCCCGCATATCGGTCATCCAGCAGATGATGTCGTCAGAATTTGCCATTTCCAAGATCGGATTCCTGCCGCCCCTTCTCGTTCTTCTTCTTGCGGCGCTGAAAGTCCCCGCCCTGCCGGGGATAACCGCAGGAATGCTGCTTGCCGCAGGCATGTCCCTCTTTCAGGGAGTAGGACTGGGCGATGTGCTGGGAGCTCTTCATTCCGGCTATACCCCGGGCCTTATCAGCCAGGTTGCCGAATCCGCCGACATAGGAGCGGTGAATGAACTCCTCAAGGGGGCGGTCGTTTTCCAGCCGGAGAACTTCGAGACCGTAAAGGAAGTGGCCTCCATGCTGAACGACCTTCTTGCCAGGGGCGGCCTGACGGGTATGCTCGAAACGGTGGCCCTCATCCTGGTAGCCCTTGTGCTGGGCGGCATCATGGAGACCTGCGGCTTCCTCGAGGTGCTCCTTGAAAGGCTCATGGCGAAGGTGAAGTCCGTGTTCGGTCTTGTGGGGGCGGTTATTTCCTCCTGCGTTTTCACCAACATGTTCCTCGGGGACCAGTATCTTGCCCTGGTCATGCCTGGGAGGATGTTCCGGCCTGCCTTTGAAGATTTCCGAAAAGACGGCAAGGGGCTGGATCCGAAACTTCTTTCCCGATCCCTTGAGGATTCCGGAACGCTCACATCCGTCCTCGTCCCCTGGAATACATGCGGAGCGTACAACAGCGGCGTTCTTGGCGTACCGACCCTGTCATACCTTCCCTATGCCTTCCTCAACTATATCAACCCTCTCGTGGCTCTTCTCATGACCAGGCTGGGAATCGGAATCCCCTGGGTTGATAAGCACGAGACCGGAGAGGTCACCGCAGATTGAGCGAAATGAGGGTCTTTTCCGGAAGCGGACTTCCTTTTCCGCGGTGGATGAGGGGTGTAGGTCTGCTGACCGGTTTCTTCCTTCTTTCCGACGGCCTTCGCCGCCTCCTCACGGGGGGCGGCGGGCTGTCGGACTTTGTTCCTTACCTCCTGGTAGGTTCCGCCTGCGTTTACGTGGCCGGATACGACAAAAAAGTTACCCTTTCCGAGAAGGGGTTTGTCAGGCAAACCCTCTTCTGGGGTAAGGGAAGGACTGACATTCTCCCCTGGAGCGAAATGGAAGAAATGATCCTCATGCCTGCGGCAAAAGGGACCGGTGTTTTGTTTCCTCTGAAGGACAGGGGATGGAGGGCATTTTTTCCCGAAGCCACGGAAGCAGACCTTCGTGCTGCTGCCGCGGAATACAGACCGGAACTTCCTGTTTCAACGGGCACCGGATCCCGTTAATATATTCCCTTCCAAGGGCGGCGGCATCCGCGAAGTGATTCAGGTTCACATCTGAAGAGGAGAGGACTTTTTCAAGATGACACAGGATAATACCATTTACAGGGCGCTTGCTCTCGGGCAGAGCATTTGGTGCGACTTCCTCAGCAGAGACCTTCTCCGGTCCGGCAAGCTGGACAAAATGATTGAAGATGGTGTTCGTGGAGTGACGACAAATCCCTCCATTTTCGAGAATGCCATCGGGAAGACTTCCGATTACGATGGGGACATTCTGTCCATGGTCCGGCAGGGAAAGAAAAGGGAAGAAATTTATACGTCACTGACCGTTGCCGATGTCCGTGAGGCGGCAGAACGGTTCTTCCCGATCTATAGCCGGAGCGGCGGCAGGGATGGTTTCGTGAGTCTTGAAGTCAGCCCTCTTCTAGCCCACGATGCGGAAGGAACCGTATCGGAGGCGGAGACCCTTGCCCGGCTTACGGGGAAGAAAAACGTCATGATCAAGATTCCGGCGACTCCTGAGGGCATGAAGGCAATTCGCCGGTGTATCGCCCTGGGCATCAACGTGAACGCTACGCTTATTTTTTCGGGAGAGCAGTACAGGCAAGTGGCGGAGGCGTTCATATCCGGCCTTGAAGACCGGGTGTCCGATGGAAATCCGATTTCCGGAATTGCCTCCGTGGCTTCTCTTTTCGTCAGCCGTGTCGACACAGCGGTGGACAAGCTCCTCCCATCAGGAAACAGCGGGGCGGCCCTCGCCGGCAAAATCGCCGTGGACAATGCACGGGCAGCCTACATGGACTTTGAGTCCCTCTTTTCCGGCCCCCGCTGGACCGTCCTTGCGGAAAAGGGAGCCCAGGTTCAAAGGCCTCTCTGGGCAAGCACGGGCACAAAGAATCCGGACTACTCCCCGACCCTCTACGTGGATTCCCTCATCGGCCCCCATACGGTCAACACGATCCCTCCAGCCACTCTCGAGGCATTTCTTGCAGCGGGATCGGTCAGCCTGACGGCAGATTCGGACAGGGAAGGAATGAAACGCAGGCTCGATGAGCTTGAAGTCCTCGGCATCTCCCTCGACGAGGTGACGGGGAAGCTGCTCAAAGATGGGCTGGATGCCTTTGAAAAAGCCTATATCCTTCTGCTTGAGGGGATAGAGAAAAAAGGGCAGTCACTGGCAGGCTGATTTTTTTCTTCCAATCGGGTTGACAGAATCGGTTGGGCTCCTTATAATACTCCCGTTGCGCGTAAGGGGCTATAGCTCAGCTGGGAGAGCGCTTGAATGGCATTCAAGAGGTCAGGGGTTCGAATCCCCTTAGCTCCACCAAGGACAAAGAAACATGTAGAATATAGATTTTCTCAATGAGAAAGAAAGACCGTTCAGACAGGTTCAATGATGCTTTTGCCATGCCAGGGCTGTATTGGGGGAAAGCCGGAACCTTTCCTCCTGGTCCATTTATGATATAATTCCTCCGGAATTTGAAATGGACTGCCTTGGAGAGCTCAGTTCCGGCCTATATCTCCGGAGCAATTTGAAAAAACGGGCGGAAGCGGAAGAATATTGAATGGCGGAATTCCCGTCATTGTTATGATGATCGGGCCGGCCGGTGAGATTATCGGGCGGCCTTTTTTCTTCCCTTGGGAAAATATCTGCCTGGAAGAGGAGGAAAAAAATGTCACCAAAAGGGTTTCATTTCATAGTGGAAGCTTCAGGGTGCGGCCCTGTCATTTCTCAGGTTGACAGGCTGCAGGAGATTCTCGTGGAAGCGGCGAAAAGGGCGAATACGCAAGTCTGGTCGGTTTCATTTCACCGTTTCCCCCCCGATGGCGTGAGCGGCGTCGTGGTGATCAGCGAATCTCATCTCTCAATCCATACCTGGCCCGAAGTGGGGTATATGGCCCTGGATATTTACACGTGCGGCGAAGAAAGCAAACCCCAGGTGGCAGTCGATTATGTCCTTGAACAGATAGGGGCCAAGCAGACCCACATAACTGAAATCACAAGAGGCCTCGACGATGGAGATATGGAATATTACCACTCCTTTGTCACGTGGCAGGAAGTGCTCAGGCGCAACGGAAACTGACGGAAAAACCCGGAAGATTATTTCTTCCGGGTTTTTTTCTTCGGGGGAGGCGGAAAAACTCTTTCCGAAACAGGCGCCGTGAGCGGAGAAGAGAAGGCACACGCGGCGGTGTTGAAAATATACCGTGCTTATGCTACTTTATCAGGTATCATTCCGACTGACCGGCAGAACCCGACGCCATGGGCTGCATTGCTGCAGCGCGGCGTACAAGGAGCCGGCTTTTCATTT